>JAKQDD010000155.1 GCA_029556615.1 Verrucomicrobiota bacterium | reverse complement strand
TCGGCAGCCTCCAGCAGATTGCGCGTCTCGGTATAGCTGGCCCGTGCCAGAGCGTTTTGCAGCGTTAGCCACTCGTGTCTGCGGTCCTTGTCCTGTTGCAACCCGCGGCCAATCGCCCGCATCAGGAAGAAGCGCGTGGTGACGGTTGGAGCAGCGATAGGCCAGCCCACATCTCCCAAGTCGTGGACGATGCGCGCCCACGCGCCGGTTTCCTCACGCACCTCGCGCACGGCGGTTTCGCAGTGCTGCTCGCCTTCTTCCACATGCCCCTTCGGCAGCACCCACTGGCTTGGATCGTTTTTGGCTTCGACGAGCAGGTATTCGGTCTTACCTCTGCGCGTGCGGAATACCACGCCGCCGGCATGGCTTGGACTGCCGCCCCCGGGCGCTGCCTTGTCGAGGACAACGTTGCCGTCCTTCGCCATGAGCGTGATGACGGACCAGTAGGCCTGGTTGGTGGCCTTGTGGCGTTGCTCCATGTAGCGCCACAGCGCCAGCAGGAGCAGCGCGAGCACAATGGGAATGCCGGACAGCGGCCATTGCTGCTGCCAGGGCCACGCGATGAGCAGGAGCAGCAGCACGACCGTGAAGCAGCGGAAGAACTTGGAGTCGGCCTCGAACCGCTGGACGACGGCCAAGCTCGCTGGACTTTCAGCATTCAGCCACGCCTTGCTCCACTGAAAGGTGTTGATCGCATCCTTGGCCTGCAGCGAGTCAAGCGCCTGCTGCTTGATCTTCACCGCCCGCTCGACAGCCAGGTTGCGCTCGCCCTTGAACACCAGCCAGACCAGCGCTCGGGCAGGCCACGGCAGCAGATGGCCGCGGCGGGCGAGTTGAGCGATCTGCGCATCGAGCGTGTGGCGGCGGGTCCAGTCGTAGAACTCGTCCAGCCAGGATCCGAGGAGAAAGACCAAATGGCCAAGGAGATAGCTCGCGACCAGGAACGCGGCCCAGGCTTCCGCGCCGACGAGCGTGGCATAGCGATCCCCCAGCACGACCGGACCCACCTCGCCCATCAGCAGATAAGTGAGCAGCGCGCCCGGCAGCAGGATGGAGAAGACATCCATCAGGCCGATGAAGAATTTCTGGGGGTCGATGTTCATCTTGCTTCACCGTATGGCTTGGTTGCTTAACTTTATGTTTGCAAATATTCGTGGTCTGTCCCTGATTGCTCCAATTGCTCACGGAACTGGCCCGATTGTGGGATAAGAAGGTCCTCGACGCGCACCTTCTTCCATTCGGAGTCTCACCTCATCCTCGGAAATCCCTTGCTGTTCAGCAGCCTGTCGAACGAAGGCTTCGAATTCCCTATGTGACCGAGCGGTTTCCGCTGCAGCTCGATCCTCTCGGGTTATATGAAGAACGTCGGCGTGACGCATCCGTGCTTCAGGGTCGAGTCGGAGTCCCCCCTTGACGAAGTCGAAGAAGTTCTCAATCGGCGGTAGGAGAAGGATCAGCAAGATGTTTCCCGCCGCGCCTCCACCACCACTTCCCGAGTTGGGTGCACTACCACCAGGAGGACGCACCATCAAAGGTCTGGTGGAAGGTTGCAACGGAGCCATGGGGCGGGGTGCTGGAGGACTTGTAGGAGTCGGCGTTACCTGGGTAGGCGCGGTAGTCGGTGGTGTGACTGGATGCGCTGGAGACGTTCCACCAGTTCGACTCTGTTGAAATTGAGCTAAGCGACGTGCGCCAAGACTATGGTGCAGATGATGATGCCCGCTTCCGTGTGTTAGTCCGCCGCTTGGCCCAGCTTGAGTAAATGCGAGGTTCCCCGCTCGTAAAGCTTGGCCCGGACGTTGCGCTATATGTTCCACATGATGAAGCTGGAAACCTGGCCTTGGTGCACGACCTCGTAGTAACTGCGTACGCTCAGTTGGGCTGTAGCTGAACGAAGGGTTTGACGCCTCCATCATGTAGAACCGCGATCTCGCCTGATTGAAAATGCTCCTGGCGTAATGACTTTGAGTTCCGGGTGTCCGTCCGCTGCCTGGTGGCAACCTCTGAACTCGTTGCTCGAAGCGACGTAGATTCTCCTCGACCGAACCCCCTCGGAATCTTGGTTCAAGGACTTCATTCACCGCTCTTTGCCAGTTGGGCAGAGCCGGGCTCTCCGAAAAAAAGTTGAATGGAGTCTGCCCGGGAACCGGGACGGGGGAGCGCGGCTGGGTTCCGTCGGGGTCGGCGAGTTGAACGGGATCGCATGACGCGTAGTGGTAAAGATTCGTCCCATCGGCCAGACCAGCCGGATCAATACTCGTCCACCGTCCCAACCACTCTGCGTAGTACCTCGCCCCGTGGTAATACAGCCCGCTCTCCGCATCCCGCTCCTTCCCCGTGTACCGATACCGCTTCGCCGTCTCGGTCTGACTGCGCACCGCCTGATACGTCGAGCTGCCGTAAGGCGCATATTCTTCATACGAAATAATCTGCCCCTGCTCATCCAGCTCCAGACTGGCCGAGCCGAGGTGGTTGCCGAACTGGTAACGGATCAGTTGCCGAGGTGCCTGGTCGTTGCCCGCCGCATCGAGCGTGCGCGTCTCCACCAAGGCGATGCGCTGCTTGTCATCCATCACGTGCAGCGTCTCGCGCTCCAGCGTGGCGGTGCCGGCACCGATGGGGCCGTTGTGCTTGCGGAAGATCTCGAAGCCGCCGAAGTAGATGCGCTCTTCGGTCAGGCCCGGTGCCTTCTCCCACACTTTGCGCGCGCGCTGGCCCGAGGCGTCATAGACGTAGAAGGCCGCGCCGCCGCCGCCCAGATCGGTCTGACACAACTGGTCCTTGTAGTCCCAGTGCATGTTCGGCCCGGGCAACCCGCCGCCCAGGTGCGGCATGCGCACCATATTGCCGTGGGCGTCGTGCTGGTAAGGCTCGACCTGCGGCGGGTTAGCGCCGTTCGGATTGAGCGTCGTGCGCGTCAGGCGGTTGCTGGTCTTGAACGGCGCTCCGGCGCTGCCGTCTTCAATGAGGCTGGTCTCCAAGTAGTCGTAGGCACGCGTCCAGCCCGCGTGCGCCGGGTCGCTCCCGCGATGCTGCATCTGCAGGAAGTTGCCGACAGCGTCGTACACATAGCGTTCAATGTACGTGCCCATGGCGTTGCCGTTGCCAGGATGGTCAAGACGGGTGTGGAACGCGTTGACGGCATCGGGCGACGCCGGCGGGTTGGGCGCGCCATTGCTCTGCCCCAGATGTTCGCGGCCACTAGCCTGAATCAGCCGGTAGAGCGCGTCGTAGGTGTAATCGTTGCTCGGCTCGACGCGCTTGTTCCTGAAGTAGATGGCCTGCTGCGCGTCATCGTGGATGTGGGTGATGTTGCCAGCTGGGTCGTAGGTGTAACGCAGGTTCTGCAACTGGCGCCCCGGCCAGCCGGCCACGGGCGGTTGCGGATCGTCACCGGGGAACTCAACCGCATTGCGGCAGGTGAGAAGCTGCGCGAGCCGGAAGGTCAGCGGGTCATAGTCATAGACCGTGCTGGTACCGTTCTTGTAATCGATCCGCTGGCGCTGGCCTTTAGCGTCGTAGTCGATGTTGGTCACGCCAACCGGTGACGCGGCCTCAGCGGCAGAGTCCAGAAGCGCAGCGGGCTCAGCGTCGCGCTCCAGCCACACGTCCACCCGTTCCAACAAGTTGGCTTCGTTGAACACCGGCTGGATGACGTTGAACTTGCCCCGCCCCAGGCTGCTGTGCGCTGCGACAGACTGGATGGGGCGGTTGAGCGCGTCGTAGCTGGTGCTGGCCTCGAAGGTCTCGCCGTCGAGTTGCGGGTTGAGCAGCCAATCGGGGATCGCCTTGTAATCACTGATCAACCGACGGGTGCTGCCCAGCGGGTTGCCCTTGAAGTCGTAAGATTCGATGGGGTTGCCGCCCGCATCGAGCCGGGCGTTGGTGGCGGTGCCGGCCGAATCGGAGCGCCGGAAGATGCGGGTGCGCAGGTTGAGCATTTCGGCGTTGGCCCGGCTCTCTCCGTACTCGATCTTGTCCACTAGGATGTCGCGATTCAACGTGCGCGGGTCGGATTCTCCAGTCGAGCCGCGCACAATTTGCTCCACCGGCCGGCGCAGCGCGTCGTAGGCTGCCGTGAACTTGTGGCCTCTGCTGTCCCAAGCGCGGATGGGCTTGCCGGCCGCGTCGTTCAACGTCCAGCGCGCGCCGGCCTCCATGCTGAACTGGTGGATGCGGTTACCGAGCATATCGTAGGCGTAACGCATGACGGTCCGCTGCTCCATTGCCCCCGCCGGCAAATGGTTGACCGGCAGCCGCCTTTCGTCGCGCACCTCGCGCTGGTTGCCTTCGATGTCGAGTTCGACGCGCGTGGCGAACTGATCTTCTGTTCCGTTTAATGGATGATCAGCGCAGACGACCCGGTTGCGCGCTACGGTCAGGAATGGGCGGCCCAGCGCGTCAAAGTGCGCGGTCGTGGGAGTGTCCGCGTGGGCCGCCGCCTTGGTGGCCGCGGCTTGTTCCCGCGGGCCGAGGCCGCCAGCCTCGCGTTGCTGGTGCCAGGTCTGCCAGGGCTGGCCCGCGCCGGCCGTCAAACTCTGGAAGTATTCGGCGACGTAGCCCTGGATATCGGGGTCCGTGCGCGGGTCGCCGGTTTGGTCATTGCGGGGAGCAGCCGTGTCGTTGACATCATAGGTGGTTTGCTGCCAGGGATCGAACACCACCTTCTCATACGTGTGGTTCGGGTGCAGCGTCGCGATGACGCGTTCGGCGGGGTCGTAGAACAGTACCGGGCTGACGCCGGCCTGAACGCCGAACTCGAAGTGATGGGCGGCGCTGAAGAACGGTTCGTACTGGCGGACGGGTTTGCCCTTGTTGTTGAAGATCGTCCAGCCGCTGCCGACCCAGCGGGGATTGACATCCGGCCCGCCGACCGCCAATGGCCCCGGTTCCGCCTGGATCTTCTTCTGAATCTCGCGGCCGAAGCCGTCGGAGTAGGAGAAGCTATGCTGGACCTTGGTCTGCTGTCCCGGCGCCAGATCAGTGTCGTGAGTTTCACGGGCTAGGGTGTAAACAACGGTCGGCTGTGGGTCTGGTTGATCCTGCGCGCGTTGGTAGGCGAAGATGTCGTAAATCAGCCGCGTGGTAGCGCGCCCGAGGACCGCCAGCGGAGCAGCCAGCGGATTGGCCAGGTGATCGAGGATGACGGCCTCGGGCAGATCGGTCACAAACCCATCCAGCGCATCGCCGAGGTTCTCCTCCGGCTTACCCATCAGCGCTGTGCCCACCACCAGACCCAAAGCGTCGAACGCCACCAGCGCGCGGTTGCGGTTGGGGTCCATCACCCGCCAGGGCTGGAGGACGCGGTAATCGTTGCCAGGCTTGGCGGCATCGATCGTGCCGTCCGCCAAACGTTCGCCGGCGGTGATGCGGTTGCCGGCCGCGTCGCGGGAATCGGTTATCAGGAGGTCGTAGGCGTCGAAGCTGACGATGGTGTTCTGGCCGAAGGGATCGCGAAACCGGCGCGGCAGGAAGAAGTGTTGCTGCGCTTCTGTCAACTCTGCCGCCGCGCTGTCCGCGGGATCAGCGCTGAAGAACGACCGACCGGATGGAATCCACCAGTGGCCGTCGGCATCGCTGTCCGGAAAGCGGCCATCTGCCTTGAGAGCTTGGCTGGACACGTAACCGCCACGGTCGCCTGCCTGGCCTTCGAGCGCGCTGCCGGGATTGGGCAGCAGCGGCTGGCCGTCGCGCTGGAACACTTGCGTCAATAGACCCGGAGTGAAAACCAGCTTGTAGCTCTCGCCTGCCTCTGCCCGCGGCTGCACCGTTCCCAATGGAAGCAGTGTCAGCGGGTCGCCGTTCTCCGTTGTGCCGAGGTCGTCAGGCCGGTAAAGGGTGCGAATGTGCTCGATCAAACGCTTCTGCTTCGCTGTTTGGTCCGCTGTTTCTTCGTACTGGATTTCCACCGCTGCCGCCGCTAGTTCGTAACCATTGCGCGTCCATTCGTCGAGACCGAAGCGCCTGGCGCCGTTCCCGGGCTTGAGACCGGTCAATTCATAAGTCCGCGTTTCCGCTGGAAGCGGCGTCTGATAGTCGTCGGGATAGGCCGCGGTATCGTCGATGGCGTTTGTGACGCGGTTTTCAGTGTAAGTGACGAGCATGCGCGTCTGCTTGTCTCGGTCGGCTTGCGCGGGCAGCGAGGCGTCTGGTTGTCTCCGCCCGTACCCAATCACCGCTTCCTTCAGCACATTGCCATAGGGATCCACCTCCAGCGTCAGCGCGTGCTGAACCCGCGGATCGGCGGGATTGCGCTCGTAGTGGTGCGTGATCGCTTCCCGCGGATGAGCAAAAAACACCGCGTGACGATTGCTAACGCGAGGTTGCTCCATCCGGACAGTGAAGTTCTGCTCGACGACGGTGTACGGGGCGTCTTCCTTGTCCGTTTCGTCTTCGGCATAGACCTCCTGCCGCAGCATCGAACCCTTGAGGGCGCGGCAAGCTTCGCGCTCTTCGGCCAGCGTTAGCCCGTCTGGAAGATGAGTATCGGGCAGCAGCAGCGCTCGCGCCTGATCGTCGGTCATGCCAGGCTCGCGAAAGTACTCGCCTCGATCAGTGGTAGTCAGCATGCCGGCGAAGTAGTCCGAAACGTGGTCCCGACCGCGGTAAACGCCGGTGTGGAACCAGGTCTTGGTGTGGATCGGCGGGACGTGCGAAGCAACGGCGATGTTGTTTGCCGGGATCTTTCCACCGGCAAGAGCAGCGAACTGTTCCGAGTCCCACTGCTCGATCATGCCAAAGCCGCGGAACTCGCGCTCATCGCCGTCGAAGTCCCCGTGGTGGTAGGCATAGCGCGTGACGAAGCGGTTGCGGCTGATGTGGTCGTAAGTCTCGACGCGCTCGACCACGTGCACCGGAAACGGCAGTCGCGTGATCCACGGCTGGCCCGCCCGTTTGTCTTCCAGGTAAAACTTGGTCGATGGCGCGTATTCGATAGCCGTCTCGGCGCCGAGATTATTAATGATGTTAATAAGGAGGTGCGGCTTCTGGACTCCCATCAGGTTGATGTAGCGCAGCGGTCGCCGGACATCGCTAGGCAGCGGCGACGACCAGACCAGACACGCGGTGCCGTTGCCCTGCAAGTCGGCCGTCATCACCGATGTCAGGTCGTCCACTGGCGGAAACTGCGGCAGGAGGACCGGGTCGCTCCAGCCGTTGCCCGATTGATTGAAATAGAGCCGGGCGCCGTCGCGGCCGAGGTAGATGATGTCGGTCGTTCCGGAGCCGTCGATGTCGGCCAGGCGGATGCGCTTCTGGGCGAACTGGTCGGGATGGTCAAACCACGGGGCGTTGTCCATCGTCACCTTAGCCCCGAACCGACCGTAGCCAAGGTTCGGCCAGTAGCAAACTTCGCCGTTGCGGATGCGCACCAGATCGGTCAAGCCGTCGCCGCACATGTCCGCCAGGTAAACCGTTTGCGTCCCGTCGGCGAACACCAGCCGGGGGCCGCGCTCCTCGTCCAGCGGCTGGTATGCGCGGCGGGCAGGGCCGAATCCGTCTTCCGCTAGCGACGGGTACCACGTGAACACCGCGTCCTCGGTGATCAGCACATCCGCGTGGCCGTCGCCGTTCAGGTCGGCGAACTTTAGGTTCGGATCGTCCCAGGAGATGTTGGGCAACTGGCGGAACGGCCGGAACTGCTCCCATCCCTCGTCCGCCGTGTGCTCGAAGAACCCCGCGACTGGTCCAGCGAACGACGCCAGGTCCAGTTGCCCGTCGCCTGCCAGGTCCAACAGTTGGGCGCGGCCGCCAGCGAGGGCGAGGCTCGGTTTGGTGGCCACGAGTTCCTGCGGCGCGAATTCGACGGGCCGGCCGCTGATGGGGCTCAGGTTGCGCTTGTAGAACCAGGCGCCCGCTTGCTCGGTGAGGATGCCGGGGCTGCCTTCGCCGTGGAGATCGATCCATTGGTAGGCGGCGCCGTCTAATCCGATGGGCAGGTTTTCCAGGCTCGCGGCATCGACTTCGTGCACATCATCCTGAACTTCGCACGGGCTGTATGCGAATGCCACCGGCGGCATGGATCGCAGGAGGTAGCCGGCCTCTTGACGGACGTACCCGCTGTGCGTCACCGCGACCAGGAACGAGTAAATGGGATTGCTCGCGCCATACGTGAAGCCGGTCGAGCGCACCAGGCCGTCGTAACCCGCCTCGCCTGTGCGCAGCTCGGGAAAGTGATGGAACATCAACACCCGCTGGCACAACCGGTAAGTGCGGACGTCGAACCCGGCCCGGTGCGAAGAAAACGGGTCGTTCCGGCGGTCCCAGGCACGGGTTGCGACAGGCGACGGGTTCGCTCCGCTGTGCTCGCCGTAATCCAGCACCGCCTCGAAAAACCAGTTAGGGGTTCCGTCTTCGTCCGTATCCTCTGGCAGAGCCGGCCACGGGCGGCCCGAGCCGGGAACCCGCAAATAAGGCTCGCGGTTGCCGTAGAGAACCCGTTGGAGGTAGCGGTTGGCGGAACGGGTGACAGCAGACCGGTTGCGCTCATGAGCCTGGCCAGTATCGAGGTTTTCCGAATTCTCCGCCTTATACTGATAAACGATGACGTTGCCCTTGTCGTCGTGGCTCTGGCAGATCAGCCAACTGAAGATCCGCGCGGGATCTTCCGGATCGCAGATGCGGCTCCCGCTGGTTTCGCCGTAGAGCGACGTGATGTTGTCCTTCGAGATCGACCGCCAGAAGCAGTCGGCGGGATCGGTTTGGTTCGTCCAGCGTTCGATCCGGGCGAACAGCCCTTCGATCCGCGGGCGGTAGCGGCGCACGTTATACCGGACCCCAGCCACCGCGCGTTCCCGGTCGTGAATCACGTGGTTGCCGTCGCGCATCACCCAGGTGCCATCGATGTCTTTCTCGAACTCCGGCACCAGGTCCTCCGCGCCGGACAGGATGAACACGTCGGATTCCGCGCTGTCGATATACTGCGGCAAACCCTTGTCCGTTTTCCGGGTGATCGCGGGCAAGGACAAGCTCCAGCCGAACCCGAACGGGCCGTTGCCCGCCCCGGAATCGTAGGACAGGGCGAGCTGCGGGCCGAACCCGCCGCGACCGGGCGAGAGGGCGATGGGCACAGTCATCGAGCCGGTGCCGGTGACCGGGTTGGCGGCGAACTTTTCCCCAATGCCGTGGATGGCACCTCCACCTTTGGGCAGCGAAATCGCCGGCGGCGAAAAGGCTGATTTTTCTTCTCCGCCCTTCTCCTGCTTCGGTTCTCGGTCCATTAGGATTTCCTCGCAGCGCGCGTTCACCGGGCACACCACGGCCAAAACAACTGCCAGTTCTGCTGCGGATCGTTCCCATAACCGGCAAACCCACGGCACAACCATCCCGCAGAACAGTCAGCGGCGCGGCCATTAACTTCACCAATTGCGACGGCTATCAAACGCCCTGGTCACAGGGGCTGCCTGGACGGTTGAATGCGCTCAATATGTGTGAACGGCTGACAAAAGTCAAGCTGGGAAATTGGCCAGGATCCACGGCAAATGACACATAATAATCCGTGGAAGAGTGGCGCGGCCCGCAGACCGGCGGGACTGCACGATCTCCCAGTAGCGCCGAACGTTCCAGCGCGGCATAATAGCTGCCGGAGGTGATGCTCATGCCCTACGCACCACGTGTTCTTCTTTCGTTGAGTCTGGCTCTGCTGTTGATCACGGCCGCCGGCGCGCCCGCCGTTGGCAGCGATTGGACCAATTCCGGCGGCAACGCCGGGCGCAACGGCCAGTCTGGCTGGATCGGGCCCGCCGCGCCGGACTTATTGTGGTCCGGCGGGCGCTCGTCGCTGATTTCCTGGCAGCCGGTGACCGAGGGTAACCGGATGTTTGTCGTCCGTCAGCCAGGTTGGCCGGGCATGCCCGCCGATTCGGCAGTGGTCGCGATGGACCTCGAGACAGGCGATGAGCTATGGGCCATCGAGATCCCTTATCAGTCCGGCGATTGGATCACTTGGGTCGGCGGAGTCATGAACGGCAAAGTATTCGCCTCGCGGGCCGGCAATGGCGCCAGCGTGGACGACAATCTCTACGCCCTGGCTGCCGAAACGGGCCAAACGCTGTGGATCTCTGATGACATGATCGACGCCGGCTCCTATGACGGCATGGTGTTCGCCAGCAACGGCGATCCGGTCATCGCCTCGTTCATGGACATCTGGCGGATTAGCGCTGAGGACGGCTCGACGGTCTGGCACAATGCGCGGCTGGGTTCGGTCAGCGGCTCGTGCGGCGGCGCTATCTATGGCGATTCGCTCTACGTCGCTGACGCCGCGCCTGGCGGTCACGTTCTGGTCCGCTATGATCTGGCTACGGGCGACCGGCTGTACGAGAGTCCGCTCATGGCGGGCTTTACCATCCAGAACACGCCGATGACCGGACCCAATGGCGATATTTACCTCAGCCGGACGCAAAATAGTCCTGGCGTTGATTATTTTTACGCGTTCGAGGATGACGGCGAGCAATTCAAATCGCAGTGGCAAGCGCCGGCAGCGTGGACCACCACCTCGGAGTTTGCCGTTGGACCCGATGGATCGGTGTACATGGTCCGGCCAGGCCCGGAATTGGCCCGGCTGGATCCCATCAGCGGCGCCGTCATTAATAGCGTCGCCGTGACCACCGCCGGCTCGCCGCGGCTGGCCATCGATGCCCTGGGCAATGTCTTCTTCTCCAACGGCGAATTCGCCGACGGACGACTGACGGTCTATGACATGGCCCTCACCGAGTTATGGAGCACCTCTGTTACCAATATCAACATTGGTGGTCCGGCATTGGGCCAAGATGGGGCAATGGTGGTCTGCGGGGTGGGCACCGACGTCCGCGTTTACCGCAGCGATCTGCCCCCGCCCACGCCAACGCCCTCGCCATCACCCGAACCCTCGACCAGCGCCATTCCCACCGCCACTCCCCCGCCGCCGACCGAGACGCCGCTCCCGCCAACGAGCGCCGCAACTGCCAGCCCTGAGCCAACCCTGCCACCGCCGACTGACACGCCAACGGCAGTTCCGACTCCGCCGCCGACAGCAGCGCCTTCGGCGTCGCCGGCGCCTTCGCTGACGCCTGCCGCCACCATCCCGCCGACGCAGGTTCCATCGCCAACCGCGCTGCCGTCGCCGACCGGCACGCCGTTCCCCTACCCGCTGGGCGTCCGGCTCGATCTGCCGCAGCCGGTCCTTCCGGGAGACACCTTTTATGTCACTGGCTACATTGATAATCCTGGTCCGGCGTTAGCGGCCATCCCCGTGTTCTTCATCCTTGATGTGTTCGGCGAATACTGGTTCTGGGACGATTGGACCCATTACGCCGCCAGCGCGGGCGACATCGACTTCGCGGTTAAGGACATTGCCATTGGCACCGAAGAAATCGCGGTAGTCCCGTCCTTCGCCTGGCCCGACACGGGCGGCGGCGCTGTAAGCGGCCTTGCCTTCTGGGGCGCCATGACCAATCCGGAATTGACGGGCATCCTCGGCGCGTTCGCCCATGTTAGTTGGGGGTATGGAGGCTAGCCGACGTAAATATGCGGTCAACAGACGTGGGGACCTGAAGATCCCCACCACCTCCTTCCCTCATTTTTAGCGGCAACAATCCATTTTCGTGTGTTCCGTGTATTTAATGGACTCGCCTCCGATAAAGATTGACAGGCAAGCGCCCCGCTCCGTGCCAACACCCCAAACCTAGAATATGTACCGATTCCGGAAACGCGCGCGTATTCCGCCCAGTTTTTCGGGCATTGGCGCGCCCTTGCGCGCGGCACAAACGTTCGTTCCTACTCGCTAACTCACTGTAATAAAAAACCAAAAAATTTCTTTTCCGTAAATCTGTCCAGATGGCGCGCAGACTGCATAAATAGCTGGCGTCCGCCGCGGAGCACGGGGCCAGCGAGCCGGCAGCCGGGTCCCGATCAGCGGCACGGACGCGAAACAGTTAACAACACAAAACCAAAGGAGAAGAGCGAATGAACCGCACGATGAAACTGTCCGTCACCCTGACCCTAGCCGTCCTGGCCTTGACCATTCTGACCTTGAACCTCCAGGCCGCCAAGGCGTTGCCCGCCGCGCCGGTCAACATCAACACGGCAACCGTGGACGAACTCACAGCGCTGCCGAACGTCGGCCCGAAGACGGCAGAGGCCATTGTCGCCTACCGCGCTGAACACGGCCCGTTCGCCAAGCCCGAGGATCTGATGGGCGTGAAAGGCATTGGTGAAAAGACGTTCGAGAAGATGAAACCGTATGTGACCACTGGCAGCCAACCGGCCAACGCTGCGAATTAACCCTTTTCCGGCGGGCGACAGGCAACTTCCCTGCCGCCCGCCGCATCTCTTTTACGCGAATAGGCCTTTATCATTCCGTCAACTCAATTCACGACGGGACATCTACCAGCGAAACCGCGAGAGTTGACGGCAAACTCTGGCAGCCTCGAGGGATGACGGCAGGGGAAGAATCGAAGAAGATCTGGATCATTGCTGCCGTTTAACCGCACAAGGAGGTTCCAACCTGGCAACACAACTGAGGAAAATTTTCCTGGCGAGCATCGCGCTCATTTCACTGTTCGCCTGGGAAACAGGCGTCTTGGCGGCGGGCACGCTGTACGCTGTCCGCGAGAGCGACAACTACCTGGTAAGCATTGACCGCCAGCTTCGCCATCCGTTCCCGTCTCGCCGGAAAGGCATTGCACTCCGCCAGCGAGCGGCCCGCGTCCGTCCGCGCCGATAATTTCACCGTCCGCTCTCCCGTCAGCGGAATCGACGACACCCGCTCGAACAGCGTTTCCAGCGGACGGCCGTCTTCCGCCTCCACGAGCCGCGGCTGCGTCAGCCGTACCACGAACCGCCAGTTGTGGCCAACCAGCCCCGCTAAAATGTCGTGCGCATCGCCCTCCCGGTCCATCAAGTGGATATGGTTGATTGTGAGTAACTACTCAGGTATCCCCTTAGACCATCGTATCAACACATCGGTCAATGGAATCAGGAAGTATTGCTTTTGGGGACGAACGGATCGCCGGCAAATGCGCGCCTCAATGCTTCGAGAGCCGTGAGCCCGTTCTTTCTCGCGGTCGAGACATAGCCTCGGATGCGGCAGAAGTCGCTGAGGGCATCGAGGCTGCGGAACGTGCCAGAGATTTTCGCGCGCAGCTTCATCATTCGCAGGTCCCGCTCGGCGAGGTTGTTGTCGAACGGGATTGTTAAATCGTACATGAACGCGAGGATCTGGCGGACATGCCCGCGGAAGCGTTCGGCCAGGTTACGGGCTTTTGTCTTTTTGACCCGCCCCCGTCTCCGCGCTCCCGCGGGAGGATCGGGAACCGGATTCTGCCGGCAGCCTTGGCCGGCGATCTGCAGGCACCGCTTGCGGAACTTGCTGGCCAGAGCCCTCGGCAGCGCCGCCCATCCGGCGGCGCGGGCCGCATCGGCGGCCGCCTTGATGGCCAGCAGATGGCCGATCATCGCCTTGGCCCAAGGCTGGCCCTGTTCCTCCCAGATGAAGATCAGTTCGCGCAGGAGATGGGCGTTGCAGAAGGCATGGCGGCATCCGTAGCGGAGGTAGGGGTCCCAAAAGTCGTGGACGGCCCGGCCGGCGAAGTTGGGCAGGATGCCGGCGGCATCCATTGCTTCCCGCCCCCGCTTTTTGTGCGCGAAGTACCAGGTCAGGGCGCGGGTCGAGACGACGTGGAGCCAGTGCAGGGAACCGGCGGCGCGCATCCCCGTCTCGTCGAAACCCGCCACACTGGCGGCCGCCGCTTGGGCGCGGATGGCCTCCTCCGCCGGTTTCAGGCGGGCGGCGCACGCGGCGCTGATATTGGCCAGCGTCCCTTGGCTCAAGGTTCCGCAGGCGAACAGGTCCCGCATGATCTCGGCGGCCCGCCCGAAGGGCAGCAATTGGTAGTCTTTCAGATAAGCCGCCGCCGCCAGGATGCGCGGGCCGTACTGGACCGGCGCCGCCGCTTCCGGCGGAAACGGGGCGCGGTTGACGCAGCCGCAGCCGCACGTTTTTATCTCCCCCTGGTGCTCCGTGACCTCCAGTTTCGGCTCGGGCACATCAATGACTTGCCGGCGCTCGATCCGGTCAGGGGCTTGCGCGGCAAGGGACGCGCCGCATCCGCCGCAGCGGTCCACCCGGTGCACCACAGTGGTGTCAGGCGCGGCGGCCATGCGCAGCGTCCGCCCTTCGTGCCCGGGCTGGCCGCCGGTCTTGCGCTGGCTTGGCGCCCGCAGGCTCTTGGGCTTCGGCTTCGGCTTGGCCAGGCCGTCGGAGGACGGCGGCTTGCTGCTGTTATGGGAATCTTTCGCGGCCCGCGATTCCAGCTGGCTGATCCGCTGCCCAAGCGCATCCAGAGCCCGCAGCGCCTCGCTGAGGCGCGCGTCCAGGTCCAGCAGCGCGCCGACCGCGGCGTCTTCGCCGGCGCGGAAAATGGCCAGGGCATCTTCGCGCGTCATCGCCCGCTCAATTCCCGGCGGGCATCCGGCGCGAGGGGATAGATGTACACGTCCTTCGCCGGCACGCGGATCCGTTTGTGGCGGTCGTTGCGGGTGCGCCCCGCGGTCTCTCCCAGCCGGATCCAGTTAGCGGCCTGGTAACAGGTTCCCCGGTGCCGGCTGCGGTCGACGAAGGTCTCGATCGCGTGGACCGGATGCCCGTACTTGGCTTGCCAGTCGGCCCGGATCCGGCGGGCCAGCAGGCCGAGCACATGGCTGGCCAAACACGGGACGTCCGCCCAGGGCACGACGAGGAACCGCGCGTTGTTGGCCAGCCCTTGCAGGTTCCGCCCGCGGACGGCGGGGCTCCAGCCGATCCAGGCGTCGCGCGCCGCGCATTTCCACGCCGCCGCTCCGAACAGCAGGCAGGCCGCCGGGCGCCCGTTCCGGTCCCGCACCAGATAGCGGATGTTCTCGCCGGCTGCGTTGCGCAAGCCGAGGTAATGGTATCCGGCGATCAGGCCGTTGAACAAGCGCCAGTCGGCGGAACCCGGCGCGGCGATGCTGACGAGCAGCGGCCGCAGGCCGCGCAGCGGCCCATGAATCGGCTCACCCGCGGGCGGCGCCAGCTCCGCCAGCCGCTGATTGCGGCGCCCATTCGGCGACGGCCCGCGGCGGGGCGGGAGCTGGATGTGCCCTTTCTGTTCAAGTTTGAGCAGCATAGAGCGCGCGGACATGTCCTTAGCCTGGCCCCGCGCGTTGCGCCAATCCCAACGCGAGCACAGCTCTTGGCTGAGCCGCGAACGGCACCAATCGGGATGGTCTTCAAGCAATTGCTGGATGAGGCGCACATCCTCTTCGCTTAACTCCCGGCCTTGAATAACCATCGCGCTCCTCAT
>JAKQDD010000102.1 GCA_029556615.1 Verrucomicrobiota bacterium | reverse complement strand
GTCAGACGGATTCCCCCTTGACTTGGGCGGTGGTCGAGATAGGCTATGTTCATTCCGACGGCCGGAGAACGGGATGAGCGCTTCGCCGGGGCGGACCGCGCTGTTGGCCGGTATCGTTGTGTTGAGCCTTGCGGCGTGCGGGACCGGGTACCGCAACGTGCGCGAGTACCCGGTGGCCGACGGGCCGTGCCGGGCACTGGCAGTGGTAGCTTGTGAGGAGGGAGACGTGCTGGGTTGGGTGGACGCGGCGGAAAACCTCCGCCTCGTGCGGGCGGAGACGGACGTGCTGGCGCAGATCCAGTCCGTGGCCATCGCTCCCGACGGCGCCCGCGCGGCGATCGTGTCGGTGGGGGAAGGACACCCGGTCGTGACCGTCTATCGGGTGGCCGATCTCGTGACCGGCGGCGGCCGGGCGGGGGAGCGGCTGCCGGCGGAGAAGACCGTCGATCCCTACCCGCTCGCCATCGAGGACGTGCGGTGGATCGAATCCGACACCATCGAATTCTGCTCGGCCATCGATTTCATCCGCTTCGACCGGGAATCGCGCCGCGGCGGATATGATGAGTCCAGAAGCGAACCTCCAATGCGCACCTGGCGCTGGCGCCTCCGCGATGACGCCTTCACCCCCGCCCCTTAAACTGCTTCATCTCCTTTCCCGATTCACCGATTCACCAATTCACCCGTTCACCCACTCACCTATTCCTCAATCCTCTTCCCCACCAACTCCAGAAACGCCGTGGCGGCGTGGCTGAGCTGCCGGCGGGCCGGGTAGACCAGCCGGATCTGGCGCTCCACGTCGAGCTCCTTGACCCGGATCGCCCGGAGCGTCTCCTGCTGCAGCTCCTGCTCCACGCACATCCGCGGCAGGAAGGCGACGCCCTCATCGCGCTGCACCAGGATCTTGATGGTCTCGATGGTGGGCATCTCCAGGTCCATGTGCAGGGGCACCCGGTGGCGCTGGAAGGTCTGCAGGACCAGCTCCCGGTAGGGGGAGTGGACGTTGTGGGCGATGAACGTCTCCATGCCCAGCTCGGCGATGGGGATGGACTTGCGCCGGGCGAAGCGGTGGCGGGGCGAGACGACGAAGGCGAGGTGATCGGTGAACAGGGGCGCTGACTGGAGCTGGTCGTCGGCGGGGGAGTAGCTGATGACGCCGAGCTCCAGGTCGCCGTCGACGATCTGGGTGGGAATCTTGCTGGACAGGCATCGCCGCACCTGGACCTTCACCCGGGGGTACAGCCGCCGATATTGCATGATGTGGCCGATCAGGTACAGGGTGGTGGACTCGTTGGCCCCGATGCTCAGCCGCCCGGCCCGGACGTCATGGAGCTCGGCCAAGGCGGTTTCCAGTTCGTGCTCCATATTCTCGAACCGGTTGGCGTACTCCAGCACCATCCGGCCGGCGTCGGTGAGCACCGGCTCCTTGCCGGTCCGGTCGATGAGCTTTTCGCCGAGCTCGCCCTCGAGGCGCTGGATGGCCAACGACACCGCCGGCTGGGTGCGCAGGGTCTTTTCCGCCGCGCGCGAGAAGCTGCGCTCCCGGGCCACGGCCATGAAAATTTTCATTGTGTGCAGGTCCATGATTCAGGGCTCCTGGTTGCAATGTATAAACGATATTTATTAAAATATAGTATTCAATAAATCAAGTATATTTTTTCATCGATCAAAGATCCCGGACGGTTTCTTTGGCAATATGACCGAGTATGGGGGATCGCTGACCCGATTATCCAATGAAAAGAACGCATGAAGTCATTGATAAAGTTTGAAATTATGACTATCCGTGTGCATGGGTATCACGATGGTTTATGTAATAAAAATATTCTATATATAATAATATAATTATAAATTTGACATATATTCAGCCTCCTGTCACCATCGGCGGAAATTCTGCAACCGGTGGTCTGCCCCGAGTCGATGCCGCCGGTGCCGGGAGGCGACATGTGCGAACGAATCACGGTTTTTGACACGACGCTGCGCGACGGTGAACAGGCGCCGGGCTGCAGCATGTTCACGGAGGAAAAACTGCGGATGGCGCGCCAGCTCGTGGAACTGGGCGTGGATATCCTGGAGGCGGGCTTCCCCATCGCCTCCGATGGCGACTTCGAGGCGGTGGCCGCAATCTGCCGCGAGTTGCCCGACGCCCGGGTGGCCGCGCTGGCCCGGGCATGTCCGCGAGACATCGAGCGGGCGGCCCGGGCGCTGGAGGCGTCGCGCCGGCCCCGCATCCACACGTTCATCGCCACGAGCGACATCCACCTGGTG
>JAKQDD010000095.1 GCA_029556615.1 Verrucomicrobiota bacterium | reverse complement strand
AGACGGATAATCCTACGCCCACCTTTTCGGAAACCGCCGCCGTAACCGACTGCCATTGATTACCAAGCACTTAAGCCGCTGGTCTTCAGCAGGTTAACCCCGGTTTTGGCACGATTCTTGAATCCGCGCGAGTTTTGGGCGCACTGGGGCGCACTGGGGCGCACTGGGGCGCGCTGGGGCGCAAAACCAAACAATCGCCAAACATTTCGGCGGTTGGAGAGGCCGGATGAGGGCGGGTTCAAGTCGCTCGCGAGAACAGGTCGAGAAGCCCGCGGACCTCCAGGCAGGCTAGAACGCTGCCACCGGGCTGTTTCGGCAGCGCCTAGCGGGTGCTTCGACGCGAGGAGAACGGCCAGCGAATCGGTCACTGTCGGCCACCACGACAGCGCCCGGGAGATCACCACCCCTCGCGCGGCGCGAAGGGATCACCGGTGTGGAGCCGGCGGGCTGCCAATACCGTTGGCTCGATTCGCTCTGGTTAGCCCTTCGTTTCATTTCTGTACCGTCTCAACCACACCATCAAGACTCCTCCCGCAAGCAGCAGGGCGACCGTCGAGGGCTCCGGCACTGCGCCTGCAAACATCGGCACGCCAGGCCGCGTTTCCCACGCCCACGCCTCAATTTGTCCGGCCGGGGCAACGGAACTGATCTGGAGCAAAACCCAGCCGTAATGAGTGCCGGTTGCACGCTGGAATTCGATCCCCATATAGGCGTGCTGGCCACGAAAATCGCCTGTACAGCCCGCGTCGAAACACTGAACCAGCGTGTTGAAGTCCGTCTCGTAGGGTGCTCCGGGTATACGGCCCAGCCACTGGAGCGAGCCTCCCGCGCTCGAGGAGCCAATCGAATAATCGAATGGCAAAGGGGCGACACTACCGCCAACATTTGGAGGGGGGTCCATGTTGGTTAACACCCGGGTCGCTTGCTCAGAGCGCACGCCAATGAAATGGAAGTCGTAACTGAATGTCAGTTCGGCATCGGCGTCGCCGTCCATGTCCAGCGCGTGCTGCCGGCCAAAGCCGAATGTAAACAAGGTGATCGGCGTGTCAGGCCGGTAGTAGGCAATTGTCCCTTGCGCGGCACACGGCTGGGCGAAGCCCAGCCAAGTGATCGCAAGTGCGAACGGAGTGAAACAGCGGCGGCGCATGGCGATCTACTGTTGCCGCCGCAAGTTCCAGAACCGATACGGGTCGGTCGCCTCGACCAATATCGAGTTCGTGACCGCTTCCGCCTTCACCGTGGCGTTGGTTTCCCAGTTAACCAAGTTCGTCGAGGTCAGCAGGTGGAAATGCGCCCCGGGGTCTGCCGTGAACGTCAGCAGCATGTTCGTGCCTGACGGACTCGGCTCGATCGCGGTGAACACCGGCGGCAGCGGCGTGTCACCTGTGGTCTGCAAGGTCGCCCACTGCGCAGACGGCGACGGCCCGCCCGTCAGTCCGCCAGAATGCGTCACCACGATGCGATACCGTCCGCTGGGCGGGTTGGCGATGAACACCTGCTCGAGGTTGTTCCGGTTGTCCACGCCGGTCGTGGCGGCGGCACTCCGCACCGCCTCGGTCTTGTTGGTGAGGTCGGGATTCAGAACCCACGGTCGAAAGACATTGGTGGTGCCGACGGGCTCCGCGCGCAGATCGAGGTTGTTGACCAACATCGGTGTCGTCGGATCAACAACGGGCTGGTTGGTCGCGGGTCCGGCTTGATCGCTCCATCCCAGCGTTGCCCGGAACGGCACGCCGTTGGTCAAATCCACTTCCCACGCCAGCGCCTGCCCGAGGGCAAGCTGGAATTCCTTGATGTGCGTGCCGCGCCCGTGCTGCTGGTCTAACTCGATCTGCGCCACGCAGGAAACGGCGTTGAACAAGCCATAGCCCATCTGATAGTCTGGGCCGGGTGCGTCGACATCATCGGCGGTGTGCATGGCCAAGGTCTTCCACGTGGAGCCGCGCCAAGCATCCAGATTCGGGTCCAGATTTGGCCAAAGCTGATGGCGCCGCTGCATCGCCAAGCACAAACCGCCGCTGACGCCGGGCGCGGCAAAGCTTGTGCCGGCCTGCGTGATGTAGAAACCGTCCACGGCGTTGGTCGCCGGGGTTAGGATACCGTAAGATCGGATTGTAGAGTTGCTTTGCCCTACGGCCACCACATCGGGCTTGATGCGCCCATCGTCTGTCGGGCCGCAGCCGCTGAACGGGGCCAGTGTGACCACGGCATTGGTTGCGTAACCGAGGTAGGCCAGACTGTTGCTGACGTAATACACATCCCGCACCGCCCCCACAGTGAGCACGTTCTTGGCCGTGCCGGGCGCAAGAACCGTGTCGTAGCCGCCGGTGTTGCCATCTCCATTCCGCCAATCACGAGAGCCAGCGGGCGGGTTGGTAACGGATATCCAATCGTAATCCCCCGGTCCGGTGTAGTAGTAGTAATTCGTCGGGTTGCCAGGACCGATAAGCCGATCATTGCCAGCCGCATAAACCATCAGGTGCCGGGCGGCATCGCTGGCGAGAAAACTGTCGGTGTCCGCGCAGCCGGAACCGTCGGAAATCCACGGAGCGCCCGGCGTATAAAAGCCAAACTTCCATTCCTCCGCCAACGCAGGGTCGCCCCGCCAAACCCAAGTCGTGATGCTGTTGGTCTGTCCCCCTTGCAGAACCGCGATCGTTCTGTAGATCCATCCGCCTGCTGCGCCCCATGAATGGTTGGCCAGCCGCAACGGCTGCCCGGTCACAACGCCGCCGGCCGCCTGAAGACGTTCGACGGCGAGGTTCTTGGTGTCATACGCGTTTACGGTCGCTTGGAAGGCAACACCCCGCAGCCAGCGCGCAGGCACGCCGCCAATGGAAAACTGGAGATTCCCCCCTGCCGCCATTGTCCCGGCTACCGCAGTGGCGTGCCCGGCCAGGGGAATGGGATTGGTCGCCGAATGATCCACTTGGCGGACACGGTTGAGAAGGTTGGTAAACTCCAGGTGATTCGTCATCACCGCGCCATCCACTTCCCAGAGACCGAGTGTAACATTCGTACCGGTCAGACTGCGCCCTGTGGAAGCGCCGGGCCACGGCGTAGAGTTCGTGGGCCACAACTCATCCGCGCTGATGCTCGCGGCAGCCCACAGATTCTGGCTGGAGTAATAGACCGGCTGCCCGCCGACGTGCCCGCCCAGCAGCTCCTTGGAACCGTCTTCGTGGACCCGCTCGCGGGGCATGTTCAACCGGCGGGAAATGTCATCCAACTCGGCATCAAGGCGGGGCACATCGGCGCGGGCTTCCGCCGCCTTGCGCGCCAACTCCTGCAACTCCGTTCGGGCTTCCTCGCGGGCTTGCTGCGTCTCGGCCTGGCCGGGCAGACCCCATGAGCGGAGAAGCGGCTGCGCCGCTTGCAGCCGCGCTTGCCAGTCCGCTTCCCGCTGGCGGGCGGCTTCCTGCGCGGCCTGACGCGCTGCCGCCGCAAGGATGGGATCAGCGGCAATAAGTTGGGCCAGTGCGGCGGTCTCCTCGTGGCGTTGTCGGGCTGCGGCCTGAGCCGGCGTGTCGGGGATGGCCGTGTCGTCAAAGACGAAAATGCCCGGTGCAATCTCTACGGCATCAAGCTCTGGGAACGGGTTGAATGGCCATGGCGGACTCCAATCAAAATCCTTGGTCGAGTAATACGTGCCCGGAATGGGCGGTTCCTGGAGTTGGGCATGGCTCGCGCCGATGAGAGCCAGCGCGATGACTGCTGTTCCGATTCGTGTTGCGGTTCTGGTTTTTGTTTGCATGGTGGCGGTTCGGTTTGCTGTGCGTGTTCGACTCGCCCGCGACGTCACGGGCTAACGTTGATTCTACGAACCGCCGGTTCGTATATCGAACCCCTCCCGGTCTGCCCGCAGCGTATCAGAAGCAGCTTGGTCCAAAACGCATGGGCCATCTGCGGTAAAGGGCGTCCTGTCTGGCTGCATGGCGGCACCGTAGCCCCGAGCGACCCCTTAGCGCAAGCTCGCCTGGCCGCCATGGATTTGGCCGCTGCCCTACGCGGCGCCTTTGATGATCCCCTTCTCGACAAGGGCGGAGCGCAGTTCATTCGCCAGCTTGATGACACTGGCGAGATTGGTGGCCTCGGCTTCGGCAGCCCGGGCCCGCTGGGCGGTGGGCGTCGCCCCATGGAATCCAACCTTGGCCGTCGTGTTCGCCCCGACGCTGATCTCCCAGGAGTACGCCCCCGCGTGGCGCTTCACAGCGCCGTCGGTGATTCCAGATTGGATGCCCGATGGTTCGGCACGATGATCCGCCCTCGAGATTGTCCCTTGACTTCGCCCGGCCGCGGAGCGAAGCAGTACGCAACATCAAAGCCCAAGGCTCGCCGCGGCATCGGCCCGGCTGCGGCCGCCTCTCGTCGTCATGAGACCGTTTCTTCTTGCCACCCTCCTGAGCACGGTGTTCCTGGGCGGGGTGTCCGCGTTCCCGCAGCCCGATCTCGCTCTCGGCTCGGATCCGGTGCTGGTCGAGGTGGGACCGCATCATCGGCGCTGGAACCAGGTGGTCCGGGTGGTGGGTCTCTCGGGGGCGATCGAGGAGGAGGTGCGTTCCTACGTGGAAGTGGCCACGGGGCTCAACCGGCTGGATCCCGAGCGTGGCGGGTACGTGCCGGCGAAGGCGGAGTTCGAACGGACGGCCGAGGGCTACTTCGTGGCGCGGCAGACGCAGCACCAGGTGATTCTGGGGCCGGACTTAAGCGTCGAGGGGTCGGTGGACCTGCTGACGCCCGATGGGCTGAGGCTGCGGTCGAGGCCGGTGGGGTTGGCGCTGGTGGATCCTGGGACGGGTACGAGCGTGATGCTGGGGGAGGTGCGGCGGTGCGAAGCGGAATGGGTGGCGGCGAACGAGGTGCTCTACCGGGATGCGTTCGAGGGGCTTTCTCCCGGCGACATCGGCTACCGGCTGACAGAGCGGTCATTCGAACAGAACGTAATTCTGCGGGAACAGATTCCGCCGGAGCTGGTGGTGGCGGTGGGGATGGATCTGTCGCGGGCGCGGGTGGTGGTGTTGAGCGAGTTCTACGAGGCGCCGGAGCCGGAGGTGGTTGCGGGATCGGGGGATTGGGATCTGCGGTTTGGGAGGATGACGGTAGGGGAAGGGGTGGCGTTTGGGGTCGAGGGCGGGGGCAGCGGGGCGCGGGTGCGGATCCGGAAGAGTTGGGAGAAGCTCGAGGGCCGGCAGTTTCTGATCGAGTCAGTCGAGTACGTGGCGCTGGGGCGGTTGCTCGAGGGGCTGCCGATGCCTGGGGAGGCGCGGATCGAGGGGGTGCGTGGGAA
>JAKQDD010000045.1 GCA_029556615.1 Verrucomicrobiota bacterium | reverse complement strand
GACCAGGCGGTTCTCGCGGTCGTAGGCGTAGGTGTGGGTGACGCCGCCCTCGGTCTTGGTCAGACGGTTGCCGTTGAGGTCGTAGGTGTAGGAAGTTGTTGCCAAAAATAGCGGTGGGGGAACCGCCTTGACGTATGCCGTGATCTGGTCGAGCTGGTCGATCCAGGAAATGGCGGAACCATTTCCTTGAGAAACACCGAAAACCCGCAGTTCACTGTCATCCGTCGTGTAGGTGCCAATTCCGCTCGAGGTCCGGTTTCCCGCATCGTCGTAGTTGAAGTTGGCAAAGGTGCCGCTCTCGCCGTCGCCCGTAAACTCCCAGGTAATCCGGTCGACCTGGTCGTAGACATATTCAAGGACGCGTGGGGTGGCGTTGCCGCGGGTCTCGACGATGCGCAGGCGGTTGCCGGTCTTGTCGAGGCGGTACTCGGCGGTGTGGAGGTTGACCGTGCCCTTCCCGCTCTCGATCGAGGCGACGCGGTTGGCGTCGTCGAAGGCGGTGGTGGTGACGATGCCGTTGGGGAGGGTCAGGGTCACGCGGTTGCCGTTGGCGTCGTAGGCGTAATGGGTGACGGCGGCGCCGTCGTGGACCTCGGCGAGGAGGTTGCGCTTGTCGTAGGCGAAGGTCAGGGTCTTGTTTCCCGGATAGGTGACGGAGATGCGGTTGCCGGCCTTGTCGTAGGCGCTGGCGACCGCGGAGATGACATTGTCGGCGAGATCCTTCCGGGTCTCGGAGAGGACGCGGCCGAGGGCGTCGTGGACGTAGAGGGTCTTGCCGGAGACGTCGGTCGCCCGGACGAGCGCGCCGTTGGGGTTGTAGGCGTAGGCGCGATCCTGGGCTGCGGCGCCTGCGTAGGCCTCCGCGACCAGGCGGCCCAGGGTGTCGTAGGCGTAGGCGGTGACGGCGCCGTCGGGGAACGTGCGGGTGGCCTTGCTGCCGGCGGCGTCGTAGGTGTGGGCGGTGACGCGCTCAAGGGTGGCGTGGCCGGGCAGGCGGGTCTCGGCGAGGAGGAGGTTGCGCCGGTCGTAGGCGAAGGCCGTGACGCGGTCGTCGACGGCGCCCGGGGGATCGTCGAGGGCGTCCATCTGGACGACCTGGCACAGGACGTTGCCGGCCTTGTCGTGGGTGTAGTGGGTGACCTCGCCCGCGGCGTTGGTGACGGAGGTGCGGCGGCCGGCATTGTCGTAGGCGTAGGCGGTGACATGGCCGTTGGGGTCGGTCTCGGACTGGACCCAGCCGTTCCCGAGGTAGGCGACGAGGGTCTCGGGGCGGACGTCGGCGGCGGGGGCGTCGTAGGCGGCGTGGCAGGGAACCTCGGGCAGGACGGTGCGGACCAGGCGGTTGGCGCGGTCGTGGTGGAAGTCGGTGGCGTGGCCGCGCTTGTCGGTCGTGGCGATCCGGTTGCCGACCGTGTCGTAGGCGTGGGCCTCGGTGAACCCCTCGGGATCCTCGACGGTCAGGACGCGGTTGAAGTGGTCGTAGGTCCAGGTGGTGACCAGATCGACCGGCTGGGCCTCGGTGCCGCGGCGGAGCGTCTCGGTGAGCTTGTTGCCGTTGGGATCGTAGGTGAACGCGGTGACGACCGCCAGGCCGAGGCTGTCGGCGGTGCGCATGACCAGCCGGTTGGCGTCGTCGTAGGCGCTCTCCACGACCATGCCGCGGGCGTCGGTGACGGCGACGACGTTGCCGCTGGCGTCGTAGGCGGTGTGGACCTCGGGCTGGATGTCCTGGTCGCCCTCGGCGTCGTGGACCAGGGGCATGACGACGGTGACCGGGCGGTTGGCGCGGTCGTGGACGGTGACCGTGGTGTTGCCGCGCCGGTCGACGACGACCGTCCGGTTGCCGTCAAGGTCGTGGCGGTAGTGCTCGGTGAACCCCTCGGCGTCGGTGGCGGAGATCACGCGGTTCCAGGCGTCGTAGGCGGACTGGGAGACCTGGCTGCCGCTGCCGTTGTCGTTGACCAGGGTGGTGGAGAGCAGGTTGCCGTTGGCGTCGTAGGCGAACACGCCAGAAACTGCCAGCGTGATCAACTGCGGAACAATGGACCTCCTCGAATCCACTATTTGAACCAGTTCACGCCACGGGCGGCAATGGCCGGCCAATTTTTCTCGACTAAAATGGCTAGACGAGAAGCCATTTCGTCGCAGTTCCTGTAGTCTCCCCCAAGCCTCTGGAGTGTTAGAGACTCTGCTTTGCAGTCAAAAGACAACTCGGATAGGGCTTCCTGGACGTAAAGCTTCTGTCGAGTGCCTTGGGCGTCTCGGTATCCGACAGGGAGCCCTGCGACGGATGGTTTGAAAAGTAGCGCATAGATGAAAAAGTCACCGATGTCAATGTCGATTTCTAGGCCAATTTCAGCACCAGCATACGCGATTGAGAAGTTTGTATTACTATGGCGGACTTCGAGGGGATCGCCTAGCCCCAGCCTCTCCGTCAGCGGGTCAAAGACATGGCGCACTTGCCGAAGGAGTTCTGCTGCTTCCATGGCGGAACTCCTCTATGGTTCAGGCAAGACGAGAGTTGTCTTGCTTGTCCGGGTGAAAGCCTTGCTGTATCCCTCATAGCCCTTCGTGATGGCCCGTTCCATCTGGTACGCTGGTTGAGGGCCTCCCCGGACTGCGCGCCGGGCAAAATCCGGGCCTATGTCGATTATTTCGTACCCCTCGGCCATCTTCTGCTGGATGACACGCATGTTATCGGCAAGCCCTTCTGCCTCCATACCGGGCTTGAAGCCAGGCAGTCCTTCGTATACCTCCGCACCTATCTTCTCAGCATACGGGCCAACTCGCTCCATGTTCTCCCCGATGACTATTTTCTTGGGGGCCTCCGCGCCCTTCCTAATGGCATCGGCGGTGGTTTCGGGGGCATCGGCAGTCGTTGCGGGCTTGGCGGGGGCTTTGGCGGCGGCAGGCGAGCCTCCTCCTGCCACCAGGGCGCTCGTCCCGAACGTCAAAACCGCGCTGGTGGACTCCCGGACGGCCGTGCCCAGTTCCGGTCCGAGCGCCTGCTGGAAGCCGACTTCGACCGTATCCCAGTTGCCAAGCTGGCTCTCGGGCGAGCGGAAGAGGTTCGCGAAGTCCGCAACCCCACCCTGCGCCCGGCTGGCGCCGTCCACAGCCATGGCCACGCCACCGGCCGCCGCCA
>JAKQDD010000009.1 GCA_029556615.1 Verrucomicrobiota bacterium | reverse complement strand
CGTGTTTCACAAGTCGAGGACTCCACGACTTTTCCCAGACTGCGCTGGGAACATGGGCTTCGCCTGCGGCGAGCAGCACCGCCGGATCGCGCGGGCAACATCGACAACATGTTGGTAGATATTTTCTGACAAGGGGCTAGCGTTAGGCGGGGATCCAGGTCCGCCATAAACACTTGCCAGCAACCCGCATTCGCCCTACGACATCGCCATGCAAGTCCCTCGGGTCCTGACCCTCGTCAGCCGTGATCGGCCGGGCATCGTCGAACTGCTGGCACGGATCGTCGCCGACCACGGAGGCAACTGGCTCGAAAGCCGCATGTGCCGCCTCGGCGGCGAGTTCGCCGGCATCCTCCGAATCCACATTCCCGCCGAGCAGGAACCCGCCCTGCGCCACACGCTCAATGCCCTGCGCGATCAGGGCTTGACCGTGGAAGTTCATGCAGCAGAAAGCGAATCCCCCGCGCCACGCTCCCGGGCCACCCTCGAGCTGGTTGGTCATGACCGCCCCGGCATCGTGCGCGAAGTGTCGGCAACGCTCGCCCGACACGGGGTCAACGTCGATGAACTAACCACCGAGTGCTCGAGCGCTCCCATGACCGGCGAACCCTTGTTCAAGGCCCGGGCCCGGCTGCACCTGCCCGATGCCTGCGACCGAACCAGCCTCCAGCAGGAACTCGAACGGATTGCCTCGAATCTGCTCGTCGATCTCGACTTCGATTCGACACCTCCCGCCTCCTGAGCCCCGCCCCCCCCGAACGTGAAAGGACTGCCCCATGCCTGAAAGCAACCGCAAACGACTGCCCCGCCGTGACTTCCTCAAACTGACGGCTGCCTCGGCAGGCGCCTGGACCGCTCTGCAGGGCAACGCCGGCACCAGTCACGCCAGTCACCCCAAAGACGCAACGGCATCACACCCGCCCCGCTCCCGCGGAAGCGCCAAGTTCAACACCGAGTACGCCGGACCGCGTCTCAACCGGGTCGCCTTCCCCATGGGCGGCATGGGAGCCGGCATGCTCTGCCTCGAAGGAACCGGGGCGCTCTCCCATGTCTCGCTGCGCCATCGCCCCGAGGTCTTCAACGAGCCCATGATGTTCGCTGCCCTCTGCGTCAAGGGCACAACCCCCGTCGCGCGCGTCATCGAAGGCCCCGTTCCCGCCTGGAAGCTCTTCGGCATGCCCGGATCCGGCAACGGCGCCGCAGGGACCGCTTTCGGCCTGCCGCGATTCCGAACCGCCTCCTTCCACACCCATTTCCCCTTCGCCACCGTCAGCGTCCGCGATCCCCAGATCCCCCTCCAAATCCGCATCACCGGATGGAGCCCCTTCGCTCCCGGGGACACCGACGACTCGAGCCTGCCGGTGGCCGCCCTCGAATACGCGTTCGTCAACCGGACCCGGCATCCGGTCGAAGCCGTGTTCTCCTTCAATGCCAGGAACTTCATGGCCACCAGCGGCGGTGCCCAGGCCGTCAAAGCAACCCCGGAAGGCTTCGTCCTTTGGAATGCCGCCGCAAAAGACAAGTCCTGGGAGGAAGGCGCCTTCGCTGTCACCGTCAGCGACCCCGCCCTGCACGTGAATCATGCCTGGTTCCGCGGCGGCTGGTGGGACGCCCTGACCATGGCCTGGAAGGACATCGCGGAGGGCGCCTGCTATGACCGGCCGCCGGTCGCCTCGGGCAACCCCTCCCCCGGAGCCACCCTCTTCGTCCCGTTCCGCCTCGAGCCGGGTCAGTCGAAGACCATCGCCGTCCGATTCGCCTGGTTCGTCGGCCAAACCAACCTGCGCATCGGCAAGGACCCCTCGACGCCCTCCCCGGTCGAAGGCACCTACAAACCCTGGTACGCCGGCCGATTCACCGATGTCAATGCCGTCATCGCCCATTGGCGGGACCGCTACCAGGAATTGCGCGACCGCGCCCAGCGCTTCAGCCGCTGCTTCTACGATTCCACCCTGCCCCCCGAGGTCCTCGAAGCCGTTGCCGCCAACTTGACCATCCTCAAGTCGCCAACCGTCCTCCGCCAGGCCGATGGCCGGCTCTGGTGCTGGGAGGGCTGCAGCGATAACGCCGGCTGCTGCCATGGCTCCTGCACCCACGTCTGGAATTATGCCCAGGCCATCGCCCACTTGTTCCCCACCCTCGAACGGTCCCTCCGGGAAACCGAATTCGGCCCTTCCCAGGACGATCGCGGACACCAGACCTTCCGCGCCTCCCTGCCCATCCGGCCTGCACCCCACGATTTTCACGCGGCCGCCGACGGCCAGCTGGGCGGCATCTTGAAGGTCCACCGCGAGTGGCGGATCAGCGGCGATACCGAGTGGCTCCGCCGGCTCTGGCCCAGAGTCCGGCAAAGCCTCGACTTCTGCATCGAAACCTGGGACCCGACCCACCAGGGCTGGCTGGCCGAACCCCACCACAATACCTACGACATCGAATTCTGGGGGCCCGACGGCATGTGCACCAGCTTCTACCTCGGCGCCCTCAGCGCCGCCGTCGCCATGGGCAAAGCCCTCGGCGACGATACCGCCGCTTATGCCGAACTCCTCGCCAAAGGCCGGCAACGCACCGAGTCCGAACTCTACGACGGGGAGTACTTCATCCAGAAAATCGAATGGCAATCGCTTCGGGCGAAAAACCCCGTCGAGGTCCAGAGCTTCGGCGGGGATTACTCCCCCGAAGCCAGGGCGCTTCTCGAAAAGGAAGGGCCAAAGTACCAGTACGGCCGCGGATGCCTGGCAGACGGAGTGCTCGGAGCCTGGATGGCTCTGGTCTGCGGCGTCGGTGACGTGCTCGACCCCGGGAAGATCCGCAGTCACCTCCGGGCCGTGCACCGCCACAACCTGAAAACCGACCTCACCGCCCACGCCAACCCCCAGCGCCCCAGCTACGCCTGCGGCGCGGAAGGCGGCCTCCTCATCTGCACCTGGCCCAAAGGCGGCGCGCTCTCCCTCCCCTTCGTCTACTCGAATGAAGTCTGGACCGGCATCGAATACCAAGTCGCCTCCCACCTCATCTTCATGGGCCGCATCGACGAAGGCCTCGAAATCGTCCGCGTCTGCCGCAGCCGCTACGACGGACGCGTCCGCAACCCCTTCAACGAATACGAGTGCGGACACTGGTACGCGCGCGCCCTCTCGAGTTACGCCCTCCTCCAGGCCCTCACCGGCGCTCGCTACGATGCCATCGAAAAAACTCTCTACCTCAAACCCGCCCTGCGAGGTGACTTCCGCTGCTTCCTCGCCACCGCCACAGGCTACGGAACCGTCGGCGTCCGGCGCGGCAAGCCATTCTTCGACCTCGTCAGCGGGACGGTCGAGATTCGGAGGATTGACTACCGCGCCTAGCGAGGTGCGCCTCAGACCCAGCGGAGTCCTCAGACTCATGAAGACCCTGCTGTGCTTGCCCACCCTCTCTTCCGCGCCTCGCCAATGTAGAGTCCTCGACGGAAGATGGGGAGGCCTGGAACGGCAGGGACCCAACTTGACCTGTTGACCCCATATTCCACAAGTCGAGGACTCCAGCGACTCCCCGCACCCTACCCCGGCCCGCCCGACGCGGTCCCCACAGCCTCTGCTAACCGGCGGCACAAGGACTCGAATACCTCCCGCTGCTTCGGGAACATCAAGTCCGGGTTGATCTGGCGCGAAAGAGCTTCCGCCTCGGCCCATTGAAGCTGTTCAACACAGGCCTCCATCATCACCAGAAAACAGTCGTTCCGGAGCTGCGGCTCCAACCGGTCCGGCCGCACCGTCAACAGCAGCTTCTGCGCCTCCTCCGGACGGCGATTCAACACCAAGGCCCCGGCATGGCTGATCCGGGTCGCCACCGTGTTCGTGAATTGCGCCGTCAACTCCATGCTCAGCCGGATCGCCTCGTCCGGCCGAATCCGGTTCAGCCAGAGCCCAAATACATACCGGTTCGCCCACATCCCGCTCCGCGGCGCCAGCCCGTGCGCCGCCTCCGCCGCCCGCAAGATCACCGCCTCGTCCCGAAGCCCCAAACCCGCCCGGTAGAGCAGCGCCCAAAGCTCCATCTCCCGCGGAGCCTTCGCCACCAACCGGTCCAACAAGATCCGCGCCTCGGCGAAGTAGTCCAGCTCCAGCAGGCTCGCTGCCACCCGCCGCGCCTGCGCCTCGTCGGCATACTCGGACTGCGCCGCCCGCGCAAAGGCCCGCTCCGCCGCCTCCGCCCGCCCCGTCGCCCCTTCCACACGACCCTCGTAGTAGTAACTCACCCCCTCCACCTGGGCCCGAATCGGCGGAACCGCTCGCATCTGCGTCGCCACCGCGCGGAGCGCCTCCCAATCCTCCGTCGCCAGCGCCAAATCCCCGTACCGAATCCAAAGCGCCGCCGACCCCGCAAACTCCGGCACATACCGCCGCAGCAACTCCTGCGCGCGCGCCGTCTGCTCCAAACCAACCAGCGCGTCCGCGAGATACAAAAGATCCCCCTCCGTTCGAGGAGGAAAAACATACGCCGCAGCCAGACTCACGGCCTCGTCCTTCCGCCCCGCCTCGACCAGCAAGCGCCAGTACCGCGTGTGATCGCCCACCCCGTCCAGGTGCAAATCCCCCAGCCGCCGCAACGCCACGCTGTACCCGGCCAGATCCATCCCCTTCACCGCAACCGCCGCCTGCAACCGCGCAATGACCGGCCGCAGCGCCGGCTGCGCCACCCACGCCTGCTCGAGACTCGCCTTGCCCTCAGCCGCGGTCTCCGGCGGGCCCCACCCCGCCAGGTACGCCGACTGATGGAGCGCTAGCTCCGGATCCGCCCGCAGACCCGCGTCCAACCGGTCATACCACGACGCATAGTCCCTCTTCCGAACATGAAACAGCGTCTTCGCATACAGCACCTTCAGGTCCGCTGACAACCGCCCCTCCATCGGCGTCAGCAGCGCGTCGAGCAAATCGTAACGACGCGCCTTGGCGTACAGCCGTGCCGTCAGCTCCAAGTCGACCTGGTTCGTCCCGGTCAGCCGCAACAGCCAGGACGCGTTCGCGATCGACGCCGCAAAACCGCGCGACTCCGGCTCCGGATCCGCCAAAGCCACCCGGATCATCCCGCGCAGCAATTCCGGATCGCCCGGGTGATTCGCAAACGCCGCCTGCCACGCCCTCGTCGCCTCCCCCCACTGCCCCTCCGCCATCGCCCGTTCCCCCGTCCGCCGCAGAAAATGCGCCTGCACCCAGTCCAGGCCGCTGATCCGCACTCGGGGCAGAAAGCCCTCGGGGGTCACCCCCCAGATCCTTGGAAGGAATAACACCAACCCCGTCGCGAATACCAAGAGCACAACCACCGCCACCCGGAACCAAAAGGTGAACAGCAGCAACCGCAGAAACGGAAAGTACATCAGCCGATTCGCCAACTCGAGCTGCTCGCTCTTCAACCGCGCCATCAGACCGCGCCGGTGGCGCACGGGCTCCGCAGCCAATGGAGACGACGCCGACGACGCCGACACTTCCGAGCCCCCCGAGACCACCGAAGCCGTGGCGACGCCCTCCAGCGCTGGCTGCCCTATGCCCTCCTGCACGACCGTCGCCACCAAATACACCGTCTCCTCGTCCGCCTCCAATACCACCCCGTAAGCGGCGGCTGGTACCAGGCACGTCTGACCCGCCCCCACCCGAATCGCCGTCTTCGTCGCTTGGTGCCGCACCGCGCAACGCCCTGCCACCACCACCACCAGATGCGCCCGGTCCAATCCCCCAAGATCCCGCCGCACGCCGGCCGGCAACACCTGCTCGATCACCCGCACCCCTCCCCGGTCGCATAACAACCGCTCCCGAGACCTTACTCCAGCCTCCGGCGCCATGTATTCGGCCGCCATCCCCACTGCCGCTTCATCCTCACTTGTGGCGCCCCCCCCCGCCAGACCGCCAATGCCGCCCCCCGAGATCTCCTGATTCAGCCAGCCTGCCCGCCGAATCGAAACCAGCACACAGCCCCCCTGAAAACCATGCACGCAGCCCGACGGCACCACCAACGACCCCCGACAGCCCACCGCAATTGGCCGCAGCCCCTCCCGACCTCTCCCCGACCTCAACAGGTCCAGAAACCGGCGGCGCTCAACCCCGGCCAGCAACCCCGCATGCACCACGGCAATGGACTCGGCGTGGACCGCATAGAAGAATTCCACCCCCTCCACCCCCGAAACCGCGCCCGAACTTCCGACTCCCACATCGAGCGGTCCCTCACCGGAGACGTCAACCCATTGAACCTCCAACGGAAAACGTCCGCCCACGCGATGCCCGCGACCCACCACGCCCTCGCCCGCCTGCTCCACTAGCCATCCCAACTCCCTTCCCGCCAGCGGACCATGCGCCACCCGACAGGAGATCCCCGGAGCATCCCGGACTTCCACGCAACAGCCCACCCGCGTGTCCGGCGGAAGCGACCGGCCAAACAGAGTCTCGAAATGCCGACCTCCCCACGGCTTCGCCTCGAAGAGCACCTCAAATGTCAACGGATACAGTATCAAGCGTCGAGGCTAACGAAAAAGGCTGGCGACCCTACGGGGATTCGAACCCCGGCCGCCACCGTGAAAGGGTGGTGTCCTAACCACTAGACGATAGGGTCGTCACTGAAACCGGCCCCAATTATACCGTCCATGGACGGCCTGTCACGCGGAATCCGAAGTCGCCGCAGTAGCGAGGTGCGCCTCCGACCCAGTCGAGGACTCTACCGCAGAACCGTTGTGTTGTCCGCCATCCACTTGGCGTCCATCCAGGCCTCGCCCGCCGCGAAGTTCAACGTCAGGTTGCGGGCCCCCGTGAAGTAAACTGGCATGTTGAACAATCCCCTCCTCGTGTCATGCCCCGACCGCATGCTGACCCACCGCTTGATCTCTGAATGCCCGTCCGCAAAGGAAAAACCGCATGAACCGTTGTGGTAGTTCGCCGGCAAGTCAATGATCCGCGCCGTGCTCGCCGCATCCGCCCCGGTACACTGGGTCGCAAACGCCGCGTCGTTGATGCTGTTCGGATGCTCGTCCACAAACACAAACGTCTTCGTCGGCGTCACAATGTGCGAGGCCTTGCCATAGGTCCGCCACTTGGTCTGGTTCCTGCCCGTCCCCGAACCGTCCAGCCAGTCACCCCAGGCAAAAACCTGGCTCATCGAGTTGCTCCGGATCCGACGCTCCGTCCGCGTCCCAATCTTCACCGTCGCCTTGTCCGACGGACATTGAAAGACTGCAGGGCTCCGCCCCACGTACGGGAACATCGGGCTGTTCGTGATGTAACGCATGTCCGCCGCCTCCGCCCCCCACCCGTCCAGCGCCCCCTGGATCCAATTGACCCGGCCGGCAAGACCGTCGAGACACGCCAGCAGGGTCTCGTTGTGGTCGTCGGCGTACATCAGGAACCCGAGCGCCAGTTGCTTCGTGTTGTTCATGCACATGATGCCCTGGCCCTTCGCCTTCGCCTTGGCCAACGCCGGCAACAGCATGCCCGCCAAAATCGCGATGATCGCGATGACCACCAGAAGCTCAATCAGCGTGAAACCCGACCGCAACCTGCGCGCGGATCCGACAAGTGTCTTCATGGCATCGTTCTCTCTGCAACGCCCACAGTTCATGATCACGGCCCTGTAGCCTACCCACCCCACAAAGACTTGACAACTGTGCTTTGCACCGCACAGCGCCCGCGCGACCGACCCCCCTCACTCGTCCTCGGCCTTGTGGTCCCGATGGGTCACGTCGCGGACTGCGTCAGCCACATTTTTGCCCTCGTAAAGCATGGCGTGCACCTGCTCGATGATCGGAGCCGCAACACCCAGCCGCTGCGCCAGACGCCAGGCTGCCCGCGCCGTCGGATACCCCTCCGCCACCGAAACCGATTGCCCCAGAATCTGATCCAACGCCTCCCCTCGCCCCAATCGCTCCCCCAACATCCGGTTCCGGCTGAGACGCGAAAAACAGGTGACCACAAGGTCTCCCAGACCGCTTAGCCCGGAGAAAGTGCCCGCCTGCGCCCCGCACGCCACCCCCAAACGACAGATCTCGACCACCGCCCGCGTCACCAACGCCGCCTTCGAGTTGTCGCCAAACCCCAACCCATCGCAAACACCCGCCGCGATCGCCATCACGTTCTTCAACGCACCCCCGAGTTCCACACCCAGCAAATCCCGGCTCGTGTAGACCCGAAACGCAGGCCGATGCAGCAGTCCCTGAACCTGCCGCGCCCCTTCCGGATCCCGGCTTGCCGCCACCGCCGCCGTCGGCACCCCCCGCGCCACCTCCATCGCCAGCGTCGGCCCCGACAAGGCCACCGCCCGAGCCCGCGGCGCCGTCTCAAGAAGAACACCGCTCATCGTCAGCCCGGTGTCATACTCGATCCCCTTCGTAACGGTCACCACCGTGCCCTCATGCTCCGCCAGCACCCGACTGACCGCCCGAAATGCCTTCGAGGGCACCGCCAGTAATACAAGATCGCTCCCCCGCCAGGCCGTATCCAGAACCGATTCCACCCGCCAGTCCCCGCACAGGACAACCCCAGGCAGGTACTTCTGATTCCGACCCGTCTTCGCCACCTCCCGCAAATTCGCCGCGTCGTGGTCCCATACCGTCAGCGTGTGGCCCCCCTCGCCCATCTGCCGCGCCAACGCCGTCCCCCAGGCCCCCATGCCCAACACCGCAATCCTCATGGGCCCCCTCCATTACCCGCCCCCCCAGGCGGCCCCGGCTTCGACCCAAACCGATGCTCAGTTCCCTTGCCCAACCGCTCCAGGTTCGCCCGATGCTTGTACAGCGCCAGCGCGGTCAGAAAACCCGCCGCTGCGACCATCCCCGGCTCACCCCCCGTCACCCAGACCGCCGCAGGCAGAATCAACGCCGCTGCCACCGATGCCAAAGAGACGTACCGCGACGCCAGAAACACCAGAAGCCAAACCCCCAGCGCAACCCCAAGCGCCTTCGGCATCAATACCCCCAACACCCCCGCCGTCGTCGCAATGCCTTTCCCCCCCTTGAACCGCAGCCAGCAGGTGTAGTTGTGCCCCAGAATCGCCGAAACCCCTGCCACCAATGCCAATGCCCCGGGATCCGGCGCCGCGTCCCGCATCGCCGCCAACACACACCGCGGCAGACCGGCACAAGCCGCCACACCCTTCAACGCGTCCACCAAGAGCACGAAGATCCCCGCCGGTTTCCCCAACACCCGCAGCACATTCGTCGCACCAATGTTGCCACTCCCCACCTGCCGGATGTCCACCCCTCGCGCCCTGCCAACCGCATACCCGGTGGGCAACGACCCGAGGCAATACCCTCCAAGCGCCACCAAGACGTGCGGAAGCCAGTCCACGCCGTCACCATAGAAGAATCCACCGCAACACCGCAAGCCTCCCGGGACCTGAACAATCTGTTGTCCTTCCATTATCTCCGCACTACTATGCAGGACCGATGTATCCGGAAGACGAAGGCCATGATCTCACCCCGGAACGCTCCGGAAAACGGGTGTTCTTGTTCTGGGACCAAGACCGCCTCGCTGCCAGGTTCGACAACTGGCCCCTGTTCCGCGTCCTGCTCTTTTCGCTGTGGTTCCGAACCGTCGTCGGCCTGGGCCTCCTCGTCAGCATCGCCGCTCTCGTCCTCCTCCCGAGAATCTGGCGCACCAGCCCGCCAGGCTTCAGTCCGATGGTGACCACCCGGCTCTATGACCAAGTGCTCGGATGGCACTTCAAGCGCCAGGCACGCGGACTCGACCGCGCCGGCCAACTCGAGGAGGCTCGCTCGGCATGGCACCGCGCCTGGCAAAGCGACTTTGCCAATACCGACTCCATCCGCGGCCTCTTGCGCGCCTTGACCAGGATCGAGAGCGGCGACTCCGCCGCCGGAGTGGCCCTCCCCGCCGGCATCTGGCTGCTCCGCCTCGGTCATACCAACACCGCCGATGTCGTCCTCGTCGCCCATGCCTGGTTGCGCACCGGCCTCGGCGATCGCGCTGTTGCCCTCCTGGACCCCATCCGCAATCGGCTCAATTCCGATCAGGAGAAGGTCTACCTCATGTCGCTGTTCGCCGCCGGCCAGGCCGACGAATTCGCCGGGCGCCTCGCCACCAATGCCCCCCTCCAAACCGCCGTCGCCGCTCACCACCAGCAACCACCGGAAAACGCCCCAGGCGATGACCCGCTCGCCAGCCTCGCCCTCTACCATGACGCCTACCTCGCCGGGTGGGGACCCGCTGACCAGCGCGATCCGGCCCGCGATCGCCTCCTCGCCGCCCGAGACGCCAAGGAGACAGAACGCCTCGCCTACGAACTCACCCTCGCCGTCGCCGTCCACGAGCGCGATCTCGAGTCCGCAGCCGATATCCTCCGCAGCCTGCGGCGAGCCGGTCTCGCCGAAGTCCGCCACTACGTTCAATACTGGATGCTCCTCCTCACCGAGGGCCGCCAAACCGAAGCCCGCGCCATGGCCACCGCCTCGAACCTCGCCCCCCATGGCATCATCGAAATCCTCCGGCTCGCCCAGGCTTTCGCCGCGCTGGAACTCTGGGATGAGGCCCAGGCCCTGCTCCACCGCCATAAGACCGCCGCACGATGGCTCTGGGAACTCAAGGTCCTCCAGGCGGATGTCCTCCTCCACCAGCGCAACTGGGATGGCCTCCGTGAACTGGGCCTCGAAATCCGCACCCAGCCCGATGCTATCGATCGCCTGGGCGGCTATGGTCACGTCGTCGAAGGAATCGCTGAGTGGCACACCGAAAACCGCGAAAGCGCAGAACGCAACTTCTCGCGCGCGGCAGAATTGGGGATCCCCCAGCCGGAGGCCGCCCTCAACGCCGCGGAGTCCCTCCTCCAACTCAATGCCTCAGCCCAGGCCGAGGCAATCCTGCTGCCCCACCGCGCCACCCTGACCAACAGCCCCGCCTTCCTCAAAGCGCTCCTCCGCTGCGCCGATGTCCTCCGCCACGACCACTACCTCCTCGAAACCTCCCAAGCCCTCCTCAAACTCACCCCCTCCGACCCCGTCGCCCGCAATAATTACGCCTCCGCTCTCCTCCTGATCCGCGTCCGCCCCCAGGAAGCCCTCGCCCACACCACGGAACTTCTCCAACTCCTGCCGGATCGGGTCGAACCCCGCCTCAATCACGCCATCGCCCTCCTCCGCGTGGAGCACATCGAGGAAGCCCGCCAACAGCTGGCAGCCATCGACTCCAAGACGCTCCCCGCCTCAACCCTTGCACAATTCCAGTTGGCCGAATTCGAGCTGCTCGGCGCACAACACCAACGCTCCGAGGCACTCGATAAAGCCGATGCCATCGACGCCTCCCAGCTCTTCCCTTCGCAGCAGCTCTGGCTCAAGGAAGCAATCTCACGAGTCAAATCCGCTCCTGCCCCTTAGCGCAATTCCGGCCTGATGTCCGACCAGACCTTCCCGTCCACAAGATCCTGGAAGGTCACAGCCCCCGCAGGCCCCGGCAACCCCGGCCGAAATCGCATGATCTCCCCCAAGGCCAGCCTCCCTCTCCCGTCCGAACCCGCGAATGCCCGGCCAACCGGAAACACCGCGAACGGACTCCCCAAACCCGAGGCCCCACTCGCCCCACTCTCCTCCGCCCGCCCAAGTCCGCCGCCCGCCTCCCCCTGCCCTGAATCGCCAACCCCCTCCTCCGACGTGCCATCGCGCACAACCGGCCGCCTGCTGTAGTCCTCCCCATCGGTGATAAGCACCCCGGCACCAACCGACAGCGAACCACCCCAAAACGCCACACCCGCCAACAACATCAAGATTCTCATGCGGCCTGCCTTGCCTCGCCCCGGTACTCAACAAACCAACCCTCAACCCTCGCACCCCATATACCCTCGTCAACTCGTGAGAGTCAAACCGGATCCTCGCCTAAGGCGTGCGGCGCGAACGCACGCCATCGGCTCCTGGTGGGTTTTCGCCTTGTAGGCGCGTGGGGTGTCGGATCCGGGGTGGCCCGCCCGCTCGCGGGCGGGCTCTAGCGAGGCGCGGAAGAGAGGGCGGGCAAGCACAGCAGGGTCTTCTTGAACCTGAGGACTCGACCGGATCTGAGGTGGCGCCTTGCTAGCGCAATCCGGCAGTCCAGGCGCAGCCGCGGCGCATGAGGTCGCCGACGCCGGGGCTGGCGTAAGCGCGGCCGTCGTGGCCGAGCGGCGAGTGGAACACGCGGCCTTTTCCGTAGTTCAGCACGAAGGCCATCGGGTAGGGTTTGCCGTCGACTTTCGAGATGGCCTGCGCCAGGACGTGGATGGAGGCATCGCCGGCGAGGCAGGTGTAGAGCTCATCGAGCGTCTCGAATGGCGCGAGGCCCTGGGTGATCGGGTGCGAGGGATCGACGATCTCGACCTTGAACGTTCCGTGCGGGTCATGGGCGCGGAGCTTCGGGTCCCACACCCGGCCGGCGAGCGCTTTGAATTCGGGCCATTCGTTGTTGTCCCAGGCGCCGCAGGCGAAGTGGGTGAGCATGAGTCCGCCGCCGCCGGCGACGAAGCGGCGCAGGTTTTCGCGCGCATCGGGCCCGGGTCCAGGGGATTCCCAGTCCATGAAATGGAGGATGACGGTGGCGTAGTGGGTGAGGGCGGCGCTGTCGAGGAAGGCGGGGTCTTCGACGGTGCGGACGCTGAGGCGGGGGTCTTTCTCGAGGATGGTTTTCAAGACCGGAGCCGTCTCCTTCCACGGGTGTCCCGGGTAATCGATACCGGTGACGAGGAGGACCTTCGAGGGGGCGGGTTGTGGGGTGGCGGGGAGCGGTGTGTCGGCGGCCTTGACCGAGTTGGCTATGGCGCCAGCCAGAGCGAGGCTGAGGATGGAGCAGAGTGCCAGGGATCGACCGAGGAGGAATGTGTTCATAAAACGAAACGGAGGCTGGGTACGCCAGCCTCCGTCATGTTGAGATCCAAGGATCAGATTGCGTCAGGCAATCCGGCGCCGCAGCGCGAGGGCGAGTCCGCCCAGACCGAGGAGAGCCAGCGTGCCGGGCTCGGGAATCTGCTGGAGCTTGATATCGTCGTAGTAGACGGCACCGACCAAGCCGGTCTCTGCACCTTCGTCAGGGTAGAGGTCGATGGCCTGGAGCTCATTGATTCCGTTGTACTGCCAGCTGTGGGTCCCCATAAGAGAGCCGTTGTAGAAAGCGCTTACCGAGTTCGCGGCGAAATCGATCTCATAGCGCAATTCGACCCACTGATCCTTGACAAGAGCGAGGCTCGAGCCATGCTGACCACTGCCCCCACTCCCGTCGAACTGGCCGATCAAGTTCGCGCTCGCATCCGCCAACGTCTGAACGCTCCAGTTCAGATTGTTGGGGTAGCTGTTCAACAGGATCGTGTAGATCTGGCCGGACGCAGTCGAGGGGATGTACTGCTGCATGCTCAGCGTCCACTGGCCGCTGTTCACCTGGGTGAACGGATGGACCGAGTCATTGCCCTTCACAACCTTCTGCGATTGTGTGCCGCTGAAGGCCTGTTCCGCCGTCACCGTGCCGGCCACGGCGGCATTCCCCGTCCAGCCTTCCCATCCGCCCTGGCCGTTGATGCTGCCGAGGGTGTACGAGTCGAAGTCATAGGTGACGTACTGCCCGAAGGCAGACGTGGCGCCGACCAGAGCGACAGCGACCATTCCGACGAGTGTTTTTCGGTTCATACTCTTTTCTTCTCTCTTTTCCCTGAATGGATCTCTTGCTCGCTCTGCCTCGCCCTCCGGAAACCTCCGATACGAGCCACCGCATCCCGATTCATGACCAGGATGCGGACAGAGCTAATACACGGGCGTTTTTTTAGACGGAGAACGGGGGCCGGGTCAAGCATCTTTTCCGAGTTTTTTCCGTTGGTTTGCAGGGGATTGCGTGTCCCGGATTGGCGGGGGGGCGCCGGATCACCGCCGGGTGGCGAGGACCTGGAGTGTGCGCTGGAAGATCTCCTCGGGGGTGCCGTGGGCGGGGATGCTGATCAGCAGATCGCGGTGGCGATAGAACTCGACCAGCGGGGCGGTGCTCTTCTCGTAGGTTTCCATTCGGACCCGGACGGCTTCGGGGCGGTCGTCTTCGCGTTGATAGAGCTTGCCGCCGCAATGATCGCAGACGCTCTCGGTCTTGGGGGGGCGAGTGGCGACGTGGAAGACGGCTTTACAGCCGGCGCAGGTACGGCGTCCGCTGAGCCGTGCTACGATCTGGTCGATGGGTAGGTCGTAGCTGAGGACGGCGTCCAGTTTCAACTGTTCACCCGCAAGGATAGACTCGAGGGCATCGGCCTGGGCGACGGTGCGCGGGAAGCCGTCGAGGAGGAAACCGCCCGGGCATCGGAGACAGGCCACGCGTTCGCGGACCATGGCGAGAACGGTCTCATCGGGAACCAGTTCGCCGCGGCGCATGAAATCGAGAGCGGCGGTCAGGGCGGGGCTGCGCTGGGCGGGGTCGAGGTTTTTGGCGGCGCGGAAGACGTCGCCGGTCGAGAGATGGCAGGTGCCGAGGCGTTGGCAGAGCAACTCGGCCTGGGTACCTTTTCCGACGCCGGGTGCGCCCAGGAGGATGAGGCGATAGGGCCCCTGGGGGGGGAGGGAGGAGGGGCAGCAATTGGGGTCCTGGCCTTTGAGCCAGGCGGATCGATGATGTGACGTGCTCATAGTCTTATTGTGCGGTGGCGTGTATAGAGTTCTCGACGTGTGGAGTCCTCGACGTGTGGAAGTCGGTGCGATTGGGTCAAGTTTGAGTCCCTGCTGTTCCAGGCCTCCCCTTCCTCCGTCGAGGACTCTAGATGAGCGAGGCGCGGAGGCAGGGTGCCCCGCTGTCCCCCACGGTTCCTCTGGACCACATGCTTCATTGGTCTGATGCGCGCCTCGCTAGAGGCCTCGGATTGTGGAAGATGCGGTCCGCAGGTCAAGTCTTGTCCGCTCCGGTTCCAGAACTTTGCAGTGCAATCGGCAAGAATCGTGCGTTGCTGACAAGGTCCGCAGGCAACGGAATGGGGACTTGCTGCACGCATCCGGGGTGAAACGCAAACCGAGGGAAGGACAAAGGAATGAGGAGGACAAGGGAATTGAGGACAAGGGAATTGATGACAAGGGAATTGAGGACAAGGGTGTTGAGGACCTACTCCGGATTCCTTTGTCCCCTCATTCCTTTGCCCCCTCATTCCTTTGTCCCCTCATTCCTTTGTCCCCTCATTCCTTTGTCCCCTCATTCCTTTGTCCCCTCATTCCTTTGTCCCCTCATTCCTTTGTCCCCTCATTCCTTTGTCCCCTCATTCCTTTGTCCCCTCAT
>JAKQDD010000226.1 GCA_029556615.1 Verrucomicrobiota bacterium | reverse complement strand
GCTCATGCGGCAGGCGACCGACATCACGCTCACCCTCCTCAACGAGGACATCTACTACCGGGCACGGTGCAAAGAGCACCTCCGCGATATCCTCGCCGCCGTCGCCGAGCACCCGGAATACCTCGACCTCTCGCTGGAGGAGGAACAGAACATCCGGAGGTGGAACGGGTGCAGCCCGTGATCGACCCTCACTACCCTGCAATGGTGCAGGCGTTCGAGGGTGCAACCGGGCTCCCATATCCCGCCGGGCTCACAGTGATCACCGACCGGCTCTTCGAGGAGGATCCCCATGCCGACGAGCGGTAACGTTCTTGCCCTGCTCCCGGTCCTGACGCCTTACACTGCAACGTCGGCACAGTTCGACCTGCTCTACCCCTACGCGCTCGACGAGTTCGAGGGCGACGATCCGGGATGCAGTAAGACCGGCGCCGAACGGGCGCTCGCCTACCTCATGGCCCACTATCTCGCCGGCGGGGAGGACCAGATTGGGTTCTCCGGCGAGAAGATCGACGACTACAGTTATACCGTCGCCGGGCCGGCAGCAACCTCGTCCCGCTGGTACGTCCTGTACCGGCAGCAACTCGACCGGTGCCGCGACGCACTCGCCATCGGCCCGGCAGCGCTCGCAGGCGTCCAGCACGCGGACGTCTCCGGGCTTTCTGACCTGCACCTCGATCAGAACCCCGTCGTGCGCGTGAGGAGGGATTCTGATGAGTCTCCCTGAAGGAAGCGCTCTTGGCACGCTGACTGACCGCGAACTCCTCCTGATGGTCTACAGCAAGGTCGACACGATCGCCATCTCGCAGACCGACATCGAGTCTCGCGTCAGGGTCCTGGAAGCGCAGAGCAACCGGACCCTCGGCCTGATGGCGGCGACCGGAGGGGGATCCGGGGCCGTTGCGGGCGGCATAGTCGCAGTAGTCATGAAACTCCTGGGGGGGTTCGGATGAGCCTCGCGGGCCTTCTGAACCAGGAGGTGCAGATCAAGGCGCGGACCGGCACCACCTACACCGGCGATCCGGAGTATGCGGCTGCCGCTACCTATCCGGCCCGGATCTCCTACAAGCCGCGCCGGGTCTTCGTGAACGGGGTTGAACGGACCTCGACTGCTCGGATCACCGTTGCGGTCGAGGTCTTCGACGAGGACCTGATCGTTCTGCCGGACGGCACCGAGCGGGGATCGCTCCAGGTCAAGCGCACACACGGGGGCGGCGGGACGTTCCACCATTCGACCATCGACATCTGAAAAAAGGAGGAAACAACAGCAATGGTAAACCGAGTATCAGGAGAAATCCACAAGAAGGGAGGCATCCTCCAGCAGACGTTCGGCGAGACCGTCGCGAATGCGTACGGGCTTGTCTTCTACCAGGCGGCCGACGGCAAACTCTACCGGGCGCAGGCAAACGCCGAAACGACTGTCGCCGGCGTCCTTTACCTCTGCGCGGACGCAGCCACAGTCAAGGACACCGTCGGCAACGCGCTCGCGCAGGGACGGGCCGAGAAGACCGGTTGGTCATGGACCGTGGGAAAACTGGTCTACGTCTCGCCGACCGCGGCCGGGGAGTTGACGCAGACCGTGCCGACCGGAACGCAGAAGATCCGGCCGGATCTTCTGCGTTCCGGTCGGCACGGTCTGCGTCAACTCCCCGGCCGCGGTCGGCGAGACGTAGACCAGTTTTCCCACGGTCCATGACCAACCGGTCTTCTCGGCCCGTCCCTGCGCGAGCGCGTTGCCGACGGTGTCCTTGACTGTGGCTGCGTCCGCGCAGAGGTAAAGGACGCCGGCGACAGTCGTTTCGGCGTTTGCCTGCGCCCGGTAGAGTTTGCCGTCGGCCGCCTGGTAGAAGACAAGCCCGTACGCATTCGCGACGGTCTCGCCGAACGTCTGCTGGAGGATGCCTCCCTTCTTGTGGATTTCTCCTGATACTCGGTTTACCATTGCTGTTGTTTCCTCCTTTTTTCAGATGTCGATGGTCGAATGGTGGAACGTCCCGCCGCCCCCGTGTGTGCGCTTGACCTGGAGCGATCCCCGCTCGGTGCCGTCCGGCAGAACGATCAGGTCCTCGTCGAAGACCTCGACCGCAACGGTGATCCGAGCAGTCGAGGTCCGTTCAACCCCGTTCACGAAGACCCGGCGCGGCTTGTAGGAGATCCGGGCCGGATAGGTAGCGGCAGCCGCATACTCCGGATCGCCGGTGTAGGTGGTGCCGGTCCGCGCCTTGATCTGCACCTCCTGGTTCAGAAGGCCCGCGAGGCTCATCCGAACCCCCCCAGGAGTTTCATGACTACTGCGACTATGCCGCCCGCAACGGCCCCGGATCCCCCTCCGGTCGCCGCCATCAGGCCGAGGGTCCGGTTGCTCTGCGCTTCCAGGACCCTGACGCGAGACTCGATGTCGGTCTGCGAGATGGCGATCGTGTCGACCTTGCTGTAGACCATCAGGAGGAGTTCGCGGTCAGTCAGCGTGCCAAGAGCGCTTCCTTCAGGGAGACTCATCAGAATCCCTCCTCACGCGCACGACGGGGTTCTGATCGAGGTGCAGGTCAGAAAGCCCGGAGACGTCCGCGTGCTGGACGCCTGCGAGCGCTGCCGGGCCGATGGCGAGTGCGTCGCGGCACCGGTCGAGTTGCTGCCGGTACAGGACGTACCAGCGGGACGAGGTTGCTGCCGGCCCGGCGACGGTATAACTGTAGTCGTCGATCTTCTCGCCGGAGAACCCAATCTGGTCCTCCCCGCCGGCGAGATAGTGGGCCATGAGGTAGGCGAGCGCCCGTTCGGCGCCGGTCTTACTGCATCCCGGATCGTCGCCCTCGAACTCGTCGAGCGCGTAGGGGTAGAGCAGGTCGAACTGTGCCGACGTTGCAGTGTAAGGCGTCAGGACCGGGAGCAGGGCAAGAACGTTACCGCTCGTCGGCATGGGGATCCTCCTCGAAGAGCCGGTCGGTGATCACTGTGAGCCCGGCGGGATATGGGAGCCCGGTTGCACCCTCGAACGCCTGCACCATTGCAGGGTAGTGAGGGTCGATCACGGGCTGCACCCGTTCCACCTCCGGATGTTCTGTTCCTCCTCCAGCGAGAGGTCGAGGTATTCCGGGTGCTCGGCGACGGCGGCGAGGATATCGCGGAGGTGCTCTTTGCACCGTGCCCGGTAGTAGATGTCCTCGTTGAGGAGGGTGAGCGTGATGTCGGTCGCCTGCCGCATGAGC
>JAKQDD010000215.1 GCA_029556615.1 Verrucomicrobiota bacterium | reverse complement strand
GAACAGAAAGCTGAGGTCGATCTCCTGGCATTCGCCGAGATTCACCGCCTCGCCGTCCTTGCCCGATTTCTGGATCATCGTCCGGGTGGACTGGGAGATGAATTTCTCCATGGTCCCCTTTTCCCGCTTGAGCGCGTCCTTCTCCTTCAGCTCCGCCGCCATGCTGTTCAGGACGTCGGCCAACTGGCCCACCTCGTCGCGACCCGCCAGCTCGATGCGCGCGTCGTAATCGCCGTTGCCGATGGCGAGCGCCGCCGCCTGGACCCGGCGCAGGCGCCGGACCACGCCGCGGATGTAGCCGGAGAACAGGAGCAGCCCCGCTCCGCCGGCGATCGCCGCCGCGGCCACGAACAGCGACAGCCAGCGGACGGGCAGCAGCCCGATCCGCTCCAGCTCCGCCGCCGACTGCCGCGCGGCCGGAGTCTCGGCCCAGTAGATCACCGCGGCCGCGCCCGCCAGCAGCGTCAGCAGCAGCAGCGTCAGGAGCGTCGTCAGGCGGGCGTTCAGGCCGAAAACCACACGCCGCACGCCCTTGGTGTCGCGCTTCCGCCCCCCGAACGGGTCGGCGATGAAATCGAGCATGCGGTGACGGGGCGGGGGGGTCCGTTTGTTGGCCACGGCCTCAAGATAAACCGGTTCGACGGGTAAATCCAGCGCGAATGGTCAGGCCGTCGGGATCGCAGTCCCGGGGAGACGCCGGCGGGCCGCCCGTGGCGGGGTCAGCGGGAAATGCCCATGAGCCGGCGGTACGGCCACTGGGTCTTCCGGGGAAAGTACAGCCCCACCCAGAATCAGGCGTGCCAGCATGCCAGGCCCGGGACCGCCAGGGCCAGGAGCACCGGCGTCCGCCAGCCCGGATTGGGCCGGGCCGTGATCATCCGCCAGGCGAGTCCGGCCCAGGAATAGGCCAGCACGGCCGGCGCGAGGAACGGGACGTAGCGCACGGCCGCCTTTTGGAGACCGGGGTACAGGCGGCGGGTGCGCCCGCTGCCGAAGCCGAGCTGGTACAGGTGGCGCAGCACATCGGGCAGCCGCTCCTTGTTGCGGTGGGCGGCGACGAGATCCGGCTCGAAGCGCGCCGGGAGCCCCGCGCGGGTGATGTGGGCGGAGAACAGGATGTCTTCGGCGAGGATGAAATCGGGCGCGTAGGGCGGGAGGGCGGCGAGGTGCTCCCGCGGGATCAGCAGCTGGAACGACGGCAGGAACTGGCGGTGGCCGGGCCGGCCGGAGGGGACGAACCGCGAGAACTCCGCCCAGTACTGCAGCGAGCCCGCCCACGAGCGGGGCGTCCCGTTGGCCATCACTCCGGAGATGACAGCCGGCGCCTCGTCGAGCAGCCGCGCCAGCACGCGACCCCAGCCCGGCCCGGGGACGCAGTCGGCGTCGAGAAACAGGATCCGGTCGCCGCGGGCCGCGGCGGCGCCCGAATTGCGGGCGTCCCCGCAGGAGAGCCGCTCCGTCCGCTCCACGACCCGGACCGTCGGGTAGGGCCGGGCGGCGGCGGTCGCGTCGCCGCGGGCGGCGCCGTCCGCCACGACGATCTCGTGGGCCACCCCGGCCAGTTCGTGGTGGAGCGCGGCCAGCACGTCCCCCAGCGTTCGGCCGCTGCGGTAGGACGGGATGACGACGCTGACGCGTGGTGGGGCTACATCGGGTGATCGCGGTTCGTCCATCCGGATGCTTCCGTCATCTATATATCGCATGAATCGCCGGCGCCGGCTCCGTTCATCCACTATACCGGATCGCGGGGCCGTTGGCCAGCGCAAGCCGCTGGGCCGGCCGATGCGAATTCAGTTGAACCGCCGGCTGAAAATGGATAATGTATTCCGTTCCACCGATTCCACGACGTTCACGTCCGGGATCAAGTAAGGAGGCCACATGAACCTGTTGCGTGCCATCATGCCGGGGCTCGTCGTCCTGCTGGCGCTGGGATCCGGCGCCCTGGGCCAGAGCGAGTCGCCGGCGACGGCCACGGGGACGCCCAAGATCGTGTTCGCGCAGCCCGTCCACAATTTCGGCGAGCTCAAGCCGAACGACGAAGTCACCCACGAGTTCGCCTTCACCAACACCGGTGATGCCATTCTCGAAATCACTAAAGTGCAGTCCACCTGCGGCTGCACCGCGGTCGCGCCGAGCAAGAAGCTGCTGGCGCCGGGCGAGTCGTCGGTCATCAAGGTCACCTACCATGCCGGGCGGGCCGCGGGCATGTCCGAAAAGAAGATCCTGGTGTATTCGAACGATCCGGAACAGGCGGAATCGGTGCTCACGATCCGGGCGGCGATCAAGACCGATCTGGAATTCAACCCGTCCTACATCCGGTTCGACAATATTCCGGTTGACGCGGCGGCCGAGGCGTCGGTCTTCTTCATGGCCAAGGATCCCGACGCGTTCAAGCTGACCGATCTGAAGGCCGATGATCCGTTCCTCCGCTGCGACTGGCGGCGGACCGACGACGGGCGCTTCGAGCTCAAGGTGGCCTTCGTGCCGGAGCAGGTCAAGGCCGACCACCGCGGCTATCTCAACTCCACCGTCCGGGCCAAGACCAACAGCGAAAGTTTCCCGGTCATCCAGCTTCCAGTCTACATCAAGTTCCAGGAGGAGTTCGCCGTCGTTCCGGCCCGGCTCATGATGTACGGACTGAAGGCGGGCGCTGAAGCCACCCGCGACGTCATCGTCAAGAGCAACAAGGGCGTCGCCTTCCAGATCACCGCCACCGAGTCCAGCAATCCGTTCGTCCGGGCCGAGGTGGTCCGCAACGGCGAGGCGGCCAACGTGGTGAAGATCGTCATCGATGCCAAGGCGCCGGCCGGGCTGTGCAACGCCACGGTGACCGTCCGGATGGGCGCCCGGCATCTGGCCGTTCCGGTGCGCGCCCGGATCGGCGACGCGGCCGCCACCCCGGCGCCGGCCGGCCCAACCGGAGGCCGCTGATGCGCCGCTGGCCGCTACTGGTTCTGATCGGGGGCCTGTGCCTGGCTCACGTCGCCGCCGGGACCCCGCGGTTCGAGGTGATGAACCAGACTCTGGATCTCGGCGTCGTGCGCCCCAATTCCGTCACGCCGGGCCGATTCGTCATCCTGAACACCGGCGACGCCCCCCTGCGCATCCTCAGCGTGAAGGCGCACTGCGGCTGCACCGTGACCCGCCTGACCGACCGGATCGTCCCGCCGGGAGGCCAGTCCCACCTGTCGATCAAATACACCGCGGGCAACCTGCCGGAGGATGTGTCGAAGAGCATCGATCTCACCACGGACGATCCGGCCACGCCGAAAACCACGCTGTACGTCACTGCCTCAGTGAAGGGGGACATCGAGTGGAGCCCGCGGACGCTCACCCTGGACTGGCCGGTGGCGCCCGATTTCCAGGGCCGGATCACCTTCCGGGTCGCGGATGGAATCCAGCCGAAGCGCGTGTACGACCCCGCCGGCTTCCTCCAGGCCGAATGGCGGGCGCTCCCCGGGAAGGATTGGGAGGTTCTGTTCCGCCTTCCCCCGGGGGCCGAGTTCCGCCGCGTCGCGACGCTGTTCGTGGAATCGAACAGCCAGGATTTCCCGCTGCTCCAGTTGCCGGTCTACTTCCAGAAATCCTCGCCGCTGCGGCTGACGCCAGGCCGGGTCAACTTCTGGGTTCGTGAGGGCGACCGGGCGCCGGTGCGCCGGATCACCGTCGCCCGCCGGGACGGCCAGCCGCTGAAGGTGCTGCGCGCGGAGCCGTCGCGGGACTATTTTGTCGTGACGGTGGTTCAGGCGGCGGGCGAGACCGCGGTCATCGAGCTCACCCTCAAGGACGGCCTGCCCCCGGACATGTGTGACGGGAACCTGCACATCGTCACCGATGTCGAAGACGTGTGGCTGAACATCTCCTGCAAGGTCGTGCCGCGCGATGGCGGCGGGAAAGGGAAGTAAGCCCGACCGCCGGAAGCGGCCGGATCGTCCGGCGCCGCAACCGACGGCGGCGCCGGCCCGGCCGGCCGTCGGCGCGGGCGGGTGGGCCGCCTTCATCATCCTGGCGGGCGTCCTGCTGTACGCGCCCGGCCTGGAGTACGATTTTGTCTTCGACGATTTCGCGCTGGTCAAGAACAACCCGGCCGTCCAGTCGCTGGCGCAGGCCGCCCGGGCGACCGTGCAGGGTGTCGCCTACCGCCCGCTGCGCACGTTGAGCTACGCGCTGGATCACGCCCTGGGGGGCATGGACCCGTTCGTGTTTCATCTGTCCAACCTGGTCTGGTTCGCGCTGCTGCTGGTGGCGGCCTGGCGGGTGCTCCGCGCGGCGGGCCTGGGCGACGGCGCGGCGCTGGCGGCCCTGGGGCTCTTTGCGGTGCACCCGGTTCACGTGGACGCGGTCACCTACATCTCCGGGCGCCGGGATCTGCTGTCGGCGCTGTTTGTCCTGGTGGCGTTCTGGGCCTACCTGCAGTTCCGCCGGACCCGCCGCGCCTGGTGGTGGGCGGCGGTGCTGGCCGGCTTCCTGCTGGCGTTCATGGCCAAGGAGCTGGGCATCGTGGTGCCGGCGCTCATCTTCCTGTACGAGTGGATCGAGGAGACGGCGGCGGCCGAGGGCGGACCCTGGCGGCGGATGGGCGCGGGTGTCCGCCGCACCCTGCGCCGCGGTTGGTGGTACTGGCTCCCCATCGCGGCACTGGGCGCCGGCCTGGCTTTCTACAAGGTGTTTCTGACCGCCCCGAGCGCCAAGCTGGGCTGGTGGGGCGGCAGCTTCGCCACCAACCTGCTGACGGTGGCGAAGGTGCTGGTGTACGACCTCTGGCTGATGGTGTTGCCGGTCACCCTGCGGGCCGATTATTCGTACGACGGGTTTCCCATCGCCTACACCTGGGCGGATCCGCTGGGCTTGGCCGCGGCGGTGTTCGTCGCCGCGCTCCTGGCCGCGCTGGTCTGGCTCGCCGCCACCGGCCGCCGCCAGGCGGCGTTCTGGGGCCTCTGGTTTTTTGTGGCCATCTTGCCCATGTCTCATCTCGTCCCCCATCACGAGCTGCTGGCGGAACACTACCTGCTGCTGCCGTCGCTCGGCGCCTGCGCCCTGGGCGGCCTTGGACTGGCGTGGCTCCACGGGCGGAACCGCCGGCTGGCGTGGGCGGCGGGCGCCGGCGCAGTGGTCTTCCTGACAGTGGTGCTGCTGGTCCACAACCCCGTGTACCGCGACAACGTCTCGCTGTTCGCCGACACGGCGGCCAAGGCGCCCCGCTGCGTCCGCGCCAACCGGGTGCTGGCCGAGCACCATTTGGACCGGGGCGAGAACGACCGGGCGGCGACCTATCTGGAGCGGATTCTGGCGGTGCCTCCGCTGTTCGAGCGGGAGCAGCTCTCCGCCGCCGAGCGCCGTCGTCTGGCTCAGGTCCAGAAACGGAAACGCGGAGAGTACGTCCAGCGCGATCTGGCCATGTACCTGACCACCTATCGCCAGCTCGGGCACATCTACGAGACCCGCGGCGAGTACCAGAAGGCTATCGACCTGTTTCTCGGCGGCAGCCGGTTCGGGGCGCTGGCCGACATGTTCTACAACGACCTGGGGAACCTGTACGCCCGCACCGGGCGGTGGGACGATGCCGCCCGCTGGTACCGGCGCGCGGTGGCGGACGATCCGCAGAACCACATGGCCTGGTCCAACCTGGCCGCCGTTCACGCCGAGCAGGGCCGGCTCGATGAGTGCCGGCGGTGCCTCGAGGAGGCGATCCGGATCCGCCCGGATTTCGCCCAGGCCTGGTACAACCTGGCGATGCTGCTGGCCCGCCAGGACGCGCCCGCCGACCGCATCGCCGGACATCTGACGCGGGCGCTGGAGCTGGGCCTGCCCGCGCCCGACCGGGAGAACGCCGCAGCCCTGTTGAACCGGCTGCGGACACCGTGAGACAGAGCACGGCGGAGATACCGTGAGATTTCGTGAATTCTGTCACAAAAAACGAATATTTAGCGGGGAAATATGCCGACGCGACAAAAAAGTCTGTTGACAGGCAATGGGGTTTTCACTAATATGGCCCTGTCCGCAATCCATAGTCCTGGGCGGAGACAAAAAATCTTAGCAACTTTTTGCTTTCCTTTCACTCTATACTCTGACATGTTACGCGCAGAAAATCGACAAACCGTTTTTTTTCAAAACTTTATTAATCTCAACCGATGGAGGTTTGCTCAATGAAACATTTGAAGCTGTTCGCGACCCTCTCCATCATCTCTCTGCTGGCCGTCTGGTCCATGGCTGTTATCACAGTCCAAACCACGACCCCGCTGGTCAACCCCGATGGCACGCTGGAGAGAGCTGGATCCTTCCGTCTGATCTTTTCCGCCCCTGAATTCATCGATGAAGCGGATGTGTGGCCGGATACCGAAGGGTACTTCCTGGTCCGCATCCAGATGTCCAAAAACATCAAGCTCGTCAAGCTGGGTACACACAACGTGGGCACCCTCAGCCCCACCGGCACCTGGATCCCTGTGGCGTGGGAAATCGATGCCGGCGCCCCGATTTTGCCCATTGATTACACGGCCATTCGTGTGGTCCGGGCCGAGCCGGATTTTGTGGACCTGCTTTTCCTGAGGGACATGAGTGATTTGCAGTTGTCGGCCACCGATCGTCTGCGGTGCACCATCGGCACCCCGGCCTGTGCCACTCCCAGCACCAACGTCCCCTTCAACAATTTTGAGGGTGTCGCCGCGGTGCAGCGGGATTGCGACGGCGACGGCGCGCTCGACGCCGGCGCTTACTATCAAGAAGACACGATTCTCTGCCTGAACTTCGCGACGTCCGCTACCGAATTCGCGTACGACGACTTCTGGCGCGTGGGTCTGTCTGTCTATTTCTCCGATCCGAATGGCTCGCTGGGACCCCGCTACAGCGTGAACTTCGATCCTTCCGACCCGTCTCTGGCCCAGAAGGGCGGACCGGGCCAAGTCTGCGACCTCGTCCTAGACTGGCCCTGCAAGGGTGAACCGTGCGTGTTCGAAAACTGGACCAGCGGCTGCATGGAAGCCCCCGAAGTCCATGTGTGCCCCATCCCGCCTCCTCCGGACCAGGATTTCACGCCCGGCCCTTGCGCCGGCGGCACTCTGTGGATCAACGAGTCCTATGACATCCAGTTCGGTAAGGGCCACATGTTCTCCATTTGGGAAGACTGCCCCACCGGTTACTATGCTTTCGAGCCGGGCGGCAAGATCACCATCACGCTGGCATCCACTGCCTACAATGAGGATGGCTACACCTGCACGGACTTGCTCCCGAATTTCCCGCCACTCGCGCCTCCGGATACCACTTTCGGCCAATTCTGGATATTCGGTCCGCTTGGTGAACAGCTTGGCCCCTTCCCCGGAACGCGAATCAGCAGCTCAAAGATCGAGTTTAATCTGCCCCTCGATACTGTCTGGACCACCTTTGACCCCGATTACGGTAAATATTGCGTCCTGGCGGACCTCGAAGAGATCAACATCAACACCTGCTGCCTTCTCAACTTCTACACGGACGACGTATTCGAACTGAGAGTGACCGTGGACTATGTGCCGGCCGGATACAACTGCGGTTACAAGCCGGCTGCGACTCCGCCGTTCACGGTTGCCTACATCTACGGTTGCCTCGAGCCGGATCCCGAGCCGGTTGAGTACGACCTGTACCTGTGGTTCCCCTTCCTGGCTCCCGTCAACAATCCTGAAGTCAACTGGTGGTGCGGTGTGGCGCTGACCAACTACGCCGCCCAGGCCACTGAAGACGGCATCTTCTGGATGTGGGAAGAGGATGGCGACGAGTACTCCATCATCCTGCCGCCGCTGGGTGCGCACGAGATGTGGCTCCGCAACCTTACGGATCCAGTTTTCCAGGCCGCCGTGCCGAGCGTTCCCGGCGTCGATACGCTCTGGGGCGACGAAGCGATGAGCGGCCTCGTTGTCTACACGGTTGTTGATATGGATTACCCGCCCAACTATGCGGGCGGCTTCAAGGATGACGGCGCCATGGCCGGGATCGACGCGTTCGTTCTGATGGGCGACTATGAGCAGGCCTACGGCTACACCGCCCGTCACGTGGACGGCGCCCAGGTCTGGAACGATACGCCTGGCCGCGCGCCGGGCTGGGCCAAGAAAGGCACCAAGAAGTAAGACTGCTGGGAAAGAGGAGGCGCGAGCCTCCTCTTTTTTAGATTCTACCGGGTAGCATTCCAGTGAAATGCTACCCGTTTTTTATGAGGCGACCATGAGACGATTGGCCAGCGGAGTGTTATGGATATGTTTCGCGATGGGGGTGATCGGCGCAGTGGCCCAGGACGCCGTTCAACCGCCGGCTTCGGCGCCGGAATCGGCGGAAGCCCGGGTGAAGGCCCGGGTGGAATCGTTCTGGACCGCCAAGAAGGAACGGAAACTGGATATCTGTTATGACATGCTCACCCGGGCCGGCCGGGAGGAAATGACGATGGTCGATTATATCCGCCGCAACAACACCCGGATACTCGGCTACACCATCGACAAGATTCAGATTGATCCGAATGATCCCAAGCGGGCCCATGTGGAGGTTCGGTGTGACATTCATGCGATGGGGCGCAAGATGAGCAACCTCCTGAGCCGTCAACAGTGGCTGCTGGAGGAGGACGTGTGGCGCTGCGTCCATGCCAGCCGCTCGCCGTTTGACCGGAGCGCGGAACATGCCGCCGAGGCGGCTTCCGCGCCCAGGAGCGACAGCACCGACGCCGAACTCCAGAAACAGCGGGAGGCGATCAACCGGATCCGGCAGAAATACGGTCAGAGTCCGTCACTGCCCGAGGCCGTGAGCGGCAGTCCCGAGGCAGTGGTGCCGGCGGCCGGACAACCGGTCGAAACGGCCAAGACCGACAGCGCCGCCGCGCCGGACCAGCAGGCCGCCGACGGAAAGACCAAACCCGTAGCGGAAGACAAGCTCAAGACCGCCGCCGGTGCCGCCGCCGACAAGGCGAAGCCGGCGCCGGCGACGAAGAGCGAGACGTCCGCCGACAAACAGAAGAAAGATCCGCCGCCGGGTATTTAGCTTACGCCATTCCAGTTCCCGGCGCATCTGTATATCTGGCCGACCCGTCCGTCTGGAGAAATGCCGACCCCACAACGCGAGGATTTGGTGAAACATTCGATTCATACAGCGCTTGTCCACCTGATGCTGGGCATGATCCTGGCCGGTGGCGCCGTTCCATGTGCCGCGGCCACAGCCGGCCCGGCCTGGGAGGTGGAGACGGTCTACCACCCGCGGCTGCCCGGGGCGGCCACGATCACCGCCCGGTGGTGGTTCGAGGTGGTGGCGCGGGACGCCGACCCGGCGGGCGAGTGGTGGCACGTCCGGGTGCGCAGTCACGACGGACAGTTTCGGGTCGAGGCCGATTTCCGGCTGCAACCCGACACGGGCCGGTTGGGCTCGGTGAGTGTCCGGGAGTATTTCCGTGACGCGTGGCACGCCTTTCCGGTGCTGGCGGAGGAGCCGACGGACGTGTTCTTGATGCCCTTCGGCATCATCCCGTTGGATTATGTCGGCCGCGCCGGCGCCGCCGGCATAGCCGCGTGGGACAGCCGGCGAACCGTAAGCTGGGACGCCCCGCTGGCCTCTCGGCAGGCAGTGCGGCGGCAGTTGGAGATCGCTGCCGGTGCTCCCGAAGCCGTCACTCCGGCGGCCCGGGACGCGGGTGAAGGCCACGCTGTGTCCACGCCCTGGCTGACGTACCGGATCACCGATTCCCTGGCGCCGGGAGACGAACGAAGCATGACCTGGGATCGCGACCTGCCCTGGTGGCTGGAATGCCGCTCCCCCGGCCGGACTTCCCGCCTGGTCGCCTGGCATCCCCGAGGAATGCCCCATGCGGAATAAGCCTACTCTGACGCTTGTTATGGTGATGATCGGCGCGGGCGTCCTGCTGGCGGGTTCCGATTCCGCCCAACTTCCCTACCAGGCCTGGAACGGCCATTGGTGGCCGTATGTCGATGCCGCCATGGCCACCGGCCGGGCGAACAAGCCGTACGGTGTTCCCTACACCGACTGGGAAGGATTCTTCGCCCCCTTCGACAAGTACAACCTGGCCCTGGGCGAGCCCCCCCGGGAGGATCTCTGGACCTGGGAGCTGCAATACCACGGAACGCCGGAAGATCCGGAGGACCCCGACTGGGCCGACTGGTACGGTCACTGCAATGGGTGGGCCGCCGCCTCGGTGCTGGAAGCGGAACCGACGGTTCCCGGCGAATACAACGCCATCTATCTCCGGGTGGGCGACAAGAAGGCGTTCCTGACCGAAGCCCACATGGGGGACGCCGCCCGCGTGTTCCCCGAGAACCCGCTGGTGGAACCCATCACGCCCGTCCTGTTCCATACGACGCTGGTGGAATTCATCAAGAACCTGGCCAAACCCATAATTATCGAGACCAGCCCGGGGCCCCAGGTCTGGAATTTTCCCTGCTATCGCTACGAAATGACCTGGACTGACGTGGGCAGCACCAGGCAGGTCACCACCGTCGTGTACCTGGGCCGCGACATGGAATCCCCGGATTCCACGTCCACCGCTGTGCGGCGGAATACTTACGAGTACGATCTGGAGATGGACGGCGAGACGATCATCGGTGGCACCTGGACATCGACGAGCCGGCCGCACTTCATGTGGGAGCCCGTGGGCCGCCACTCCGCCAATCCGTACCTGGATTACGACAAGGCGCGCCTGCTCACGGACTCGGTCCTGCCGGCCGCGCCCACCGATGACGCGCATGAGCCGAACGACACTCGCGCAACCGCCGCCGCACTCGGCCAGCCGGTCTTTTTCGGGCGGCTGCTCGATTACGACTATTTCCGGCTTGCGGTCGAGGCGGGCGAGACCGTGGACGTGGCCATTCACCCGGAGAAGCTGGACAAGGCCGTCACCGCGACCCTCACCGACAGCCAGGGCACGCCCGTGGGCACCGTGGAGACCGTCGACAATTACCGGGTCATCCACGCCGGCAAGCAGTACGAAGACGGCGACCTCTATCTGGAGCTGATCCCGGCTGCGCCGCAGACCAACTTTCGCAACTACGGCCTCGAGATCAGCCGGGAGAGCCTGTCGTTCTTCATGCCGCACCTGGCCAACGCCGACGGCTGGACCACCCGCATGGCCCTGGTGAACCAGGAAGCGGATCCGGCCGAGGTGTTCTTTCACTTCTATCGCAGCACCGAGGGCGGCTACGAGAAGCAGCACTTCCCCCCCACTCTGGCTACTCTGGAGGGGGGTGGCTATCGGATGGGTTTGCTGGAGGATTTTTTCCCCGACATCACGCCGGACAACGGGCGCTGGCTGCGGATCCGATCCGACCGCCAGCTCTCGGGCGCCTTCCTGTTCTCGAACACGGCGTTCGGCGGCAACCTAGCCGCCGTGCCGCTGGCCGCCGCAGGCGCCCGCAAGATGTACTTCAATCACCTGGCCGTGGACTCGACCTGGTGGACCGGAATCAGCATCGCCAATCCCGACATCAACAATGCCGCCCAGGTCAGCCTGCAGCCGTACCGCAGCGACGGCGAAGCGGTGGGCAAACCGCTGGAGCTGGATATCCTGCCCGGATGCCGGTACATCAACATGCTGGGAACGGCGTTCCCGCCCGAAACTCTGGCGGAGGCCGGCTGGATCGAGATCGACGCCAGCCGGGACGTCGTGGGGTTCGAGCTGTTCGGCACCAACGACCTGAGCCTCTTCGAGGGGGTGCCCCTCCAGGTCGAGGGGCAGACGGCCCTCAGCACCGCCTACATTCCCGCCGAGAGCGGCTGGTGGACCGGGATCTCCATCGTCAATCCGGATTCGGTGTACACCGAGGTGCGGATCACCGCCTACAACGCCAGCGGCATCAACGCGTACGCTTCGGACCCCGATTTCCAGTACTATGCCGTGACGCTCACCCGCCGTCAGAAATTTGTCGCCCTCGTAGATCAGATCTTCAGCAATCCCCCCAACGGGCCCATCGTGTGGCTGAAGATCGAAACCGTGCCGCTCCGGCCGGTGATGGGCTTTGTTCTGTATGGCAACTTCGAGCAGGGCGTCCTCTGCGGCTACCCGCTGGCGGGCGACCGCGAACTGCGCCGCCAAGGTATTGTCCCGTGGCTGGACGGCACCCGCCTCATCGCCAGCAACGCCTTCGGATCAAACACCACCGCCGTGACCATCGCGGCTTGCGATGCCGGTGGCGCGACGCTGGGCACCGTGTCGTCGGGGGCCATCTCCATCCGCACCATCAAGCGGCTGGATCCGGCCGAACTGTTCGGCGGAACCGTGCCGGCGGGAACCGCTTACATGCGGTGGACATCCGGCAAGGGCATCCACCTGTGGCAGGAAGTTATTCAGGCAGGGCAGGGCACGATCGTGATCCCGTTGGATTACCAGTAGAGGATGAGCGGTGTGCAATCGGGAAAATCCATGCTATCATGTGCTTGCCCGGGATCTTCAGGGATCGGCGGCGCAGGTGGGGTGTTTTTGTCCGCCAGGCAGGATCTTACCAGGCGCAACAGAAAATGGCTTTGGTGACGGGAATCACTTTCAAGTGTGAAAGATTTGTTACAGTTTATTAGTGAAAATTTGCAGGAGGCGTCGATGAGACAACTCACCATCTTATTAATACTGATGGCATTTATCTTGTGCGTTTCCAGCGGCGATGTTCACGGACAATCTCCTAATACACCGAGAACTAAGATTTCGTTTGCCGACGTCGACAATAACGGCAGCCTTGATCTCGTATTAGGCGAATACCAATTATTGGATATATATCTGAGCAGCGGCACCGAGTCCGAAGTCCCGCCCGAGTTCACGCTCTTATACTCGATGCCAACGGAGTCCCTCCCCACGCGCCTGTGCGGCGCATTTGTGGATATTGACCTGGACGGCGATCTGGACCTGTTCTTCGGGACGCAATTCGGCAACGTGGGATACCGCCGCAACATCGGCACACCGGAGAGCCCCGACTGGTCTCAGGTCGTTTATGAGGGGACGAGTGCGGCGACGTCTCTCGCGGGCATCAACGCCATCTATGGTGTGTGGGCCATGTCCTTCGTGGATTTCGATGGCGACGGCGACCGCGACCTGGTCTTCAACGAGCAACTGGGTGATATGAGTTACTACATCAACCGGGACCGCGAGCATGACGGCTGGGTGGACGGGAAGGGAGCCGGCTTTCTCAAGTTGACCACCGGCCTGCCCGTCGCCGACTGTGGGGGAGATTCCGTCAAGCATCATTGGAGCGACGTGGACGGTGACGGCGATTTCGACTTGGTAGTCGGAGATTCCGGCGTGACGTTAAACCTGTTTCGGAACAACGGTTCCCCATCCGTTTACAACCAATTCGCCCCCCGGCAGATCTGGCCGTACGTCATGCCGCCCAGCGGTCTGGTGAGCCCGTTTCTGGCGGATTTCAACGACGACGGGTTCCTCGATCTGTACTATTCGCACTCGCTGGGTATGTTCGAGCCGATTTGGAAGGTCACCCAGGCCGGACCGAACGATATGGATGACGCGCCGCCGGTGCTCAACATCCCGGCGGTGAGCGTGGACGGCGAATCCAACGCCTGCGTGGTGAGCTGGCCGAGGGTGTTCGACGACGCCACGACGAGCTATCGCTCGGGCGTGAAATCGTACTCCTTGTATCGGTCCACGCAAGCCGGGTTCATCCCGGGCCCGTCGAACTGCATCTGGGTGCAATATCCGTCCGGCCATTTTCCGGATTATGTTCCGGAATTCGGCGAAGGCGGGGACAAGTTCAAAATCGAAGGCGACACCTACTACTACCGGGACGCCGCGCTGGAAGGCGGGAACACCTATTACTACATCCTGATTGTCCAGGATTACGCCGGGAATCAGGCGGAAACCCCGGACGCCGCCGAATACTTTGTCGCGCCGCCGGAGTTCAGCGGCGTGAACGTTGAGCTGTCGCCGTCCGCGTCACCGAACGCGATGATGCTGACCGTCGAGACCGTGGACCAGTATGGCATGCCGTTCGCCATCGCAACCGACCCGACTTCGGGCGATCCGAACGTCACCTTCACGGTCTGTGTGGACGGCGATCCCACCGGTTTCCCCCTGGTTGATCTGGAGACCGGTCTGGACCTGGAAGAGGCTGTGTTCAACAACGTCCACACGCGGGAATTCCAGGTCACGTATCGGCCCAACGAACGGCTGGAAACCTGCTTCCACTTCCAGGTACGCGTGACCGCCGTGCACCATGTGGCCGGCGGTCAAGCCATCACGAAGGAGGGTTCTAGCAGCACCGTGACCATCGATCGCGCGGCCCCCCCGCTCCCGGGGAACCTGCGGGCGCCGACCTACGAGATCACCATGACCTCCATCAACGTGCGGTGGAACGCCGCCGTTGACGCCTGCACGAGCATCGACAAATACCGGGTGTATGGCAAGAAGGCGGCGGATCCGGAGTACGCCCTGCTAGCCGAGCTATCCGAAATTGTGTATGTGTTTAACCATACCAACCTCATCGCCGGCACATCCTACATGTATTATGTCACCTCTGTGGACCTCGTGGGGCACGAGACGGAAGTGGCCGATCCCGGCGCAGTCGCCATCACCGCCACCACCCTGTACGACACCGTGCCGCCCAGCGTGCCCACCAGAGTGCAGGCGGTCTACAATGCCGAATACACCCAGATCACGGTGTCATGGAACCCGTCCACCGACGACCTGTCCGGTGTCAATTACTACGAGATCCAGAAGAAAGATGGCGACCTTGCATTTTTTGAGTACTTTCAAACCGTTTATCATCCGACTGTCTATATAATTGACAATCAGATCTATCCTGGGCACAAGATCTACTATCGCCTCCAGGCGGTGGATTTTTCGGGGAACGGTTCGGGCTGGAGCGCGGAAGCCGTCGCCGACCGCACCACCGACACGACGCCGCCCACCGTCCCCCAGATCCTGACCAGCGAAGCCGTCTCGAGCTCGTCCATCCAGATCACCTGGAGCGTGTCCACCGACGGCGGTTCCGGACTTAAGCTCTACCGCGTCTACCGGGACTACGGCACGACGCCCATCGCCGAGACCACCGCTCAGTCATACGTTGACAACGGCCTCAGCCCCAGCACGTCCTACGTCTACCAGGTGAGCGCTGTGGACAACGCCAACAATGAATCGGCCAAATCGGCGCCAGCCACTGTGCAGACGCTGCCACCGGCCGGCAAGCCCAATCCGCCGAACGATCTGCATTACACGATCCGCACCGCGTCGAGCATCAGCCTGGCTTGGGATCCCCCGACGCCCAACGGGACGACTGTTCAAAACTACCGCGTCTACAGCCACAGTTCCATGGAGTCGCCGCCGGGATCAGGCGCCCTCGTCGCCATCGTGACGGGCACCAGCACCACGGTGAGCGATCTCACGCACAGCACCACGTACTACTTCACCGTCACCGCGTTGTCGACGTTGTATGTCGAGTCCGATCACAGCGAGCGGATCCCGGTGACCACCACGACCCTGCTGCCCACCGCGCCGACCAACCTCCGGAGCACGGCGGTGGGCGGGACCTATGTCGAGCTGGCCTGGGATGCCTCCACGCCGCCTCCCGGTTCCACCATCTCCCAGTACGACCTAGCCAAGGTTCTCATCAACCCGTGGGGCGAGTCCTATTATTGGATCTACAGCGGGCCGCTGCTCACGTACCGGTACGAAGAGCTCACGCCGAATACCGAATACAAATTCAAGGTGCGGGCGCGCGACAACGCCGGCCGCATCTCCGAGATGTCCACGCCGGTGCTGGTGGTCATGACCACCCAGGACGATCCGACGCCGCCGCCTGTTCCCGCCAACCTGGCGGCCACTCCGTTGAGCACCATCAGCATCCGGGTCTCGTGGGACGCGGTCACCGACACCGGCGGCAGCGGCCTGGCCGGTTACGAATTGTTCATGAACGGGGCCCTGCTGACGACCACCACGTTCACCTATCATGTCGTCGAGAACCTGCAGCCCGCCACCGTCTACAGCTTCCAGATCCAGGCGAGGGACAAGGCGGGCAATCTGTCGGGCCTGAGCCCCGCCGTCCAGGCGGCCACGTTCGGCCTCACCGACGACCTGATGTGCGCCCATGTCACCAGCACCGCCGACTGGAAGACGCGCTTCACTCTCATCAACATTGGGGAGGAAGCCAAGCCGGTGGTTTTCTACGCCTTCAACGCGGACGGCGTGCTGCTGGAAACCCACGAGGCCGACCCCCTGGCGCCCCAGGCGGCCCTGGACGTCGACGCCGACGCGGTGTTCGCGCCGGAGACGTTGGCGCAGGACATCTGGGTGAAGATTTCCAGCGAATCGAGGCTCCGCGGCGTGCTCACCTTCGGGACGCGCGACGACGAGTCGCTGGTGACCATCCCCATGTTCGCCCGCGGCGCGGCTGACCTGATCTTCCCGTATGTCGTCACGACGGACATCTGGTACACCGGCATCACCCTGATCAA
>JAKQDD010000213.1 GCA_029556615.1 Verrucomicrobiota bacterium | reverse complement strand
CTTTGAAAGACATTTACGTGGACGTGATGTTCATCCGCAAGGAGCTCACCTCGGACGACCGGCCGACTTTGCACTACTTACCCATGGAGAACCCCTAGAGTCCTCGACGTGTGGAATATGGAGTCAACAGGTCAAGTTTGGCCCCTGCCGTTTCAGGCCTCGCCACCTTCCGTCGGGGACTCTGCGTTAGCGAGGCGCGGGACAGAGGATCCGCAAACCCAGGGTGGATTCGTGCGACCGACGGCGAGGTTTGGTCTGAGGCGCGCCTTGCGGGTCGCTTCAGTGAATTACCGACCTCGGAACCGCAGGCCGGTCGCCGAGGGAGGCTTTTCGCCAAAGCGGCGCAGACGACTACGGAGTTCGAATACCAGGACCTTCGATTCATGAAACGTGCATTCGCTCGGCGCCGTTGGGGGAGCTGGTCACACGCGACTGCGGCCGCCGCAAGACGGAACCACGTTGGCGTCTCGGCCTTGGCATCTTGGCTGCCTCGGTGCGGGACAACCCGCTGCGGCGTCGGCCGGGCTTGGGTGGCCTGGCGCAAGCGCCTGCCGGCGGTCGCCCTGGTGGCGCTTCTTTGGGGGATGGCGGTTTTCTCCGCCCCCCTGGCTTGTGCGACCGATTACTATCTCCAGACCAGCTACCAGAACTACTCGTTTTCCCCGGGACCGCCCGGCGGCGCCTGCACGAATTACTTCGGGACGAACGCCTCGACGCTGGTCTTTTGCGGGCACATCCTTGGCAACACCAATGCCATCCGGCCATCCGGGGGAGGCTACGGCCTGGACGGATCAGCGTTCGGCCAGCCGGTGGAGAGTCAGCAGGCCGACCTGGCGATTGGGGAAACGATCATCCCGCCTCCCGGAGCGCTGTCGAGCGTGCCGCCGGCCAACTTCGTCCCGGTGAAGTGGGGCGAGAACGAGGCGGCGTATTACGAGTGCACGGAGCCGCACGGAGGCGCGTTTTGGGTGCCATCGACGGGGCAGATCATCGCGGCCCAGGCCAACAACGTCGCGATTGTGTGGGCCATGGAGGGCGGCGCCACCTACCGCCAGGTGGTCAACGTGAGTGGCGTTCCGGTGAAGCGCCCTGCCCGGCTCTTTTGGACTGAGACCCCTTATGATTCGCCGAAGGTCAACATGAGCGGCCTGTTCCCGGTGATCCACTACACGGCTTCCGTGACAGCCCCGGTGCCCCAAGTGACCACCGTCACGAACGGCGGAGTCGTCATCGCGACGACCAACTACACCTCGGGGGTGTGGCTGGACGACTCGAAACAGCTTCGCGCCAAGGGCGTCTCCGGCCTGTTTGTCATCGAGTACTACCAGGAAGGCAGCTACAAGCAGCAGGTCCAACCCGACGGCATCGAAGTGGTCGAGGTGCTGGAGCCAAGTCTTCAGTTGGTCGAGGCCCGTGTCGGGGCGCGACTCAAGCCCGTCGACACGTACTGGGCGGATCTGGATGGGATTGACGGGCTGCTGCCCAACATCACCCACGGCATCAGCGAGGGAACAGCGTATCTCCACACCCAGACCGGCCCGAAAGACAACTGGGTCTTCGCCATCAAGCGCACCTGGAGCGAGCCGTGGACGCTCGAGATCTACTGGCAACACAAGGGCCGGATGGGGGTGTTGTGGCCGTACGAGGTGGACTGGTATTCGTGTGACTGGCCGCCGCACCCGCAGCGCTACGTTTTGGGCGACGATCCTCCGAATGACACCCCTCCCGCGTTGATTCCCGCCACGCTGACGGCAGCCCTGATGGAGGACATGGAACCGCCGCTGCACGCCAACCTTTCGAGCAGCGGACGGTCCTTCACGGCGACCGAGCCCGGCATCTGCCTGCTGAAGTACACCACCGACGACAACATCTGGTTCGAGGTGGTCCAGACCCTGAGGCACACCGACGAGGAGCGCTTCGACCTGGAGCCCGTGGAGTGGCCCATCGGCCGGGAATTGACGCCTGGCGACTACACCGCCCATGCGCTGCGGTTCGACGGTGTGGACGACTACGTGACGGTGAACCAGGGATTCCTGAACGCGCTCACGGATTGGACGGTGGCGTTGTGGTTCCGCGCGGATCGGTTCGGCGACCAGGTGATTTACTCGGAGGGTTGGCCGTCCGCCACGTTCAAAGTGGAGATGGTGGATACCAATGGCACGTTACAGGTCGCTTCGTACAACCAGTCTGCCAGCAGTTGGTCCCGCGCGTACATCACCAACGGCATCATCCGCTCCAACCAATGGCACTGCCTCGCCGCCTCGTACTCGGGGGGCAGTGACACGGGCGGCACGCTGCGGCTCTATCTCGACGACTTCTCCCAGGAGACCAGCCCTTTCCATCGCGTCAAACACGACGGCGTCCTCCAGACGATCATCGGGGCGCAATCGGTGTCCACACCCAACCTGTTCTTCAAAGGCAAAGTGAGCCACGTGCGCGTGTGGAACACCGCCCTCACCAGCGCCCAAGTGCAGACGAATCGGTTCATCATCTACCCCGACACGGCGGATTACCTGATCGCGAACTTCCCGCTCAACGAGGGTGAAGGCGATGTGGTTCACAACCTGGCGGGAGACAACCACGGCACGCTGAAGAACGGTCCCCTCTGGTCCAGCCGGGTCGTCCCCATCGGGCAGTACTGGGGAGGGTTCCCCGGCTACATCCACGTGGCGGAGGGCGACGGCTACAACGTCAACCGCTACGACTATCCGACCGAGGCGGCGCCGGACGCGGCCTCGTACGTATTCGGCGTGAACACCGGGCTGCTGGAAGTCTGGTGGGCCAACCGCAGCCGGCAGACCGGCATGCCCGCCGTCTACTACCCGTCCCGGGTACAGCGCTACGCCAACGTCTGGCCGGCCGACCCGCCGGAGATTGTGATTGCCAGCGGCTTGGGCAGCAGCGGCAACTCGATCAACACCACCGCGGACGCCCTGCAGTTCAGGGGCATCGCTTCGAGCTACGCGCGGGTGCCGGCCAACCCGCTGTTCAACGTCAGCCAGCTGACCGTCGAGACCTGGGTCAACGTCACCAATAGTCAGACCAGTCAACTGTTCGTACACAACAACGGCCAGTTCTACCTCGGGGCCGAATCGGGACAGGTGCTGGCGCTGGTCTATGTCAGTTCAGGATATTACAAGAAGTACTTTGGAGTGATGCCCACCAACACCTGGACGCACTTGGCGCTCGTGTACACCGGCTACGGAATCGATGCCTACATGAACGGCCAGCACATCTACTACCTCAATACAGTTAACGAAGCGCTTCGGAGCACGACCTCCGACATCTACATTGGCCGCGCGGCGTGGGACGGCAATTACACCCTGGGTGCGATGGGCGAGGTGCGGATCTGGAACACGGCCAGGACCGCGGACGAAATCGCCGCCACCTGGCACACGGCTTTATCGGGCCAGGAAGCCGGCTTGGTCGCCTACTACCCGTTCGCCCAGACCGAGGATCCCTATCATCTGCGCGACTCGGGGCCGTACGGCCTCCACGGCACGATCCAGAATGCGGACTGGATCTCGTCGGCCCGGGTGATGGCGGTGGCGGCTCCGGTGCTTTTGAGTTCCCCTTCGATCTATTTCCAGAATGACCCGGCTCTGCCGGGCTACAATCCCAACGAGGAGCATGCGCTCATCCTGAGCGGCGTGGCGTATGCCCTGCGCGACGATCTCAACACGGCGACTTCGTCCGAGCCGTACGTGCTGGTCGACTGTCTGGATCCCGCCACGGGCCGCCCGGCCATGGAGACCTTCCAGGTGCTGCGCACGAATGAGTTTTACACGTTCGATCGCCCGGGCATTGCCGGCAAGGCCATCACTCCCATCATGCCCTTGAGCGCCATGCCCCTTTGTAGCAAAACCGACTCGCTGAACAAGCCGCCGGCCTGGCGCGATCGCAAGTTGAGCTGGTGGGCGGTGTCGGCCGGCGATGACGGCGGACCCGCGGATACGGTCATGCAGTTCTACTATCCGATGCAGCCGACGTTCTATTTCCCGGAAGTGGCGGCCGACGCCCAGCCCGCTCCGGGCCAGGAAGTGCCCTGGCTACCCGATCCCTTTGACGACCACGGCACCGCCGGCACGCCCCTTTCGGTCACGTATCACATCGTCTGGCCCGAGGAGGTGCCGGAGCTGAAGCTCGGCCAGACGCTGACCCTCCCCACGCACGGTCTGCCGGACATCTGGAACCAGCTCAGTGTGGACGTCGAGTACGACCAGTCAGAACGTACGACCAAGCGCCCCAGTGTCACCCTTTTTGACCCGATCGCCGACCGCGAGGTGAGCCTCGCCTACGACGTTGTCAAGGAGATGATCAGCGCCGGTCTCGCCCGGCAGGAGACCACCAGCTCCCGCATCCGCTTCCCCGACCTGCCGCCCTCCCTCTACCCGCGCATCTTCTTCGACCACAATCGCGGCGACAAGCTGGTGCTCGAAGGCCAGCGGATCGAGACGCTGACCGGCGACGGTTATCTGCTGCTGAACCTGCTCGAGAACTTCGAGAAAGCGGCTGCCCGCGACATGGCCAACAGCCTGGATGCGACGCCGCGCACCGCCTGGAACACCGCCATCGAGGCTTTGCCTGGCGATCTATTGCTGCTCGAGAAAGACACGGCCTACGTCAAGGCCGCCCTGACCGCCCGGCTTACCAACGGCGTGGGCTATGTCACGCTGGCTTTCAACAACAGCACCGACACGCGCCAGGTTCCGTCCGCGCAACCCGTCTCGCTCAACGTGATCAAGGTGGTGCCCGAGCTCTATTCGGGCGAGCTCGAGGTCCTCTTCCCGGACGACGCGCTGGCCGAGCAACTTTCGCTGCGGTACAGCGCCGATCTGGCGGGGATGATCGAGGAAGTCGAGTTCCAATGGCGCTGGACCAACCCGCTGGGGGGCTTGATCCCCGACGAGGATTTCGAGGGCAGCAACTGGTTCACGTACGGCGCGGGAACCGCGACCAACGCCAACGAAGTCATGATCACTGGGGCGAGCGACTTCACGCTGTCGGACCACTACTTCGCCGTTCGCTATCGTCCGCTCGATCAACAGGGTCCCACGGGCGCCACGTGGAGCGAATGGACCTACAACCTGGCTCCGGGCTGGGTCAAGCGCGCGATGACGGGCATCAACCCCTTTGTGCAGATGTTCACCAACATGGTGGACAACGCCGTGGACACCCGGGTGACGATGATCAGCCAGGCGGGCGGACCGTACGAGGGCGACGTAGCCCTGAACCTGAACGCCGCCAGCTCGAGCGGGCTGATCGCGGTTTACCAGACCATCTTCAACCGCGCCAAGGCCTTCGGCTTCGCCACCGGCACCTCGGATCCCAACTTGAACCAGACCCTGCTGTTCGCTGCCAGCCGGCTGCACGACCTCTACATGCTGCTGGGGAACGAGGCGTATGCCGACGCCCAGGATCCGACCGTGGCCTACCCTTTGTCGTTAGCCCAGGACGAGCACGGCGCCGAGGCCACGTCCATCTTCCCGTTCATGAACCAGGTGCCGAGCCTGCTCGAAGAGGAGTTGGCCCTGCTCCGCGGCCGGGACGACACGCTCGAGCCGTCGGTCGAGACCTCGCCGATCTACAACCGGCTGATCTGGAATTTCACGGCGGGAATCAACGGCGGCGAGGCGGCGTATGCCTACAACTACAACATCCTGGGTGCGCCGACCAATGCTGTCGGCGCCATTCTGGCCGAGGACGCCAAACGTCTTTATCCGCAAGGCCATGGCGACGCCTGGGGCCATTACCTGAGCGCGATCAGCCCCTACTACGACCTGCTGTCCTACGCCAACTTCGGCTGGCACACGGAGCCGGAGGCGACCCTGCTCGGCAACGCCCCCGTCAGTGTCGATTACCTGGACGAACAGAAGTTCGCCGAGACAGCCGCCGCCCGCGCCCGCACCGGCGTCGAGATCGTCAAGCAGACGTTCCGCCAGCGTTACTCGGAGGACCCCAGCGGTCGCGTCCCGGGCTACACGGACAGCGATGCGGAGCGCGCCTGGGGCTTGGGCGATTGGGCCAGCCGCGCCGGGCAGGCGGCCTACTACGATTGGGCGGTGGCCAACTCGCTGATGCTCGAGAACATCACGCTGATGTCGCAGGTTGGCGGGGCCAACCAGCCGCCGGAAGGCATCCAGAAGATCGACCGCGCCTCGACTCCGGAGCTGCGCGAGATTGCCAGCGGCCTGCGCGACATCCAGAACCAGGTGGACAGCGCGAACGGCGGGGTGAACCCGCTCGGGTTGGCCCGCAACGTTGTCCCCTTCGACATCGATCCGGCGGCCATAGACGCGGGGCAGACCCACTTCGAGCAACTCTATGATCGCGCTCTCCAGGCGGTCTACAATGCCTGCGTGGCTTTCGACCATGCCCGCAGCGCCACCCGCGAGCTGCGGGCGCAGTCCGATTCGCTGTACGACCTCGAGGAATCGCTGGCCCAAAACGAAATCGAGTACCACAACCGCCTCATTGAGCTCTACGGCTATCCCTATCCGGACGACATCGGCGCCGGGAAGACCTACCCCCAGGGCTATGACGGTCCGGACCTGATCAACTGGCGGATCCTTGACCTCGAGAACCTGCTGGTCAACCCGCCCGCGGCTGACGCGGAACCGATCGAGGTCGAGGTCCGCAACCTGGTCTTCCTGCCCGGCAGCGACTTCGAGGGGCGCGAATACGAGGACTATATCGACCTCGAGCACGAGACGGATACCTCGACCCATGTCGTGGGGACGATCACCGTGTATGCCAATGAGGACGGCCTCCAGGTGAAACCGGACACGTGGGTTGGCCACCGGCCGGCCCAAGGCGAACTGCAGCTTGCGCTGTCGGATTACGTCCAGGCCTGGTATGCGCTCGAGGCGAAAATGAGCGAGTACGACCAAGCGCTCACCGAGCTGGAGACCGACATCGAACACCGGTTGGCGGACTACGAGCGCTACCCCGGGGAATGGAAGGAAGACGAGGAGACCAAGGCCGCCGAGAAGGCCACGATCATCGCCGTGACTTCGCTCAAGGGGGTGGCGCGGGCGATCGATTTGGCCGCCAAGGCCATCAAGGAAATCGGCCATAAAGGGGCCGAGGCCATGCCCGACATCGAGATGGGAGTCATCGCGCCGTTCCCGGTCGCCGAGACCGAAGTCGCCACCAAACCGGCCGTCAGCGTGCCGGTCGAAATCGCCTACTGGGTCGCCCGAGCCAGCGCGGCCATCCTCGAAGACGCGGCGGAAGCGACGGAGGCGGCGCAGAAGGTCAAGAACGTCAACCTCGAGAAGCTGCTCAAGAGCAACGAGTACTACGACCTCTTGCGCTTCAACACGGCCGAGACGATGGACAAGCTCAAGAGCCAGTATGCGAGGCAGGCTGAGCTGTTCGCCCAGGTCGAGTCCCTCGCGCAGAGCTATCAACGCGTTGCCAAGCTCCTCGCGGAAGGGCAGCGGCTGCTCGCCGAGCGCGGCCAGACGCGCGTTCGCGCCGCCCAGCGCATTCAGTCGCAGCGCTACGCGGACCTCTCCTTCCGCATCTTCCGCAACGATGCCCTGCGCCGCTACCAAACCACGTTCGACCTCGCCGCCCGCTACACCTATCTGGCCGCCAAGGCCTACGACTTCGAGACGGGGCTGCTGTATTCGGACACGTCAAAGACCGCGGGCAGCCGTTTCCTCGAAGACGTGGTTCGGGCGCGTCTCCCGGGCCGGTTCTACGTCTGGCTGGGCACGCCGATGGCCGGCGGCGTTGAGGGCGAGCCCGGTCTGGCCGATGTCCTGGCGCGCATGAAGGCGGATTGGGACGTGGTCAAAGGCCGGTTCGGCTTTAACAACCCGGATAACGAAAGCAGCCGGTTCTCCTTGCGCAGCGAGCTGTTCCGGATTTCGCAGTCGACCAGCAGCGATGCCACATGGGCTCAGGCGCTCGAGAATTGCAGGGTGTCGGATTTGCATCAGGTTCCCGAGTTCCGGCGGCATTGCCGTCCGTTCACCGACACCACCAACGTCGAGCCCGGACTTGTCATCGAGTTCCCCACCTTCGTCATGGCCGGCAAGAACTACTTTGGGCAGGACCTTGCGGGCGGCGACAACGCCTACGATGCCAGCCATTTCGCCACCAAGATCCGCTCCGCCGGCGTCTGGTTCAGGAGCTACAATGTCACTTACAACACCAACATCACCGGCGCTGGACTGGCCAACGAGCCCCGGGTCTATCTCGTGCCGGTGGGCGAAGACGTGATGCGTTCGCCTACGGGAGGCGCCACGGCGTTGCGGCACTGGACGGTTCTCAACCAGGCCCTGCCGCTGCCGTACAACGTCGGCGGCGCCGATCTCGACGATCCGGATTGGATTCCGGTGATCGATTCGCTGCGCGAGCCGCTGGCGGGAATCCGGCGGTTTGCCTCGTTCCGTGCGTATCACGACAAGGGCCAGTTCGACGAGGCCGAGACGCACAACAACGGGCGCCTGGTGGGGCGCTCGGTCTGGAACACCCGCTGGCTGCTCATCATTCCGGGCCGGACCTTGCTCGCCAATCCCGCCGAGGGCCTCGAGCGCTTCATCCACGGCTCGCTGGTCAACGGCGTCCGCGACGGTAATGGCGTGGATGACATCCTCATCTACTTCCAGACCTACTCGATCGGCGGCGACTGACGGGGGGGACGCGAGTTGAGTGTAGCATCGAGAAACGAGAATGGAAGACCAGGCGCAAGGACCCGACATGTTACAGAGTACGTCACTATGAAGAACTGCCATCGTCATTCGACGCTGCTCGGGCTCGGCTTGGGCGTGGCGCTTCTCGCGTCACCGGGCCACGGCGGCGTGCCCCAACCCCTGTGCGTCTTCTATGGCCAGGCCCGCGACGGCTTCGGCCTGCCCTACCGCGAGAACGCCAACGTCATCCTGCGTCATGGCACCAACGAAGTCGCCCGGCAGACGATCCGCGGTTCGCTCGCCCCCGGCGTGAATTTCGCCCTTTATGTCCACTTGGATGACGGCCGCGGGACCAAGCCCTACTCGAACCGCGCCCTGCGCACCGGCGACCGCGTCTCGATTGTTGTGAGCGACGGCGAGGGCGAGAAGACGATCCTCGAGAGCGCCACCGTGCCCCCGGTGGGCCAACCAGGCGACCTCATGCTGCTCAATGTCACTGCAGCCCGGGATGACGATGGCGACGGCCTACCGGACCTCTGGGAATGGGAGCTGATTGCCTGGTCGGACGGCGCGCTGGGCGGTCTTTGGGACGTTGATGGCGGCGATGACTTTGACGGTGATGGCATGTCCAACCTCGAGGAGTATCGGGCTGGCACGTTCGCATTCCTGGACTACGATGCTCTGCTCGTCGAGGAACTCATCCCGGCGGGCGGTGGACGGCTGCGTCTCACGTTCCTGAGCGTGCCTGGCAAGACGTACAGCGTCCGTTGCGCCGCGGATCTCAACGGGAGCGACTGGCAGGCGTGCGCGTTTTCGTTGAGCGATACCGGCCCGCTCCAAACGACGCCGGCCGAAGGTGATGGCGGCTGGTTCTCGGTCTATACCCCCATCGGGGAACCCACGCGCTTTTACCGCCTGGTCGCCGAATGAACGTCACGCTCGCCATCGTCCTGGCCGCCGCCCTGTCAGCCTCCGCGGCCTCGGTCTGCGCCGGCGCGTTTTCGTGGAAGGACGACGCGGATGACGACGACTATTCATTGGGGCAGTACATCGGCGTCAACGCAGGCAACGGATTCGATGCGTGGATTCTGCTCGAAAAAGGCTCCACGGCAGATGGGGCAAGCTACTTGGCCGGACAGCCATTTCACCCCGAGCAACCCGCGATCGAAGGCGCTTCTTCGTGGGGCATGAATGGCACCCAGATGGTCGGCCGGGGGCTCGAACAGCCTGTGCCCGTCGGGACGTGGACCTTTCTGGCCGCGCATAACGTCGCCAACATCTTCGATTCGGGCTTCTCCGGCTTCAACCTGAGGTCTTTGAAGACCTCGAGCGACGGCTTGTGGCTCTTCACGGAGAGCGAACTCCTCCGCTTCGGGTTCAACGACGACCCCTACACGGGCGAGCAGGGCATCTGCTATTCGCTCGATCCGGATTCCGGCTACGTTTATCTGGGTGGGCGCGATTGGATAGGAACGACGCTCGAGTACTCGGTGAGCTGGCAGCCTTCGGGCGGAGTCACCCAGTACTCGCTGTCGGTGAAGAACCTCGACACCGGCGAGACGCTCGAAGAAACGATCTTCGCGACAAGCGCGCACCCGCCGGTCGAGATGCTTGGCACGGCCATTTTCGGCGCGAACAACGCCGAGACCATCACGTTCGACACGTATTGGGTCGTTCCGGAACCGGCGGCAGCGGTGCCCGTGCTGGCCGTTGTTTGCCTGGCCGCGGCGCTGTGCCGCCGGCTGCGTTTTGTCCGCGTCCGGCTCCGGCGGTGAGGCCGGTCGCCACGCTGCGCTGGCGCTGTGGCGCGCGAAGTGAGGGCGCCGGAAGTCGATTTCTCTGTCCGCAGTTGCCTTGTCCACCCGCCGCCCAATCTGCGTCCCGCCCTGAATCGGTGCGGCACTCCCCCAGTCCCTGGTCGCGGGGTGACCAATCACCTTCGCCCAGGCTGTAGCCGCGGGCGTTGAGCGCGGCGGGTGCGGGGGAAGACGCGAACAGTCCTCGAGCCGCCCTCACCGCGGGCGGCTACAGGACCAAGCCTGGTCCAGCCCAGGAGGTTGAGGAGCAGGGGACGCTTACGCGCGGATTTGGGCTTGCGATCCGTGCTTGCCACGGGGGGTGAACCGGCTATGGTGAGGGGCGTAGCCATGAAAGGACTGTCGGGTGACGAACCCGACTCGATTCTGTTCGTGATGCGAAGAGAGTTCAGAGAAGAAACCAACCATGAAAACACCCAAGTATCTGTGCGCCGCTGCGGCGATCGCGGCGGGCGCAACCGTGCTCGCTGCGGACGTGCGTTTGGGCCTGGTCTCGTATTGGCCGTTGGACGAGATCACCGCCGACTGGTTCAACACGGTCGACGTGGTTTCGAACTACGACCTGGTCCTGGTCGGGATCGATCCGTCGATGGTGGTGGCCGGCAAACGGGGGAACGCGATCCAGTTCGATGGGACGACCACGGTGGCCTATCGGACGTCGTATGACCCGGATGAGCGGCTGCCGGTCTCGAAGAGCCGTTATTACACGGTGATGTTCTGGGTCAAGGGCGCGGCCGGCCAGAGCGACCGTCGTGTGTTCTCGGAGAGCAACTGCGAACTGGGGGACAACGATCCGCTGGTGAACATCGGGACCCACAACACGGGGGCGGATGGCACGGTGGATCTCTTCTTCCGGAACAGCACCGCCGGGGTGCAATTGAACCACATTCACTCCCCGGGGACGGCATACGACGGCACGTGGCATCACGTGGCGCTGGTCGAGGCCAACGGGGCGTTGACCCTCTACATCGATGGCGTGGTGGATCTGACCCGGACGTACGCCCGGGAGGCGAACCCGATTCAGGACACGACGTCGATTGGCGGCATCGTGCGTGGCGCGGGCGGGTCGAACATCGGGGCCCGGTTTGCCGGGACCATTGACGAGGTGGCGATCTGGGAGCGCGCGTTGACCCAGGCGGAGGTCCAGGACGTGATGAACAACGGCATTGCCACGCCGGTGCCGGCTCTGGGGCCGTTTGTGAACGTGGCTCCGGTTGGGGCCGACAACCTGCGCGTGGGTGACCGCTACACGCTGACCGCGGCGGTGGGAGGCGTGCGTCCGCTGACCTATCAGTGGCTCAAGGGCGGCGAAGCGATCGCCGATGCCACCGCCACGACGCTGACGCTGACAGGGTTGCAGACGACGGACTCGGGTGAATACCTGCTGCGTGCTGAGAACACCGAAGGCGCGGTCGAGGCATCGGCGGCACTGGTGGTCAGCGAGCAGGCCTCGAGCCTGACGAACCAGGTGGTGGCGCTGTGGCGGTTGGACGAGGTGCAGGGCACGAAGACGCCCGACCTTGTCAACAGCTACGACATGACGCTGGTGAACCTGTCGGCATCGGATCTGGTAGCGGGCAAATGGGGCAACTGCATGCATTTTGACGCTGCGCGTCAGACGATGCTGAGCCGGATTGACAACGAGGGGGAACTTCTTCCGATCAACCAGTTCAACGAGTTCTCCGTGTCGCTGTGGGTCAAAGGCGTTGTCCGGGCCGACGACGGCACAATTCTGCAGACGGACCGGCGCGTTTTCTCGGAGGGCTGGACGACCAACACGACGCCATTGTTTAACATCGGGACGCACAACAGCAGCACGGCTCCGGACGGGACCGTGGACACGTACATCCGGTCCGATGGCAATGTCACGAGCGATCATCAGCACACGGTTGGCGTTGCGTTTGACGGCGTGTGGCACCACATCCTCTACACCCAACAGGAACTTGGCGGCTCGCTGGTGGGCAATGTCTTCATCGACGGCGTGCTGGACGCCAATCCGGCGCGGCCGGTGCGTCCGCTGACGCTGAACACGACGACGATTGGGGGGATCCTGCGCAACACGGCATCGGCGTGGTACACGGGGGAGATTGACGACGTGGTCGTGTGGCAGCGGGCATTGACGGCGGGTGAAGCGATGCTGCTGGCGACCGAGGCGATGCCGACGCCGCCGGCGAATCTGCCGCCCTTGGCGGTTGCCAGCTTCAGTTCGAGCATGCCGTCGGTGGTGCAGGGGGACTCGGTGGTCCTCGCCTGGGATGTGAGCAAGTCGGCGACGCAGATCGTCATCGACAACGGCGTGGGCGACGTGACGGCGTCGACGACCGCGGGTGCGGGGACGGCCACCGTGACGCCGGCAGCCACCACCACCTATAAGCTGACGGTGAAGCGGGGGACGGAAGAGGTCACCGCCAATGTCACGATCACCGTGCTCACCGGCGTTGCCGCCAATTGGACGGCGTTGGACACCTTCGACGAATACGCGGTCGGTCCGCTGGCGGGGACGGGTTGGTGGAGTGACACCGGCGGGAGCATCGCCCGGATCGAGGACTTGAACGGCAACCGCCTGATGCGGACTGCGAGCACGGGCACGTTGCTCCCGATGGGATCCCTCGAGGTGACTGAGGGTCAGGAGCGGACGCTCTTTTTCCGGATGTTGGTGCGTGAGAACCCGACGTCGGCCTTCCGGCAGGTGGTGGGGCTCACGGACAAGAACATCCGCAATCACGGGGATGCCGACGACAACATCGGGCCGGCCGTCCATCCGAACTTCGACACGGCGGCGCCGCCGTGGTTCCTGGGCGTGATACCCGGCGTGGGCGGGACGATCGAGTACGCGGCAGATCCCCTCGAGACGGGGGCGCTCTACGCAATCTGGATCGACATCAAGAACACCCCGCTGCTGGATCCGCTCGTCAACGACGTGTTCTCGGTCTACATCAAGAAGGACGGCGACGCCGAGCGGACGCTGTTGTTCCAGGATTACATGAGCGATCGCGATCCGGTGACCCCGGATCCGGTGTTGGGGCCGATGATGCCGAACCTGAACAAGCTGATTGTCACCGGCAACAACGCGGCGAGCAGCATCTGGTTCGACGACTTCTTCATCAGCAAGTCGGGCTACAACGCCACGGAACCGGCGCCGTTCAACACCGGGGGGCCGCCGACGGTTGCGATCGCGAAGGTCGGCGGCGAGGTGGAAGTGACGTGGAGCGGCGGCGCTCTCGAAGCCGCCGGCAGCATCATGGGTCCGTGGGATCGGCTCGATAGCGGCATCACGTCGCCGTACCGGCCGACGCTGGATGCGGGCGCGACGTTCTACCGCGTGGTCCGCTAACCGTTGGAGGCGGCGTCTGGCCCTTCGCGGGGCCAGACGCCGTTCGCCTATGAACCAGCAACCATCAGGCGGTTCCGGGCCTGCCGTTCGGGGGAGGGGCGGCGAAGCCGAAGGAAGGCCCTGCCCTGAGCGAAGTCGAAGGCCCTGCCCTGAGCGAAGTCGAAGGGCTGCCCTGATCGGAGTCCAAGGGTTCACCCTCATCGAGTTGCTGGTCGTCATTGCGATCATAGCAATTCTGGCGGGCATGCTTTTGCCGGCGCTTGCGCGGGCCAAGGAGAAGGGGAAGCGAGCGACCTGTTTGAACAACCTGCGGCAGATCGGCATCGGCATGACCGTGTACGCCGGGGACAACGAGGACAAGGTCATCGAGGCGCGCTACGGCGAGGTTCAGATCTGTCTGAACCCTCCGGAGCGAGGCGCAGCGGCGACGATCGGGCTGGCGATCACGACCAACAAGTCCACGGGCTCGATCTGGACATGCCCCAACCGGCCGACCTTTCCGACGTACGAGGCGGACTACGACCAATGGGTGATTGGGTATCAGTACTATGGCGGGATTGCCACCTGGAAGAACCCGGCCGGGTCGTTCAAGTCCCGGAGCCCGATCAAGGCGTCGACGTCACAGCCCACATGGACACTCGCGGCGGATGCGATCATGAAGATCGACGGCGTCTGGGGTGGCGGTCGGGATAGCGCGTTCAAGGACATGCCGCCCCACCGTCGGGTCGGCAAGAAGCCTGACGGGGGGAATATGCTGACGATGGACGGTTCCGCTCGCTGGGTGAAGTACGAGCGGATGTTGTTCATACACAGCTGGAGCCCCGGCGGCGATCGGGACGCCTATTTCATCCAGGAAGACCTCGGGCCCGACATCGAGAAGAACATCGAACGTCTTCGGCCCAAGCCGTGAGGGGCCGGTGCGTCGGTGCGTCGGGTAGGGCGCGCTGTCCCCAGCGCGCCGCAGCAAAAACCGGTTCGCCCCAAATCCGCGCGCAAGCGTCCCTTGCAGGGTCTTCATGAACCTGAGGACTCGACTGGGTCTGAGGCGCGCCTCGCTAGCCAGCGATCTTCACAGCGGCGGAAGACGGGCGAGGATCCGGGTTCGCGCAACGCTCTTGGCGGCTTCATGGGGTTGACCTATGCTCCGGCCCTGGTGCGTATGCGGAGCGATGGGATTCTCGAGATGGCGGCTGCGGCGGTGGTCGTCGGGCTGATGCTCCTGTTCGAGGCGGGGTGCTCGAGACAACCCTCGGTCGAGGCGGTTCTGGCTGCGGCGAGAGCGGCGACGGACAAGGCACCGCTGAACTTGCGTCAGCCGCTCGACGGGACGTTGTTCCCGCGGGACATCGCCCCTTGCGCGTTCGACTGGGAGGAGCACGCGCCCGGCGTGGGCCTTTGGCTCGTGGTGTTCGAGTTCGGCGACGGGGGCGAGCGGCGCGCGATCTTCAGTCGGCGTCCGGAATGGACACCGGAGGCGGGGGCGTGGGAGGAGATCAAATCGCGGGCGGTGGGCAAGGAGGCGACGGTGACGATATGCGGGCTCGAGCGGGGATTGCCGGTGCGTGTGCGGTCCGAGGGGAGGATTCGGATCCGGACCTCGGAGGATCCGGTGGGAGCGCCGCTGTTCTACCGGGAGGTGAACCTCCCGTTCTTCGAGGCGGTGAAGGACCCGACGCGGATCCGTTGGCGGTTTGGCGCGGTCAGCGATCCGAATCCGCCGCGGGTGGTGCTGGAGCATCTGCCGGTGTGCGGCAACTGCCATTCGTTCTCGAGGGATGGCCGCGTTTTGGGGATGGACGTGGACTATGCGAACAACAAGGGGTCGTATGTGGTGACGGCTGTGGCCCGGGAGATGGTGCTTTCGGCCGAGGATGTGTTCACCTGGGATGCCTTTCGGCCCGAGGACCGCCGGCAGACGTTCGGCCTGTTGTCCCAGGTCTCGCCCGACGGGCGGGCGGTGATCAGCACGGTCAAGGACAAGTCGGTCTTCGTGCCGAAGCCCGATCTCGCGTTTTCCCAGTTGTTTTTCCCGATCCAGGGGATCCTGGCTGTGTACGACCGTGAGACTCGGACCTTCGAGTCGCTGCCGGGTGCCGATGATCCGGCGTATGTGCAGAGCAATCCGGTCTGGAGCCCGGACGGTCAAACGGTGGTCTTTGCGCGTGCGCCGGCGTACCGGTTGCGGAACCTCGAGGCGGAGGGCAAACTGCTCTTGAGCGAGGAGGACTGCGCGGAGTTCTTGCGCGAGGGCAAGGAATTCCGGTTTGATCTTTATCGAGTGCCGTACTCGGGGGGGCGCGGCGGCAGGGCCGAGCCGCTGGCGGGCGCCTCGCGCAACGGGCGCAGCAACTTCTTCCCCCGGTATTCACCGGACGGCCGCTGGCTCATCTTTTGCCAGGCGCGCAGCTACATGCTGCTGCAACCGGACAGCGAGCTGTACATCATCCCCGCCGGGGGGGGCGAGGCGCGGAGGCTGTCCTGCAACACGGTCCGGATGAACTCGTGGCACAGTTGGTCGCCCAACAGCCGCTGGCTCGTGTTCGCGTCCAAGGCGGACTCGGTTTACACGCAGCTGTATCTGACACACATCGACGAACAGGGTTCGAGCACGCCGCCCATCCGGCTCTCGCGGTTCACCGGCCCGGACCGGGCCGCCAACATCCCTGAGTTCGTCCATGCGCCGTCCGATGCGATTGTGCGGATCCGCGAGGCTTTCCTGAACGACGTCTCGCACGCTCGGGCGGCCTACGTGCTCGAGGTCATGGGCGACCACGACCGGGCGATCGCGGAGTATGAGAAAGCGCTGGCCATCAACCCGAGGAACGTGCAGGCCCACCAGCGCCTCGGTTTCCTGCTGTACCACGTGAAGCAAGACGACGTGCAGGGTCTTGCCCATACCACCGAGGCGCTGCGGCTCGATCCCCGGGACGGCTGTGCGCACTACGATCTGGGGATGGCGCTGCGGCACCGGGGCGACATCGAAGGGGCGATCTCCGAGCTCGCCGAAGCGGTGCGGTTGCTGCCGCGAGGGTTTGATCGGCGCTACAATCCCGCTGACCTGCGCTGTTCCCTTGCCGATGCGTTGCTGGCCAATGGCGAGGTGGAGAGGGCGCTCCCGATCCTGGCCGAGGTGCGGCAGGGCGAGGACCGGCATCCGCGGGCGAACTACCTGACGGCGCTGGCCCTGGCCGCCCAGGACAAGCCGGACGACGCCCTGCGGCATTTTGCGGTGGCGACTGCGGGGCAACCGGGGCTGGATGTTTCGCCGGACCTGCACGCGATGCTGGCTGCCAGTCTGGCCGGGCGCGACCGGTGGTTGCCGGCGGTGGCGAGCGCGGAGCGCGCCCTCGAACTGGCCAGGGCCTGCGGCGACACCCAGCTCGCGGCGAGCCTCGTCCGGCAGATCGAGGACTATCGTCGGCGTGCGGAACCGAGCCGGTGACGGCAGACGGGTCGGCGGTTACTGGACGAGGGTACGGGCTTTCTCGAGCGCGTCGGGGAGGCGATCGACCTCCTTGCCGCCGCCGCGGGCGTTATCGGGTCGGCCGCCGCCACGGCCGCCGACGACCGGGGCGATCTGGCTGATGATTTTCCCGGCTTGAACGCGGCTGGTGTAGGCGGGCGTGACGGCGGCCACGAGCGTGACCGCGCCTTCGGCAATGCCGCCGAGGACGATGAGGCCCTCGAACTGGCCCTTGAGCTCGTTCACCAGACCCTGGAGGGCATCGCCGTCCGCGACCCCGAGGTTTTCGATGATGGACGGCACGCCGCGGAGCGATGTTGCGCGGGCGAGGAGCTCTCGGGCCTGGGTGGCGGCCTGTTTCTGTGCCAGGGCGCGGATCTGTTTCTCGAGGTCTTTCTGTTGGGCCAGGAGGTTCTCGAGGCGTTTCTCGAGCTCGGTGATCGGGGCGTTGACGCGGCCCGCCACGGCGCGGAGGAGGGCGCGCTCTTCGGTGGTGCGGCGCCAGGACTCGAGGCCGGCGATGGCCTCGATGCGCCGGACGCCGGCGGCGATGGCGTTTTCCGCAACGACGCGGAACAGGCCGATCTCGCCGGTGGCGTGGCAGTGGGTGCCGCCGCAGAGCTCGATCGAGTAGCCGTCGAGGTGCGTGGGGCGGCCGCCGATCTGGACGACGCGGACCCAATCGCCGTATTTCTCGCCGAAGAGCTGCATGACGTCGTGCCGGTCCTTGACGTGGTTGTACTTGGCCTCGACCCAGGTGATGGGGGCATTGTCGAGGATCCGCTCATTGACCAGGCGCTCGACATCGGCGAGTTGATCGGGGGTGAGCGGGGCGTGGTTGAAATCGAACGTGAGCTTGTCCGGGCCGACGAAGGAACCCTTCTGGGTGGCGTTGGGGCTGACCACTTCGTGGAGGGCCCAGTGGAGGAGGTGAGTCACGGAGTGATGGCGCTGGATGGCTTGGCGGCGCGAGCGATCGACGGTGAGGACGACCTGGCTGCCCAGCGTCGGAAGGTCGAGGTCGGCGGCATTCTCCGGACTGGGCACATCGAGCAAGTGGAGCCAGGTATCGCCCATTTTCTGGGTATTGACAATGCGCCAAAGCTGGCCGCCGTGGCTCAGCTCGCCGGTGTCGCCGACCTGACCGCCCATCTCGGCGTAGCAGGCGCTGGTGTCGAGGATGACGGCGGTCTGGTCTTTGAGGCGCACGACTTCGAGCACGCGGGCGGGGGTCTCGAGGGTGTCGTAACCGACGAACTGGGTCGGGACGGTAGTCTCGACTTGGGAGAGCTCGACGACTTCGCGTTTTTGGGCAGCCCTCGAGAGGGCGCGCTGTTCCGCCATCAGGCGGTCGAAGCCGGCGGTGTCGACGGTCAGGCCCCGTTCCCGGGCCATGAGCTCGGTGAGATCGAGGGGGAAGCCGTAGGTGTCGTAGAGCAGGAAGGCGGCATTGCCGGAAACGAGGCGGGCATGAGCAGGGACACGTTCCGCGGCACCCTTGAGGGCGAGGGCAGTGGCATTCCATTCCGCCTCGACGCTGGCGTCGAGGAGGGGGGCGAGCTCGGCCTGTTTACGGGCGAGGGAGGCGAACTCGGCCTGGAGATTCGAGCCGAAGCGCCGGATATGGCTCTCGGGGAAGGCGAGGAGTCTGCGGCCGGCGTCGTGGCCGAGCCAGGTGGTGCCGATCAAGCGCGGGGCTTTCGCCAGGTCGCGCGCGATGGGCTCGGTGGCATCCTGGACGGCGGTGATGAAGCGGGAGATTTGCTCGAAGACATCGAGGCCGGCGTCGAGGGTTTTGTTGAAGGCTTCCTCTTCCAGGCGGATGACCTCCTGGACGTGGGCCTGGCGGGCGCGGATTTCGGGAAAGACGTCGCCGAACGAGTCAGCGAGGACGGGGACCAGCTTGTAGAAGAACGGCTCGTGAAAGCCGAGGGAGCGGCCGTAGCGAACCGCGCGCCTGAGGATCCGCCGGAGGACGTAATTGCGGTCGGTGTTGCCGGGCTGGATGCCGTCGGCGATCGCGAAGCCCAGGGTGCGGACGTGGTCGGCGATCACGCGGAAGGCGACGTCGGCGCGCTCCTGTTCGGTGGTGGCGGCGAGGTGTCCCTGGCCGTCCGGCCGGGGCAGGGTCGAGCGGTAGCGTCGTCCGCTGAGCCGTTCGAGCTGGTCGAACAGCGGACGGAAGATATCCGTTTCGTAGTTGGAGATGACGCGGCTGAAGTCGGTGAACCCGCGGGTGTTCTGGAGGATGCCGGCGACGCGTTCGAAGCCCATGCCGGTGTCGACATGCCGGGCGGGGAGGGGCGAGAAGGTGCCGTCCGGGTTGGCGTTGAACTGGATGAAGACGAGGTTCCAGATCTCGATGCACTGGGCGCTGCCGGTGTTGACCAGGGCGCCGCCGGTGTCGCCCTGCGGGGTGAGATCGATGTGCAGCTCGGAGCAGGGCCCGCAAGGGCCGGTGTCGCCCATCATCCAGAAGTTGTCTTTGCGGCCGCCGGTGCGGATGTGGACCCGGGGATCGAGTCCTGCGGCGGTGAAGAGGCGGGCCCAGACGTCGTGGGCCTCCTGGTCAAAGACGCTCGGGTCGCCGGGGCCGGGTTGATAGACCGTGGCGTAGAGCCGGGCGGGTGGGAATTTCCAGACCTCAGTGATCAGTTCCCAGGCCCAGGCGATCGCCTCGGCCTTGAAGTAATCGCCGAAGCTCCAGTTGCCGAGCATCTCGAAGAACGTGTGATGGTAGGTATCAAACCCGACATCTTCGAGGTCGTTATGTTTGCCGCCGGCGCGGATGCATTTCTGGGTATCGGCGGCGCGGGTATCGCGGCCGGGGACGGCCCGGGCCCACTGGCTGACGCTGGGGGCTTTCTGGCCGAGGAAGATCGGCACGAACTGGTTCATGCCGGCGTTCGTGAAGAGCAGGTTGGGCGAGTCCGGCATGAGACTCGACGACGGCACGAGGGTGTGTTCTTTGGACCGGAAGAAGTCCAGGAACGACTGTCGGATTTCAGCGCTGGTCATGATCGACTGGGGCGGCCTGGGGCCACCCAAACAAGGCGGGGAGCATAGGCTCAAGCGCGGGGTGGCGCAAGGGCTGGAGAAGGAGTTTTGTCAGGGCAAGGGCTCTTTCAGCCCAAGGGCGCCAGGATCTCTCTGGCGTACTCGACACTGCGCCGGTGGGCCTCGACGGGGTCAAGGGTCTTGGGCGTGCCGTTTTCGACAGCGATTTCGAGGACCAGATGCGGCTGGACACGCCGCTGGCGGAGGAGCTCCACCAGGGCGGGGTAGTCGATGTCGCCGGGCCCGAACGTCTCGGACCAGACGCCCTTTTCGGATTGGCGCAGGTGGAGCGAGCGGATCCTGGAGGCGTAAAGCCGGACGATGTCGAAGAGGGCCACCGACGAGTTGCCGGAGCCGCGCCAGATCCAGTGGGCATCCAGGCAGAGGCCGACGTGGTCGGGATCGGTGCCGCCCATCATGTGGTGGAACTCGCGGGCGGCCTGTCGGAGCTCGATGTCATGGTTGTGGTAGGCGAGGGTTTGGCCCTGGGCGGCGAGTTGGCGTCCGAGGCGGCCGAGGGCGGCCGCCTGGGTGCGGAGCTGGGCGTCGTCTTTGTTTTCGGGACCGCCCCAGCGGAGGGGGTTGGGGTTGGTGACGATGATGCGGGTGCCCAGGGGTTTGGCTTTGGCGGCGATGGCGAGTATCTGATCGATGCTTTGCGTGGCGTCGGCTTCGGTGTGGAGGGTGCTGTTGACGTAGAGCGAGCGCAGGCCCAGGCGGTGGCGTTGGAGGAGGGGCGCGAGCCGATCAAGGTCCGCCGGCGAACCGACACCCGGTTCGTAGCCATCGAGGCCGCTGGCGACAAGGTCCGCAAGGCCAGCGTCGAGGTCGGCATTGAAATCGCGCCCGGCCCGGCCGTAGAAGACGGACCACGAGTATTGGTTCGAGGCCAGATGGAGCCGGGTGTTGCTGGCCGGGGGGACTGCCTGCAGCAGGGGCGAAACGGCGCCGGCGGCGAGGGCGGCCGAGCCGGCATGGCGCAGGAATTGGCGACGGGAGAATGGGTTCATGGGTTTGGCGCAGGGGTGGGGTGGATGGGCGGTTGGCAGCGGGAACGTGGCGGAGGAGTGTCCGGTTCAGGCGGGGCGTCCCATGGACCGGGCTTTCTCGAGCAGCGCGGGCCGGGCTTCCTCCATCATCTCCCGATAGTCGGCATAGCGCAGGGTGCGTTGTTCGAACGTGCGGCGTTCGACAGCGGCGAGGAAGCGGGTGTCGAACTCGTGGAAGTAGGAGCCGTAGATGTGGTAGCTGTCGGCCATGTGGACGTAGCGACCGATGCGGACGGTGCGGCCGCTGAGCTCGGACACGCGCGCTGCCATGCGTTGTTGGAGTTGGACGAGGGCGAAGATGTTCATGAAGGCGGCCTTGTAGGCGTCGTTCGAGCGGAACCGGACGTTGATGCTCAGGACGGGTTCGCCGGACTCCTCGGTGATTCGGGCCCAAACGCTCTGGAGGCAGGCGGGGTCATAGCAATCGTTGTCCTCCCAGACTTTCCAGGTGATGGCCTGGGCGCGGCGGGTATGGAACGTCTTGGCGAGCTTCTGGCAGAGCGTTTCGATCTGGTCGTAGACGCGCCCGGAGGGGACGGCATAGGCGAAGAGGCGCTGGTGGTAGGTGTACTCCCATCGGGTGTCGGCGGGGTCTGAGGGATCGCGCACCCAATGGTCCTTGATGCCCTCGCACACCTCCATGACGTATTCCTGGAGCTCGACGGGGCCGCCGGGGAACGCCTTGTGGATCATGGGTTCCCGGAGCGGATCGGCGACGGTGAGGATCATGGTGGCGTCCCGGCTGGGCGGGTCTTCCGGCTTGTCGTATTCAGTTTTCAGCCGGCATCCGTTTTCGTGGAGAGCGATCAGGGAGAGCTCCCAGGCGCGGGCGATGCAGTCGCCTTCAACGTGCAGGACAGGAATTCCGTTCATAGGGTCATTGGTCGTCACAGGCACGGCAGCCGCGTCCGGTCGTCGCCGGGCGCGGGCCTGACGCAGAGCAAGCATCCCGCGTTGGCGCGTTCTTGGCAATAGGACTCTGAACCTGTCCCCCTATTGTCCGCGCCGCGGTCAGCGCCAGCGGGTACAGGGGCGGCGCACGCGTGTCGGCAGGGGGCAATCGCATATCTCGATGGTTGGGTACACATTATCGATTAGCGGTTTTGGATCGGGAAGGTGTATGAGGGAGTCATGAAATCCGCGGCGCTTGGTAGCCCCTTGACAGGAAGTGCCTGGCAATGGAGGGGCCGGTGTCCGCGCCCGAGTGGGCAGCCCTCTCCCTGGCGGTCAGCAGGGGAGGTGTGGTTGCTCGGGTTCCGCGCCTCCCAGCGTTCCGTCGAGAACCTATTCGGACTTGTACGCTGGGCAGCGAAAGGGGAGCCTGCGCCCAGCATGAGGACCACGAGAGTCCTCGACTTGTGAACTATGTGGTCAACAGGTCAAGTTTGGTTCCTGCTGTTCCAGGCCTTCCCTCCTTCCGTCGAGGACTCTACGTTAGCGAGGCGCGGGAGAGGGGTGGAGAGGGACAACGGGGTCTTTATGAGTCTGAGGACTCGACCGGGTCTGAGGCGGCGCCTCGCTAGGGAGTGGGGGGTCTCGGGCGGCTGCGGTCGAGGGGGGGGGGCATGAGTCAGGGCAGGAACTATCCATTGCTGCTGGCGAGCCAGTTTCTGGGGGCTTTTGGCGACAACGCGATTCTGGCGGTGATTCTTGGGCAGCTAACGTTTCAGCAGCGGGCTGGGGCGATCACGGAGGGGCAACTGGGAGCGGCGAACGCGGTGTACACGACCCTGTTGTTTGTGCCTTACGTGGTTCTGGCGCCACTGGCGGGTTTTTTGAACGACCGGCATGCCAAGACGCGGTGGCTGTTGGGGGGCAACGGGATCAAGCTGGCGGGGACGTTGATTGCGGCGACGAGCGTGTGGTGGGGTTCACTGTGGCAGGGTCTCGGGTATCTGGTGGTGGGGGTCGGGGCCTGCATCTATTCGCCGGCGAAGTACGGGATTCTGCCTGAGATTGTGGAGCGGGAGCGCCTCGTGAAGGCGAACGGCACCGTCGAGTTTCTGACGTTGGTGGCGATTCTGACGGGGAACATCGGCGGGGCACGGATGATCGACGGGTTGTCCGTGACGGCCTGTTACGCCGTGGTGCTGGGGATTTATCTGGCGTCGCTGCTGCTGAACCTCTGCATGGCGACGACGCCGTCGCATCCCGAGGTTCGGCTGCGGTCGAGCGTGGACGAGTTCTTCCGGAATTTTGGCGTGCTGCTGCAGGATCCGCGGTTGTTTCGCGTGTTGTGCGGGACGGGGCTGTTCTGGGTATGCGGGGCGGTGATGAAGATGAACTTCCAGCCTTGGGGATTGAACGTGCTGGGGCTCGAGAGCAACACGCAGATCGCGTTATTGGGCCTTTGGCTGAGCCTGGGGATCATGGGGGGATCGATGTTGGCGGGCCAGCTGCATCGGGTGGGGGACCTCCGGTTCACGCGGTCTTACGGATGGGGGCTGGCGGGGATGATCCTGCTGATCGGGTTGGTCCAGGTGCTGAAAGACGCCGAGATCGTGCGTGGCCGGGTCTCCGTGATCGTCCTGCTGCTGGCGACCGGGGCTGTAGCGGGTTTGTTTCTGATCCCGTTGAACGCGGCGCTGCAGTCGGAGAGCGACGCGAGCAAGCTTGGCAAGACCATCGCGACGCAGAACTTCATCGACAACCTCGGGATGGTGGGTGCGGGTGCGATGGTCTTCATGGCGAACCGGATGAACACGGGGTCATCGGAGATCTTCCTGGGGCTGGCGGTGATTCTGGCGCTGGTGGTGACGGGTCTGAAGGTGCCATCGAGACGGGCAGGACTGTGACTGGGCTACCCCAACCGAACGCTGCCGCCGGGGTGGGAGTGTTGGACGCCGGCGACAGGCCGCTGAGCGCGGCGGGCGCGTTGGTGGTGGCGGCGGTTGCGGTCGGCTCGTTTCACGCGGCGTTTGGATTGTCAGGGCCGTGGTTCTCATGGTTGGTGATGGTGTATCTGGGCGGGTTGGTGGTGTTGCGACGTGTCCGGTCGGCGCGCTGGGCGTTCTACGGAGGATTGGGCGTTGGGGTCGGGGTGTTCGCGCCGCAGTTGGGTTTCTTCTGGGAGATTTTCGGGCCTGCGGGTGCCATGCTGTGGCTGGTGCTCGCGTTTTGGCACGCGGTGTTTCTGCTGATCCTGCATGAGGCGCAACGCCATTGGGGGACGCGGGTGGCGGTGATGCTGGCGCCGGTGTGCTGGCTTGGGATCGAGTATTTCCGGAGCGAGTTGTACTACCTGCGGTTCTCATGGCTGACCGCCGGCTACGTTATGCCGCCGGAGGTGGCGCGGCCGCTGTGGTGGGCGGTGGGGGTTTACGGGACCGGAGCGGTGCTGATGGCGCTGAGCGCGGTGGTTGTCGGTTGGCTCGAGGCGCCGCGGTGGATCCCCGGGGCTGTTGCGGCGGGGATCGGCGTCCTGGTCCTGGCGGGGTACGGTGGTGCCCGGGTGTTGTGGAAGGCGAATTGCCGGCCGGACGGGACCATGGCACGAGTCGGGGCGGCGGGTGTGCAGATGGAGTTTCCGAGTACGGGCGAGGTGCTGGAGGCTCTCGACGGGTTGGCGGCGGCGTATCCTGGGGCGGAGGTGTTGCTGCTGAGCGAGTACACCTTCGACGGGCCGGTTCCGGAGGAGGCGAAGGACTGGTGTCGGCGCCGGGGCCGACACCTCGTTGCCGGTGGCAAGGAACCGGTGCCGGGGCCGCACGGGTTCGAGAACACCGCGTACGTGATCGATCGCGAGGGCCGCGTTGTGTTCAAGCAGGTCAAAGCCGTGCCGATCCAGTTCTTCCGGGACGGCCGGGCGGCCAGCGAACAGCGCCTGTGGGATTCGCCATGGGGACGGGCGGGGGTGCTGGTCTGCTATGACCTGAGTTACACGCGAGTCGTGGACCGTCTTGTGACGCTCGGAGCCCAGGTGCTGATCGCGCCTTCGATGGACGCGGTCCATTGGGGGCGGCGCCAGCACGAGCTGAACGCGCGGAACACGATCATCCGCGCATCTGAATACGGGATCCCCGTGTTGCGAGTGGCGAGTTCGGGGTATTCGCAATTCGTGGAACGAGATGGAGGTGTGGTGGTGGCGGCCGGGTTTCCCGGTGCGGGCGAGCGGTTGGGGGCGAGTTTATGTTGGAACGGCAGGGCGGACCGGCACAAGCCGCTGGACCGCTGGGCGGCGTGGGGAGGGGTCATGGGGACAGCGGGCGTGGGGGTGATGCTGGTGGGGATTTCGTGGCGGGAGGGGCGGCGGCGTTCGCGGCCCCGGGTCGAGATTCCAGAGGCGTCGGCCGACCGGGCAGACGAGTGAGATTATGTTGCGACGACTCGTGTTTTGGCTGTTGCGGCTTTGTTTTGGGTTCCGGGCATACGGGGAGGAGGTCTTGAAGACGCCCGGCCCGGTGTTGCTGATCCCGAACCACGTCTCGTGGCTCGACTGGCTGTTCTTATGGGTCCTGCTCGATCGTGACTGGAAGTGCGTGGTGTCGAGTGTGGCGGCGAGGTACAGCTGGGTGCATCGGCGGATCATGATCAACCGCCGGACGTTTCCGATCGAGCCCGCCTCGCCTTACGCGGTGAAGCGGATGGCGGAGTACTTGGGAAAGGGGGGGCGGTTGGTCCTCTTCGCGGAGGGCCAGATCACGTACACCGGCTGCCTGATGAAGGTGTATGATGGGACAGGTTTTCTGCTGCACAAGACCGGGGCGAAACTGGTGACCTGTTACCTGCGCGGGGCGAACCGGCTGCGGTGGTCGCGGCAGCCCGGGTGGCGGCGCTGGTGGCCGCGCATCTCGGTGCATTTCAGTCCGGTGCTTGAGGTGCCCCGCTGGGACACGATGACCACGACCGATGCGCGAGGGAGGCTGACCCTGTGGTTGCGCGACCAGATGGTCCGCCAGCAGTTTGACACCGAGATGGCCTTTGGAGCCGCGGATGTGCTGGAGTCGATTGTTGCCGCGGCGGGGGCGCAGCCCGGCAAAGTCGTGCTTCAGGACTCGACGATGAAGGAGTTGACGTACCGAAGGCTGCTGACGGGGGCGTGGCTTTTGGGGCGGGAATTCGACCGGGTGCTGCCCCCCGGGGCACGGAGGGTCGGGGTGCTGTTGCCCAACGCGAACGTGATGCCGACGGTCTTATGCGGGCTGTGGGCCGTGGGGCGGGTGCCGGCGATTCTGAACTTCTCGACCGGGATTCCGACCCTGCTGTCGTGTCTCGAGTTGGCGGGGGTCAAGACCGTGATCACGTCGCGGGCGTTTTTGACGCGGGCGCGGTTGGACGCGGCAGCCATCGAGGCGGGGGGGGTGAAGCTCTTGTATCTTGAAGAGATCGGTGCCCGGATTGGGGGTCTGGCACGTTTTGGGGCGTTGCTGAGGACGGCGTTGCGGCCCCGGGCCCTGCTTTCGCTGCGGGCGCGCTCACGTGCCGGGCAGCCGGCCGGGGCTGATCCGGGTTCGGAGACTGCGGTCGTCTTGTTCACGAGCGGGTCCGAGGGGGTTCCGAAGGGAGTCGAGCTCACGCAAGGGAATCTGATGGCGAACATCCGGCAGATGCTGGCGGTGATCGATCTCGAGGATCGGGATCGGGTGTTTAACGCGCTGCCGATGTTCCACAGTTTTGGTCTGACGGTGGGGACGTTGATGGGCCTGGTCCGGGGTCTTTATGTCTTTCTCTATCCCTCGCCGTTGCATTATCGCGTGATTCCGGCGGTGGTGTATGACCGCAACTGCACGGTATTTCTTGCGACGAACACCTTCCTGAACGGGTATGCGCGGAAGGCGCATCCGTACGATTTCCGGGCGATCCGGTATCTCTTCGCGGGGGCGGAGAAGGTGCAGGAAGAAACCGCGCGCATCTGGATGCAGCGGTTTGGCGTGCGGGTGCTGGAGGGGTATGGCGCCACGGAATGCAGTCCGGTGGTGAGCGTGAACCTGCCAGCCGCGCCGCGCCACGGGTCGGCGGGGCGCCTCATGCCCGGGATGGAGTCCCGGCTCGAGGCGGTCGAGGGGGTGTTGGAGGGGGGGCGCCTGTTGGTCCGCGGGCCGAACGTGATGCGTGGGTACTTGAACGCGGAGCCGAACGCACGTTTTCTGGCTCTGGGGGGATGGTACGACACCGGGGACATTGTCAGCGTGGACGAGGAGGGCTTTCTCCACATCCGGGGTCGGTTGAAGCGGTTCGCCAAGGTGAGCGGCGAGATGGTGAGCCTGACCGCCGTCGAGGACGCCCTGGCCGGGGCGTTTCCCGAGCACGGTCCGCGATGCGAGGTGGCCGTGGTTGCTCGACCGGACACGGACAAGGGGGAGGTGCTGGTTGCGATCAGCAACGTCGCCCAATTGACCCTCGACGAGGTGCGGGGGGTGCTGAGGAGGAAGGGCCTACCCAACCTGTGTGCGCCTCGGGAGTTGGTCTTTGTGCGTTCGCTGCCCAAGCTGGGATCGGGCAAGGTCAATCACCGCGAGCTGGCGAGCCTGGCGACATGCGGTTTGGAGTCTGCGGTCACGTAGGCAGGTCCGGCCATGGACGTGGCCGGGTGTTGGGTCTACGGGAGACTTAACCGGCTGTCCCGGCGGTTTCCGCGCCTCCGGGCATGGTCGTGGTGCTGAACTTGATGGAGATCACGTGGACGCCATCAACCGACCTGGTGCTGCCCGGCTCCCCGTTGGGGCGCAGTCCCTGCACACCGGTGGGATCGCCGCACTCGGTGATATCCTCATCCTCCGTGTTGGCGGCGGCGGCGGTCAAGTCGGCGGCTGAGGGGGCGCAGTTTTCGGCGCCGGTCACCGGCGTGGGGTTGTCGGCGGTATTCGGTTGAGGCCGGACATTCCGGTGGGCCGCGAGTTGGGCCAAGCCCTGGGGGAGGAGGTTCTTGACACCACCGGTGGCCCAGGACTTGACGTTGGTGTCGCCCTCGATCCTGCCCTTGGCCAGTTGGCTTGGTCCCAGTTCACAGGCTGCCGGGATGGCGTCTGCGCCACCGGGCGCGTTGGCGCGTCCGAGCGTTGGCTCGGCGAGCCGTTCAAGGCCTTGTTCGATGGCCATCCCCGTGCGATCGGTGCGGTTCAGCGGATCATTCTCGGCGTAGGCGTAAAGGTGGGAGACACCGGCGAACAGGAGCGGGTCCTTGGCGGTCCAGCGCGCGGTCTGGGGGTCGTAGTCCCTGACTCCGAAGCGGACCAGGCCGGTGTCGGCATCCGCCAGCCCGCCCACGAAGCCGAAGGGGAAGTCGAAGGCGGGGTGACTGTCGGCAACCACGGCGCCAAAGCTGTCGTAGTCGACCCGTTTCACCACAGTGCCGTTGTCGTCTGTGATCAGCAAGGCGGAGCCGAGGCCGGGTCTGGCGACATGGTAGGCCATGCCGTTCCGGATGAACAGGGACGGCAGGGCTGAACCCGGGTAAAGGTAGACGGTGCGGAGCTGGCCGTCGCCGTCGTACTCTGCGAGCGGCGTCAAGCCGGAGCCATAGACCCAGCGGCGGACCACGGCGCCATCGACGAGTCTGGCCACGCGTCGCTGATGGGCATCGTACTGGTAGGCCAGATGGCGGCCGTCGGGCAGGTCGACTCGAAGCAGGGCGCCATCGGTGCGGTAGTGGTATTGGGTCGTGGCGGTGCCGTCCTGCTTGCGGAGCCAGCGGCCGCTGGCGTCATAGTCCCAGTTCACGGAGCCTGCCCGGAGCAGGCGGTGGTCGGCATCGTAGTCGAGGTCGGCGGCGTTGAGCGCGAGGCCGCGCAACACGTTGGCGGCGACGATTCGGTTGCCGGCGGCATCGTAGGCGTAGGACTCGATCACGACTCCGTCGCGTTCAACGGCGGTCAAGCGGCCGACTGCGTCGTAGGTGAAGCTGGACTGCGAGGTGACGCCGGCGATGGTCTCCGTCCGTTCGAGCACGCGTCCGACGGCGTCTCGCGAGACGCTGACGTCATAGAGGAGGGTGGGGCCTTGGGAGACTGCGACGCGATTCAGGAGGCCGAAGGCGTCGTGTTCGTATTGGGTTTGCCAGGCGCCTGCGGTGAGGGCCGCAGGCCGACCGTGGTGGGGATGCCGGTCGAGGGTCAGAGCACCCAGGCGGGTCAGCAGGCCGTCGTCGTCGTAGGCGACCTCGAAGTGGTGTCCGCCATAACTGATGTGGCTGACCAGGAAGTCGGCGTTGTACTGGTAGGCGATGGTGCCTTGTGCCGGGCCGTTCCAGGTGGCCCGGGTGAGGAGCGGCCCGTCGTGGGTGTAGTCGATTTGCTGGCCGTCGGCGGAGAGCGTGCGGGCCAGGTGTCCGTCCTGATCGTGGTACTGGAACGTGTGGGTTCCTTCGGGCATTTCCAATGCCACCAGTTGATTGCGGGCGTTGTAGCGCCTGGCGATTTGGGTGCCGGTGGCGAGGACGTGATGGGTCAACCGTCGGTCGCGGTCGTAGAGGAACGACTCGAGAGCCCCGAGGGGACTCCGATAGGATTCGAGGCGATGGACTGGGGTCCAGGCCCACTGATGGCGGCGCGTGCCGCCTGGCTCGACGAGGGCGAGCAGGCGCCCATGGGGGTCCCGCTCAAACTGCCAGGTGTTACCGTCGGCGAGGACGATGTTCGTGGCGCGGCCGAGGGCATCGCGGCGGTAGCTTGTGACATGCTGCAGGGCGTTGGTCCTGGCGGCGAGGAATCCGCTGGCCGGGTCATAGGCGAACGTTGTCAGGTGTGGGCCATCGGCGATCTGATCGATCCGCCCGCGTGTGTCGTAGCGGAGGGTGATCGGTTCCCGGGCGGGGTGGCGAACCTCGGCGATCCGTCCGCGCGAGTCGAGGGCGGCGACCGTCTCGCGGCCGGCCGGGCTGCGGTTGGTCCAGGTCCTGTCGGTGGCCTTGTAATCGGCGAACCACCAGCGTCCGTTCACTTCTCCACTCAGCGTGAGCGATTCGAGGCTGAAGGCATCGGTCGGATCCTGCAGAGTGACTGAGGCCTCGTGGTGGGAATGGCGGCTCAGACCCGAGGGGAGGGTCAGAGTGCGTTCGACGGTTCTGGGCGATTGCATCCCAAAGCGCGGGTCCGGGCCGGAGACGAGGCAGTGAATCGTGCCGTCGGCGAAGCGCGCGGTTTGCGTGCCATCTTCGGGAAGAACGACCTCGTTGGTGACGCCGCAGCACGCCGACGTATTGAGGAGGCGCGTTTCGCCCCCTGGCGATTTCTCGACCCGGTGCAGACGGGAGACTCCTTCGGAGGTCGTGAATGCGACGGTGAAGGCGCTGAGTTCAGCGGTACGCGTGATTTCGCTGCCGCCCGCGGCGGCATGCTCCGTACGTTCGAGTCGTCCGCAGGAATCGTAGTGATAGTACGAGGTCGCGCCGGTTTGATCAGTAAACGACCGCAGCAGCCCGTCGTGGGTGCAGCTCATGCGCACGGTGCCGCCGGCCGGGTCGGTAGCCGTCACGAGATGACCGTACGGGTCGAGTTCGAGGGCCGTGCGCTGACCGAACGGCGACACGATGGCTATCGGCTTCCCGGACCCGTCGCGCTCCACGCGGAGGATGTTGCCCTGCCGATCGTCGATCGCCGACAATGGGCCATCGTCGTCGTAATGGAACTCGTAGAGTCGAGCGCCGGTGAGAGCGGAGACTGTGCGGCGGTGCTGTCCGCGTGCGTCGAATTGATACACCTGACTGCCGTCCGCGGACGCGACGGCGATGTCGCCAAAGCCGAATTGGGGCAGCGGCGGGCCCACTCGGCGGAGGCGGTCGTTAGCCAGCAGTTGGATATTGCCGCCTTGGTCGAAGCAGCAGCCCACAGGCCAACCCAGCCTGGCCTGCAGCGCCGGCCCTCCATCCCCGTCGAAGCCGAAAGTGCCGGTTCCTGCCAACGTCTCGACGGTGCGGTCGAATCCGACTCGGAACAACACGGGGGGTGTGCGTGCGGTGACCACGATGTCACCGTCCGGGGAGACCGCGACGCTGTCGGGTGCGAAGTTGACGGCAGTGGCTGCGGCTCCGGTGACCAAGGGCGCGTGTCCGCCCCCGGCCACGGTTTCGATCAGGCCATCCACGCCCACGCGTCGGATCCGGTTATTATGCCAACTGGAGAAGTAGAAGCTCCCATCCGGACCCACGGCGACTGTTGCCGGATACAGCAAAGAAGCGTCCAAGGCGGAGTTGCCGTCGCCGGAGAAGCCGCCGATGCCATTGCCGGCGACGGTTTGGATCACGCCATCGGGGCTGACCTGCCGGATGCGGTGGTTCGAGCAATCGGCGACGTAGAGGTTGCCATCCGGAGCGAGGGCGATGCCGAGGGGATGATGGAACTGGGCTGCGGTTGCGGGGCCGCCGTCGCCGCCGAAGCCGGCCGTGGCGGTTCCGGCGACGGTGCGCAGGATCCCGTTCGGTTCCACCTTGCGGATGCAGTGCGTGGTCCGGTCGCTGAAGAGCAGGCTACCGTCGCGTCCCAACGCGAGGCCCCAGGGCTCGTGCAGGCGCGCCGCGGTGGCCAAGCCCCCGTTCCCGGGCGTGGCCGTCCCGCCGCCGGCCACCGTATGGATGACTCCGTTGGTGTCCACCCGGCGGAGGCGTGCGTTGTACGAGTCGGCGATGTAAACACTCCCATCGCTGGCCATGGCCACACCGGGGCCTTTAGGGCCGAGGTTGGTCTCCTTGGCCGGGACGTTCTCCCGGAAGCGATCCGCCCCTCCGGCGACTGTTTCGATCGTCGTGGGAATCTGGCTGGCTGCGCGGATTCGGCCGTTGCCGAGGTAGAGTCGGCGGCCGACGACATCATAGGTGTGATGCACGTCCAGGGTCCACCCGCCCAAGCCCACGCCCCGCGCATCCCAAGTGCCCAAGGCGGTCTCCCATTCCTGGAAGAAGGTGAAATCCAGGCGCGCCGGATCGAGGCTGAACGGCACGCCACTGCCCCGATAACCGAAGCTACGGATCAGGTCATTGCGGTTCTGGTAATAGGCGTCATAGACATAGCCGAGCCGAACGTGAACCGGGTGGCTGCCCTGCACTCGGCGTCCATAGGCATCGATTCCGTCCCATTCGAAGTGGTAGTGGCGATTGGCTTCCGCCGGCAAGACCTCGTGGAATCGTCGGCCCGCCACGGCGATGTCCACCTCGATCTGTTTAAGGCCCGGGGGGATGGTCTCGAGACTTACGGGGAACTCGAGGGTGCAGGCGGCCCGGCGGCCTGGGCAGCGCGCGCTCGAGTAGTGGAGGGCGCATGAAGAACCCGCCAGGGGAATGCGTTCGTGCAACACTTGATTCTGGATTTCGACGACGGAAGAGCCTTCCTGGCGACACGTGGCGTCCGGTCTCATCATGGCCTGCAACTCCCCAATGAACGCAAGAACCCGGAGCGGGATTCTCGGGGGCTCCGCCTGCGGGTTGGGGCCGATCGGCAGGTTGAAATCCGGCATGCACAGCGGCCAGAGAAGCACGCCTCCGGGGCTCTGTTCTGGCTGATGGATCCGCGCCAAGGCGCCATGAATGTCGAGGCCGATTCCCAAGGCCACGCGCCAGAACGTCTGGCCTGGTTCGTAGCGCTGCGCCAGGACCTGAAGCTCCTCCGGATCGATGCCCAGCGCGAGCAACCTCTCGGGCGTGGCCGGTTGCCCGGATCCATCCACGTCGAGAACGGCGAGGTTGCCGTCGCGCTCGAGGAACCCGATGACGCGGCCGTCGTCCGATGGCACCCACACCGCCCGTTGGGGGTCGTACGTGCCGACCGGCAGGGCGGTGCCCACCGGGAAATCGAGGAAGTTCTCGACATAACAGGGCAGCGGCTTGTTAAAGACCACCTGTGTGGCGCCCATGGCTTGCGCCTCCTCGAGGACGAGACTGACGCAGTAGGTGTAGCCGACTTGCGGGGGCAGTTCGGCCGGCATGGCGGTCGGCCCCTGGTCGCCAACGGTGAGTTCGGTGGCGCTCACGCCAAGTTGCGAGAGTTCCAGGAGGGTACCGTCCGGAAGCACCGCCCTGGCCTCGAGGTTGGCTGGAAAGAGCAGCGTTGTCTGCCGCAGCCCGTCGGCATCGGAAGACACACTGCCGCGAATCCATTGTGCCCCGTGTCCCGCGGCCAGATCCACGGTGGTGACATGGGTTTCCGTTTCGACCAGCGTCACCAGGGGCACCGTCTCCCACTTTTGCCATCCTGCGCGCACGGTGCGTTGCGCAGGGAGGTAGCCGGCCTTCGAGTAGCCAAGGGTGAGCAACTCGCCGCCATGGACGGCGAGATCGAATCGGCCATCGCTGCGGCTCAGCGTCCACCCATACTCCGGATGCTGCTCGACCCGCAGGGTGACGCCTGGCAGCGGCGTCGCGTTGCGGCCGAACACCTGCCCTCGCAAGACCGCGACGCGCTTCGGATCGATCGTCTCGGCGGAAACGCCCAATTGAACGGGTGTGATCCCGGCATAGAGAAAGGCGGCGGACTCGTGCAGCGTGTTGGCGATCCGCGGGTCCAGGCTTAGTGCCACGACCGAGGGGTCCGGCGGCAGGCCATCGATCCAGCGATCGCGCAACCGAAAGAAGGTGGTCGTCTCTGTCAACGGCAGCGTGATTCGATACTGGACGCCGTCGCAGATCGGTTCTTCCGGCCACATCGCCCACGGCTCACCCGGAGCCAGACTCCCGCAGGTCTCGAGCACGAAGGCGGCCGCGCTACTGGGCCAAGTCAAGACCGCCCGGGAGTCGTCCTCCGGTTGAATCGCGAGAGTCGGGGCCTCCTGAAGGGGTTGCGCGCGCAAGAGAATCGCCGCCAGCCCCGCCAGCCCCATGAGCGTCTTGAGGTGTCGTCGCATCATCGGCCCGCAGGCCGCCATGGAATGCGCACGCGGTGGGGTGATCATGGCGTCACGTTGCCACAACGGAAGGGGTGCTTCAAGTGGTCAACACCGGAACACCCGTGCGCGAACACCACACGGCGGATGGCTCAGTATTGCAATGGCAGGTCGCTTGGGGAGGAAGGGGCAGGGGTGTCGGGCCGAGGGGATGACGGCCCGCGGGTGGTGTCATCGGCAGCCGGCGTTTCCGTGCCGTTGGCGCAGTTCTCGGGGGTCGGCACGTCGGGTTCAGGGGCGGGCTGGGCCGGGGTCGGATGGAGCGACGCGAGACCGAAGCTCATCGAGTTGGATTCGGCAGGGGCGGGATCCTCGGGCGTGTTGGAAGCGGCAGGGGCGGAGGGCGCAACGCGCACCGCAACCACGGTGCGTCGGAGGAGTCGCCCTTGGAAGACGTAGCCGGTGGCGATGGTATCGGCCACGACGGCGTTTTCGGGCACGGCGCTCCGGGAGTCCGGCAGCTGATGGTGCTCCGGATCGAAGGGAACACCCGGGGCCGCGGTCAGCGGGGTCAGCCCGACCCGGCGGGCGGCATCCCGGCAGGCATTCTGGAAGTGGGAGAGCTGTTCGATCAGGTTCGCCTGTCCGGAGCGCACGGCGGCGAAATGCAGGGCATACACGTGATCGAGGACGCGGACCAGCACTTGGAGCCAGTCGCCCTCGGCCCGGCGGAGCTTGTCGACCTCGAGTCGGAGGTGGCTTCGCTCGGCATCGTTGGCCTGGGTCAGAAACTGCTGGAACTGCGCATGCTCGGCGGCAATGCGGTCGGCGATTTCGCGGGCGGCAGTCGTCGTGCTGGCGGCGTGTTCCTGGGCCGTTTGCCACTGGCTGGTGGCGGCTTCGATGCGCTGGGCGAGGGACTCGAGCTGTTGGATCTGGCTGAGAGTGCTTACCAGCGTGCCGGTCTCGATCAGGCGCAGCTCGGCGCGGCGCCGGAGCTCGAAAGGGAGCACTCCAAAGACAGCGGCCAGCAGGACGCACGCGGCCACGCAGAGCATCTGGGGATCGGACATTGGCCGGTCCGCCTGGAGGAAGATGAGGCCGGCCGTCGCCACGAGGAGAATGTCGCCCAGGACGAACGGGGCGAAGAACCGCGGACCCAAATGGACGGTGTCAGTGTGGGCCGACATAGGTTTCTGAAGATAGTGCGGGGAGTGGGGTGTGGCGATGGAAAAACGATGGAGGAACAGGCAACGGACCACGGTCACCCCGGGGCATGCTGCTCTTTCATCCCGTCGCGTTGTTGGGGTCGGCCGAGCGGTCCCATGAAACAGTGCGCCGGTGCGGCTCGACAGAGTCTGGCCGCACCGGCCGGGTGGGGTGGTGACGAGGGCGCCGGAACTAACCCGCTTTGGATTCATCCACGACGACGTAGTGGCGGTTGCCGTCGCGCCAGATCCGCAGGAGGGTGGTCTTGTCCTTGGGTGATTCGGTGAGGCGGACGGCGTCGTCGGCGTTCTGTACCGCTATGCGATTGATCTCGAGGATGACATCGCCGGGCCGGAGGCCGGCTTCAGCGGCGGCGGAATCCTGCGTGACATCGGTGATCACGGCGCCGCGGAGGGTCGGGGGCGCCTCGAGGGCGCGTCGGGTTTGCGGGTCGAGGTCGCCGACGGTGACTCCGTTGAGCGTTCCTTCGTCGCGCTCGGACGCTGTGCTGGTTTTGGCGAGCGCGGGGGTGCCGGGCAACTCCTTGACGGTGACGTGGCGCGTGATGGGATCGCCCTCGCGAACGATCTCGACGGGGACCTTGCTGCCGGGCTTGGTTTGGGCGACAGCGAGCTTGAGATGCCGGCTGTCGGTCACAGCCTTGTCATTGTACTTGAGGATGACATCGCCGCTTTGCAGACCGGCTTTGTCGGCGGGGCCGCCGGGGGTGACATCGCCGACGAGCGCGCCGTGGCGGTCTTCGAGCTTGAACGCCTTGGCGATGGCGGGGGTCACGTCCTGGATGAGGACGCCGAGGTACCCGCGGGTGACGCGGCCATCTTTGATGAGGCTGTCCATGACGCTGCGGGCGAGGTTGGTGGGGATGGCGAAGCCGATGCCCTGGTTTCCGCCGGAGCGACTGAGGATGGCGGTGTTGATGCCGATCAAGCGACCTTCGCTATCGACGAGGGCGCCGCCGGAGTTGCCGGGGTTGATGGCGGCGTCGGTCTGGATGAAGTCCTCGTAATCGAGTCCCATGCGGGCGCGTCCTTTAGCGCTGACCATGCCCAGGGTGACGGTCTGGCCGATGCCGAACGGGTTGCCGACGGCCAGGACGAGATCGCCGACCTCGATCTGGTCGCTATCGGCCAACTCGATATGAGGGAGGTCCTTGGCGTCCACCTTGAGAACGGCGACTTCGGTCTTGGGGTCGCGACCGACGATTTTGGCATCGAACTCGCGTCCGTCGGCCAGCGCCACCTTGACGTCGTCGGCGCCATCCACAACATGGTTGTTGGTGAGGATATAGCCGTCGGCGCTGACGACGACGCCGGAGCCGATGCCTTGGCGGGCCGGGCTGGGCAGCATTCGGGCGTTGGGCATGCCGCGGGGTCCGAAGAACCACTCGAAGGGGTTCCCATCGCCGGGTCCGTCGAACTGGGCGACCCGACGCGGCTTGGTCGAGGTGTAGACTTGGACCACGCTCGGGCTCACCCTCTTGACGACGGGCGCGAAGCTGCCGGTGAACCTGGCGGTGTTTTCCGGAGGAGTCACCGCGGCGCGGGATCGCGTGGCGGTGGCGGTGGGGGCGGCGGTCTTGGTGGTGTCCTTGGGCCGGTCGACGGCCAGGGCGACTGTGGCGGCCACGAGGGCGGTGCTCCAGGCCACGACGGACAGCCGACGGTTGACGATGGATCGAAGGGTAGTGGTCAGGTTCATGGTCTGTTCCTTTTGCATTGTTGGTTACCGAGTTCTCACTGTTACTGGTGGGAATAGACCACGGGAACCTGACGGGAGGCTTTCCGGTCCATTACGTCTTTGTAAGGCAAGGCGGTGCGCCGGTGCGATGGTGCGCCGGTTATGCGATATTTCGCTTTGAAAACGGGGGGCTGACCCGCACCATCGGGGCCCGTTGACGGGTCTGGGCGATGGCCTGACGGACGGGAATGGCGGCATGAAACGAACACATCACTGCAACGAATTGCGGTTGGAGCATTTGGGCGCCGAGGTGACGCTGTGCGGGTGGGTGCACTCGAGGCGGGATTTGGGCGGGGTCATCTTCATTGACATCCGGGACCGGGAGGGCCGGACGCAGACGGTGTTTGACCCATCGGATCTGCCGGCGGCGTTGTTCGAGCAGGCGTCGGGGTTACGGAGCGAGAGCGTGGTGCGGGTCACCGGCAAGGTGCGCCGCCGGCCGGAAGGCACGGTGAACCCGAAGATCCCGACGGGGGAGGTGGAAGTGATGGTGCGCGAGCTCGAGGTCTTGAACCTGGCCGAGCCGCTGCCATTCCAGATCGATGATCCGGAGTCCGCGGCCAAGGTGAACGAAGAGCTTCGGCTGCGCCATCGGTATTTGGACCTGCGGCGGCCGGAGATGGCTCGGAACCTGCGTTTGCGTCACACGGTGGCGACGGCCACGCGGGTGTATTTTGACGAGCAGGGCTTCCTCGAGGTCGAGACCCCGCTGTTGTTCAAGTCGACGCCCGAGGGAGCCCGGGAGTTTGTGGTGCCTGTGCGGAACAGCCCGGGGTCGTTTTATGCGCTGCCGCAATCGCCCCAGCAATTCAAGCAGATCCTGATGGTGGCGGGGGTCGAGCGGTATTTCCAGCTGGCGAAGTGTTTCCGGGACGAAGACCTGCGGGCCGATCGCCAACCGGAGTTCACGCAGATTGACGTCGAGATGTCGTTCATCGAGCGCGAGGACATCTACCGTGTGATCGAGGGCTTGCTGGGGAGGATTTGGAAGGTGGCGCTGGGGGTGGACCTGCCGACGCCGTTCCCGCGGATGGCGTTTGTGGAGGCGCTGAACCGGTTTGGGATTGACAAGCCGGACACGCGCTTTGGTCTCGAGCTGGTGGATCTGACGGAGGAGTTCCGGGGGAGCGCCTTCAAGGTGTTCAGCGGCGCGATTCAGGGCGGGGGCGTGGTCAAGGCGCTCAATGCCAAGAGCCTGGCGGGGGTCACTCAGGGCCAGATGGAAACCATGACCGCGCTGGCGAAGGAGGGAGGCGCGAAGGGGTTGGCCTTCATCAAGGTCGAGAACGGCGAGTGGAAGGCGCCGATGGTGAAGTTCTTCAGTGCGGCGGAGAAGGCGGCCCTCGAGAGCAAGTTGGGGATCGAGGAAGGGGATCTCATCCTGTTTGCGGCGGGCGAATGGCTGATGGCCTGCGAGATCCTTGGCCGGATCCGACTCTACGCGGCGGAGCTTCTTCGGGCTGGGGGCAAACTCGTGATTCCTGCGGACCGGTTCGATTTCCTCTGGGTCGTGGATTTTCCGCTCTTGAGCTACGACAAGGAGCAGCAGCGATGGTATTCGAGCCACCATCCATTCACTGCGCCCGTGGCGGAGGACATCCCGCTCCTGCTGCAGGATCCAAAGAAGGTCCGGGGCCAGCATTACGACATCGTGGTCAACGGGGTCGAGCTCGGTGGCGGTTCGATTCGGATCCACCAGCCCGCGGTTCAGAAGAGGGTGTTCGAGGACGTGCTCCGCATTCCGCCCGATCTCGCCCGGGCGCGGTTTGGCTACCTGCTCGAGGCGTTCCGCTACGGGGCGCCGCCGCACGGCGGGATTGCCCTGGGATTCGACCGTATGGTGGCCATGCTGTGTGGCACGCCGAGCATCCGCGATGTCATCGCTTTCCCGAAGACGGCCAAGGGGACGTGCCTGATGACCGATTCACCGGGCGGAGTCGAGCCGAAGCAACTCCGGGATCTGCACATCGAGATCCGAGGCGGGCACCGGGAAACGCCGCGGCCGCATCCGCCGGCAGCTTGAGGACGAAGTCCGGCGTTCCGTAGTGCAGGTAATTGGCCCAGTCGACACTGGGGTCGGGGAGTGCGTGAACGGCCTGGCGCGCAGCGAGCACGGCATGGCCGAGCGGTTTGCCTTCGATGACGGCTCCGTAGAAGGCCGAAGCGAACGCGAGGGCGGCGAGATCACCGACCGGCCAGTACGTGCCCACGTAGTTGGCCACCCCGCCTCGGAGGAAAGCCTCGGCCAGACCGACGGCGGTCTCGAGCCGGTGGAACCGTGTCCTGGGACATTGCCGCAGGCGGCCCGATTCGCAGGCGTTGAAGAAGACCAGGTGCGGCAGGTTCTGGAGCCCGGCGAGATCGCGGCCGGTCAGAAGCCCGCCGTCGGCGCAGTAGAGCCCGGAGCGGGCGGGATCCGCAGGATCGAAGAAGGCGTGGCCGGCGTAATGGACGACGTCGAAGCGGCCCGAGTGGAAGTCGGATCGCAGGACATCGCGGGTGGCCTGGCGGTGGCGGCGTTCGGTGATGCGGATGGCGGGGTGATGGGCGAGGAGGCTCTGCAGGCGGTCGCCTTCGGCCTCGGCGCCTTCGAGATCGGCGCCGGGATTGACGACCAGCAGGATCTCGAGGAGGGCGTTCTGGCGGCGGGCTTCGAGCCACCGGGCCACGGAGAGGTCTTCGGCCAGGTACCGCCGGCTCAATCCGCCCCGCAAGGCCGGCGGGCCGAACGCCAGGCGGGTCATCTCCCAGGGAATGCGCGAGGCAAGGGCGTCGTGCACAATCACCAGATGCCGATCCGGCAAGGCGGTCAGCACGGATCGGATCTCGTCTGCGAGCAGGAGTCGCGCGAGACGATCCCCAAGCGCCTCGAGTTGGCCGGGGTCCGGGCTGTCGGCGGACACCCCGCGCAGCAGGTCCTCGATCAGGCGCCGGCGCACCCTGCGCTCGGCGGTGATGACGGTTGCCTTGGGGCCCGGTGTCAGGACGGCCGCCCGGAAACGCGCGGTACCGGCCGTTGTGCTTTCGTCCCGGAGGATCAGGTAGAGCGGGGCGGTGGCGACCGGCGGGGGCTGAGCCCAGGGGGTGAGGATGCCGATGCGTGCTGGGGAAGGGATTCGACGTTCGGTGATGCGCAGGGCTGCACCCCGGCGCGGTGAGGAGCGGGCCAGGCTGCGGAGGTGGGCGGCAACCCGGGCGCAGCGGACGGGGTCGATCTCGCAGAACGTCAACCGCCGAAACCGCCTGGCCGGATCAGTGTCGGCGAGGGCCTGCAGGAAGCCTTGAAGGAGGGCGCGGGTCAGGGTGGCGGAATCGAGGCCGGATCGCGCGCCGACCAAGGCGGTGGCGAGGGTGTGGGCGCCTGCGCGGAGGGCGGTCCGGAGGGCGGTTTCGGCGGCTGTTGTCAGGGCGTCTGCGGTGAACTGATCGAACGTGCCCAACCCGGCGAGGACCAGGAACTTGGCGTGAACGGGATGGCTGCCCGTGGGCAGAAGAAACACCTCGCCGAGGTTCGCATGGAACGTCCGGCGCACGGCGAGGTCTCGAATCGCGCCCCCGAGATGCGTGTCGAGTTCCGCGGCCGGGCCATCCGGCACGACGCTGCGGAACATGCCCAGCAGCAGCGCGTCGCTGCGAACATGGACGAGATCGCCGCAGGCGACCCCGATGGGCAGGGGGCGTTTGCGCGGGGCGGTTTGAAAGCGGGGAACGATGTGGCGGCGGAGAGGCGGGATCTCCGGCGTGCGGACTGGCGGGGCGGCGGGGGCTGCGAAGCGGGAGGCGATCTGGCGGGCTTCCTTCGGGGTCGGGATCCGGCGGACCTTGGTGGCGGGGACCCGCGTGCGCAGTTCAGTTTCCGTGAGAGTCCGATGTTTCATGGGCAGGATCGGGGTGTTCAGTTTGGGGAGGGCCATCGTCTGGCCAGTGAGGATCAGGTCGGCCATGGCGAGGGCGACGTCGTGGCGTTGGATGAGTCGGCCGTGGGATGCCGAGACCAGATAGGTCGGCGCGCCGGTCAGCCGAGCTGAGGCGAGGGCGACCGTATCGTCGCCCGCATCGCAGAGGTCGTAGACAAACTCGCGGCCTGCGCGGCGGACGAGTGTGGGCGTAAGATGGCCGGTGCCGGCGATGACATGGAAACGGGCATCGGCGGGGGGCAACCGGCCGAGAACGCCGTCGGCGGCGGCGAGCAGGTCGGGATCGGGCCGGGGACCGGTTGCGGGCCAGGCGGCGGGATCGAGGAGGTCGATCGCGTCGCCGTTGGGATCGGCAGGAGGGAGACTCTCGCAGAGGCTGGGGAACGTCGCGAAGACGTTGGCGCTGAGATCCTCGGCCGAATGAAACAAATCGAAGCGGGCGAGAGTCCGAACGGTGTCGAGGGTGCCCCGGAGGGCCTGCAGCGCCGCGAGCGAACCGGCGTTCGGGGTCCCCACGAGGATGATGTGACCGACTCGCGCATTGTGGTCAGGCGAGTGCTGCAACTGAGCGATGGCGCTTCGTGCGACGAGGCCGCCGAGACTGTGACCGATGACGTGGATCCGGTCCGCGGGGTCGAGTCGGATGCGTTCTGCCAGCTCGCGACCCAGCGTGGACAGGCTACGTCGCCAGTCGTAGGGATGGAATTCGATGGCAATTCCCGAGGCGCGGAGGCGCCACCGGAGCGGCCAGTAGACCCAAGGCAGAACACCCAGCACGTCCAAGGCCGGGCCTTGATCCGGGAGACGGAGGCGCGCGAGGTGGCCGAGCACGATCTCGATCGGATCCAGCCAGAGCACGTCGTCGCCGAGCGACGGCGGCTCGAATCGGCGATGTCCGAGCGTGGACCCCATGATGCCGGGGAGCAGGAGGACGCGGTCCCGGGATCGCAAGGGTTTTGTGCGTGCGCGAGCGGCAAGCCGTCTGAGCGCATGGCAATCCCGCCCGCCGAGGGTGCCGCAAGCCGCGGCGCTCGTGGGATCCGGATGCACGATGGCATGGGCCCATGGCTGCCGCGGCGCGAACGCAGAGGGACGGGGCGAACGCGTGTACGTTGTCTCGGACACCGGAACGAACCTCCTTGCGGGGGATACTGTGGCGCGGGGCCGGCTCAAGTCCAGCAGATACTCTCGAATCCGCGCGCAAGCGACCTTTGCGGCTCAACCTCCCGGGCTCGAGTCGGCGCGTTGAACCGCCCCCGTCAGGGGCTTTCGCGGAGCGAGAATCCGGGCCGAGGTCCGTCTCGGGATCGAACCGTTGACGATAATCAGGACCCCTCCGCCGATCGGCGGGTTTCAGGGGGGCAGGTCCTTGCCGGTGCTGGTCACGGTGAGCTTGCCGTGCTTGACGCCTCTGGCGGCGATGAGTTCGTCGGCGATGCGTTTGATGATGGCGGCCTTGCCGCGCACGGCGAGGATTTCGAGGCAGTTATCGTGATCCAGGTGGACGTGGAGGGTGGCGATGATGACCTCGTGGTGGTCGTGCTGGGTGTCGGTGAGGGCGGCCTGGACGTGCTGCTTGTGGTGGTCGTACAGGAGGGTGATGGTGCCGGCGATTTCCTTGTCTCCGAATTGCTGCCGATGCTCGATGAGGTGGGCGCGGATCATGTCGGCGACCGCGAGCGAGCGATTGTCATAGCCCTTATCGCGCGTCATTTGTTCGAGCTGACCGGCCAGTTCGGACGGCAGTGAAATGCTGAAGCGGGCCACGCCTTTGCTCCTCTTGGTCTTCATGGGGCCGATGGTAACAAGCGGGGGAAGGGCGTCAACGGGCGGGCATCCAAATCCGCGGGAACCGCTGACGGGGCGGCTCAGGACGCGGGGTCCAGCCCAGGAGGTTGAGCCGCAAGGGACGCTTACGCGCGGATTTGGGGCGGATCACCGCCGTGCCAGTCGTGCGCCGAGCGCCGCGATGCCGACCAGGGCTGACGAGAGGAGCACGATCACGGCGCCGCTGGGCAGGTCCGTGGCTGCGGCGAGGAGGAAGCCTCCGAGGCCGCTTGCTGCGCCGAACAGCGCCGAAAGGAGCAGCACGCGCCCGCAGCCGCGGGCGACCTGAAAGGCGGCGGCAGCCGGATTGCTGACGAGGCTGTAGATCATGAGGCCGCCCACGGTCTGGAAATTCACGGTAAGCGTGGCGGCGGTGAGGATGAGAAAGCCGGTCCAGACGGCGGTCGCGCGGATGCCGGCGGCTTCGGCGTCGGCACGGGAGAAGAGGATGGCGCGGAGCTCCTTGAAGAAGAGGGCGATGTAGGCCGCCAGGGCGATGGCGATGGCGAGCATGAGCCGGACGTCGGTCCAGCGGCAGAAGTTGAGGCTGCCCCAGAGGAGGCTGCGCACGTCGTTGTCGCTTTTGCCGAGGATGCCGTAGAGGCCGATGCCGAGGAAGGCCAGGCCCATGGTGGCGGAGAAGAGGAGGCTGAGGACGGTGTTATCGTCGAGGTGGGTGCGCTGGGGGTTGGCGAGGCCGAGGGGCAGCGCCGTGAGCACGGCGCCGGCGAGTGCGGGCAGGAGGAGCTGCTGTCCTTGCAGGCCGCAGAGCCCGCCAAAGACCGCGCCGGCCAGCGCGGCGTGGGCCACGCAGACGCCCAGGAAGGGGATTCGCATTCCGACGATGAAGGTGCCGAGCACGCCACTCGAAGCGCCGGCGAGCGCGCCGCCTGCCATCACGGGCGCCCAGAACACGAGATCGATCACGGCGCCGCCCCTCCCGGCATGACCGCATGGCGTCCGTCCCGGTGCAGCGCGTGGAGGTGCGCGCCATACAGGCTGCTGACGCGCTCTGTGGAGAAGACGTCCTCGGGGGAACCGGCGGCTGACACGCGGCCGGCTTCGAGGAGGACGACCGCGCGGCAGGCGGGCGGCAGCACTTCCAGCTCATGGCAGACGAGGACGACGCTGAGGTGCGTTTGTGTGAAGAGAGCCTGGACGGTTTCGACGATGCGCTCGCGCCAGCCGAGGTCGAGGTTGGCGGTGGGCTCATCGAGGAGCAGCAACTCCGGTTCCTGGGCCATGGCCCGCGCGATGATCGTCTTGCGCCGTTCGCCGCCGGAGATCTGGCCGAAGGTGCGGCCGGCCAGGGACGCCAGCCCGAGCCGATCGAGCCACTGGTCGACGATTTGCCAATCGCGTCGCGTCAGCGGGTGGAGGAGGCCGGCGCGGGCGGTGCGGCCGGTGGCCACGACTTCGCGGACGGTCAGCGGCGCTTCGCTGCGTGCGGGCGGGAGCTGGGGCACATAACCGATGCGCCGGCGCAACGCGGCCAGCGCCGCCCCGCGCAGCGCCGCGACGTTTTCGCCGAGGACCGCAATCCGGCCGCGTGAAGGCGCGGCCAGGCCGAGGCAGGCGCGGAGGAGCGTGGTCTTGCCCGCGCCGTTCGGCCCCATCAGAGCCACGATCGTGCCGGCGTCGGCGCGGATCCGATCCACATCCAGCAGACAGCGGCGTCCGGCGTGAACGGTGAGGCTGAGAAGCTCGAGGGCGGCCGGGCTCATGGCGCAGCGCTCTGGAGGAGGGCGGCCACGTTGGTTTGGAGCATGGCGTCGAAGGAGACGCTTCCATGGCGCAGCGCCGGGAAGTTCTCGAACACGGCCACCGGTGTTTTCAGGCGGCCGGCGAGGGCGTCGGCGGTGCGGCGGCCTTCGGGGAGGTTGGCGACGACGAGTCTCACCTGTTGGAGTGTGCCGGCGTCGATGGCCTCCTGGATCTCGCCGATGCTGGCGGTGTCAGCCGGGCGGAAGCTGGCGACCACGTCGAGGCCCAGCCATTCGCAGAAGTCGCGCTGGTGGCTGCTGGCGATGACCGGCAGGCCGACGAGGCGGGCCTGGGCGACGCGCTGGGTGGCTTGGCGCGCCAGGGCATCGAGCCGGGCCGCGATGGTCTGGAGCCGCCTCGTGGCCTCGGCGTGCGGGAGCAAGTCCAGCGCGACGAGGTGGTCGGCGATCTGGCGGCAGGCGGACAGGTAGCTGTCGGGCCGGCTCTTTCCGGTGCTCAGGGTGACCGGGGCGATGCGCGGTGCGTTGGCGCCTGTGCCGGCCAGTTTGGGGTCGAGCGACTGTTGGAAATCGAAACGGAGCAACGCCCGGCAGCGGCGCAGGCGGGCGACCTGGCTGGGGCGGATGTCGAAGTGGCCGGGGCAGGTGCCGGGCTCGGTGAGTCGCAGGACGGTCAGGTGATCGCCCAGGAGATCGCGGGCGGCGGCTTCGAGGTACGAGGTCGTGGTGGCGATTTCGGGACCGGCGGTCGATGAGGAGGGCCGGCAGCCGGCGAGGGCGAGGGCGAGGGCGGCGAAGGCGATGGCGAAGGGGGGGGGCCGCACGGGGATCGATCGATGGGGTTGGAGCGACGCGCGGTTCGTGAATCCCGTTACGGTGTCTTGAGCTGCAATCCGTCGCGGGTCGCCATGCGCGCGATGACGCCGCCGTCGCCGGACCGGCGGTACCAGCTGCGGCTGGCCATGGGCGCATGGGAGTCCTGGGTCTTCTCGCTGTCGGGGCGCGGCCCCAGGCTCCACAGGACCCAGCGGGCGGGTGAGTCGGCGCGGTTCGAGTAGTAGCGACCGTCGCGGGCGGTGCACTCGGGGAAATCGTCCGGCACCCAGAGCCTGAAGTTTCCGCCGGGTGAATCATTCAGGATTTGCGGCCCCGGCGCGGCGTATTTGTAGGTATGTCCGGGATTGAACACGTCCTCCATGTTCGCGGCCATGCCGGGCTTGTCGCCGCGGGGCAGGTAGCCTCCCTGCGCCAATTCGACGGGGAACTGGCACCAGTGGGCCGAGAGATCGGTGTTGCAGTCGACCCGCACGGGGGGCAGTTGGCCGTCGTGGTCGTCGGCGTACATTTCGAGGGCGAGGCCGACGCCGTAGAGCTCGGCGTGGACTTTGGCGACCTTGGCCTTTTCCCTGGCGCGGGCGAGGGCGGGCAGCAAGAGGCTGGCGAGGCTGGCGATGACGGCGGTGACCACCAGGAGTTCGACGAGGGTGAACGCGGTTCGAGCGCGGCGACGGCGGGCCATGGGTCTCAGAAGCCGCCCGCCGCGTGCGAGCGATTTCGGCCGCTGCAATCTTGAAGGCTGGCGTTGCGCCGACATCGCGGTGCACGCTAGCAGAGGTCAGGTATTACGACAACCAAATAGTTTCATACTACAGTTGTTTTTTCTTGCGCGCGGAACGCTGGCGGCGGAGGATGCCGGCGGTCTTTGACATGGCCGGCTTTCGAGCCGGCTGGAACATTCTCGAGTGTCCGGGAACCCCGTGAGAATCGGGGGCGGTTGCGCCACTGTGACGGGTTACGAGCTCCTTCAGGCCACTGTCTTGCCCATGCGGGACGGGAAGGCGGGAGCGAGGACTGAAGCCCCAAGTCAGGATACCGGCTGGAGAATGCTCGTCATGCCCGGGCTCGGGTGAGCCAGGGCGGCTTCTCCGCAAAGAGAAGGATGAGGCCAGTTCGCCGCCGGCGCCTCGGGGCGCTGGGACGGCGGAACGTCACGGTTTGCGCCTTTCTTCGTGATTTGCCGGAGGAAGGCGTTTGTGTTTCCGGGTCGTGCGGCCTGGCAGGCGTCTTTCCCGGTCTGGTCTCGCCGTTGAACCCGGCTGAACGCGCGCGTTGGCGTGTCCGGCCAGGACCCCCCCCGATCAGACCCATGAAACGAGACACGCTCCTCCTCGCGGTATGCGTTGCGATGGCGGCCTGGACGGCCGCAGGCACGGCCGCCACGTTCGACGATGTCCAGTACTGGGCTGGCTCCGGTGCCAACCGGGCGGCCCTGGTCATCGACTGGAATGACGGCAAGTCCGCCGAATCCCTGCTGTGGGGGTATCGCTGGGACGGGGCGGCGACCGGGCAGGAGATGCTCGAAGCGGTGGTGAAGGCCGATTCGCGTCTCTTCGCCCACTTCGGCAGTTACGGCTGGGGGACGGCGGTCCTTGGCATCGGCTACGACGTCGATTCGAGCGGAGGCTTCACCGTGTCGCCCTCGCTCGCGTTCGACGGCGGCGGGATCGTGGTGGACACTCATCCGGACGACGTCCGGGCGGCCGTGGACGCTGCGGACCATTGGCTTGAAGGCTGGAACAACGGGTTTTGGGCCTATTATCTGAAGAACTCGACCACGGAGGACTGGACTTCGGCCATGACTGGCGCGGGGGAGAGGGCGCTTGCGGATGGGGTTTGGGACGGATTCAGCTTCGCGCCGGGGTTTGTGTCGAGCGCTCCTTCGGAGCCGGCGCCGGCGATGGTGCCCGAACCCGGCGTGGTTTCACTGTTGGCTCTGGGTGTGCTCGCGATCGTATGCGTGCGTCGTCGGCATTCGTGAAGCGCTGGCGCCTGGCTGGCGCTGCCGGGGCGGTGGCGCTGGCTTGGGGCTGGGGTGCGTGGGCGCAGAACCCCATGGCGGCGGGTCCTTTTGCCGCCGCGGTGGTGGCGGCGGAAGGTCCTTTTGGGGCGCCGCCGTACGATGACCCGGCGTCGGTGCTGGGGATGCCGTCCACGGACTTTTACGATCCCTGGGGCGGGTTGTTCGGGGGGACGACTATGCGGCGGGTGAAGCTGGTGGAACCGGCCCACGATTTCGACCCGAGCCAGACCCGGAAGCTCGTCACGACGCTGGGCGAGGGGAGTCTCATCATCGTGCGATTCGAGCAACCGATCACGGATGATCCGGCGCATCCGTATGGTCTGGATCTGCTGGTGTTCGGCAACGCCTGGTTCGCGTCGAGCGGATTCGCCGACGACAGCGCGGACATGAACACGCTGATGCTGATCGGGGGCGGATTCGCCGAGCCGATGAAAGTGTCGGTGAGTCCGGGCTGCACCGGCAAGCCCGGCGAGGACGCGGCGGACTGGCGGACGTGGGCGTGGTACTGCTACGAGAACGGCCCGTACGCGGACACCGCGTTTCCGACGCACGCCTATCGATGGAACCGGGCGGACTCGACGTGGAGCCGCGAAGGGATGGACTTCACCAAGCCCGTCAATCCCGTGCTCGGGCCGATGTTCGAGTCCGGCGGCTTGTCGGCTGCGGACGCGATCGACCTCTATGCCGGCTCCGGGGGCGGCACGGGTTTTGACCTGGCGGAGTCCGGGTTCGCGTTGGTTCACTACGTCAAGGTCGAGGGCCAGGCCGGGTTCGATGGTGGCGAGATCGACGCGTTCTCGTGCGTGCGGCCGACGGTGCTGGGCGACAGCCTTTGCCTTGCGCCGGCGAATGGGAATGTCGGTTCCGTCTTCCACTTCCAGGAACCGGGGAACCCGGCCCGGAATGTCGTGCGCCTGGAGCTCAGCGCGTTGGCGGGCATCGTGGTCGCCGGCGTGGCGCGTTTCGAGGACCCGTCGGCTCTGGCGGCGCTTCCCTGCAGGCGGTTCGAGGCTGTGGATTTCAAGGTCGCGGGGGTTCTCGGAAGCGACGTCCCGACTTTTGATGCGGCGCTCGTCATCAACGTCGGCCCCTGGTACGTCGGTGGCGGCGCCGATTTGGATGCGCTGGCCTGGGATGGCGCAAGCTGGACGAGGATGCCTTTCGAGTTCGACGCGGGGGCGGGGACGGTGCGGTTGGCGGGCCTCGGCGCGGGAGGCGCATTCGCTGTCGTTCAAATTTCTCCGCCGCGACTGGCGATTCAGGCGGCGGGCACGGGATTCGGCTTCCAGTTTCTGCCGGTGGGGGGGTGGAGGCACACGCTCGAGCGGACGGTGGATTGCGGGAGTTGGTCGAGCGTTGCCAGTCTCACGCCCACGAATGGCGAGCCGGTGGCGCTGTCCGACGCTGCTCCGCTGGGAACGCGGGCCTGGTACCGGTTGCGGTTGACCCGCCCATGACTGGTCGAAGCAATCGTGGAATGGGAGGCTGCCGGGAATGAACCGTTGCCTTGTTGCCGGCGGCCGGGCGTTCACGTTGATTGAGCTGCTGGTGGTGATGGCCACGATTGCGATCCTGGCCGGCCTGCTCGTGCCGGCGCTGGCCCGGGCCAAACAGCGTGGCAAGAGCGTTGCCTGCCTGAGCAACTTGCGGCAGATGGCCATTGCGGCCGGCGCCTACGTGGCGGACCATGATGATTCGTATCCCGCCGCCTACTCGACCGGCATCGAGAACGGCGTCAGCGTGTCCCGCGGCTGGGACTTGACGACCCTCATGGAGAGCCCGCCCCGGGTGGTGCCGGGTCTGCTTTGGGAGGGGCAGGGCACAGAGCGCATCCAGCAATGCCCGTCCTTCGCGGGCAAGGCCAACTGGCTCGTGGATCCGATGACGGGCTACAACTACAACACGAGCTACATTGGGCACGGCCAGTTCGAGAGCATTCAGGAACCCGCCAAGGCCGGCGCGGTCCGGAATCCCCAGGGCACCGTGCTGTTTGGCGACGGCCAATACGGCGGCGGCGCCAACAAGTTCATGCGGGCGCCCTTTCCGAACCCTGGGGACGCCGGGTTCCGGGGGCGTTATGCCGGCACGCAAGGTTTCCGGCATCTGGGCTGGAGCAATGCCGCGTTCTGTGACGGCCACGTCGAGTCGATGACGGAGCGCCACACTCAGAACGCGGATGGGGCGGACAAGGTGGCGCCGGGGACCGGGTTTCTCTCAGCCGACAATTCGGTCTATGACCTGGAATAGAGCGCGACGGCTGCTGCGCCCTCGAGTGTGACGTGGTTGGAGAACCCCTCCGCCTGTCGGTGCCACGAAGGGCTTTGTGAGACACCACGGGCCACGGAGCGGGGATGTGCTACTCCCGGCGTGGCGCCTGCGATCCGGTTTCTTCCTCCCTGATCCTGCGCAGGGCGGCTACGTCCAGCTTGTCCTTCTCGCGCCGGGAGCCCTGCTTGAGGAGAATCAAGTCCTCCGAACCCAAGAAGGGTATCCGTACGCCAGCCGTTTCGAAGTGTCGCAAACGGTGGCGAAAGGCCTCGAACGAAAACCCGCGCATTCGCGTGAAGATGTCCAATGCGAACTCCTCCGTGACACGGATGGAGCCTTCCTGCGGCGCGAAATCGTCCATGCTCAACTCCCGAGCCCAGCCTTCGCCCCAGTTCGCCAGACACTCGAGAAGCCGGCGAATGTTCTCCGGCGCGTCCTGGACCAGGATGTCGACGTCTTCGGTGGCACGGACGAAGCCGTTCAGGGAGACTGCCACGCCGCCCACCACAGCGAACTCAACTTCGCCGAGCGCGAGAATGACCAACAGCTTTTCGAACGGGGAACAGTTCTCCGGCGCTTGCGGTGTGTCTGGCATGACGACCGAGGAACGCGTTGAGCGCCTCGAGACGACGGAGGGGACTGCCCTGTGCGGGTCGACGTCCCACCGCCTTCAGAAGTCGAGGCGCGTGAGATTCCAGGTCTGCGTTCACCGGGGGGGAGTGTAAGCGCGAGGCGGGCTCGTGTCCAACACCCAAATCGGCGCTGCTCTGACTGGAGTCCTGACTCCTATGGAGGATGGGGTCAACAGGTCAAGCTTGGCCCGGATCCTCGCCTAGGGCGTGCGGCGCGAACGCACGCCATCGGCTCCTGGTGGGTTTTAGGCTTGATCGGCGCCTGGTCAAGCCCAGGAGGTTGAGCCGCAAGGGACGCTTACGCGCGGATTTGGGCTTGGTCCCTGCCGTTCCACGCCCCCCACCTTCGAGGACACCACACCAGGGGCGGGGTCACGGCCGTCCCCGCGAGCCGGATTTCAGTTGATCTTCCGCAATTGGTAGTACTGCTGCGGGGTGGCTGGCGGGAGGATCACAGTGTTCACGCCGCGAATGACGACGGGCGAATCGGGGACGGGTGTCCAGTCGCCGGTGTCCGCCTGGCGGCGCCATTCCAGTTGGTAGGTGTCGGTGCCGACCGGCCACGCGATGGTCACGTTCAGGCCGATGGCCAGCTCGGGAGCGGGCGAGTGGGGGAGAACCTGCTGGGCGAACAGCTCGTAGCCGGTGGTACCCTGAGTGCCGGAGCCGGATTCCTGGTTGAAGACGCCGACGGCGTCGAAGGGAATGGCTGGCGGGGGGCCGAGGCTGGTGCGCGGATGGCGGATCGAGAAGAAGCGGCCGAGGCCGTCGGTGACGGTGCAGAGGCGGCTGGCCCAGGTGTTGGCGGGATTCCAGCCGTTGGTGGTGACCAGCGTAAGGTTGTTGATCCGCACGCGCATTCCCTGGTAGTGCTCGCCGCCGGCGGCGCGCGCCGGGTCAAAGAGGGCGGGCCAGGTGGAGCGATCCTCCGCCACGCCGCCGGCGTTCATCACGTCGGCCAGCGTGATCACCTCCGGGGCGGGGAGTCCGTGGCTGGCGGTTAGCAGGCGGACCTCGAAGTTGTAGGCGGGATCGATGTCATGGCCTTCGTTGACGTTCCGCTTGCCGCCGTAGAAGAGCGATTGCCGGACCGTCACCTCGACCAGGTCGCCGGCTCGAAACGGGTGCAACGTCGATGGATCGAAACTGAGTCGCAGGACCTCCGCTGTCCAGGCCTCGTTACTGTAGCTGAGCGCGCTGTCGCGAATCCACGGCTGGTTGCCGTAGTTCTGACCCATCCAGCACAAGGTGCCGCCGCGATCTCCGGCGTCCACGGCCTGAACGGCAATCTGCCATTCGCCGCCCATGCGAGACGAGTTGGCCCCGCCATCCCAGGGCAGGAAGTTGGGGGTCGGATCGAGCATCTCGTCCGGGTTGCAGAGGAGCACGCCGCGCAGGGTGAGCGGCGGATCGAAGGGCGCGGTGGGAGCGGCCCACGCGCTGGTTCCGGTGCCGGTGACCGCCTGGAGGCTGGAATGGGTCAGAGACTGGGCGAAGGCCGGCACCGCGCACAGGGCGATGGCCAGGCCGGTCGAGCGGGCAACGGAATGGCATGACATAAGGACTCGAGTCGGCATCAGCCCCACGACGGCTGCGCGCGCGGCTGGGGGGCTTGACTCGCGCCGCGCGTTGGTATTACTCTAACGAACCAAAATACTACCAGGCCTCGAGTGTTACGCAATAGAAAAAAAGTATGACGCATGGTTCTTGTGAAGCCGGGCCCGGAGCGGATCCGCGGGTGGCGTTTTTCAACGGGCAGGCTGCCACGTGGGATCAGACCGGTCCGGACCCGGCGGCGACGCTGCGCCGGCTCGAGGCGCTGAACGGGCGCCTGGGTTTGGGGGCGGGCCAGGACGTGCTGGAAGTCGGGTGCGGCACGGGGCAGATCACCGGCTGGCTGGCGGACCGGGTGAGACCGGGGAGAGTGGTCGCGGCGGACTTTGCTCCTGCCATGCTGGCGCAGGCCCGGAGCCGGGGGGTGGAAGCGGACTTTGTGCTGATGGACATCTGCCGGGAGGAACCGGTGGCGCGGCAATTCGACGTGGTGCTGTGTTTCCATTCCTTCCCGCATTTTCGCGATCAAGCGGCGGCGCTGCGCCAGGTCGCGCGTCTTCTGAGGTCGGGAGGGCAGCTGCTGGTGCTGCACCTGGCAGGGAGCGGCCCTTTGAATGCGTTTCACCGGCAGGTGGGCGGGGCGGTGGGCCAGGACCATCTGCCGCCGGCGGCGGGCTGGGCGGCGATGCTGCGTCTGGTGGGTTTGAATCTTGCGGAGGCCGTGGACCGGGAGGATCTGTTTCTCGTGAGAGCCGAGAAGGGTGTGCTGGCGGGAGGCGAGGGAGGCCAGGAATTTGCGAATGGCACCACCGAGGGTCTGTGCAAGAAACCGAGTCGCTCTTGCACAGACCCTTAGCAGCTCATCCAGGCTTTCAGGCGGGGCACTGGGCGAGGGAGGCCTGGATGGCGGCGAAATTGGGCAGGTCCTTGGGGGTCGGGGTCTGCTCGCTGTAGCGGACGATGCCGTTTTTATCGATGACGAAGGCGGCGCGGGCGGCCGTGGATCCGAGGCCGAGGAGGTCGGGCAGGAGGACGCCGTAATCGCGGGCGACGGTTTTATTCAGGTCGCTGGCGAGGCGGACGCGGATGCCTTCCTTTTGGGCCCAGGCTTCCTGGGCGAAGGGGCTGTCGACGCTGACGGCGATGACGTCCGCGTTGAGGCCGGCGTAGGCGTTGAGGCCGGCGGAGATGGCGCAGAGCTCCTGGGTGCAAACGCCGGTGAACGCGAGGGGGAAGAAGAGCAAGACGGTGTTGCGCTTGCCGCGGTTGTCGCCGAGCCGGACGTCAACGATGCCTTCGGCGGTCTTGGACTTGAGGGCGAAGTCGGGGGCGGTGGTGCCAACGGGAATGGGCATGGTATCTCGGGGGTCTGGGTTGGTTGTTGTATCGGTTTTGTTCTCGGGTGGATGTATAGACGCCAGTCGTGGGGGTGTCAAACTTCGCCAGCGAGGCGCACCTCAGATCCGGTCTGCTTGACCGGGAGCGGGCAGGGGCCTAGGGTCGATGGCACTGGGGAGCCCAATCGGCAGGCGGATGTTTGCCGATGCCGACGGCTGAGAGGGCGGCGCGATGGCGCCGTCGACCCATTGAACCTGCTCCGGGTAATGCCGGCGAAGGGATGCCTTCAAGGAGTACCCCGGAGCGCTGACATCATGAGTGCCGAGACCAGTCCTGAAGGTGCCGGGCATCAGCGGGCGTTTCCCGCCAGCCGGCGAGTTTACGTGAGCGGGAGCTTGCATCCGGATCTGAGAGTTCCGCTGCGTGAGATCGCGCTCTCCCCGACCCGGCATGCGGACGGTCGGGAGACGGCGAACGAGCCGGTGCGGGTCTACGACACGAGCGGGCCGTGGGGCGATCCGGAGTTTCACGGGGATCCGACGCGGGGTTTGCCGACGCTGCGCCGGCCCTGGATTCTGGCGCGGGCGGACACGGGCGAGGGGGAGGGGGCGGCGGGGCGCGGGGGTGGTGCGGAGGGGGCGATGCGACCGCGGCGGGTGTTGCGGGCATCGGCGGGGCATCCGGTGACGCAGCGTTGGTATGCGCGGCAGGGGGTGGTGACGCCCGAGATGGAGTATGCGGCCATTCGGGAGAACCAGGGGCTTGAAGCGGAGGAGGGCCGGTGGTCGGAGGCTCTTGCCCGGAACGATCTGGCGTATCAGCATCACGGCAGCCAGGAGCGTTCGGACGGGACGCAGCCGGCGATTTTCGCCCGGTTTCCGCAGCAGCGGATACCGCGTCGGATCACGGCGGAGTTTGTGCGTCAGGAGATCGCGGCGGGCCGGGCCATCCTGCCGGCGAACGTCAATCATCCCGAGGTCGAGCCGATGGTGATTGGCCGGAGTTTCCTGGTGAAGATCAACGCCAACATCGGCAACTCGGCGCTGGCGTCCGGGATTGCGGAGGAAGTCGAGAAGATGCGCTGGGCGACGTTTTGGGGTGCGGACACGGTGATGGATCTTTCGACGGGTCCGGATCTTGCGGTGACGCGGGAGTGGATTTTGAGGAACTCGCCGGTGCCGGTCGGGACGGTGCCGATCTACGAGGCGTTGGAACGCGCTGGGGGCGACCCGGAGGCGCTGACCTGGGAGGGGTTTCGGGAGGTGCTGATCGAGCAATGCGAGCAGGGGGTGGACTATTTCACGCTGCACGCCGGGGTGCGGCTTCGGTTCATTCCGCTGACGGTTCATCGGGCGGCGGGGATTGTGAGCCGGGGCGGCTCGATCCTGGCGCAGTGGTGTTTGGCGCATCATCAGGAGAACTTGTTGCACACGCACTGGGAGGAGATCTGCGCGATCCTGGCGGCGTATGACGTGGCCGTGAGCATCGGGGATGGCCTGAGGCCGGGGTGTCTGGCGGATGCGAACGACGCGGCGCAATTTGCGGAGTTGGAGGAGCAGGGGAAGCTGACCCGGCTGGCGTGGGAGCATGGGGTGCAGGTGATGTGCGAGGGGCCGGGGCACGTGCCGCTGCATCGGATCGAGGAGAACATGCACCGGCAGCTGGCGTGGTGCCACGAGGCTCCGTTCTATACGCTGGGTCCGATCACGACCGACATTGCGCCGGGCTACGACCATTTCACGAGCGCGATCGGGGCGGCGATGATTGGCTGGCTGGGGACGGCGATGTTATGTTACGTGACGCCCAAGGAGCATTTGGGGCTTCCGGACCGGGAGGACGTGAAGGAGGGGGTTCTTGTGTACAAGATTGCGGCGCACGCCGCCGATCTCGCGAAGGGCCATCCCGGGGCGCAGTATCGGGACAACGCGCTGAGCCGGGCCAGGGCCGAGTTCCGGTGGGAGGACCAGTTTCATCTGGCGTTGGATCCCGAGCGCGCCCGGGCGTTTCACGACCAGACGCTCCCGCAGGCGACGGCGAAGGCGGCGCATTTTTGCAGCATGTGCGGGCCCCGGTTTTGCGCGATGAAGATCACCGAGGAAGTGCGCCGGTATGCGGCCGGGAAGGGGGTGGCGGCGGAGGAAGCGATCGAGGTGGGGTTGCGGGAGAAGGCGCGCGAGTTCAGCGCTGAATGACGCTATCGGGGGCTTGGACGGCGGGGGTGGCTTGGGCGAGGCGGTGGCGTTGGTGGTCGAGTTCGTCGAGGCGGCGGAGGGTATCGCGGGTGAGGACGGCGGCGGCGGTGGCGATGGAACCGGGGGCGGTGCTGGCGCCCCGGGGCGGGCGGGGGCCGGAGAGATAGGCCTGGAGCGCCCCGATATAATCGGACACGAGCGAGATCATGTCCTGGCCGGTGTTTTTGCGGAGCGCCTGCAACTGGCCGAGCCGGGTTCGGATGAGCCCCCGGTAGCGGCCGGCGTTGGGCTCGGCGATGAGGCGCTGGAGCGGCACGCGCAGGGTCCGCCCCGGGCCGGGGGGTGAATCGCGGGCTTCGACGTGGACGTCGAGGATATCGGTCAGTTTGTCGAGAACGACGGCGCGGGACCAGGCGAGCGGTTGACTGCCGAGGAGGAAATCGGCGCAGGCGAGTCCCCACCATTTTTCGAGGTCGAGGAGGCGCTCGAAGTGGGGGCGGAAAGCGATCAGCATGGCGGTTTGCCAGTTGAGGGATCGGGTCAGGTTGAGGACGGTGGCGGAGAGGCATTGTTTGCCGCGCGGCAAGTGCTGGAGTTCCGTGAGGAGGAGCCGTGCCGAGAGGCGGTACGTGCGGAGGGCGTCGCCGACGAGAGCCTCAGGGGGAGGAAGGCTCAACTGGGTGAAATTGAGCGGGGGATGGCTGATGAGCCAGGCGCGGGCTGTGCTCCAGTCCTCGACGCCGACATGATATCGAGTCTGGTTGGCGACCTGGCCGATGGCGTTGCCGAACTTGCCGAGGAGGGGATTGTCCTGGACGATGGGATCGGGTCCCGCGGTGGCCAGGATGCGGGACGCCAGGGCTTCAGCGAGCCAGAGGGGGATTTCGGGTGGGTAAGGACCGGCCTGGCGGTTGGCGATTTCAGTCAGGAGCGTTTGGACCAGGGTGCGAGCGAGGTCTAGCCGGTCCATTTCCGGCGGCAGGTCGCAGGCGTGGAGCCAACCGTCGGCAAAGCGGCCCGAGACCACCCTGGGGATGGTTATCTGGGAGTAGCGGGGGAGGATGGTGAGCTGGATTCGGCCCTGCCAGCGATCGGGGAGGTCCAGTTCCCGGAGCAGAGCGGCCTTGACGCGTTCGGCGGAGACGGCGAGGGATTCCGGGGCGAGGGCAATGAAGGATGAGTTGGTGGACTGTAAGGGCTGGGCGAGGGTGGGGGTTGAGCCCCGACTGGCGCGGACGAGGAACTGACCGGAGCGGCTATGAACGGCGAAGGAGGGTGCGAAGGCGGGTTCGACGGGCGGGATGGCCCCGAAGCAGGGGCATGGGGCGAGTGCCCCGGCTGACATCAAGAGCCAGAGGAACCGGTTCACGACTTGGGGTTTTTGGCTGGGGACGCCGCTTTAGCCTCGGGCTTGGAAGCGGTTGCGGTTTCCTTTTTGGGTGCGGTGGTTTCGGACTCCTTCCTGGCGGCCTGTTTATAGCCTTCGCTGCGGTAGTCAGTGATATAGAAGCCGCTGCCTTTGAAGAGGATGCCTGCTCCGGCGCTCAACTGGCGGCGGACGGCGCCCTTGCCCCATCGTGGCTTGGGGCAATGTTCTTTCGGGCAGGTCTTGAGGGGTTTGGCCTTGATGGATTGGAAGGCCTCGAACTCATGGCCGCACTTGGCGCAAAGGTAGTGGTACGTGGGCATAATCTCGGTCGAACCGTCGCGAAACGGAGATTCACGTTTACCATTCGCGCGCGAAAATGCAATCCCTGGAAAGCCAAAAGCCACACCATGCGGCGTGGCTTTTGGGAAACAGGATGATGTGATGGGTTGCCTCAGGACTCTTCGCCGGACCAATCGCCGGTTCGGATGCACTCCTTCACCTTTCGGCGTTCATAGCGGTGTTTCTTGGGTTTGCCTGGACGGTCATCGACTTGTCGGAACGGGTGTTTGGTGTTCCGGACAACCTCAACGATGATCTCGTGGGATTTTGGCATAGACCTCTTGTGTGCGCTCCCGGAGTGACCGACGGCGGTGCTGCCCTGTCGAAGGGCCGCACTCAGACGAAACCGACTGCCGGTCGCACAGGCTCCGGGCCATTCGGTTCTTTTGACGCCACACGACGGGGCGTGTTCAAGAAAAGGCGGAAAAGGCGGCCGAGGTCCATTCCTTCACGCGCTCGACGGCGGTTGGACGGAATTGGATCTGGGCAAAGGCGCGTTGGACGTCCGGGTACTGCCGGGTGAGGATGCCGGCGAGGAGGAGGTGGCCGTGTGGTTTGATCCAGCGGGCCAGGCGGTGGCGTTCCTGGATGAGCAACTCGGCGAGGAGGTTGGCGCAGAGCACGTCGAAGGGGGCTCCGGAGGGTGCTGGCATTCGCGACAAGTCGGCCTGGGACAAGGAGATCCGATGAAGCACCCGATTCCGCCTCGCGTTGGCCCGGGCGACCCGGACGGCGACGGGGTCGATGTCGAACGCCACGATGGGGTGGTAGCCCAGTTTGGCGCCGGCGATCGCGAGGATTCCCGATCCGGAACCGACGTCGAGCAGGGAGAGCTTCGAGTCGGGGCTCAGGCGGGCCACGAGTTGCCTGAGGCAGAAGAGGGTGGTGGGGTGATGGCCGGTGCCAAAGCTCAAACCGGGATCCAGCTCGACCACGGCCTGACCCCGGCGTGGGCTGCGCTGGCTCCAGGACGGCCGGATCAGGAGTCGGTTGCCGACGGTGAAGGGTTTGAAATGCCGTTTCCAGGCCTGGGCCCATTCGGTGGGGGGCAACCGGCGAACCCGGAGGCGTCCGTGCCCGACGGCGAGGCCGAATGTGCGGATTTCACGGATCCCGAGCCGGATGCGTCTCTCGAGGTCGGGGGTCCAGCGTTGCGGGGCCTGGAGGAAGGCGCTGACGGTGGTCACCTGGGTCTCGTTGTCGGTATAGAGGACGGGGGGTTGATTCAGGACTCGTTCGAAGAGATCGGCGACAGCTTCCTCGGCCTCGGCGAGGACGTTGAGCGAGATCTGGGTGAGGGCGGGGGTGCTGGTGGGCGCGGGAGGCGATTCGGCTTTGGGTTTCATCGGCTGAAGGAACCACTTACTGAAGCGCTTCGTTCTGAGCAGCGACGAGCCGGCTGATGCCGAGCCGGCCGAGGCGGAGGAGATCGGCCAGTTGGGCATCGGTGAAGGCTGTTCGTTCGCCGGTTCCCTGGACTTCGATGTAGTGTCCGGCGGCAGTCATGACGAGATTGAGGTCGACGTCGGCGGACGAGTCTTCGGCATAATCCAGGTCGAGGAGCGGGATACCGTTGACGATGCCGACGCTGACGGCGGCGACGGGGGTAAGGTGGGGCGAGAGGGATGGATCCAGTTGGCGATGGAGATGGCGCAAGGCGAGGGCGAGGGCGACGTAGCTTCCGGTGATGGCGGCGGTACGGGTACCGCCGTCGGCTTGGAGGACATCGCAGTCGATCCAGAGCGTGCGGGTTCCGATGCTTTCGAGGTTGACGGCGGCGCGCATGGCGCGGCCGATGAGGCGTTGGATCTCCTGGGAGCGGCCGTCCGGTCGGCCCTTCGAGGCGTCGCGGGGTTTTCGCTGGAGGGTCGAGTAAGGGAGCATCGAGTATTCGGCGGTGATCCATCCGCCGGGGATGCCCTGGTCCTTCATCCAGCGGGGCACGATTTCCTCGATGGTGACGCCGCAGATGACGCGGGTGTTGCCCCATTCGACCAGGGTCGAGCCGGCCGCATGGGGCGCGATCCCGTTATGGAACCGGAGAGGCCGGAGTTGGTCGGGGCCGCGTCCGGAGGATCGCGTCAGGGGCGAGGCAGCTTGATCGGGGGGGCGGGGGACCGGGTTTGTTGGTTGCATGGGGGTGCACACTAGCCTGGAATCTCTTGGGGAATCCAGGCTAGACTGGCAGGGCATGAAGGCGAAGGGTGTTGTTGCCTGGATTGGAGCGGGTCCTGGGGACGCGCGGTTGCTGACGTTGCGCGGGGCCGAGGCGCTGGTGGAGGCGGCTGTGGTGGTTTACGACTCCGGGGTGCCGACAGGGGTTCTGCAGCTTGCCGGGGCGGGCGCGGAGATGGTTCGGAACGGGCCGGAGCGTTTTCCCGGCTCGGGAGATCTGGCGGCGTTTCTTGTGGATCAGGCGCGGGAGGGGCGGCGGGTGGTTCGATTGCTGGCCGGGGATGCGCAGGCGAGTGCCGGGGAGGTGTCGGCGGTTGCCGCGGGCGGGGTGCCGGTCAGGTTTGTGCCCGGCGTGGGGGTGTCGGCCGAGGCGATCTCCGGTCTGCCGGTTGCCGCGCGCGAGCCGGCGCGCCAGCGGCAGCCTTTGAGCGGGCAGCGTGTCGTTGTGACTCGTGCGTACGAGCAGGTGGCGGAGTTCAGTCGCAAGCTGAGGGATCACGGGGCTGAAGTGCTCGAAGTCCCGTGCATCCGGATCGAGGCGCCCACGGCGCGCGAGCCGTTGGTCGAGGCGCTTGCCGGGCTTGGCAGCTACGACTGGATGGTCTTCACGAGCGCCAACGGGGTGGACATGTTCTTTGGGTTCTTCTTCCGGGCCTTCGAGGACCTGCGGGATTTGGGTGCGGTCCGGCTGGCCGCCGTGGGGCCCGGGACGGCGGCGCGCTTGCGCGGACTGCATTTGAAGGTGGACGTGACGCCGAAGGTGCATGAGGGACGGGAGATTGCGAAGGCGCTGAAGGGGTTCATGAGCCTCGAAAACCTGCGGATCCTGCTGTTGCGGGCCGAGGTGGCGAGCCCGGATTTGCCGAGGCTGCTCGAGGCTGAGGGGGCGATTGTGGACGATGTGGCGTGCTATCGGACGGTGGCCGAGACGGCGGATCGGACCGGGGACGCGGCGAGGATGATGGCGCGCGGGGCGGAGTGGGTGACGTTCACGAGCGGTTCGACGGTCGGGCAGTTTCACGCCCGGTTTGATCTGCCGGAGTTCCTGCGGCGGTATCCGGGGGTGCGCACGGCTTCGTTGGGGCCCGAGACTACGGAGGCGCTTCGTCAGTTGTCGGTGACGCCGGCGGTCGAGGCAGAGCCTCACACCATGGACGGTCTGATCAAGGCGATGGAGCGTGCGGCTGGCGCTTCGGCTGCAGCATGCGTCGGTGGCCGCGGGCGGTGACCGCGGCGGGTGAGGGGGGAGCTGTCCTCGGTCGGCGGTCTCGTGGAGCCCTCGACGTGGGCAGGTACAGCATGCGTCTGTAGCCGCGGGCGCAGGCTGGGAAGCGATGTCAGATCCGGAGGAACAGCCGGCGGCGGTACATCCAGAACAGCAGGAGCCAGAGGACGGCGAGCACCGCGGCGCCGTGAAGGAGGGGTTCGTAGGGCTTGCCCAGGAACTCGAAAGCGTGGTGCCCGAGGTGTGTTGTGAGGTTGCGGGCGATGAACCCCTCGAACAAGTGCGCCATGCAATAGGCGGCGATCGAGTTGATGCCGATGACCGTGAGTGGGAAAGCCCAGGTCCGGCCTTGGGCGACGTCGAGGACGGCGTAGAGCGCTGCGAGGATGAGGAAGCACCAACCGCCGCTGAACAGGACCCAGCTGGGGGTCCAGATGCGCTTGACGACGGGGCAGATCCCGAGTTGGCCGAGGGTCCATCCGATGGTCAACGAGAGGGCACCGGCCACGAGGAGCCAGTTGATTTTGGCCTGGGGTGGGAGCTCGCGGCGGAGGCAATGGCCGGCGAGGAGGCCGAGGACCATGGTGCCGAGGGTGGGGATGAAGCTGAGGGTGGCGTAGCCGCCGCCGTTGTGGGTGAAGGGTTGGGCGCGGGGGAACAGATTGAGGAACCAGGTGTCGAATGCCCAGGCGAGGTTGCTGTTCTTATTCCAATGGGCGGCGAAGCCGGCGGCCAGGTGCTCGGGTTGGGCGTTGACGCCGGCGTAGTTGAAATCGGCGGGCGGCAGGGGGTAGAGGGCGAACGCGGTCCAGTAGCCCACGAGGATGACGGCCAGGCCAAGCCACTGGACGCGGACGGGTGTCTGGGCCAGGAGATAGAGGACGAAGTAGCCGAGGCCGATCTGGCTCAAGGTGTCCTCGAATGTCCAGTTTGTCTGATGGGCGCCGGTTGACCGGAGGAAGACGCCGAGGAGGACCAAGGCGAGGGCTCGCCAGGCCGCGTGCAGCGTGCGTCCCGGACGGGACTGGCCCCGGGCGGTCCGGGCGGCGATCGAGAACGGCAAGGCCACGCCGACGAGGAAGGTGAACGCAGGCTGGATGAGGTCGTGCAGGGTGCAACCGACCCAGGCGACATGCGACTGGTGATGGCTGAGCCATTGCCAGAGGCGGACGTCGGGAAGCGCGTCGGCCACCCGGCTGAAGCGCAGCACTTCGGCCATCATCAGGAACATCACGGCGCCGCGAAAGACATCAATCGAGGCCACCCGTGCGGGAGCCGAATCGGTCGCGCTGGTCATCAGGCCATGGTGCCCGAAGGTGGTGTGCGCGAAAAGATCATTTGCCGACGGGCCGGGAGTTGCTACAAGGGACGCATGGCACAGTCTTACGATGCTCTGCGGAGTGGAAGGGCCGCGCTGTCTTCGGCGGCAGGCGGCGGCAGCGGGAGGTGCGGGCCGGTTGAGAGTCGGCGGCGATTCCTGCGGCGCGTGGCGGTGGCCGGGGGTGTGGCGGCGACGCCGCTGTTGATCCCGGCCTCGGTTCTCGGGCGGAACGGGGCGGTGCCGCCGAGCGAGAGGATCATCCTGGGCGGGGTCGGGATTGGCGGCCGGGGTTCGGGGGTGCTGTCATGGATGCTGCCGGAGAAGGACGTACAATTTGTGGCGGTGTGCGATCCGCAGCGGCAGCGGCGGGAGGCGGTCAAGAAGATGGTGGACAGCCGGTACGGGAACACGGACTGCGCCTTGTACAAGGACATCCGGGAGTTTCTGGCGACGCGGACGGACCTTGACGCGGTGCTGATTGCGACCGGCGATCGCTGGCATGCGCTGGCATCGACATGGGCGCTGCGTTCGGGAAAGGACGTGTATTCGGAGAAGCCGTCGGCGATGACAATTGCCGAGGGGCGTGCGGTGGTGGAGACGGCGCGCCGGTACGGGAGGGTGTATCAGACCGGTGTGCAGCGGCTGAGCGAGGCGAATTTTGTGTTTGCGATCGAGATCGCGCTGGCCGGGCGGTTGGGCAAGGTGCACACGGCGCGGGCGCACATCGCGCCGTGGGACGCGGCGGAGATGCGTCACGACTGGCTGCCGGCGGAACCGGAGCCGTCGAAGGACGAGGTGGATTGGGACCAGTGGCTGGGGCCGTGTCCCTGGCGGCCGTACAACGCGACGTACACCCGCGGCGGCTGGCGCGGGCACTATGATTTCCATACGAGCTGCATCGGCGAATGGGGGGCGCACACGTTTGCCCAGGCCCAGGCCGGTCTGGGGCTGCTGGACACCTCACCGGTCCTGTATCGGTACGTCGCGAATCCCACGGGGGACGGCATGGAGACGGTGTTTGCGAACGGGGCGAAGATGATTCTTCATCGCGAGGGCTGGTGGCACGGCTCGTGCGGGATGCGTTTCGAGGGGCCGGAAGGCTGGGTGGCGGCGGCCGACGGCTACTCGCGCCCGGAGGCGTCGTCGCCGGCATTGCTGGCGGACTTCAACAAGGTGGTTCAGGATTACATGGCTCGGACCCAGCGGCCGATGAGTCACGTGCGGGACTTTTTCAATTGCGTCAAGTCGCGCCGGCTGACCGTGGCCAACCCGGTGGTGATGCACCGGTCGATGTCGGCCGTCCACGCCGCCAACATCTGCATGTGGCTGAAGCGGGACGTCCGTTATGATCCTGTCAAGGAGGAGTTCATCAACGATGCGGAGGCCAACCGACTGCGGTCGCGGGCCATGCGCGAGCCCTACATTTTCTGATTTCGTCCCGTCTCAAAGCAAAGGAAGTCATCATGTCACGTTTCTTGAGTCCCCTGTTCTTGGCGCTGGCGCTGGCCGGCGCGGCGACTGCTCGAGTCAATGCCCAGAATCCGACTCCGCTGCTGACGCGGTCGGGGGATCAGCTGGTGGCGGTGCTGCAATCCGGCGCCGGGGTGAAGGAGAAGGCCGACGCCTGCCGTGAGCTGGCGGTGATCGGGACGGCGGATGCGGTGCCCGCGCTCGTGGCGCTGTTGCCGGATGAGAAGCTGTCGCACATGGCCCGGTACGCCCTCGAGACGATCCCGGGTGCCGCGGTGGACGCCGCGTTGCGGGACGCCCTCGGGCGGCTCGAGGGGCGCCCGCTGGTGGGGGTGATCGGCAGCGTCGGGGTCCGCCGCGATGAGCAGGCGGTGCAGCCCCTGATCCGATTGCTGGCGTCATCCGATCCGGACGTCGCCCAGGCGGCGGCACGGGCGCTGGGGCGGATCGCCACGCCGGGTGCGACGGCGGCTTTGCGGGAGGCCCTGCCCCGGGCGTCCGCAGCCAACCAGCTCGCCTTTTGCGAGGGTCTGCTGCGGTGCGCGGAGTCGGCTTCGGGCGAGAACGCGGTGAAGCTCTATGATGCCTTGCGGGCCACGGACGGACTGCCGCACCAGGTCAAGGCGGCGGCGTGGCGCGGTGCAATCCTCAGCCGTGGAGAGACCGGGACGGCGCTGTTGTCGGAGGCGCTGCAGAGCAAGGACTACATCGTGGTGGCCGCCGGGGCACGGGCGGCGATCGAGTCGAGTGCGTCCGGTGTGACCGGGGCGCTGACTGCGAGTCTGGCCGGGCTTTCCGAGGAGAACCGGGTGCTGGTGATTCAGGCTTTGGGGAAGCGTCGCGATGCCGCTGCGGTTCCCGCCCTCGAGAAGGGGGCGCGTTCGGGCTCGAAAGCGGTTCGGGTGGCCGCCCTTCGGGCCCTCTCGGAAGTTGCACGGGGTGAGTTGGCGCCGGTTTTCGTGGGCCTGATGGGAGACGCCGATGGCGAGGTGGTGCAGGCGGCGAAGGAGGGGTTGGCGGGTCTTGCCGGTCGCGAAGCGGATGCGGCGGTGCTGGCGTTGCTCGGGAAGCCGGAGGCATCCCAGCGGTTGACGGCGATCGAACTGATCGCGCGTCGGCGGATGCTGGATGCGATCCCGGAACTGCTGCGGTCAGCCGGCGACGCGGACGCCCAGGTGCGCGCCGCGGCGCTGAAGCGGGTGGGGGAATTGGGCGGAGCGGCGGAGGTGCCAGCCTTGGTGGGTCAATTGACCAAGGCCACGGCGGGATCGGATCTCGAGGCCGCAGAGCAGGCCTTGGGGGAGTTGTGTCGACGGGTCGAGGATCCGGAGGGCCATGCCAGCCGGTTGGCGGCGTCGATGGTCGGAGCCACGCCGGCGCAGCAGGCTGCGATCCTGCGGCTTCTGGCCGGGATTGGCGGGCAGAAAGCGATCGAGACCGTGCGGGCGTCGGTCAAGGCCTCGGAAGGCGATGTGCGGGCAGCGGCGATCCGTGCGCTCGCCGCCTGGAGAACGGCCGAGGCGGCCCCGGATCTTCTGGCGCTGGCGAAGGCCACGGGGGATGCCACCGAGAGGACGCTTTGCCTTCGCGGCTACCTGGATTGGGCGTCGAATCCCGAGTTGCCGCCGGCGCAGCGGCTGGGAATGAGCCGTGAGGCGGCCTCGCTGATCCAGAGCGCGGACGAGAAGAAGCTGCTTCTGGCAGCGCTGGGCAGCGTGAAGACCCCCGAGGCTGCGGCGGTGTTGGCGCCATACGTCGAGGATGCGGCGGTTCGCCAGGAGGCTGGGGTGGCGATTGCGGCGATTGCGGACGAGTTGTTGAAGGGGAACCAGGCAGCCAAAGCCGCTCCGGCTTTGGTGGGCCCGCTCGAGAAGGTGGTGTCGGTGGCGAGTGGAGACCTCCTGAACAGGGCGAAGGGCTTGCTCGAGAAGGCACGCAGCGTCAAGCCCTAGTGTGGTGTCCCTCAATTGAGGGACACCACACTAGCGAGGCGCACCTCAGACGCGGTCGAGTCCGCGATCCCATGGGGCTTTCCCGCCTTTCCGGACCCTCTCTTCCGCGCCTCGCCAATTAGATCCGATGTCCTCGACGGAAGGTGGGGAGGCCTGGAACGGCAGGGGCTAAACCTGACCTGTTGTGCGGCATCTCCAAAGCTTGACTGCGGTCAAGGCAACGGAGTAGGTCTTAAGTCACTCTACCCTTTCGGCGACTGCTGCTCCGCGGGGCGTTTGGGGTCGGGGGGGCGGTGCGGGTGTCGAGGCGGGTTGGGACGGGTTGGTGGCGACAAGAAACTGCGGCAACGGAAAGGAACGATCATGTTTTGCTATCAATGTGAACAAACGGCGCGCGGGACAGGTTGCACGGTGGTGTCGACGTGCGGCAAGAACGAGGAGACAGCGGCCTTGCAGGACCTGTTGATTCACGCGACGAAAGGGGTGGCGCAGTACTCGCATCGGGCGCGGCAGTTAGGGGCGGTGGACCCGGCAGTGGACCGGTTCATACTCGAAGCACTGTTCACGACGGTGACGAACGTGAATTTCGATCCTGCTCGTGTCGAAGGCTTTCTGCGGCAGGCGGCTGAGATCCGGGACCGGGCTGCGGCGTTGTACCGTCGCGCTGCGGAGGCGGCAGGCAAGCCCGTGACCGAACCGACAGGCCCGGCCACGTGGCAGCCGGCGTCGAGCCGGCAGGGGTTGGTGTCGCAGGCGAACATGGTTTCGGTGGTCTCCCGGCGCGACCGCTGGGGGGCGACGGTGACCGGTCTGCAGGAGTTGCTGGTTTACGGCATGAAGGGAGCGGCGGCCTACGCCGACCACGCACTGGTCCTCGGTCGGGAGCTGGAATCGGCGAATGCGTACTTCGCCGACGCGCTCTGTCAACTGGCTGAGGAGACGACATCGGTCGATGTGTTGTTGGGGCTGTGTTTGAAGTGCGGGGAGGTGAACCTGCAGATCATGGAACTGCTGGATGGGGCGCACACGGACACGTATGGCCACCCGCAGCCGACGCCGGTGCGGATCGAGCCGGTGGCGGGCAAGTGCATTTTGGTGTCGGGCCATGATTTGAAGGATCTCGAGGAACTGCTGAAGCAGACCGAGGGGAAAGGGATCAACATCTACACGCACGGGGAGATGCTGCCGGCGCACGGCTATCCCGGTCTCAAGAAGTACCGGCACCTGGTTGGGAACTACGGCGGGGCGTGGCAGGATCAGAAGTCGGAGTTTGCCCGATTCCCGGGTGCAATCCTGATGACGACCAACTGCATTCAAGAGCCGCAGGTGTCGTACCAGGGACGGATCTTCACGTCGGGGCTCGTGGCGTGGCCTGGGGTGCGGCACATTACGGACCGCAACTTCGCGCCGGTGATCGAGGCCGCCCTGGCGGCGCCGGGTTTCACCGAGGACGGTCCTGACCGGCAGATTCTGGTCGGGTTCGGGCACAACGCGGTGCTGGGCGTGGCGGACAAGGTGGTCGAGGCGGTCAAGACCGGCGCCATTCGCCGGTTCTTCCTGATTGGCGGCTGTGACGGCGCGCGGACCGGGCGCGACTATTACACGGAGCTGGCCGAGAAGGTGCCTGCGGACTGCGTGATCTTGACGTTGGCGTGCGGGAAGTTCCGGTTCAACAAGCTGGACTTCGGAACGATTGGCGGGATCCCGCGGTTGCTCGACATGGGGCAGTGTAACGACGCGTATTCAGCGATCCGCGTGGCTGGGGCGCTGGCCAAGGTGTTTGGGTGCGGCGTGAACGACCTCCCGCTGTCGCTGGTCGTCTCGTGGTTCGAACAGAAGGCGGTTGCGATCCTGTTGACGTTGTTGCACCTGGGGATCCGGAACATCCGGCTGGGACCGACCCTGCCGGCCTTCGTCTCGCCGGAGGTGTTGAAGGTGTTGGTCGACAAGTTCGACCTGAAGCCGATCCAGACGGCGGACGCCGATCTCGAGGCGATGCTGGGCGTGGCCCCCGGCCGCGGTTAGCCAGCATCCTGTAGCCGCCCGCGGTGAGGGCGGCTTGCGGGCTATTCGCACCCTGTCACCCGCCGCGGTCAGCGCCCGCGGCCAGGGTCATGCGCACGGAACGAACCGTCAGCGGGCTTTCCATTCCTGCAGGAGCCACGTGACCGCTGCGGCCGGTGCCTCGTGAGACGCGCCGGCGAAGGGGAGAACCTGTTTGGCGCCGCGGGCTCGGGCGTAGACCTCGCGGATGATGTCGGGGGCGTCAGCGCCTTCGCCGGCGAGCCACAGGCGTCTTGGGGCGCCGGTGGCGATCATGCCGGGCAGATCGCCATAGAGGGCGCCTCCGGGCAGGAAGTCGGGATCCTGCAGATCGCGGATATCGGCGAAGCGGAAGCCGGCGGTGTCGATGGCGGCGCGACGGACACTGGACCGGGCTTGGGCGAGGGCTGCTGCGGCCCAGGGGCCGGCGCCGGAGAAGCCGAGGAGGGTCAGCGAGCGGGGGGCGGGGGTTTGGGACTTGAGGTGGGCGATGACGGTCAGGACGTCGTGCGTGCGTTGGGCGAAGACGGAAGGGTTGTAGCCGAAGGTATAGGCAGCCGCCTCCCGCGGGTTCTTGACACGGCGCGTTTGCCGCAGGCGCTCGTCGGCTTGCAGAAACTCGCCCTGGAACAGCAGATCGGGGCTGACCACGGTGGCCCCGGCGTCGAGCAACCGGGTCACTTCAGGCCGCAGGTTGCCGTCGTTGCGGAAGAGACCCGCTTTGCCGGCGGGGTCAAGCCAGACGACGACATGGCCCGAGGCGTTGCGGGGTTCGATTCGGAGGAGGGGCAGTTCCTCGCCGTGCGCCGGGGCGCAGAGCAAGCCGGTTCGAAGCCGCGCACCGTCCCGCTCCTCCGTCGAGTGCTCGGTCCAGGCGGTCGCGCCGACGTCGGCGAGGTCGCGTCCGAGGACAGCGGCGATGCCGCTGCCGTACGAGGCTTCGAAGGTCCGGCGGGTGCGCCGTTGTTCGGCGAGGTGTCGCTGGGTGTCGCTTGACCAGGCGGCGAGCAAGCGGCGCTCGAAGTCCGGTCCGCCGGTGGGCTTCGGATGTTGGGCGTCCCAGACCGTCATTTCGTCGCGTGTCAGGCGCCGGTAGTCGCCTTCCTCGGCGGGATTGGGGGAATCAAGGCGGAACCAGCGATTGACCCAGGAGTAGAGGGCGCGTCGGCTGGGACTGTTGTAGTTGTGACCGAACTGTTCCCCGCGATGGAGCATGACGGAGTCCGGGCTGCCGAGGAGGCGATAGAGGGCCTGGAGTTGGGGGAAGCCGTTGGTGGCCATGTCGAGGGTCCAATCGTTGGCGCAGGTCAACCCCAGCGGTTTGGGGGCGAAGAGCGCGGCGAGGTCGACGTTCCCGGCTCCGATCCGGAGGCCGCAGGCATTTTCGCAGGTGCATCCGCCCTGCATGTGGGTTGAGACCATGACGGCGGGGAATGCCAGAGCGGGCCGGGGATCGAGCGCGCAGAGGATGAACGTCTGCGTGCCGCCGCCGCTGGCGCCGGTGACACCGATGGCCGACGGGTCGACATCGGGCAGCGACTCGAGGAAATCGAGGGCCCGGATCGAGTTCCAGGTCTGCAGCCCCATGACGCTCTGGAGGCGGCTCTCGGCCTGGGGACTGAAGAGTCCCCAGTTCTCGGGGGAGTTCATTTCGGGGCGCTGCTTTGAGAATCCATGGGCCACCGACTGGGGGATTTGGACACTGTCCGCATAGCCGAGCATGTCGTAGTGGAAGACGACACAACCCAATCGAGCGAGGCCGACGCATCGCGCCTGGAGCGGGCTGCGTCCTCCCTCGGGATACAACTCGGCTCCCTGGGCAATTTCCTTGCGCACCCCGTCGGCGCCCGTGTCATAGAATCGTCCGTCGGCCCAATGGCCGTGCGGGCTGAGGATGGCGGGTCCTTTGCCTGAGCGGTTCTTGGGACGATAGAGGCTGCCGGTGACATAGAACCCGGGGAAGCTCTCGAAGTAGACCTTCTCGACGGAGTAATCCTCACGATCGATTCGTCCTTGAATGACGGGGTTGAGCGGGGTGCGCGAGGGGAGCGGGTGGAGGCCGAGGGCGACTTGCAGATTCCGGCGCAACCGGTCAGCGCGCCGGCTCCATTCCTCCTTGGAATCGGGGACGCGGAATGGGAACACGCCGTCGAGGTCTTTCAGGGGGCCGAGGCGGACGTCCTGGGGGAGTTGACCTGCGGGAAGGGCTCGAGGAATGGCGGCTGTTTGGCCGAGGAGAGGCGTTCCGAGAAGGGCAAGGAGGAGCGCCGCTGCCGGGAAGGAGCGGTGGCGTTGTGGGTGGAGGGCTGGTCGGTCGGGCAGGGCAATGACGGCGGTGGACTGCATGAGCACGGAGTCTGCCCGAGGCGGGTTGGGGCGCCAAGCCCGTTGTTGTCCAGCGAGGCGCCGCCTCAGACCCAGTGGAGTCCTCAGGTTCATGAAGACCCTGGTGTGCCTGCCCACCCTCTCTTCCGCGCCTCGCTAATGCAGAGTCCTCGACGGAAAGCGGGGAGGCCTGGAACAGCAGGGGCCGAACCTGACCTGTTGCCCCCGTGTTCGACAGGTCGAGGACTCTAAACGGGGCTTGATTCGGCGGTTGAGGCCCCCTTAGCATGAACCAATAGACAAACACTACCATGAAACGACGCGCCACAACGGAGTATTTTCCGGGGATCCCGAGGATCCCGTACGAAGGACCTAGCTCGAAGAATCCGCTGGCCTTTCGCCATTACAATCCGGAAGAACTGGTTGATGGCAAACCGATGCGTGAGCATTTGCGGTTTTCGGTGGTTTACTGGCACACGATTCGGGGCAAGCTCTCGGACATGTTTGGGGAAGGGACGGCGGTTCGGCCGTGGGAGGACGGGAGCAATTCCCTCGAGTTGGCGCGGACGCGGGTGAGGGTGGCGTTCGAGTTGATCGAGAAGCTTGGGGCGCCGTTTTACGCGTTTCATGACCGGGATGTGGCGCCCGAGGGGCGGTCGCTTCGGGAGACGAACCGGAATCTGGATGCGATTGTGAAGGTGCTGAAGGAGGAGCAGGCGCGGACGGGGATCCGGCTGTTATGGGGCACGGCCTGTCTGTTTGCGCATCCTCGTTTTGTGCATGGGGCGGCGACGAGCTGCAACGCGGACGTCTTTGCGTATGCGGCGGCGCAGGTGAAGAAGGCGATCGAAGTGACCCACGAACTGGGGGGGGCAGGCTACGTCTTCTGGGGGGGGCGGGAGGGATACAGCACCCTGTTGAACACGGATTTGAAGCGCGAGCTTGATCATCTCGGGCGTTTTCTGCATCTGGCGGTCGATTACAAGCGCACGCTCGGTTTCCGGGGCCAGTTCTACATCGAGCCGAAGCCGAAGGAACCCACGAAGCACCAGTACGATTCCGACGCGGCGGCGTGCCTGAACTTTCTGAGGGAGTACGATTTGCTGGGGGATTTCAAGCTGAACCTCGAGACGAACCACGCCACCCTGGCCGGGCACACGATGCAGCACGACATGGAAGTGGCGATTGCCGCGAACGCGCTGGGCTCGATCGATGCGAACGTGGGGGACGTGCTTTTGGGCTGGGACACGGATCAGTTCCCGACGAATGTCTACCTGACGACGGAGATCATGCTGAGCCTGTTGAAGATGGGGGGGTTCACGACGGGCGGCCTGAATTTCGACGCCAAGGTGCGGCGGGAGAGTTTCGAGCCCGAAGATTTGTTCCACGCGCACATTGGCGGGATGGACGCATTTGCCCGGGGTCTGAAGATTGCGAGCGCGATCCGGAGGGACGGCCGGCTGGCGGAGTTCATCCGGCAGCGGTACGGGTCATGGGACGAGGGGATTGGGAAGCGGATCGAGAGCGGCAAGGCGGGTTTCAGGGAACTCGAGGCCTACATGCTGGAGCGGGGGGATGCGGCGCTCAACCGAAGCGGCCGCCAGGAATGGCTTGAGAATCTGATCAACGACTTCATTTGACGCGATTCGTGCTTGCCGATCTCGATGGAATCCCTAGATTCTGCGGCTTTTGCGTGACATGAACGGTATGTCGATGACACTGCTGGCGCAACAGACGGCGCCGGACCCGAGGGCGGGCATGCTGCAACTGGTGGGCATGTTCGTGATCATGGGTGTGATGTTTTACTTTGCGATCTGGCGTCCTCAGCAGAAGAAGCAGAAGGAGCACGAGCGGTTGCTGAAGGCCCTCAAGCCGGGGGACAAGGTCATCACCAGCGGCGGGATTTGCGGGGTTGTGGTGAGCATCAAGGAGAGGACCGTGGCGCTCCGGTCGGCGGACGCCAAGATCGAGGTTCTGAAGTCCGCCGTTCAGAACGTGGTCGAGCAGGCGGATAGCGGTAGTTCGTCCTGAGTCGCCCGTCCTGATCATCCGACCTGAGGTTGTGATTCACCTGCCATGAGCCGATCTGCCTGGAGATTTTCGTTCGCCTTCACCGTTTTGTTGGTGGCGTGGGCGCTGCATTCCATCTACCCGCCCAAGGGGCGGGACCTGATCCGTGTGTTTCAGGAGCAGTCCGAGGTGGCGGACACGAACCTGCTGGCGATCGTGGCGCGCGCCCAGGAGCTCCAGAAGTCGAACTCGAACCAGGTGTTTGCGAACCTCCTGGAGGCGGTGGGGACGAACGATCTGTCCCGGCTCTTCCCGTCGCTGGTGGATCCGGAGGCGACGGACCAGAACCGGCAGATCCTGAACCAGATCCAGCACCGTGCGGCGGGCCGGATCAAGCTCGGCCTGGATCTGCAGGGGGGCACGTCGTTTCTGGTCGAGATGGACACCAACCGTCTGAGCGAGGTGGTGGACAAGCGGCACGCTCTCGAGCAGGCCGTCGAGGTGCTCCGGAAGCGGGTCGACCGGTTCGGGGTGGCGGAGCCGCTTTTGCAGCCGCAGGGTGAGAATCGGATTTTGATCCAGCTGCCGGGGTTGTCGGAGGCGGCGAAGGACAGCGCCAAGAACACGCTGCAGAAGGCGGCGTTCCTCGAATTCCGGATTGTGCATCCGGACAGCGACGAGCTGCTGCGGCAGGAGATCATCGAGCCCGGGTACGAGGTGAAGGTGCAGCGGCCGCGGCGGAATCGGGCGGAGGCGGGGCCGGTCAGCTACCTGGTGCGAAAGGTGCCGGAGCAGGGGCTGACGGGGAAGTATGTGCAGCGGTCGGGGGTCTATCCGGATCCGGTGACCGGCTCGCTGAAGATCACGCTTAACTTCAATTCGGAGGGGGCCTCGAAGTTTGCGGACATTACGCGCGAGCATGTGGGGCACCAGTTGGCGATCGTGCTCGACGGGGAGCTGTACTCGGCGCCGAACATCAACGAGCCGATTCTGGGCGGTTCCTGTGAGATCACGGGTGATTTCGACCAGGCGGAGGCCTTCGAGCTGGCGAACGTGCTTCAGAACCCATTGGAGGCCCCGGTCAAGATCATCGAGGAACGCGGCGTCGACCCGTCCCTGGGCCGGGACTCGATCAACAGCGGGATCAAGGCGGCGCTGGTGGGCACGATTGCCGTCGTGCTGTTCATGTTCGTGTACTACCTCAAGGCGGGCGTGGTGGCGAACCTGGCGCTTTCGTTGAACATCGTGATTTTGATGGGGGTGATGTGTGCGGTGGGGACGACGCTGACGCTGCCGGGCATAGCGGGCATTGTGCTGACCATCGGCATGGCGGTGGACGCGAACGTGCTGATTTTCGAGCGCATCCGGGAGGAATCGGCGGCGGGGAAATCGATCCGGGGGGCGTTGGCGGCGGGCTACGACAAGGCGTTCGGGACGATTCTCGATTCGAACCTGACGACGCTGATTTCGTCGGTGATCCTGATTTACATGGGGACGGGCCCGGTGAAGGGGTTTGGCGTGACGCTGACGATCGGCATCACGGTGAGCATGTTCACTGCGCTGGTGGTGACGCGGCTGATCTTCGAATGGCTACTGAATCGGGGGTGGCTGAGCAGTCTGCCGATGCTGCACCTGGTCCGGAACACGAAACTGAACTTCCTCCGGTTTGCCGTTCCGGCGTTCATCGCCTCGTGGTCGCTGATTCTCATCGGATTGGGCTACGGGATTCATCGGGGGAAAGATGCGCTGGGTGTGGACTTCCGGGGTGGCGACCGCCTGGGGTTGGAGTTTGTGCAGGAGGTCGAGGTCGAGAAGATCCGGAGCGCACTGGGCCGGGCCCAGGTGACTGAGGCCCTGATTCAATACCAGAAGGACATGTCCACCGGGCGGAAGACCCTCCAGATCACGACGGAATCCGGGACGGGCGCTCGAGTCCAGCAGGCCCTGGAGAGCAACTTTCCCGAGAGCCAGTTCCGCCGGCTCTCGCTCGAACAGGTCGGGGCCACCGTGGGGAGCGAGATCAAGAAGTCAGCGATCATTGCCCTATTGCTCTCGATGTTTGGGATTCTCGTGTATGTGGCTTTCCGGTACGAGTTTTCCTTTGCGGTGGGCGCCGTTTTTGCGCTGGTGCACGACATGCTGATGACGACGGGGATGTACTTCCTGTTTGACTATCAGTTAAGCGGGCCGTTTGTGGCGGCGATTCTGACGATCGTCGGGTTCTCGATCAACGACACGATCGTGATCTTTGACCGGATCCGGGAGTACCTGAAGCTGGGGATGCGTGGGACCTTCCGCGAGATCATGAACAAGGCGCTGAATCAGACCCTGAGCCGGACGATCATCACTTCCGGGACGGTCTTTCTGGCAACGCTCTCGCTCTATATGTTCGGGGGTGGGGCGATCAACGATTTCTCGTTCGCGTTTCTCGTCGGCATTCTGACGGGGACGTACTCGAGCATTTACATGGCGTGCGCCGTGGTGCTCTGGTGGCACAAGGGCGAGCGCCCGAGGATTGGCGCGGAGGTTGTCTCGACCGGGACGGACATCGAGGCGGTTGGGGCGAGGACCAAGCCCGCCTGATCTTGCCGGCGGCGGGATGGCCGGTTGGCGTCGGGTCCCGTGGGAGCGGGCCTGCCGGTGCCGGGTTTGCCGGGGGGTTGCCGGCGGACGCGGTGTTGGCGTTTCAGCGGGCCGGGGTTTAGAATACGGCGTTCATGCTTGCCGTTGTCCAGATACAGTGGTGGCACTGGGCCGGGTTCTTAACCCTCATCCTTTTCTTTCTGGCACTGGACCTTGGGGTCTTCCATCGGAAGGCCCGGGTTGTGCAATTTCGCGAGGCGCTGGGGTGGACGGCGACGTGGTTCACGGTGGCGATGGGTTTTGCGGGGTTCCTGGTCTGGCTGCGGGGGCGATCGGAGGCGACGGACTTCATTCAGGGTTACCTGATCGAGCTTTCGCTTTCGATGGACAACGTGTTCGTGATTGCGGTGATCTTCTCCTACTTCCGGGTTCCGAGCCAGTATCAGCATCGGGTGTTGTTCTGGGGGATTCTTGGGGCCCTGGTGATGCGGGGGGTGATGATCTGGCTTGGGGCCGAGCTGATTCACAGCTACGAATGGGTGTTGTACATCTTCGGGGCGTTTCTGGTCCTCACGGGTCTGAAGATGCTGTTGGGCAGCGACGCGGAGGAGGTTCATCCCGAACGGAATCCGGTGCTGCGTCTCGCGCGCCGGTATTTCCCGGTGACGGACCAGTATGACGGGCAGCGGTTCTTCACGTGGAAGGACGGCGGGCGGGCCCTGACGCCGCTGGCCCTGGTGCTGCTGATGGTTGAGACGACGGATCTGGTGTTTGCGCTGGACTCGATCCCTGCGATCTTCGGGGTGACGACCGATCCGTTCATTGTGTTCACGTCGAACGTCTTTGCGATCCTTGGCCTGCGCTCGCTTTATTTCGTCCTTGCCGGGATGATTGCGTACTTTCGGTATTTGAAGTACGGGCTGGCGATCATTCTGGCGTTCATTGGTTTCAAGATGCTGATTGTCGATTGGGTGAAGATCCCGAGCGAGACCTCGCTGCTGGTGGTGGTGGGGGTGCTTCTGGGCTCGATCCTGGTCTCGATCCTGGCTGCACGGCGGCGACCCGTCCCCGAGCCGGAGCCGCCGGACCGACCAAGGCCGTCATGAACTGCCGCTGGATCCTGCCTCCCACCGAGCCTGGAGAGATCTCCGGGCTGGCGGCGGAACTGGCGGTGTCGCCACTGCTGGCTCGGTGCCTGTGGAACCGGGGGTTGAGAGGGTGTGGGGCCGCGCGCGACTTCCTGGAGCCGAGGCTGAGGAATCTGTCGGATCCGCTGGCCATACCCGGTTTATCGGCGGCCATCACGCGTCTTGACGCGGCCCGGGCCCGGGGTGAGCGGGTCCTCGTGTTCGGGGACTACGATGTGGATGGGATCACGGCGACGGCCTTGCTGCTGCAGGTGTTGCGGGCGTTGGGATGGTCAGTGGACGGCTACCTGCCGCACCGGCTCGAGGAGGGGTATGGTCTGACGCGGGAAGCGGTCGAGAACGCCCTTCAGCAGCATCCGGCGACGCTGCTGGTTGCGGTGGATTGCGGGTCGACGGCGACGGCGACGATCGACTGGCTTCGGGGGCAAGGCGTTGACACGATCGTGGTGGATCACCATCAGGTTACGGCGCCGGGGCCGGCGGCGGTTGCCCTGGTGAATCCCCATGCGGCTTCGGAGGGGACGAACGGCCGCGAGCTGTGCTCGGTCGGCCTGGCGTTCAAGCTGGCTCACGCCCTCGTGAAGCGGGAGCGCGCCGAGGCGGGCCCTGGCCGGCCGACGCTGGATTTGCGGCACTTCCTGGACCTGGTCGCCCTCGGGACGATTGCCGACCTGGTGCCGCTGACGGGCGAGAATCGGATCCTGGTATCCGCGGGGCTTGCGCGGCTGAATGACGCGCGCCGGCCGGGGTTGGCGGCGCTTGCCCGGGTGGCGCAGGTTCCGCAGCGGATTGGCCCGTGCGAGGTGGCGTTTCAGCTCGGGCCGCGGCTCAACGCCGCGGGGCGGCTTGAGAGCGCGGGCGAGGCTCTGCAGTTGCTGATGGAGGAGGACGCGGAGCGGGCGGTTGCGCTGGCTGAATCGCTTGACGCGCAGAACCGCGAGCGTCAGGCCATCGAGCGGTCGATCGCCGAGCATGTGATCCATGCCGTGCGCGCCCGGTTTCATCCGGAGACGGACTACGTGATTGTCGAGGGCAGCCTCGAGTGGCACGTGGGCGTGGTGGGGATTGTCGCCTCGCGGGTATTGCACGAATTTTACCGGCCGACGTTGATCCTGGGCGGGGACGGCCATTGCTGGCGCGGTTCGGGGCGGAGCATCGAGGGTTTCGATCTGGCGTGCGCGCTGCGCGGGTGTGGCGATTTGCTCGAGCGCCACGGCGGGCATGCGATGGCGGCGGGGGTGACGGTGCGGCCGGAGAATGTGGCGGCTCTGAGGCGCCGTCTCAACGAGCAGGCGCGCCGGGTGCTGACGGCGGAGAGTCTGTTGCCGCCGCTGCGTCTGGATGGGACGGCGGTCTTGGGGGAGTTGACCTTGGAGCAGTTGGCGGAGTTTCGCCGGCTCGAGCCGGGAGGGCAGGGGAATCCTCCGGTGCAGTTGGTGGTGCGGGGTCTCCGGCTTTGCCGGCCGCCGCACCGGATCGGGCGTGAGCAGCAGCACCTCAAGCTGCGGGTGAGCGACGGTCGGACGTCGTGTGACGTGGTGTGGTGGGGCGGGGGCAGCAAGCCGTGGCCGACGGACGCCTTTGATCTGGCGTGCGCCCCCCAGATCAACGAGTACGACGGGCGCCGGACGGTGCAATTGAAGCTGCTGGACTGGCGTCCGGCGGCTGCGCGCTGAGGGGGGGGGATTACTCGTAGCGGAGCGACTCGATCGGGTCCAGATTGGCGGCCTTGTACGCCGGGTAGGTGCCGAACACGATGCCCACGACCGAGCAGATGAGGAGGCCGAATCCGACCCAATCGAGCGGGATGGCGGGGGGCGTTTTCAGGAAGTAAGCGGCGGCGTTGCCCCCGAGCAATCCGAGGAGCACACCGAGGGCGCCGCCGACTTCGCACAGGACGATGGCCTCGACGATGAACTGCGTCATGATGCTCCGTTTCTTCGCGCCGACGGCGCGGCGGACGCCGATCTCCCGGGTTCGCTCGGTGACCGAGACGAGCATGATATTCATGATGCCGATGCCGGCGGCGAGGAGGGCGATCGAGCTGACGACGGCGACGGCGACGCGGACGGTGAGGGTGAAGCTTTGGAACTGGGAGATGAGGGAGTCGTTCGAGAACACCTCGAAGTCATCCTCCTGGCCTGGGGGCACCCTGCGGACGGCGCGGAGAATGCCGCGCACCTGCTCGACGGTGTCGTCGTACAAGGTTTGGCTGACGGCCTGAACGAGGATGGACAGGCTGCGCCAGGTGCGGCCGTAGCGGTTGAGGCCAGTGGTCAGGGGGATGACGGCGAAGGCATCCTGATCGCCGCCGAGCGCGCTTCCTTTGGCTTCGAGCACGCCCACGACGGTGTAGCCGATTCCATCGAACTTGACCCGTTCGCCGAGCGGGGAGCCGTAGGGGAAGAGCGCGCGGGCGACCTCGGCGCCGAGGACGCACACATCGCGGGCGCTATCGGCATCGTTTTCGACGAGGCTTCGGCCTTCGGCGACGTTCCAGTTCCGAGCGGGGAAGGCGCCGGTGGTGGCTCCGATGAGGCGGACATTGGGCGGGGTGGTTCCGTAGCGGGAGAGGGCTTCGCCGGCCCAGAAGTAGCTTTCCATGCCGACCGACTGGGGGAGTGTGGCGCGGTCGATCACGGCCTTGCCGTGGGCGAAGGTGATGTTCTTGCGGCGGAAGAACTTCTCGAAGCCCTCGGGTCCGCCGAAGTAGACGGCCGGCCATTTTCGGATCTGGAACGTGTGGCTGCCGAGCTGGCGGAGTTCGGTCTCGATGTTGCGCTGCAGGACGCGCATGGCGGTCATGACCACGATGATCGAGAACACGCCGACCATGACTCCGAGGAGGGTGAGGCTGGATCGGAGCTTATGTGCGGCCAGGGCGCTGAGGGCCATGAGGGCGCTCTCCTTGAGTTCCGCGAGCAGCAGGCTGCCGCGCGCGTGGCGCAAGGGGAGGTCGGGCGGCGTCATGGGTGGAGCGCTCATTCGTTGCGGAGCGCGTCGACGGGATTCATCCGCGCCGCGCGCCAGGCCGGCAGGAAACCCGCCAGCACGCCCGTCAGCAGCGAGACCAGGAGGGCGATTCCGAATATGAACGGCGACATCGTCGCCGGCATGAACTTCCGGATCACCAGCATCAGGGGCCAGGCCACGGCGAGTCCGAGCAGGCCGCCCATCAGGCAGATCGAGGCGGATTCGAGGAGGAACTGGATGAGAATGGCCCGGCGTTTGGCGCCGATGGCTTTTCGGATGCCGATTTCGCGGGTTCGCTCGGCCACGGAGACAAACATGATGTTCATGATGCCGATGCCGCCGACGAAGAGGGAGAGGCCGGTGATGAAGAGGCCGGCGGTGGCGATGGTGCTGGTGACGCGGTTGAAGGTTTTCAGGAATTGATCCTGCTGGTTGATGGCGAAGTCGTCCTCCTTCGAAGGGCTGAGCCTTCGGATTTTGCGCATGACGCCGCGGACCTCTTCGCGGGCATCTTCGAGGGTATCGAGATCGCGCACCTTGACCTGGATGGTGTAGTCCGGGTTATGGACGAAGAGCGCGGTCATCTGGCGGATGGGGAGGATCACCTGATTATCGAGGCTGAACGCGCCGAGGAAGTCCCCTTGCTTGTCGAGGACGCCGATGACCTCGAAGGAGTAACCGCGCACCTGGATGCGGGCGCCGAGGGGCGACTCGCCGCGGAAGAGGTTGGTGGCGGTTTGCGAGCCGATGACGCAGACGGGGCGGCCGCCCTCCGACTCGGCCGGGCTGAGAAACCGGCCGGCGGCCACGGTCAACCCGCCGGTGTGGACGAATTGATCGGTGGTGCCGATGATCGTCACCGAATCCGACCGTTGTTTCCGGTACTTGACCGGCTCGCGTCCCTCGATGACCGGGGCGACGGCGCGGGCGAGTTTGAGCTGACGTTCGAGGTCGCGCACCTGCGCCCACCGGATTTCGGGTCGGCGCTCCTGCCGGACCCACTCCGCGTGGCTGTTGATGAACCAGGAGAAGCGCTGGACGTAGAGCACATCCGTGCCGAGCATCGAGATGCTTTGGGTGAAGCTCCGCCGGATGCCCTGGATGGCGGTTCCCATGAGCGTTACGGTGACGATGCCGATGATGATGCCGAGGGTGGTGAGGCCGGCGCGGAGTTTGTTGGCGCGGAGGGCGTCCCAGGCGATCCGGAGGCCTTCCCACCACTCTTGGACGAGCCAGCGCATGAATCAAGCGGCGCGCACCGGCCGTTCGTCGCTGGCGATCGCGCCATCCCGGATGCGGATGATGCGGCGCGCGTGGCGGGCGACGTCTTCCTCGTGGGTGACGACGATGATGGTATTGCCCTTGCGGGAGAGCTCCTCGAAAAGGTCCATGATTTCGGCGCCGGTCCTCGAGTCCAGGTTGCCGGTGGGCTCGTCGGCGAGGAGGATGGACGGCCGATTGACGAGGGCCCGGGCCACGGTGACCCGTTGGCGTTGGCCTCCGGACATCTCGTTGGGACGGTGGTTGACCCGGTCGGCCAGTCCCACGTTCTCGAGCGCTGCCAGGGCCAGGGTGCGTCGTTCCGCGGCCGGAACGCCGGCGTAGATGAGGGGGAGCTCGACGTTGTGGAGCGCGTTGGCCCGGGGCAGGAGGTTGAAGGTTTGGAAGACGAACCCGATCTCGCGGTTCCGGATCTCGGCGAGCTCGTTGTCGTCGAGCTCGCCGACGTTCACACCGTTGAGTTGATAGGTGCCGGCCGTCGGGGTGTCGAGGCAGCCGATGAGGTTCATGAGCGTCGACTTGCCGGAGCCGGAAGGCCCCATGATGGCGACGTACTCGCCCCGCTCGATGGCGAGGCTGACCTCGCGCAGGGCGTGGATGATCTCCGTGCCCATCTGGTACCGGCGGGCGATGCGCTCCAGGTGAATAAGGCTCATGACGGGCCGGTGCCGGGCGTTACTTCTTTTCCGCGTCCTTGGCCTTCTCGGCGGCGGGCACCCCGATGCGGACCTTTTTGCCGTCCTCGAGTTCGAGTCGGATGGCCTTGTAACCTCCGGAGATCACCTCGTCATTTTCCTGAACGCCCTCGATGATCTCGGTGTAGCTGTCGTCGCTGATCCCCAGCTTCACGGGCCGCATTCGGGCGGTGTCGCTCTCTTTCAGGAAGACGACCTCGATGGGCTTGGGGGTCTCGCCCGGCTTCTTGCCATTGGAACCGCCGACGCTGTTGGTGCCCTGAGGGGCGGCCGCCGGGGTGTTGGTGCTTGGGGCGGCGGGGGCAGGCGTCGCCGCGGGGGTGTTGGTGCCGGCCGTGGTGGTGTGGGTGGGGTGGGTCGCGGCTATGGCATTCGTGGACGCACCGGGGGTGGGATTCCGGGGCGGGGCGTTGGTGGCGCCGGGGCGCGCCTTCTTGCGGACGCCCGAGCGGGCGGTGGCGTCCTCGGGCGGTTTGGGCATGCGGGTGGTGACGGCGGCGATGGGGACGGTGAGGACGTTGGTGCGGTAGCGCGTTTCGACTTTGGCGGTCACGGACATGCCGGGGCGGAAGGCCTCCTTATCCTGGATGCGGATCTTGACCTCGAACTTGGTTGCGTCCTGGGATTGGCCGGAGGCGTAGCCGGCGCTTTTCGAGGAGTTGGCGATCTCGGTGACGACGCCGTTGAACTTGCGGTCCTTGAAGGCGTCGACCTCGAGTCGCGCCACCTGGCCTGCGCGCATGAGGATGACGTCCATCTCGCCGATGTCGACGCGGGCCTCCATGGCATCGAGGTCGGCGATGGTCATGACTTCGGTGCCGGCCATCATGGCGGTGCCGACCACGCGTTCGCCCAGTTGGGAATTGAGGCGGCTGATGGTGCCGTCGAGCGGTGCGGTGATGGTGGTTTTGGAGAGGTTCTCCTCGGCGCGCTTGAGGGCGGACTGGGCCATTTCGACCTGGTGGATGGAGCTTTGCAGCTGGGCCTTGGCGATTTCGTAACCGGTTTTTGCGTCCAGGAAGGCGGATTCGGAGACGAGTTGGCTGCCGTGGAGCGCCTCGATGCGTTGGTACTCGAGCTCGGCCTTTCTGAGGCTGGCTTCCGCCGTGGTCCGGCTGGCGAGCGAGGCGCGGTAGTTCGCCTCGGACGAGTTCCGGTCCGCGACGTAGACGTCCGGTTTGATGCGCAGCAGCAGGTCGCCGCGTTTGACCTGTTGTCCCTCCTTGACGGGCAACTCGATGATTTCGCCGCTGACTTCGGGGCTGATCTTGACCTGGAACACGGGCTGGACCCGGCCGTTGGCCTCGACCATCTCGATCAGGTTACGGCGGGCGACCTTCTCCGTCTGGATGGTGATCACCGGTTCGCGGCGCTTGAACACCGCGAGCGCTGTCAATCCCCCGATGACGGCCAGGAGGACGATGAAGACGACGATCTTCCTGGTGCGCTTGGCCCGCTTCGCTTTGGGAATACTCATGTCGTTCCTTCTGGGACACCGCCGGGGCGGCGTTTGTTTCAGCCGCCCGCGAACAGCCGTTGCATGGCGTAGCCGACGGTCATCATCAGGGAAGTCACCGCCAGCCAGAGCCCGACGATCCACGCCAGCGCCGGGCCCAGGCCGCGGCCGCTGAGGCGGGACAGCGCCACCGACTTGACGAAGAGCCCCCAGAAAACCATGCCATCGAAAGCGGCCAGGACCTGCAATTTGAGATCCTTAATGTCGTAATCCGCCCATCGGGCCGATTCGGGAAGCAGGCTGGCCACGGGCGTCAGCAAAGCCCCGAGCGACGACTGGTGGAATTCGTCGACGACGAACAGCGCGAGGTTAGGTCCCGCGAAGAGGCTGCCGCAGGTGATTTGCAGGAGATTGCGGACCACGGTTTCGAGGAGGAGAATCACGCTGGCCAGGCCGGCGGCCTCGATGGCTTTGAGATAGGTGAAGCCGCCGCCCATGATCTTGCCGCCCACCAACCACAGGACCAGGGCCCACCAGAACAGGGAGATGAACGTGGTAAGGCCGGACCCGGCGATGCCGCCCACGATCTTGCCGACCTTGGTGAACTTCTGGGCCACGGCCCGGCTCGAGTCGGCCTGCTGCTGGGACATCTTGCCCGACTCGACCATCTTCTGGATCTGCTGTTCCTGCATGTCGCTGATCTGCTGATCGATCGAGTCCTGCTGGAAGACCAGCCAGAGCCCGACCCAGCCCGCGACCAGGACCAACAGGGTGGGGACGAGCCAGTTTGCCGTGACGACCGGCAGGGACCGGATTTCGTCGAAGACCTCACCGGGTGCGGCGATGATGTTCCCGAGCTTCGCCCACAAGGGCGTGGTTGGGGACTCGGGGGGCGCAGCATCGGCTCCGGCTTCGGGTCCGGCTTCGGGTCCGGGGTCAGGAGATGTGTCCGTCATAGAGACAGGGGTGCTTTAGGCTAAAGACAACGGCCAGTGCCATCCGTCACGGGGAGACATTGGGGTTCGTTGGTGCCGGTGGCAATTATAGAAAAGGTCGAAGTCTATCACGCCTGCCCGGGGAAGGTCATTTCCTGGACGTAGATTTCGTGGAACCTGGGATCGAGATGCAGCGACACGTGCCGGATGCGCTGTCGCAGGTCGGAGTAATCAAGGGCGGAGCGAGGTGCGAAGAGGGCGAGCTTGGCGCCGAGCAGCGACGTATTGCCTGCGGGGCGGACGCGTTCGGGGGGCAGGGGGATCAGGCCGATCCGCCGGGCGCTCGATCGGCTGATGTAATTGCCAAAGGCGCCTGCCAGGTGGAGGCAGGCGAGGTCAGTGGGGCTGGCGTTCGAGCGTTCGAGCAGGATGCGGAGGCCGGCGGTGACGGCGGCCTTTGCCAATTGGAGCTGGCGGATGTCCGCCTGTGTCAGGCTGACCGGGTCAGCCAGCATCCATTCCCGGCCTTGCCCGAGCCGGCCGGAGGGCTGGATTGTCCCGAGATCGAGTCCCACGGCAACGGCATCCACCAGGCCGCTGCCACAGAGCCCTCGCGGGCGTCCGTTCCCCAGAACCCGAAACTCGAGGGTACCGCCGGTGGCCGTGACCCCGGCGATGGCTCCGGAGGCGGCTCGCATCCCGTGGGCGATACGCGCCCCCTCGAAGGCGGGTCCTGCGGCCGTCGAGGCGCACAGCAGGCCGTTGCGATTGCCCACGACGATCTCGCCGTTGGTGCCGAGGTCGACGAGGCCGGTCAGTTGATCCGTCTCGTGGAGCCGCGTGGCGGCGATCCCCGCGAGGATGTCGCTGCCCACGAACCCGCCCAGACACGGCAGGAAGAAGACGGGCGGGTCGCCGGGCACGGGCCAGTCGAGGTCGGCGGTTGCGAACTCCTGAAGGCCGTCATGGGGTGTCTCGAATGGATGTTGAGAGAGCGGTTCGACACTGAGACCGGCGAAGAGGTGATGCATGACGGTGTTCCCCGTCAGGACCACACGCCGCACGGTTTCTCCGGTCGAGGATTCGGCGATGAGACTCGATAGGAGCCTGCCGATTTCCGACCGGACGAGATCTCTCAGGGTGGGGGCGCCGGCGGGTTGGAGGGCGAACTCGACGCGGCTCATGAGGTCCGCGCCATGCCGGGCCTGGGGATTCAGGGCTGTGGCGACGCCACGGACGGATCCGGTCATGAGGTCGACCAGTTGGACGACGAGGGTTGTCGTGCCGACGTCGATGGCGGCGCCGAGGCCGGGTTGAGGCGGGAATTCGAAGGGGGTTTCGTCGGCGAGCACCGGCGTCTCCCACTGGGCGAGTTCGAGGCGGAGATCACCCTGGGCGCTGGCCCGGCAGGCCAGCCGCCAGCCTGCGGCCCGCTCGGCTGGCGTCAGGGCCCGTTCATCCTCGGGAGTGACGGGAAGATGGCCTTCGAGAACACGGATGCGGCAGCCGCGGCAGCGTCCGCGACCGCCGCAGGGGAATTCGATTCCCAGGGGAAACAGGACGTCCTGGAGGGGCGTGCCGGTGGGGACATCGAGGGACCTGCCGAGCGGCACGAGTTCGAGTCGGAGCGTTGGGGCATGCATGGGTGCCACGGTGGATGTCTTAGCAGGAACAGCGGTGCCGATGCAAACCCGCGTCGGAGGGCGCAAAAAGGGCGCCACCGTTGCGGCGGTGGCGCCCTTGAGAACTGCTCGGAGCCGGTTGGCTTGCGTTACGGTTTGATCAGACGGAAGAAACCGTCGTCCGGCGGAACGTTGGCGGAGGGGACGCCGGCCCAGTGTTGGATGCCGGTGCCGTCGGTGTACTTGTAGGAGACGCCGGCATTGGACCAGGTCTTGAGGTCGGTCGAGACGTCAACCAAGTAGCCTTCGGCAGGATTGCCGTACTTGACCCACAGGCCGACGCCCGCCGGGCGATAGAACACGCGGGTTTCGGGGTTCTTCCAGTACCTGCAGATTTGCCAGGCGTAGGTGGTGGTGAGTCCGGCGCCGTCGAAGGTGTCGGTCCGGTCGATCCAGGCGTTCTTGACCTGGACGGCGGCGATGGTGGCGCTCTTGCCGTTGTTGACGCCGCTGTTTTCGGTATCGTTCTTCGCCAGGCCGAACAGGGCGGCCGAGGTCAGCGGCGTGAAGTTGTTCAAGTAACCCGGATCGCTGATGAAGTCGGGCACCTCGAAGGTTGCGGCGGTGGCGCCGTCGGGGCCGGTGATGGTCCCGTGCGTATTGTCGGTGAAGCTGAACGTCCACTTGCCGTTGGCGGTCGGGTACTGCGTCAGGGGGAACTGCTGGACATTGGCCTCGATGGGATTGGCGCTTGGCGCGTTGGTTTTCCATTCCACGATGGCGATCACGCCGGTGTTGTCCATGGTGTTTTGGATTTTGAACCCGGCGTAGTCGTAGGCGTTCCACGGGGCGCCGGCGTAGGTGGCATTCCAGGCGAAGCTGCCGCCGCTTGCGGTGATCGAGTCGCCATTGACCAGGTAGATGTGGGCCTGGAACCCGGGCGCAGCCGCCGGGGTTGGGAAGTCGGCGAGGGTGATCGAGTAGGTTGCCGGGGTCGACTCGACCCAGAAGAAGTTGGTGACGTCATTGTCTGCCGAGGGCGTGGAAATGCCTTCCTCGTCCCACTGGTTGTCGGTGGCAGGATCCACCGTGACAAAGACACCCTTGGACGTGCCCGGGGCGATTCCGAGAATCGACGGAGGCGTGATCGGCTTGGTGAGGACGAGGTTGTCGACGTACACCACGACGGGGCCGCCGTAGGTGCCGCTCAGGATGATGTCCAGGGGTCCGCCGGAAGCGGTGGCCGGGAGCGGCAGTTTGATATGCCCCCAGGCCCCGGCGAAGCTCGAGTCGAGGACCACCGCGCCGGGCAGGACATGATCGGCCCAGCTGCTTTCCCGGACATTGAAGTTGAAGCTGCCATAGTTGCCGCTGCCGTCCGGGGTCGAGAGGGCGGCGTCGACTTTGACGTCGCACTCGATATAGCTCCAGCGAGTCGGGACGAAGGTCGGGAAGGTGTGGATGACCCACGATTGCTGCCACGCGCCGGTATACTCGGGGCTGATCTTGAGGCAGCCGAGCGGGGTATAACCGCCGCCCGCGTCTTCCGTGGTGACGTACTCGACGGTCGCGGGGGTGGCCCAGCCTTCCGGGCTCCAGGTGATCGAGGGGTCGGTGCCGTTGTCGAGGATGAAGGGATTGGGGAGCGGTTTGAGCACCACGTTGTCGATGTAGACCACGACGTCGGAGGAGTAGGGTGCGGTACCCTGCATGGCCCAGATGACGCGGAAGTACTTCTTTCCGTTGTTGGGGACCGAGGCGGTCATGTGGGTCCAGACGCCGGTGTAGGCGCCGGCGACCGCGCCGACCCAGTTGTTGTCCCAGCTCCACGCTGAATCGCTGAACACCTCCTGGAGATTGAAGTACTTGCCTTCAGCATCAACGCCCGCGGCGACGTCGATGTAGAGGTCATACTCGAGGGTATAGTAATCCGAGGTATCGAACGGGCCGCCGGGGATGGTCCACATGGGTGCGACCTCCTTGTTGGCCACGTCCGCGGCGCTGAGTGTGACTTTCAGGGCACCGGAGCCGTCGACGCCGCCGGCGGCGTCCCATTCGATCGCGCCGGTGCCGAAGTTGATGCTGAAATCAGCGATACTCCCAGCACCGCCATTGAAGTCCTGGGCGATCTCGCTTGCCGCCTGGCAGAGGCTGGCAGAACCAGCCAAGGCCAGGCCCAACGTGATGGAAACCAACCACTTTTTCATCGTTGTACTGAGTTTGTTAGGTAGGTTGAAGTGACATTCAGCGGCGTGCATTTTTTCGAACCATTGGACGATGCTGGACCGGGGAGGCGTTGTCGAGCCGAAAAGGGCGGCCCGGGATGAGGACTCGATTCATGGGGGCGGCATGGGCGGGGTCACTGGGTTTCGCCCTTAGTGACGCGGAGGAAGACCTCTTCGAGGCCCAGCTCGTCCTCGCGCAATTCGATCAGTCGTGCGCCGCCTCGGACGAGGACCTCTGCCACGATGCTGTGGTCGGTATCGTGGCTTGCCAAGGCGACCTTCAGACGTCCGTCGGCTTCGTCGACGGACGTGACTTCCGGCCGTGCCCGGAGCAGTGCAGCGGCTTGCTGTGGGTCTCCGGCGACGCGGACCCAGACGACGCGGCCGGTGGTCATTTGGTCGCGGACGCCCTGGACGGGTCCGGCGTAGATGAGGCGGCCTTTCTCGATGATGGCGACGCGGTTGCAGAGGGTTTCCAGTTCGCTGAGGATATGGGAGGAGATGATGATGGTTTTCCCGAGCCGCTGGAGCTCCTGGAGGATGGCCATCATCTCGATACGCGCCCGCGGGTCGAGCCCGCTGGCGGGTTCGTCCAGCAGGAGGACTTTCGGGTCGTGAATCAGCACGCGGGCGAGACCGAGCCGTTGCTGCATTCCCCGGCTCAACGCCCCGATGATCGCGCCCTTCTTTTCGGCCAGGCCGACCAGCTCGAGGACGTCGTTGACGGTCTTTTCCCGCTGGGCGGAGGGGATTTTGTAGCAGGCGCCGAAGAAATCGAGGTACTCGGTCACCTCCATGTCCTTGTACACGCCGAAGAAGTCGGGCATGTAACCGATCAGGTGCCGGACGGCATCGGCGTCGCGGACGACGTCGTGTCCCAGGACTTCGGCTCGTCCGCCGGAGGGGGCGAGGAAGGTGGCGAGGATCCGCAGGGTGGTGGTTTTGCCGGCGCCGTTGGATCCGATGAACCCGAAGAGATCCGCCCGGTTGACGGTCAGATCCAGGTTGTTCAGCGCCACCATGTCGCCGTACAGGCGGGTCAGATTGAACGTTTGGACTGCAGGCGAGGCTTGCATAATCAGTGACCTTGCCCGGTGTCCGCGGGCACGGCCAGGCGGTAGAGTGTGTACTGCGACTGGCGGGGCGTTGAGGTCTGGAGCAGCGATCGGGTCAGCGGACTGCGTTCGGGGTCCCAGGCGAACAGCACCAGATCGCCGCGGGCGACCAGGGGGGTCAGATCCATGCCTGAGGGGTAGACGAAGCTTCGTTGGAGGCCCTGCTGGGCTCCGGCGAGACTGACGAAGGAGGCCGCCAGCGCGTTGCCCGGTTCCGGATCGAGCCGGCTGCGGTTCTCGCGGCCGAAGGTCTGTCGGCGCGCGTTGACCGCGGACTGGAAGCGCTGCGCGGTGAGTCGCACGAACTGATCGAGCATCTGGCCGGACGCCGGATCGAGGGTCCAGGTCCGGATTTCACCGGGGCGAAGGGCGCCCAGGTCGAGGAGCCGGCCTTCGACGGCGACCTGGAGGTTGGCGAGGGCGTGGTCGAGGAGGTTCTGGACTTCGAGTTGCCAGCGGCGGTCCGAGCGGGTTGCGCGGGCACGGAAGGGAGGGGAAGCGGACTGGACCCAGTCGTGGACGTAGAGGAGACTGGTCCAGACCGGCACGGTCACCTCAGCCTGGAAGGCATTGGCCACCAGATCGGCCTCGACGCGGCCTCCTTCCTGCCCGCCGCCGGCGGGTCCGAGGTATTCGCCCCGAAGCGCGGCGAACGGCAAGTCGCTGGCCAGCCGGTATCGGGCGTTAACCGATGAGTAGAGCGCGGCGAAGCTGCGTCCCCGCAAGTCGGCGAGTTCGCGTCCAGGCAGGACATCGACGACGTGCAGTTCATTCCACTCGGTGTCGCCGGCGCGTAGCCGGTAGCCGATGTAATAGATGAGGAGGGAGAACAAGAGCACGTAGAGCGGGAAGGTGATCCAAGTCAGCATCTGGCGGTTGATTTTCTTGAGCCACCAGCGGTCGATGGGGCCGATGACCAGCAGGTAGACGACGAGGAGCACCAGGAGCCATTCGATCGGCAGTTTGCGAACCTGGCGCGTATCGATCATGGCTCCGAACACGCCATCGAGGCTCCAGCCCCCATAGGCCCCGGTGGTGCTCTGGGTGAACAGGTCGCCCGGCAGCTGCAGAAGGCGCGCCCAGAACCAGGGTCGGTTCTTCCACGACTTGAACGGTTCCCGTTCCGGGTTGAAGAGGAGCACGGTGACGTGGCCGCGGCCGCGGCGGGCATCAACGACGGCGGGGGCGCCTTCGAGGGCGAGCCAGACGTCGCCGGCGATGAGGTTTCCCTGGTAGAGGGGCAGGTCGACGAGTTCGAACGCGCCGTCCGTGGCCTGGGTCAGGTAGGGATTCTCCTGGGGGGTGGACGGGTTGCCGGGGCGTGTTTGGGTGGGTCTTGCGATACCGGCCGGGGACGTGGCGGTTTCTGTTCGCAGGGCGGCGCCGGTGCGCAACCACGCCTGGAAGGCGCCGGTGCTTCGGTTGGTGGTCAGCGATCCCAGTTCGACGGGCATGAGGCCTGCGAGCCACGGCGTGCTCGAGATGTCCTGGGCTTGTTCCGGAACCAGGATGAGGTGGCCGCCGCCTTCGACCCAGGTGCGCAGGGCCGCAGCCTGGGCGGCGCTCAGGGCCAGGGCGCGTTCCGAGTTCAGGTAGAGCGCGTGCAATCCTTCGAGGCCGATCGGGTTGTCGGGGAACTGCTCGGGGGCGAGGCGGGCGACCTGGGGTTGGAGCTCGGGCCGATTGGACTTTGTGCCCGGCAGGGTGGGCATACCGGCGACGGCGCGGGCCAGGCCGCCGAGGACCGTGGTTTCCCAGGTGACATCCCGGCAGCGGAGGTCGGTGCGCTCCGCCTGGAGCCGGCGCCGGTCATCGTAGAGCCGGGCATCCCAGCTCGCATAGCGGCTCGCCCCGGAGAACACGGGGAAGGAAAAGCGTTTGCGGGTGTTGCTAGGCAGTTCGATTCGCATGCGGCGGGCTTGGCCGGAGCCCGTCTGGCGTGAGGAGAACTCGAAGATGGCATTGAAGCTCGGGCCGTCGTTGAAGATTTCGCACGCGACGGGGAACCAGGAGCCCTCGCGGACGATGCCATCGCCGCCGGCGCCGCCGCTGCCATAGCCGACGAAGACATCGAACTGCAACTCCGCCCGAGTGCTCTGGGCGAGGAGGAGCACTGCCGCGGCGCAGAGCAATCCCCAACGGCTCGCCGGCCACGTTCGTCGACGTCGATTCATCTCGGACATTCCTGGCCACCGGCGGTGCAGTGGCTGGCCTGCCTTATAGGCAAGCGGACGACGGAAGGAAACCAGAATCCGACAGACGGTGGTTGGTCCCCATCCTGTCGATCCTGTTAATCCCGTCTCAAAGCGCGAGGGGATGAAAGAGGAGCATGCCCCGGGGTGAGCATCGTACCTCGTCCTGTCGGCGGTTTTGGATGGACAGAGGTCGAGGAAGCGGGTAATGGCACCCGCAATGTCCGGATCTGCTGAAGCGCTCCCGCCGCCTGCATCGAAAGGGATGGTGTTTGCGCGTCGTCTGGGGAGCTCGCTGGTGCTCTGGTCGGTGGTGGTGGCGGCCTTGTTTGCGCCGAACCGTGTGCTGGCGAACGCGTGTTTTCTGGTGATCCTGTTGGTTCTGGCGTGGGGAGGGATGCGGGAGTTTTACGGCCTGGTGGAGAAGCGGGGGATGGTCTGCTTCAAGGGGTGGGGGATCTTCGGCGGCTTGCTGTTGATGGCCAGCACGTTCGTCTATCTATCGGGCATGGTGAGGCCGCACACGCTGCCGTCGAAGGCGAATGACTTCGAGACTGGGTTCCTGGTGCTTTTTGTCCTGGGGCTTTGCGTGCGGCAATTCCTGTCGAAGACGAACCCAGCCGGGCTGTTGGGCATTTCGACCACGCTTTTGGGGCTGATGTACGTGCCCTGGCTGTTGAACTTCGTGCAGAAGATCAACTTCTTTCCTCAGGTCGACGGCCGGTTCTATTTGATCTACTTCATTGCGGTGACCAAGTTCAGCGACATGGGGGCGTATGGGGTGGGCTCGTTGTTCGGTCGCCACAAGCTGATCCCGCGAATCAGTCCGGGCAAGACGTGGGAGGGGTTCGCGGGGGCCCTCTGCTTTTCGGCCGGGGCGAGCGTGCTGTTGTACGTCTTGGCGCCGGGGCATTTGACGGGGATGACCTTCGGGCATGCGCTCGGGCTGGGGCTGCTGCTGGGGGCGGCTGCGGTGCTGGGGGATTTGATCGAGTCGCTGTTCAAGCGCGAGGCGGGGGTGAAGGACTCGGGGCGGCTGCTGCCGGGGATAGGCGGCGTTCTCGACCTTTTGGACAGCCTGTTGTTCAATGCGCCGCTGATGTATTTGTATTTGCGGCATGTGCTGACCGACTGAGAGCATGAAGAACGTGGTGGTCTTAGGGTGCACGGGGTCGATTGGCACGAGCACGGTCCAGGTGGCTGCCGACCTGCCGGATCGGATCCGGCTGGTTGGCCTGGCGGCGGGCCAGAACGCGGAGCGGCTCTTCGAGCAGACGCGGAAGTTCCAGCCGGAGGCCATCGCCATCCAGGATCCGGCGAAGGCGACGATGCTGCAGTCGGCGCTGGGCTCCGGGGCGCGGGTTCATTGCGGGCCGGAGGGTTTGTTGCGTCTGGCCACGCTGCCGTCTGCGGACATTGTGCTGATCGCCATTGTCGGAACGGCGGGACTGGCTCCGGCGCTGGCGGCCATCCGGGCAGGGAAGGACATCGCGGTGGCGTCCAAGGAGATCCTGGTGATGGCGGGCGAGATTGTGATGGCGGAGGCGCGGCGAGCGGGCGTGCGGGTCCTGGCAGTGGACAGCGAGCATTCGGCCATTTTCCAGTGTCTGGACGGCCGTCCGCCGGCCTCGGTGCGGAAGCTCTGGCTTACGGCGTCGGGGGGGCCGTTTCGCAAGACGCCGCAAGCGGAGTTCAGCGGGATCACGGTGGCGGATGCGTTGAAGCATCCGTCATGGGTGATGGGGCGGAAGATCACGATTGACTCGGCGACGTTATTCAACAAGGGGCTCGAGATGATCGAGGCCCGCTGGCTGTTTGGGCTGCCGATGAGCCAGGTGGACGTAGTGGTGCATCCCCAGAGCGTGGTTCATTCGATGGTCGAGTTCGTGGACGGCTCGATTCTGGCGCAGCTTTCGAGCCCGGACATGTGTCTGCCCATTCAGTATGCCCTGACGTACCCGGAGCGGGTGGCCAGCAGCCGAGTGCGGACGGATTTCACCCGGATTGGGGCGCTGACCTTCGAGGCGCCGGATCCGGAGCGGTTTCCGGCGTTGAATCTGGCCCGGAGGGCGGGGGAGACGGGGGGCACGCTGCCGGCGGTGCTCAATGCGGCCAACGAGATGGCGGTGCAGGGGTTCTGCGAGGGCCGGTTGGGGTTCGGCGAGATTGCCGCGGCAGTGGCGCGGGTGATGGGGGAGCACGACGTGGTGCGCGAGCCGACGCTCGATCAGATCCTCGAGGCGGACGCATGGGCGCGGCGGGCGGCGGGTCTGGGCTGAGGCTGTAGCCGCGGGCGTTGACCGCGGCGGGGGGAAGGGAAATCGCGAACAGCGCTCGCGCCGTCCTCGCCGCCGGCGGGTACAGAATGAGACTGCCCCGGTCGCCCGCGGCAGCCACAAAACGCTTGAACGGGGAGGGGTTTTCCCTAGTCTGAAACGACGAAGTTTCCGAATCGGGCAGGGCTGCGGCTGCAGCCTTGTCCGCCGTGGATTCAACCAACAAGAACCGTAGGAAGCACGAAGCAGCTATGTCCAACAGACCCCTCAATGTCGGCTTGGTCGGCGGTGGCCGCGGCGCGTTCATCGTTCACCCGCATCAGAAGGCAATCCACTTTGACGGCACTCGGCGCGTGGTGGCGGGAGCGCTGTTTCCCGATCCGAAGATCGCGCTGGCGGAGGCCGAGAAATGGCCCTACCCGATCCGCGGGTACGGTTCGTACGACGACATGATTGCGGCCCAGCGGGATCTGCCGGCGGACCAGCGGTTGGACTATGTCCTGATTGTGACCCCGAATTTTGTTCACTTTGATCCGGCGATGAAGGCGCTGAAGGCGGGGATCCCCGTCTTTTGCGAGAAGCCGCTGACGGTGACGCTGAAGGAATCGGCGGACCTGGTGAAGGCGGTGCGCAAGCTGAACATGCCGTTTGGCGTGGCGCACACCTATCTTGGGCACTGGACGAGCCGGTTTTCGCGGTACATTGTGCGCAGCGGTCTGCTGGGCGAGGTTCGGTGGGTGGACTCGTACTACATCCAGGGCTGGCTGGCCACCAAGGTCGAGGCGACGGGGAACCAGCAGGCGGTCTGGCGGACGAACCCCAAGATGGCGGGCGGCTCGGGCTGCGGCGGCGACATTGGCACGCACGCTTTGATGCAGCTCCGGTACGTCACGGGACTGAACGTCACCCAGCTCTCCGCGCAGCTCGAGCGATTTGTCGAGGGGCGCGCCCTGGACGATCACTTCACCATTTACTGCGTGCTGAACAACGGGGCGAAGGCGCTGGTTCGCGCCTCGCAGATTTCGATTGGCCACAAGAATGATTTGGGGATCGAAGTCTGCGGCACCAAAGGGACGCTGCGCTGGCGTCAGGAGGAGCCGGAGTCCATCACCATTCATCTGGCCAACCAGCCGGATCGCGTGTACTGGCGCGGGGCGGTGACGCCGGGGGATGGGTTCCTGCCGAAGGATGTCCCTGCCGATCTGATGGCGGAGCCGACAGCGCCCTCGGGACACCCGGAGGCGTTCCACGATGCCTTCGCCCGTCTGCATCGGTGTTTCGAGGCGGATGTCCGCAAGTGGCAGGCCAAGGAGAAATTCGCCTGCGACGGCTCGAAGTATGCGAACGTCGAAGACGGATGGACGGGGATTGCGTTCATCGAGACCTGCCTGAAGAGCTCGGCCCGGAAAGGCGCCTGGATGCGGATGCCGAAGCCGATCTGATGGTCTGCGTTCGGCAGGACGCGGGCCATGGGGAAGGCATCACGCAACAAGCAAGGGCGCCGGCGCATCGAGGCGTCCCGGGAGGCGCTGGTTGACCGAGTCCGGTCCGAGGGGCCGTGGGCGGGTGCTGCGGTGCAGTCGCCGGAAGCCGGCGAGGCGCGGCTGTCGCAGGTCCTGACCGAGTTTGCGCGGCCTTACCTGGACGGTGCGGGGACGGCGGAGGCTTGCCGCGAGGTGATGGTTGCCGCCATCACCGCATGGAACTTCAGTCTTCTGTCCGAGCCCCAGCGTCTCGATGCACTCGGCCAGGTGCAGCGCGAGGAGTCCGTTGACACGCGGATCCGGCTCGAGGGCATGATCGTGCGGAAGCTGCGCTTTTTCGGCATGCACCGGCGGTACGTGGTGGATTTTTCGGTCGGCTGGCAGGAGGGTCGTTTGCACCTGAGCGTGCTATCGGCTCCGGCGGGATAGCGAGGCGCGGGACGGGCTTTTCAGGCCGCTGTATTGACACCGCAGCACCGCAGTCCTACGGTCGCGACATGCGAGCCACTGTGGGTTTGGAGCCCGACGTCCGCTGCCGCCTGCGGGAGCTGTGCCGGCCATTGGTGTGGCAAAGCCAAGGCAGCGGCGGTGAGCTGATGTGGCCTCGCGGGTGAAGGGCGGACCGATGGCACCTCAGGCGCCTTCGTTGCCGGGCGTCTCCGTTCAGCGACGGCCGCCCGATGGGCTGCTGGTGACCTTGTCGGGCAACTGGCGGAGGATGGACAGGCTGCCGGAGATGCGGGGGGTGCAGGAAGCCATCGAGGGGGTCGGCGCGGTGGCGGGCCGGATGGCGTTTGACGCATCAGGTTTGGAGGCCTGGGGTTCCGGGCTGGTGGCGTATGTCAGCAAGTGCCATGAGCTTTGCCGGCAACGCGGGATCGAGTTTGAGGAAAGCAGCTTGCCCGAGGGTGTCCGACGCCTGCTCTCCCTTGCGAACGCGGTCCCGGCGCAGCAGGATGCGCGCCGGGTCGGCGCTCGGACCCCCTGGCTTGAGTACGTGGGTGGCCGGGGCATTCAGACCTGGGCGGCGGCGAAGGCGATGGTGACGTTCCTGGGGGAGAACGCGGTGGCGCTGGGCAAGTTGCTGCGGGGCAGGGCGCAGTTCCGCTGGCCGGACGCCTTCCTGGTGATGCAACAATGTGGTCCGCAGGCGTTGGGGATTGTCGCCCTGATCAACTTCCTGGTCGGGCTGATTCTGGCGTTCGTGGGCGCGGTGGGGTTGCGGCCGTTCGGCGCCTCGATCTTCGTGGCGGACATGGTGGCCATCGGAACGGTCCGCGAGATGGGCTGTTTGATGACCGGCATCATCCTCTGCGGGCGGACCGGGGCCGCGTTTGCGGCGCAGCTGGGAACGATGAAGGTGAATCAGGAGATCAGCGCCTTGCAGGCGTTTGGCATTTCGCCTGTCGAGTTCCTGGTCCTGCCGCGGATGATGGCGTTGGTCCTGATGATGCCGCTGCTGTGCGTGTTTGCGAATGCGATCGCCCTCTTCGGCGGGTTCTTTGTGTCCATCACCATGCTGGACATGACCGCGACGGAGTATGTGACCCGGACGGTCGAGGCCATTACGCTCAAGAGTTTCCTGCTGGGCATCGGCAAGGGATCGTTCTTCGGCTTCGTGGTGGCGTACGCGGGCTGCCTGCGGGGCATGCAGTGCGGCAACAACGCCGCCGCCGTGGGCGAGGCCACCACGCGCGCCGTGGTCGCCGGCATCACGGCGATCATTGCCTCGGACGGGGTCTTTGCCGTGATCTGCAACGCGCTCAAGCTATGAAGCCCGCCGATGCCGCCATCACGATCGAGATTCGGGATCTCACGATGGCTTACGGCTCGTACGTGGTCATGAAGGAGATCAACGCGCAGGTGAAGCGCGGGTCGGTCTTCGTGATCATGGGCGGGAGCGGTTGCGGGAAGAGCACGCTCCTGCGGCACATGATCGGTTTGATGCGCCCTGTGCGGGGCGAAGTGTTGTATGACGGCCAGAGCCTTTGGGGGATGGACGATGACGCGCGACAGCGCCAACGGCGCAAGTTCGGCGTCCTTTTCCAGAGCGGCGCACTGTGGAGCTCGATGACGCTGGCCGAGAACGTGGCGCTGCCGCTGGGCGAGTACACTGACCTGTCGGAAGGCGACATCGGCGACATCGTGCGGCTCAAGCTGGCGCTGGTCGGCTTGCGGGGGTTCGAGGACTTTTATCCGGCGGAGATTTCCGGGGGCATGTGCAAGCGGGCCGGGTTGGCGCGGGCCATGGCCCTGGACCCGGAGATTCTCTTCTTTGACGAGCCCTCCGCGGGGCTGGACCCGATCAGCTCGCGGAACCTGGATCATCTGATCCTGGAGCTGCGCGACAGCCTGGGCGCGACCCTCGTGGTGGTCACCCATGAGTTGGCCAGCATTTTCGAGATCGCCGACGATTCGATTTTCCTCGATGCCGACGCGAAGACGATAGGCGCCAGCGGGAATCCGAGGGACTTGCTGAAGCACTCGACCGACCCCAAAGTGCGCGCGTTCCTGATGCGCGGCGGAACTTCGGGCACGATGCCTGGTCCTCCGGCGGCATCCTAAGGCTGTCATTGGATGTATGAGCCAGAAAGCGAATCCCACCAGCATCGGGCTGTTCCTGGTCATCGGTCTGGCGCTGGGCGTGCTCGGGCTGATCACGTTCAGCTCCGGGAAGCTGTTCCGAACCCAGCATCGCTACATTCTCTACTTCGACGCATCGCTGAAGGGGTTGAATCCCGGCGCGCCGGTCAAACTCCGCGGGGTGACGGTCGGCTCGGTGGCGGAAGTGCTGATCACCCATAACCAGGCCAGGACGGACTTCTCGATGCCGGTCATCATTGACATCGACCGGGAGCTGTTTGCGTATTTCGGACTTATTCGGACAGTGATTTCGGAGTTGGCCGGACAGTGATTTCGGAAATCAATTCGGACAGTGATTTCGGTCCAAATCGGACAGGCGTTTCGGCGAATAGTCGGACAGTTTTGGTGAGGTCCGAATTG
>JAKQDD010000183.1 GCA_029556615.1 Verrucomicrobiota bacterium | reverse complement strand
TCGTCGGCCGTCCAGAACAGCTCGAAGCCCAGCAGCTTCTCGGTGGCTCCCACCTTGAGATAGGCGGCGCCTTCGGGCAGCGCGTTGTCGAAGAAGTTCTCGATGTACCGGGTCATCTGCTCCAGCACGGCGACGGGCCGCTCGTTCTCGGCCAGCAGGTCGCCGTTGGCGTCGTAGACCGACAGGTGCACCGTGACGGCCTGGGCGCCCAGGTTCGAGAAGGTGATGCCGGTGTCGTAGAACGCCCGGTCGGGGATCTCGTTGTAGTACACCCGGTAGGGGTAATCCTGCTGCCCCTGGGCCAGGGTGGTGACCAGGATCGGCGTGGTGGATTCCGACTCCTCGTTGCCCTGATTGACCGCCTGCAGCGAGAACCGGTAGGTGGTCTGCGGCGTGAGGCCGGACCGGGTGTAGTGGGTTTGGTCGGTGGTGGCGATGAGGTTGGGGACCGGCCCGTCGTTGCTGTAAATGGCGTAATGCTTGAGGTCCGGTTCGGGATTGGGGTTCCAGCTCAGGTAGATCTCCGACTCGGAAATTGCCGTCCCCTCGAAGCCGGTGGGCCGGCTGGGCCGGGTCAGCGGCGTGTCGCCCTTCGCTTCCGGCTTGGCCTCGGCCTTGAACAGCTCCACCGTGGGCGAGAACGCCGGCAGTCCGGCCAGACCCTTGTCGATGAAGGAGCCGAACACCTCGAAACCGATGAGCGCCTTGTCCGACTCCACGCTCAGGAACTTGATGTCTTCCGGGTGCGCATAGTCATAGATCTGATTCACCAGGCAGACAAACTTGCCGTTGGCGGGAATGCTGACCACTTTCCCGGTCAGGTATTCACCTTTCTCGGTGAACGCGTTGATGAACGGGCTCGCCTGGTCAGCCCCGGTGTTGATCAGGGTGATGCCGGTGTACCAGATGTCCGTCGTGACGACATACGGGAAGATCAGGTCAGCCGCGCCGCGGGCGAACATGGGGATGGTCACCAGCGACTCGTCGTCGCGCGTCCCGAAGGTGAGCACGCCGCGGAGC
>JAKQDD010000181.1 GCA_029556615.1 Verrucomicrobiota bacterium | reverse complement strand
GGGTCTTTGAGGACAACAGTTTCGACAACACGGAGGATGGGCTTGAGATCGTGCAGGAGGGGGATGTGACGAGTGGGAACAACCTCTACATTGCAATGGGCAGCACGGAGCATCTTTTGCCCGACACGACCAACAAGATCGCGTTGGCGAGTTTCACGTACACGAATGGTCCGCTGGGGTCGTTTTACCAAGTCACCTCCAACGGCTGGAATGCGGGGAGCCGGAGCGCGGCGGCGGCGGGGCTCTATCACCACACGACGCAGGCGGATGGGACCAAGGAAAGCACCTCGACCGTCGACATCGGATTTCACTACCCGGCGGCGGTGTTGACGAACGGGGTGGTGGTGCTCTCGGACGCAGACGGGGATGGGCTGCCGGATTACCTCGAGGACACGGACGGGGACGGCGATGTGGATTCGGGGGAGACGGATTGGGAGGACGAAGATGACCTTGGGTTAACGGTCCGGATCACCCGGCCACCGAGCGATACGAACTTGCCATGAACTACCGGGCACAGGAAGGGGATGCTGGAGGCTTGGCGCTGCTGAGGGCGTGAGGATGGAGAGCAAGAGACCAGCGGCAGGCGTTGGGAGCGAGGGTGCCCGGGCATTGTGCCCGGCAACCGCCGGGTTGCTCGGTCTGGGGTGGCGGGGTGGTTCAGAGCGAAAGCCGCGGTCGTTGGTGTGGGTATGGGCTTTGATGCTGGCGTTGGGGTCGGTTCCGGCCGTTCGGGGCGGACTGGAACGGGGGCCGAGCACGGAAGAGGACTACCCTTGCTTGCCGCAAGGGGAAACGACGTGTCCGGGGGAGTGCGGTCCGGGGGCGACAGGCGCTGGCCAGGGGGGTGGGGCCGGGGGCCAGGGTGCGGGCGGGAGCCGAGGGGGTCATGGGGGATCTGACGCCGATGAGCCGGGCGTGGGCCAGGGGACGGGTTGCTCATGCTACCGGGCACCGTGCGAGTCGTGCGGAATGCCCCAGTGGTTCGTGAGCCAACCGCTGCTGAGCCTGTGGGTGAGCGATGTGCCCCTGTTTTACCAGCCCAGCCGGGGGCCGGCACTGACGTTCAAGCTCTTCTACAAGAACGAGCGACAGGAGAGCGAGTGGGCTGAAGACACGGCGTTGGTGTTCAGTGTGGGGCGGAACTGGGCGAGTCCGTGGCGCTGTTTCCTGCGGGTGGTGCCCGAGAACACGAACAGCTTCCGGTTCATCAACGGCATTGGGGGTGTGACGACCGTGACCAACGGCGGGTCTGCGGAATATCGGATGCGGCTGACGTGTGCGATCGAGGGCGGTGTGCCGGTGATCCGGTACCCCACCGGGGGCAAGGACACCTTTGGGGAGTATGTCGTCGACGGAACAGAGATTCGATACTTCTTGACGCGGCGTGAGGACTCCGCCGGGAACGCAACGCTCTTCCAGTACGGGCGGCCCGATTCGATGGCGACGTGCCTGACCAACGTGGTGGATGTGGACGGGTATTCGACGAGTCTCTCATACACGAATATCGGGTGGTACTACCTTGTGTCGGAGGTTCGGGATCGGTACGGGCGTCAGGTGACGCTTCAGTACGAGGAGGCCTGGCCGGTGCCGAACCTGATCGGGATCACGGATGCGTTTGGGCTGCCTGCGAGCACGCTGGTGTACGGGGGTGGCGGCATGTCCGGACTGATCACGCCCTACGGTACCAACCAGTTTTACCGGGCGACCAACAGCACGACGGCGGAGCGGGCGTTATTGGTCTGCGAGCAGGAGGTGCGCCATCAGCTCTATCTGTTTCAGGCGACGAACAGCACGGAAACCGTGCCTAGTTCATACGCCGCGTGGCGGCCGAGCACGACGAACGGGGCCTATTTCGCGATCAGCAACACGTTGGACGCGGAAGAAGCCCATCAGCGCAACACTTTCCACTGGGGACCCAAGGCGTGCGAGTATCTGCCCAGCGGGTTCCTGACCAACCTGATCGAGGGGACGCTGGACATCGCCGCACTGGCGGCCACCAACTACCTGCATGCGCTGCAGCGGCATTGGCTGTGCAAGATCGGATCCGACGGGGTGTGGGAACTGAGCAACACGCTCTCGCTGCAGCGGGATCCGAGCCCGGAGGGCGCGACACAGGGGCAGATCACCTGGTACGATTATGCGGGCAAGCCCTCGGGGACGAACTGGCTGGTGGGGAGCGCGAGCCTGCCGCAGCTGGAGGGGTGGTTGCTGCCGGAAGGCCAGGCGCGGTTCACGCGCTGGCAGCGCAACGGCCTTGGGTATCCGACCAATGAAATTGCGACGTACAACGATTCAGCGGGGGTTCTGCGGGTGCGGACCAACGCGTTCGGGTATGCGGCGAACGAGATCGACGTGATCACGCACACCAACGCGCTTGGGGTGCAGGTGTCGAGCAACGTGTACAATGGCTTTCACCAGGTCTTGACCAACTACAACGCGCTCGGGGAACTCACACTCTACAGCTACGACACCAACCAACAGATCACCGGAATCCGGCTGCCCAGCGGGCTGATCGTCACCAACCGGTACGATGCCGTCGGGTGGCTCACCAACGTGGTCGAGTACGAGCATCCCGAGGGCGGCAGCGCGGTGTACTATGCGACCAATACGTACACGTACACCAACGGGCAGGTGTACACGCACACCGATCCGCGAGGGCTGAGGGTGACGAACACGTGGGATGCGCTCGGTCGATTGACCCAGGTGGATTATCCGGATCAGACCTCGGCGCGCTGGGGCTATCAGTGGCTGGACTTGGTCGAGGTTGTGGATCGGCTGGGGCAGACCAACCGCTTCGAGTACGACGGGTTCCGGCAGCGGGTTCGGAGCATCGACGCGCTGGACCGGACCAATACATACGCCTACTGCACATGCGGCGTGCTCGAATCCCATACCGACCCCCTGGATCAGACGACCGTTTTCGCGTACGATCTATTGGGCCGGCGGACTAATGCGATCCTGTACGGGGGCGCGTACACAATCGCTTACGGGTACGATCTGATGGGGCGGCAGACGAACGTGACGGATTCGTTCGGGAGCGTGATCCGCGGGTACAACAACCAGGGGTTGCTCAAGTCGATGACCAACGCCGCCGGCCAGGTCACTGCGGTCCTCTACGACATCCTGGATCGACCGACCAACCAGGTGGATGCGAGCGGTGTTACCGTGACCAACACGTATGACAGCCTCGATCGGCTCTCGAGCCGGACGCGGGTGGGCGGGGGGACTGACACATTCGAGTATGGTCCACGGGGGCTGACGAACCACGTGAACGGACTGGGCACGAACACCTGGTATGCGTACGACGCCCTCGGACGGAAGACCAACGAGGTCTCCCCAGGGATCGCCACCAACCGGTTCACGTACTCGGCGGCGGGGGACTTGGTGAGCCTGGCCGACGGCAAGGGCCAAGTGACGGCCTGGGCCTATGATGTTTACGGGCGTGTGACGCAGAAGATCGACGACAATGAGGTGGTGATCCTCGAGTACGAGTACGACGCCGAGGGTCGATTGACCAACCGCTGGAGCCTGGCCAAAGGCGACACGCGCTTCGAGTACGACGCGGTGGGGAACGTGAGGGATGTGGACTATCCGGTCTCGACGGACCTGAGCTTCGAGTACGATGCGCTGAACCGCGTGACGAACATGGTCGATGCGATCGGGACAACCTCGTATGCGTACGAGGAGGGTCAAAGGGCAAGCGAGGACGGTCCCTGGGCGCTGGACACGGTAAGCTCGATCTACGAGAGCGGGCGGTTGCGCAGCGGGCTGAGCGTCGAGGCGCCGAACAGTTCAGCGTGGGTCCAGAGTTACGCCTACGACGGGGCGAAGCGGTTGACGAATGTGACGTCGGCGGCGGGGGTGTTCGGCTACCAATACCACAGCGGCATGGGCGGGGTGACGGCAGCGTCGCGGTTGATCCAACGGCTGGATCTGGGCAACGGCGCCGTGATCACCAACGCCTTCGACGGCGCCGGGCGGTGGACCGAGACGGTCCTGCGGACGGGAGGCGGGACGTTGCGCAATCGGCATGCGTACGGGTACAACGCGGCGAACCAGCGGACGGCGGTGACGAACGACGCGGGCAACGGGTGGGCCTACGCCTACGACGGGCTGGGGCAGTTGACGGGGGCGGTGGGCCGGGAATCGGGTGGAACGACGCGGTTGCAGGAGCAGTTTGGGTACGCGTACGATGCTGCGGGGAACCTGAGCCAGCGGACCAACAACGCCCTGGTGCAGAGCTTCAGCGTGAACAACCTCAATCAGCTGAGCGGCGGGAGCCGGAGCGGGACGTTGACGGTGGCGGGGATGACGACGCCGGCGGCGACCAACGTGACGATCAACAGCCTGTCGGCCACGCTCTACGGGGACGCCACCTTCGCCCGGGAAGGGTTCACGATAACCAACGGGCTGAAC
>JAKQDD010000169.1 GCA_029556615.1 Verrucomicrobiota bacterium | reverse complement strand
GAACGGCCCTCGGCCGTCCAGGTGGGGCAAGGGTTTTCTCCTTCCGCGACCTCCCCCTTGGAAAGGAAATCCTCCCGCCCTTCACCCAGGTGGGTCACTTCTCATGAGCACACCCGGGTCAGTTCTCGTGAGCGCTAACGTTCTGATGTCCTCAACGACGTGGGGGGCCGAAGCCACCCTGCTGTTCGAGGACGATTTCGACGGCGGGATCCCGGGCTGGACAGCGGTCCAACCGCCTGGCACCTACATCGATGGCCCGCTCCGCTGGCAATATGACATCGTCAGCGGCGCGTACGTCGAACAGAGCAACATCTACACGGACAACGCGGCGGCCTCGCCCACCGCCACCGCGGCCATGCTGATCAACGACGCCGTCGCCGGCCCGGCCTTCACCTTCAAGGCCCGCCTGGTCGCAGGCGATGACGACGGGTTCGGTCTGATCTTCGGATACCACAACCCAACAAACTTCTACCGGGTCACCTTCACCCGCCAGGTCCGGACCACGGCCGGCTTCCCCTGGAACGGATGGAATGTGGATCGGAAGGTCGACAACGTCGCCACGCCGTTGTTCGGCGACGGCACGCCCGGGCATGTGCCCTCCTTCGTCAACATCCAGGCCCTCCCGTTCGACGTCACGATCAGCGTCACCAGCGACAACCGGCTGACGCTGGTCGTGGTCGACGATCCCGACGGCGGAGCCGTCGAGTACCGACTGGTCGAAGGCCAGGCTCTTCCCGGTTCGGCCCAGGGGCAGGTTGGGTTCATGACGTGGGGAATGAGCGGGTTGGTACCGCGGGGCTTCCGGATCTTCAATCCCCAGCTCAGCCCCGTGCCCCTCGTGAGCGACCCGAACGCCCTGACCCGGTGGACCCCCGTCGTGACCCCCAGAGCCGACGGCTCAGGACTCGATCCGGCCACAGGAAACGCTGGAGTCCCCATCTGGTCCCTCGCCCTCGGAGCCAACGGATCGTACGGCACCCTCCACGAGAACAGCGATTCCTTCGGGGGCAATACCGCCGACGGCGTGGTTGATTTCCCCGCTGCAAGCCTCGTGGCCGGCGATCCCGCCTGGGCAAACTACGTCTGCACCGCCCGGCTGATACCCGCCGACGACGACGGCCAGGGAATGCTCCTTCGATATCAAGACGAGCTGAACTTCTACCGAATCGCGCTCAGGGCTCAGAATTCCACTGCAGGGGTCCGCCGCGGGCTCTCGGTCCAAAAAGTCGTGGCCGGTGTCTGGGAAGAGGTATTCCATGAAACCACCGCCGCGTTCGCACCGCCATCCAACGTGCCCTACGACCTCAGCGCGGTCATCGTCGGCGATCGCCTGCAGGTGCAGATCGTCGCCAACCCCTTGGGCGCCGCGAAAGTCCACTCATACGGTCCCATCGACTTCACCGGAAGCACGCTCGCCAACGGCAGGATCGGCCTGTTCAGTTGGGCCATGTCCCGACTCGAAGCCGACTTCGTGCGCGTCCATGGCATCGACGGCCTGCCGCTGCAGATCACCTCGACCTACGGCAATCCGGTGCCGGCATCCGGACTCCACGGTTACCCGGCAGGATCCAGCGTCACCGCGTCCGTCCCGAGCCCGATCGAGCAGTACCCCGGCGTTCGCCGGATCTGCACGGGCTGGACCGGCGTCGGGTCGGTTCCCGCCACCGGCAGCGAGTCGTCTGTCACCTTCACGATCAGCGACCTGTCTTCCCTCGTCTGGAACTGGCGCACCGAGGTCCGCATGGCCGTCACCGCCGAGCCCGGCGGCACTGTCAACGCTCCGGCGGAATCCTGGCAGGCCGAGGGGACCGTGGTCGCTGTTGCCGCTCAGCCCAACGCCGGCTTCATGTTCGCCGGTTGGTCCGGTGACGTCACGTCGCTGGATCCGACCCTCGATCTCACCTTGAATCGACCGTACACGCTCGAAGCCCGCTTCGAGGCGGACACCGACGCCGACGGCCTGCCCGATTCATGGGAACAGTCCAAACTGGGCCGCCTGACTTCCGGTCCGGACGACGATCCCGACCACGACGGGAAGACGAATCGGGTCGAGTATCAGACCGGCTCGGACCCGGATTTCGCCGAAGCCTTGCTCGTGTCGGACGGCTTCGGCTCCCGGTGGGTCAATGTCCAGCGCGACCCCATCCTGCCCGGCCAACTCGTGGTCAGGGATTTCGGCGGCGGGTTCCGCGGAGTCTGGGAGAACAGCAACGATTACCGCTCGGCCGATGATGCCACGTTCATCGGCGCGGACGCCGTGGTGCCGAATGTCAGTTTCGAAGGACCGCGCATGGTAATCCGCCCCGAGGCATGGAACCCGGCCTGGAGCGACTACACCGCCCAAGCCATCTTCAGCGTGGGAGATAATGACGGCAATTGCCTCTACTTCCGCTACCGGGACGAAGACAACTGGTACCGCGTGACCATGTGCGGCGAGTACAACATCGCCGCGTGGCGCGCACCCTACGGCGTGAGCGTCCAGAAACGATCGAGCGGCCTGTTCAGCGAGCTGGCCGCTGACCCCTCGATCGCCACCGACCCCACCGACGGTGTCTGGTACAAACGATTCCGCATCATGGTCACCGCAGCCGGACCCGATTTCGAGGTCCGGGTCACCGGCTGGAACGCCTTGCTCGGTGACTGGGACACGGCTTGGGAGTCCGTCCTCACCTTCCAGGACACCGACCACAGCACGGGCGCCATCGGCGTCGGCCTCTGGGGCCAAAGCGGCGGGGCCACCGCAACCGCCACCAACCCCGTCGACAACGGCGCCCTGATCGAGGACGTCGTCGTCACCGTCGGCAACCAGGAGGTCTTCCGGGAGGAATGGACCGCGGTCCCGTTGGCCGACCAGTTGCCCGCCGGCTGGGAGACACCGCCCGGCGACGGCGCCCCCACAGCGTGGCAAGTCACCGCCCATGGCACGTTCCTGCAAACCTCGAACTTCGGCACCACCACCACGGGAACCCTCATCCAACCCAAGGCCAACGCCGAGGGAACAACCCTGCTCGCACCCCCCGTCGCCAGCGCCCAGTATTACCTCGAGTTGGGATTCCACCCCTTCGACGATGACGGCATCGGCTTCGTCTATGATTACCAGGATGCCGACAACTACGCGCGGGTCCTGTTCGTCAGTGAGACCACGGCGGATGGCCGCGTCCCGCGAGGGGTGAATGTCAGTCGAAAGACCCACGGCGCGTGGTCGGATCTCTTCGTCGGCGACCTCGGCTACGTCTATACCGTGGGTAACCCCTTCGCCGTCACGTTCGCCAATGACAACGGCCAATGCCGACTCGTCGCCTATCCGATCGATGACCCCACCGCGATCCAGACTTGGACTTGGACCGGACCCGCCGGCGTCGCCGGAAACCGATTCGGCCTGACCTGCTGGGCAGAAACCGATGCGCATTTCCTCTACGCCCGCGCCCATAGCCTGCCCCCGCCCGACCCCGTCGGCGATCTCGAGATCGCAGGAGCACGGATCGTCAGCGGCATGCTCGTCCTCGATATCCTCAATCCGGGCGGCACTGCCTACGACGTCGAGAATTCCCCCACCCTGCTCCCACCCGCCTGGACCACCGTGAGCACCGGACAAACGGGCAGCCAGTGGTCAACTCCCGCTGAGCCGGGCACCAACGCCGGCTTTTACCGACTCCGCCGTCTGTAGCCGCGAGCGCCAGTCTGTAGCGGCGGGCGCTGACCGCGGCGGGAGCGATAGGGGGACAGATAGTGGGCCCCCTCGCCGATTCAGGACGGAGCGCAGATTCCACTCCCCGCCAAGCCGATTGCATCGCCCATCCCCAATCGGCGATCCGCCCCGAATCTGTGCGGAACTTCCCCTCGCCGATTCAGGACGGAGCACAGATTGCCCTCCTCGCGAAGCCCGCTCTGCCCCCCTCCCAATCGGCGATCCGCCCCGAATCTGTGCGGAACTTCCCCTCGCCGATTCAGGGCGGAGCACAGATTACACTCCCCGCCAAGCCCGCTCTGCCCCCCTCCCAATCCGTGATCCGCCCCGAATCTGTGCGGAACTTCCCCTCGCCGATTCAGGGCGGAGCACAGATTGCGTTCGCTTCGGGGCGGGGCAGTCAACGCAACGGCGCAACAAGCTTCTGTGCCCGCAGCCACTCCTCGCAACGCGAGGGCCACGCGTGCACCGGCAATCCCCGCGGCAGCATGCCAAAACCGTGTCCGCCCTGCTGATAGACGTGCAATTCCGCACCCACGCCGGTTCGCTTCAGCGCCAGGTAGAACTGTAAACTGTTTTCCGAACTCAACCGGTCGTCGTCCGCATGCACCAGGAACACCGGTCCGGGCTTCTCCTCGGCGCGGACCACCGGCGGTGGCGGTCCGTCCTTGGAAGCGAGATACGCGGGGTAAACGAGGATCCCGAAGTCAGGCCGCACGGACGGTTCATCCGCGGCCGCGGGATAGGCTGCTGTCCGGCGGTTCCCCTCGCACAGCAACCACGCTGGCGGGTGGAACATCTCGAGAGTCGGCTCGGTGACGTTCCCGATCCGCATGATGTCCGGGTCCATCCCCGCATCAAGCGGCAGGGCCGCCTCGGGCTTGCCGGACACCACGGCCAGCGGGGGCGTCCCCTCCCACAACCGGAGAAGATGCGGTTCCTCAGCCGACAACAAACCGACGCTGGCCACTCCCCAAGCCAGCGCCATCCATGCCCGGGATTTCATCGAGGACGGTAGCGAGGCGCCGCCTCAGACCGATGAAGCATGCATTCCAAGACAACCGCGGGGTGCGGCGGGGCTCCCTCCCTCTGCGCCTCGCTAATGTAGAGTCCTCGACGGAAGGTGGGGACGCTTGGAACGGCAGGGGCCAAACTTGACCTGTTGACCCCATATTCCACAAGTCGAGGACTCTAGTGACCGTCCCGGGTGTCGGGGGCCCACCAGACGCGACTCGGACCCACCCGCATTTCGTTCGTGAACGTCGAGTATTTCAGGAATTCGCCGTGGCCATCGATGCCGAGGATGATGCTCCCGGTCTTGTGGCGCTTGCTCGGGCCGCCGTCGCCGCCCATCGCCGGATCCTGCGGGTAGCTGCTGCCGTCATTGAAGAAATTGACGCCGTTCACCGTCTTCTCGGTCGGTTCCCACATCAGAATCGCATCGGCGCGGATCCCCCCCAGCTTGTGGGTGGTCGTGATCCGGCCAAAACTGCAAACCGCACCATTCATGACGTAGGACGACAACTTGTTCGCGCGCGCCCTGAAATCCGCTGTGTTCGTTCTTTCGATCGGGCACATGAAAATCCCGACCGACTTGATGTACGGCCAGAGCTGTCCCCCCTCGTAGGCCAGCGTCAGGTTGGTGGCGTACTTCCGCGACCAAATGTTGGGCGGCGCACTGGCGTCCGGCGTGTAGAGCCAGCCCGGCAGCCACGGCGGATTCCAATTCGGATAGGGCAGGCTGTCCCGGTTGTCCCCGGCATACATGTGGACCGCCAGGCCAATCTGTCGGGTGTTGTTCAGACACTTCGTCCGCGCCGCCTTGTCCTTCGCACTCGCCAGTGCCGGGAGCAACATGCCCGCGAGAATCGCAATGATCGCAATCACCACGAGCAACTCAATCAAGGTGAACGCTGCTCCGCGCCACCGCTTCAAATCCCGACCTGTAACCAGCATAAGCTTGATTCTGTTACGCCATCGTTTCCTGTCAGTCCCATCCCACCCGGGTCCCACGCCAAACCGTAGTATGCCTCAGAATGCCCGCCCCCAATCCCCCGCGCAAGCAGGAATCCTCAGACACATTCCGCTTTGCCCGCCCCCACGCCCAATGGCAGAATCTCAGGGGTCTATGCGCGATTCGTCATCTCCACCCTCGCCCATCCGCGTCATCAACAGCGTTGCCCCCATCCGCATCGCCGACAACGGCGGATGGACCGATACCTGGTTCGCGGGACACGGCAAGATCTTCAACATCGGCGTCTATCCCTACGCCGAGGTGCAAGTCGAGGTATTCCCCGGAAGCGGCGAACGAAACCGCGTGACCATTCAAGCCGAGAATTACGGCCTCCGTTACACCGTCGAGCCGGGGCAGAAAACCTGGACCCACCACCCGCTGCTCGAAGCCGCCATCCAGTACATGAAGATCCCCCTCGACCTCGATCTCCAGGTCTCCATTTACTCGGAGGCCCCCGCCGGCGCTTCCACCGGGACTTCCGCCGCCGTCTCCGTCGCCCTCCTGGGCGCCCTCGACCGCCTCACCCCGGGACACCTCACGCCCCACGAAATCGCGCAGGCCGCCCACCACGTCGAGGTCAGCATGCTCGGCCTCCAGTGCGGTATCCAGGACCAGCTCTGCTCCGCTTACGGCGGCATCAATTACATCGAAATGAGACAGTTCCCCTGGGCCTCCGTCTCCCCAATCCAAATCCCCAATGCCCTCTGGTGGGAGCTCGAACGCCGGCTCGTCCTCATCTACTTCGGCCGGGCCCACGATTCCTCCAAGATCCACGAACAGGTCATCCGCGAGCTCGAGTCCGAGGGACCCGACTGCAAGCGCTTGAACGATCTCCGCGGCACCGCGGAAAAGTCCCGCGATGCGGTGTACGCCGGCGACTTCGAGGCGCTGGGCCGGGCCATGATCGAAAACACCGAGGCCCAACAACGCCTCCACGCTTCGCTCGTCAGCCCCGAAGCCCTGCGCGTCATCGAGATCGCCCGCGCCCACGGAGCCGTCGGATGGAAGGTCAACGGCGCCGGCGGCAACGGAGGTTCCATTACCCTCCTCTGCAACGATCTCTCGATGGCCAAACGTCACATGATCCGTGAAATCGAACAGGAAAACCGCCTTTTCAAGAACATCCCCCTCTACCTCAGCCGCTACGGCCTCCGCTCGTGGGAACTCCATAAGGCCGCGGCCAGCGGCTGCCGGTAGCGCGAAAGACCCAGCCCCCTGCCCCCGACCATGCCCCGCCGTTTCCATCGCCTCGGGCCCGGTCGCCAACAGCCCCCGAGCCGCTTCCTCCCACCATGGTCCCGCAGCTGACACCCCCCCAACCACCGCACCCCGCCCGCTGGCGCCCACGATGGCGCTGGTTCCTGGGCCTCGGATTGGCTCTCGGCCTCATCCTCACCCTCGCCGCCTTGTTCTGGCTCCGGACCGCCCTGTACAACCGCTTCGTCCGGTTCCCCGAGGAGGCTGCCGCCTGGAAAGCCCTCGGCGCCGAACACCAACCCGTTCCCCCACTCCCCGGCTGGCACGACTACCGCGGCGTCTTCCATAGCCATTCCCACCTCTCCCATGATTGCGAAGTCCCCTTCCCAGAAATCCTCCGCGTCCTGAAAGCCACCGGCCGCGACTTCATCGGCCTCAGCGACCACTGCGATCAGGGCCGCGCCGATTTCTCCGCCCAGTGGCGCGGACTCCACGACGGCGTCCTGTTCATCCCCGGCTTCGAAATGAAGGACGGCCTCATGCCCTTCGGCGTCGCCTCGAACGTCATCCTCGATTCCAAAACCCTCGACTCCGATGCCATCGCCCGATTGGTGATCGAACACGGGGGCGTCCTCTTCTACGCCCACCCCGAAGAACCGCGCGACTGGAACCGGCCCGAGCTGACCGGAACCGAGATCTACAATATCCACGCGGATTTCACCGATCACCGCCACGCCCTGCTCGATCTGCTCCCCGACCTCCTCGTCAATCAGCGGCGCTACCCCGATCACGTGTTCCGCCTCCTCTTTGATCCTCCCACCGCCAACCTCGCGCGCTGGGACGCCTGCAACCAAAGCCGCCACCTCACCGGCATCGCCGGCAACGACTGCCACCAGAACACCGGCGTCCGCGCCGTCGTCGCAGAAAACCATACCGTCCGCATCGAAGATACCAGCCCCAAAACCCTCGCCCAACTCCCTTTGAACGCGTTGACCCGACCCCTGCTGCGACTCGCGTTCGGCCCCCTCGAGCCGGGTCGAGTCCTCTGTCGCGTTCAACTCGATCCCTACGAGCGCATGGTCCGGTTCGTCTGCACCCATGTGCTCGCCCCCGAGCTCTCCGAAACCGCCATCCTCGATGCCCTCCGCTCCGGACATGCCTTCGTCGGCTTCGATCGGCTCGCCGATAGCAGCGGCTTCCTCTGGACTGCCCACGGACCTCACGGCGAGGCCATCATGGGCGATTCGCTCGCCTTCGACCCGGATGTCGAGCTGCGCGCCGCATCCCCCCAGCCCTGCCGCTTCACCATCGTCCACGAGGGCCGCCCCGTCCACACCGCCGAGGGCCGATCCCTCGAGTGGAAACCCAACGGCCCCGGCTCCTACCGGGTCGAAGCCCACCTCCGGATCCGCAACGAATGGGTCCCGTGGGTCTATGCCAACCCGATCGCCCTCCAGCTACGGCACCAGAATCTGCAGACCAACACTCCACCGACACTCCATCCACCCTCCTGACTTCATGACGCCATTTCAACTCGAAGGCCTCATCGCCGCCACCCATACCCCCTTCAACGCGGACGGATCCCTCAACCTCGACGCCGTCGAGTCCCAGGCAACCCACCTCGCGCGACACGGCATCCGACACGCGTTCATCGCCGGCAGCACCGGCGAGTGGTCTTCCCTCACCGCCGAAGAACGCCGCCTGCTCGCCAGCCGCTGGACCGACGTCACCCGTCACACACCCCTCGACGTCATCGTCCACGTTGGCGCCAATTGCCTCGAGGAATCCGCCGCCCTCGCCGCCCACGCCCAGTCCGCCGGAGCCGTCGCCGTCTCCGCCCTCGCCCCCAGTTACTACAAACCCCGCGACGTCGACACCCTCATCGCCTGCTGCGCCCCCATCGCCGCCGCAGCCCCCAGACTCCCCTTCTACTACTACGACATTCCCGCCATGACCGGCGTCAGCCTCTCGATGCCTGAATTCCTCGAGCGCGGAACACGCCGGATCCCCACCCTCGCCGGACTCAAGTACACCAGCCTCGACCCCGTGATGCTGCAGGACTGCCTCCAGCACGAGTCGATGCGGATCGCCTGGGGCGTCGACGAAGCCCTCCTCGCCGCCCTCGCCCTCGGCGTCCGCAGCGCGGTCGGCAGCACCTACAACTTCGCAGCCCCACTCGCCCATAAGGCCTGGCAGGCGTTCAACGCCGGCAACTGGCCCGCCGCCCGAGCCGCCCAGCTCCGCATCGTTCGCCTCGTCCAAACCCTCGCCCGGTACGGCTACCTGCCAGCCGCAAAAGTCGTCATGCAGCGCCTGGGCGTCGATGCCGGACCCACCCGCCTTCCCCTCCCTCCGCTCCCGCCCGCCCGCATTAACGCCCTCGAGCAAGACCTCGATCGCATCGGCTTCTGGTCCGATGCCATCACACCGGCGCCCCACGCCGTCACCCCATGAACCGCGACACCCTCGCCGCCTTCTACCGCGACACCCTCCTCGAGGATGTCGTGCCGTTCTGGCTCCGCCACGCACCCGACGTCGAACACGGCGGCATCTTCACGTGCCTCGATCGCGAAGGCCGCTGTATCGATACCGACAAGTCCATCTGGTTCCAGGGCCGGGCAGCCTGGATGTTCGCCACGCTCTATAACACCGTCGAACCCCGACCCGAATGGCTCGACCTGGCCCGAAACTGCATCGCCTTCCTCCGCCGATACGGCGCCGCCCCCGACGGCAAGCTCTACTTCACCGTGACCCGCGACGGCCGCCCGCTCCGCATGCGCCGATACGTCTACAGCGAGAGCTTCGCCGCCATCGCCAATGCCGCCCTCGCCCGGGCTACCGGCGATCCCCAGGCCGCCGCCGACGCCCTCCGCTTCTTCGCCCGCTACCTGCACCACAGCTTCACCACCGGCGTCATGCCCCCCAAAACCGACCCGGTCACCCGCCCCATGCAGGGCCTCGGCCCCCACATGATCGGCATCGTCACCGCCCAGGAACTCCGCGAGAACCTCGCTGACCCCGTCGTCGCCGGCAAGACCTGCACCCAGTGGATCGACCATGGCATCGCCGCCATCCAACGCGATTTCCTCAAGCCCGACCTCGAGGTCGTCCTCGAAACCGTCGGCCCCCACGGCGAAGTCATCGACCACACCGAAGGACGCCTCCTCAACCCCGGCCACGCCCTCGAAGCCGCCTGGTTCATCCTCCGCGAAGCCCGCCATCGCGCCAACCCCGGTCTCCTCCAGACCGGCCTCAACCTCCTCGACTGGATGTGGCGCCGCGGCTGGGACGCCGAGCACGGCGGGCTCTTCTACTACCGCGACCTCGACGACCACCCCTCAGCCGAGTACTGGCACGACATGAAATTCTGGTGGCCCCATAATGAAGCCGTCCTCGCCACCCTCCTCGCTTACCGCCTCACCGGAGAACCGCGCTACGCCCAATGGCACCAGACAGTCCACGATTGGAGCTTCAGCCATTTCCCCGATCCGCGGTACGGAGAATGGTACGGCTACCTCCACCGGGATGGCACCGTCTCCTCCACCCTCAAAGGCACAATCTGGAAAGGCCCCTTCCACCTCCCCCGCATGCTCTGGTACGCCTGGCGCCTCTGCGCCGAACCCGAGGCCCAGCCGGTTCTTCCCCGCCCAGCCACGCACGACAAGCCGTGACGCCGTCTCCGCCAATCCCCCGCCCGTACCCGCGGCCGTCAGCACCGCGCTGACTCCCCCGTTCACAAGCCGCCGGTCCTCCGGCCAGTCAGCGCCGGCTCACGCCGGCGGCTACGCCAAGATAAGGCTCGCAAGCCCCGCGAGCGGCGTGCCACCCTCCGCTGCGGAACGGTATGCGTTTCTTCTTGCTCGACCGCATCACACGGTGGGAGGTGGGCCGCGTCGCTGAAGGACTCAAGAACGTTGCCCTGAGCGAGGATTTCTTCGACGACCATTTTCCGCGCCGACCCATCATGCCCGGGGTGCTGATCCTCGAGGGAATGGCCCAGCTTTCCGGGCTGCTGCTGGAGGCCAGCCTCGCCCAGCAATACTCGATAGGCGCCAAGGCCGTCCTGACAGTGCTGGAACGGATCAAGTTCCGCGCCATGGTCAAACCCGGCGACACGCTGCAATACAGGGCGGAGGTGGCCGCCCTGAACGAGGCCGGCGGAAAAGTCCGCGCCGCAGCCCGCCGCGACGCCACGCTGGTGACGTCGACGGAAATGGTGTTCGCCTTCAAGCACGTGGACGACCCGCTGCTGGACGAGAAACGCAGGCAACTCCTTGCGCTCTGGCTGAAGCCGGGCTAATGGAACGTCCTGCTCATGCGCCGGTCCATCGTCATCACGGGAATCGGACTGGTCACACCCCTGGGGAGTGAAGTGCCGACACTCTGGCGGCGGATCGAAGCCGGCGACTCCGCGGCCACCCCGCCCGCCCACTTTGATGCAGCTCCGTTCGCCTGCCGGGTCTGCGCCGAGATCAGGGGTTTCGAACCCGGGTCGTATGTTCCTGAAGGCAAGCTGGTGCGGCTGATGAATCGCGAGGCGCAATTGGCCGTGGCGGCGGCCCATCGGGCCCTGGAAGATGCAGGCTTGAAAAGGGAGCGACCGTATCGGCCGGAGGACATCGGGCTTTTCGGCGCAACGGGCCTGGCAGGCCTGCCGCTGGCCGAGGTGGCGCCCCTGATCCAAGCCTCCGCCAGAGCGGACGGCCGGTTTGACCCGAACCGTTTTGCCACGGAAGGACTCCGCGCGGTTCGACCGATCCTCTCCTTCAAGGTGCTCAGCAACATGCCCCTCTGTTTCGTGTCGATCTGCGAGAATCTCCAGGGGCCGAACGCGGTTTACACGCCTTGGGAAGGACAGGGCGCCCAGGCCATCGAAGCTGCCGTGCAGGCGCTGGAATGCGGGGAGGTACGCAGTGCGCTGGCGGGCGGATGCGACGTCAAGACGCACGAGCTGGCGTTTCTGGCCCTTCAACAGCAGGGGGCGTTCGCGTCCTGGCGCGAACGGGGTGCCGGTCCCACGCCCGGCGAGGGGGCGGCGTTCCTGATCCTCGAGGACGAAGGCGCTGCGAAGGCCCGCGGCGCTCGGGTTCATGCGCGGTTGTCCGGCTTCAGCCTGGCCACGCGGCCACGGGAATCCGGCAGCAAGGAGACCTACGCCCGGATCCTCGAGGCCATGGGCCTGCGCGGGCAATCCCTGACAGCGGTGGTGGCGGCGGGCAACGGGGATCCCGCCGTCGAGCAGGCGGAGAACGAGGCGCTCGCCATGCTGCAGGTCCGTGTTCCGATGGTGGTTCAGCCCAAGAAACACATGGGCGACCTCTTTGCGGCGGCGGGTCCGGCGCAAGTCGGTCTCGCCGCGGCGTTGGCGGCCCGCCGGGGCGGCTGCGTTCTGGCCAACTGCTTCGGCCACGGCAGCGAGCAGGCAGCGTTCCTCCTCGAACCGCCATGAACCAGTGCGTCGTCATCACCGGTCTCGGCGTTTGCACCCCGCTGGGGCACACGGTGCCGGACTTCTGGCGCCGCCTGCTGGACGGGTGTTCCGGCATCGGCCCCGTGACGCTCTTCGATGCCTCCGCACTGCGCGTGCGCATCGGGGGTGAAGTGCAGGGCTTCGACCCGGCAGCGCTTCTCACGGAGTACCCCGAATCCGCGCCCGAGAAGGACCGCAAGGTCGGGCTGGGCCTGGATGCCGCCCACCGGGCGCTCGTGGACTCCGGGCTTCCCCTCGAGGCGCTCCGCGAGGCCCTGCTGTTCGTGGGAGTCAGCCTCGAGACGTTCCTGATCAGCGACGCCACGTCCGCCGCACACGCCGGCGACTTGTCGTCGGCGCTCGTCGCCCTCGCCCTGGCCCGGGGAGGCCCGAGCCCCTTGCAGACGCCGCTGGACCGGCTGACCCAACTGCTGGGCGATCATTACGGTTTTCAGCACGGCCGTTACACCAACTGCTCGGCCTGCGCGGCCGGAGCGCAGGTCGTGGGCGAGGCCTTCCGCCGACTGCGCGCCGGTCGCGCCAACGTGGCCCTGGCGGGCGCGACGGACAGCCCGCTGAATCCGCTGGCCCTGGGGGGCTTCAGCCTGCTGCGGATTCTCTCCGAGGAGAACGACCGGCCCGGGAGAGCATGTCGGCCGTTCGACGCGACCCGGCAGGGAACGGTCCTGGCCGAAGGCGCCGCCTTCATGGTGCTCGAAACCCGGGAACACGCGCGACGACGCGGAGCCCGGGTCTGCGGCGAGATCATCGGCTATGGCTCTTCCCTCGACGCGTATCGCGTCACGGACCCGGAACCGGACGGTCGGGGCGCGGTCTCGAGCATGACCCGGGCGATCCTTGATGCCGGAGTGACCCCGGCGGCCGTGGACTGCGTCAATGCCCACGGCACAGGCACCCCCAAGAACGACGTCGTCGAAACCCGGGCCATCAAGCAGGTGCTCGGCGACCGGGCGGGCGGCATTCCGGTGACCGCCAACAAGTCCATGACCGGCCACATGATCGCCACCAGTGGCGCCCTGGAAGCGGTCGCTTCGGTGCTGACGCTGTACACCGGCAAGGTGCCCCCCACGATCAACCGGAACTGCCCCGATCCCGAATGCGACCTCGACTACGTGGCCGAAGGCTGCCGCGACTTCGCGGGCCGCACGGTGCTCTCCAATTCCTTTGGGTTCGGGGGGCAAAACGCCTCGTTACTTTTCAGACGTTTCGAGCCATGATCCAACCATGAAATCAGCCTTGGTCAGCGGCGCCTCGCGCGGCATCGGCAAGGCGATTGCCCTCGAACTGGCCCGGCGCGGACGGTCGGTGGCGGTGGGCTTTCATGAGCGCGGGAGCGCGGCCCAGGCTGTGGTCGAGGAAATCCAGGCTGCCGGCGGCACCGCCTGCACCGTTCACCTCGAGGTTGCCGACGCGGCCTCCTGCAACGCCGCGGCAGTCGCTGTCAGGGAACAGCTCGGCAGCCTCGACATCCTGGTGAACAACGCGGGCGTGACTGATGATTCCCCGGCGCTGGCAACGGACGACGCCGCGTGGGAGCGCGTCCTCGAGGTGTGTCTCACCGGGGCGTTCCATCTGTCACGGGCCTGCGCCCGGTCCATGGTGACCGCGCGCTGGGGCAGGATCATCAACATCTCCTCCGTGGCGGCAAGCCTCGGTGGACGCGGCCAGGCGAACTACGCCGCCGCCAAGGCGGGCCTCGAAGGATTGACGCGGGCGCTGGCCATCGAGCTCGCACCGCGTGGCATCCTGGTGAACGCCGTGGCCCCGGGCATCATCGCCACCGACATGTCGCGCCCGCTCCTCGAGCACCATGCGGAACGCGCGTTCTCTCATGTCCTCTTGGGCCGGGCCGGCCAACCGGAGGAGGTGGCCGGCTTGGTGGGTTATCTCGCTTCGGAGGAGTCCTCTTATGTCACGGGCCAGGTCTTTCGCGTCGACGGCGGCTTCGGCTTGAATCCATGAGCGACTACGAGCATCTGCTGGAGCTGGTCCGATCGCGCCGGTCCATCCGGCGGTTCTCAGGACGCGCCGTCGACCGCGATGACCTCGCCCGCCTGTTCGAGGCCGCGCGATGGGCCCCGTCGAATCACAACCGCCAGCCGTGGCGATTCCTCGTGATCGAGGACCCGGCGCGAATCACCCGCCTGGCCGAGGCTGTCCGCCAGCATCTCGAACCGATGCTGAAGTCCTTGCCGGAAGCCGCCGCCGCCCATGCCGCGGCGTTCACCTCCTACGCGACGTGTTTCTCGGGCGCGCCGGTGCTGCTGGTCGTCCTGCACCAACAGCCCATCCGCATCACCGCGTCTCTGCTGGCCGGCCTCAGGAACCCGGACTTGATCTCCGGCGAACCGCTCAGCGTCGCCATGGCGGTTCAGAATCTCCTGCTGGCAGCCCGGGCCCTGGAGCTGGGCACGTGCGTGCTGACCGGGCCGCTGCTGGTCCGGGAGGTGTTCGCCGCCGAATTGACGCTGCCGGCCGGCCACGAACTGAACTGCCTGGTGGCGCTCGGCTACCCCGCAGAAACGCCGCCACCCCCACGGAGAAAGACCCTCGAGCACATCGTCGAGTTCGCGTCCCGCCCACCCACGGAGGAGAATCCAGCATGACCAAGCAGGAGATCTTCGACACCTTGAAGCCGCTAATCGTCAGCGTGCTCGGGGTGCCGCCCGAACGCGTCCGCCTCGAGAGCGTGCTGGTCACTGATCTGGGCGCGGAGTCCATCGACCTGCTCGACCTGAGCTTCCTCATCGAGGAGACGTTCCACGTGCACATCGAAGCGAATGAAATCGAGCGCGAAGCCCAACGGCGTTTGCCCGACGGGGCTTATGAGAAGGACGGATACCTCACCGGGGCGGCGCTCGACGAGATCCGCAAGGCCATGCCCGAGTTGGACGCCAGCAAGCTCGTGCCGGGCCTGCGCAAGGCGGACTTGCCTGCCCTGTTGCCGGTTTCGTTCTTCGTCAATCTCATCGCCCGCAAACTGGCGGCACCACCAGACGGAGCGCCCCATGCTTGAAGGCCGAATTGCGGTCGTCACCGGCGGCTCCGGTGCGGTGGGAGCCGCCATTGTCCGATGCCTCGCCGCGCACGGCGCGCGTGTCGCCTTCTCGTTTCTCCAGCAGACGGACAAGGCGCGCCAACTCGAAGCGGAGCTGGGCGCGGCGGGACGCACGGCGAAGGCTTACCTCCTGGATTTGCTCGAAGCCGGGTCGGCGGCGCGCCTGGCAGAGCAGATCGAGCGCGAGTTCGGGCCCGTCGACCTCCTCGTCAACAACGCCGGGATCACCCAGGTCATGCCCTTCGCGCTCATCGAGGAGGAGGATTGGGACCGGATGATGGACGTGAACGTCAAGGGCATGTTCCTGGTCACAAAAGCGTTCGCACGCGGCATGATCCGGCGCAAGCGCGGCGCCATCGTCAATCTCGGGTCCCTGGCAGGCGCGCGCCTGCTCGAAGTGCCGGTGCACTACGCCACGGCCAAGAGCGCGGTGGTCGGCTTCACCTTGTCGCTTGCGCGCGAACTCGCACGCTACCATGTCCGCGTCAACGCCGTCGTGCCGGGCCTGCTGACGGATGGCGTGAGCGGCAACGTCCCTGACCGGCAGCGGGATGACTACCTCCAACACTGTGCGGCCGGGCGGGCAGGAAGGCCCGAGGAAGTTGCCGAGTTGGTGGCGTTCCTCGCCAGCGACCGCGCCAGCTACATCAACGCGCAGGCCATCCAGGTGGATGGAGGACTCTGATGAAGTTCCGTTTCGTGGACAAGATCACGTCCTGGTCCCCCTATCGCCGGATCACCGGAGTCAAGGCGGTGTCGTTCGAGGAATACAGCCTCAGAGACCCCCTCGGCCAGGAACCGCGCCTGCCCGAGTCCTTGTTGCTCGAGAGCTTCCTTCAACTCGGCAACTGGCTCATCGTGCTCTCCTCGGACTTCCGGACCATGGCGATGGCCGTGCGAATCACCGAGGTGCGCTTCCACGATGCCCTGGTGCCGGGGCAACGCCTGGGCATGGCCGTGACACTCACCCGCCGGCGTGAGGACGGTTTCGAGTTCTCCGGCGAGGGGCGGGGCGCGGACCGCTTGATCATCAGCGGTTCGGGCTGTCTGGCAGCGCCCGTGCCGGCGGCGGAGTTTGTGAACCCCGATGACCTGCGGGTGTTGTTCTCCGAGATCTTCGAACCGGAAGCCCTTGCCCCTTCATGAGGCCCTCCCGACCCTACACCTACCTGGGAACCGTGACCGGCATGTGCCGCGACTGCCGGGCCCTCGTGCCGGCCCGCGTGATCGAGGAGGACGGCGCCGTGTTCCAGGAACGGCTCTGCCCCCGATGCGGCCCCCACCGGGCGCGCATCGCCGATACGCTGGAATGGTACCTGGATCGAGCGGCAACGACCGTGCGCTGCAAACCGGCGCGGATTCCCGGCAGTGACGTCCGCCGGGGCTGCCCCCATGACTGCGGCCCGTGCCGCTTTCACGCCAACGCCTGCCATCTGCCCGTGTTCTCCGTGACGAACGCGTGCAACATGGAGTGCCCGATCTGTTTCACCTACAACCGGCCCGACCGGAAGTACTTCATGAGCCGCAAGGAACTCGCCTCCCTGCTCGATACACTCATCGCCCGCGCCGGCCCGTTTGATCTCCTGAATGTCACGGGCGGCGAACCCACCCTGCACCCGCACATCGCGGAACTGCTCGACGAATGCCGGCGGCCGGAGATCGGGCGCGTGACCATGAACTCGAACGGCCTGCGTCTGGCCGACGATGAAGACCTGTGCCAGGCACTGGCCGACCTGGGGATCTACGTCGTGCTCTCGTTCGACACCTTCCGCCCCGACCGGGCCCTCGCCATTCACGGCCGGGACGTCGTGGACATCAAACGCCGGGCACTGGCCAACCTGCAACGCTTCGGCATCGGCACGACGCTGCTCAACGTCATGATCCGCGGCGTGAACGAGGACGAGATCGGAGACGTGATTGAACTCGCACGACAGCATCCCGTCGTTCGCAGCGTCACCGTCCAGACGATGACCTTCACTGGCAGGGGCGGGAAGCACTTCCAACCGCGCGACCCCATGCCCCTCGACGGCGCGGCCCGGGCCATTGAAATGGCGACCGGCGGCGCGATGCGGGCCGCTGACTTCTTCGCACACGCCGGCGCGCATCCCTTCTGCTACAGCGTGGCGTATTACCTGAAGGACACCACCCATCACCGGTCACTGACCGACTTCTTCAGTATCGAGGAACTGCGGCAGATGCTCGGCCTGGGCTATCTCCTGCAACCGGACGCGGAGGGACAGGAGCTCTTCCGCCGCGCGATGGACCGCCTGTGGGCCCATGGCGATACCTCGAACCTGCTGCCCGCGCTGCGGCGCCTCGTCGAGCGGATGTACCCTCCCGGGCAGGTGTTGTCGTCAGCAGCACGGCAGTCCGTCGCGGAGGAGTCGCTCCTCGCCGTCTACCTCCATTCGCACATGGATGAGGACACGCTGGACCTGGCGCGACTCACGGTCTGCCCCGACCAAGTGCCGGACCCGGAGGGCCGGCTGATCCCGGCCTGTGTCTACAATCTCTTCTACCGCGAGCGCGACCCGCGGTTCTGGTGCGCATGAAAAGGACCGAACCCGGGACCGACTCCGCCGGCACGGCGGGATTTCGCGACTTTCTCGCGGGCAGGACGACCGACCGCGTCTTCCGGCATCCGACGCGTCACCCTGCCCGGCCCACCGGCTTCTGCCCCTGCGACGGCGCGCTGCCGAAGGCGCTTTGGTTCTACGGCAAAGCCGCCGTGATGCTCACCGTGTTGAAACTGCCGTTCAACGCGCCGAAGCTCGCCTTGCTCCGAGGGTTCGGCGCGAAGGTGGGCCGCCACGTCTTCATCTCCGCCGACGTCTGGATCGACCCGGTGTTCCCGCAACTGCTGACGATCGAGGACGACGTCATGGTGGGCGTGGGGGCGAAGATCGCGCTCCACGAATTCGGCCCCGACTATTTCAGCGCCGGTCGCGTCATCCTCCGCAGGGGCGTGGTCATCGGCGGCTTTGCGCTGATTGGACATGGCGTCGAGATCGGAGAGGGCGCGGTGGTGGCTGGCGGCGCGGCGGTCGGACGCGACGTGCCCCCCGGCACGATGGCGGTCGGAAACCCGGCGCGGATCCTGCCGCGCATCCCATGACCACCTACCTGAGCACCACGCAATCCACCTGCCGCACCTGCCGGCGGTTGATCCCGGCGCAGCTGCTCATCGAGGACAACTGCGTCTGGATGCGCAAGCAATGCCCGGAGCACGGCCCGCAGCAGGCGCGCGTTCATGGGGATGCGCAAGCCTACCTGAAGCTGGGCCATTTCCATCGCAAGGCCTCCGTGCCGCTCGCCTTCACCACACCCGCAGCGGGTTGCCCGGACTCCTGCGGCTTGTGCCCCGATCACGAGCAGCACGTCTGCCTCCCCATCCTCGAGATCACCGACCACTGCAACTGGGATTGCCCCATCTGCCTCGTCGCCAATCCCGGCTCCCGCCACTGGACCCGCGACGACGTGGCGCGTGTTCTCGATGACCTCATCTGCACCGAAGGCCAGATCGACGTGCTCAACCTCTCCGGCGGCGAGCCGACGCTCAATCCGCACTTCCGCGAGATCATCGAGGAATGCGCAGCCCGCAGGGAAATCCTGCGCGTGAGCGTCTCGACCAACGGCTCGGTGCTCGTCCGGGACCGCGGGTTGCTGCAGTTCCTGACGGACCGCCGGGTCATCGTCTCGCTGCAGTTCGACGGCGCGAGCGATGACGTTTACCAGGCTCTGCGCGGGCGGCCGGCGATTGCCGAGAAACACCGGCTTATCGCACTCTGCAGCGAACTCAACACCCCGATGTCGCTGACCGCCACCGTGGCCCGCGGCGTTAACGACCACCGCGTCAACGAGGTGGCCGACCTCCTCTTCCGACACGATCACATCCTGAGTGCCATGTTCCAGCCCGCCGCCTACGCGGGCCGCGCGGCGGTGATCGGACGGCCCGCCGACGCGGTCACCATCCCCGACGTGATCGCCGCCCTCAAAGGCGCCGGCGGGGACACGGTGTCGCCGGAGGACTTCTCACCGCTGCCGTGCAGTCACCCGGCGTGCTTCTCGCTCGCCTTCTACCTCCACGTCGGGAACCGGCGTTATTTGCCCATCCGGCAACTGGTCAACGCGGGACGATACCTGGATCTGATCCAGAACCGCGCCCTCTTCGGCACCGACGCGGAGAGCTTCGACCGGATTACCGATGCCGTGTATGAACTGTGGTCCGGACCGGCGGCGCTATCGCCGGATTCGCAGCGGGCACTCAACGCCATTCGACACTTGCTGGCTTCGGCCACCGCCGGCGGCTATTCGCCACACCAGGCGATGACCGTGGCGGAGCGCGCCGTCAAGTCCATCTTCATTCACCAATTCATGGACCCGGATACGTTTGATCTGTCACGCGCAAGGAAATGCTGCCAGGTCTATCCCCAGCGTGATGGACGGATGCTGCCGGTCTGTGTGAGGAACTGCCGATGACTCCCATTCCCCGGAAGCCCTGGCTGGCGTTGAACCTGCTCGCGCTGGCGTTGTTGGGTCTGATCGCGCTGGGCGGCTGGATGGCCTCCGAGCGCGGGCTGGGGTTCACGCCGCAAGCCCCGCCAATCGCCACGCCAGGCGCCACGGACAACCCCGCCGCGTTGCGCCCCATGACCCTGCTCAATCAGTGGATCGTCGTGGTCACCGCCTTCGGAGTGAAGCCCCTCTACCTGCTGCTCTCGCTCGGCGTGGTCATCGTGTTGTGGCGCCGGACCGAGCCGGATCTCGTCGCGTTGCGCTGGGGCATGATCTGGTTCTGGGCGGGGGAACAGGCCTGCGCGGTAAACTGGCTGGGCTACCGCGGGACCTCCGCGGGGCTCGAGTACGCCCACCAGTCCGGCATGGTCGCGGGATTCGCCTTCGTCGCGTGGGCCGTGATGGAAGACCTGGACGCCCGCCTGGTTCATTTCAGCGCCGCCAACGAACGCTGCGCGGCTCTCGCCCTCTGCCGCCGCTGCATCAAGTACGCGGACGAACCGTGCGGCTTCCGCAACCTCTTCCTCTTCAGCGTGCCGGCCTCGGCGGTGATCGCGTTACTGCCGCTCACCGCGGATTTCCGATGGACGTCCTACAGCTCGGAGGTCCTCGGATCGACCGTCTGCTACTCGCACACCGCCCTCAGCCAGTGGTTCGAGTTGCGGCTCTGCCCGGTGTTCGCCCTGCTCTGTTTCGCCGCGTCGTGGCTCGCCCTGATGTTCAAACGGGACGATCCCGTACGCTGGTCAAAGCTGCTGTTCGCCGCCGGTCTGGGACCCCTCGGTTTCGGCACGCTGCGCACGGCCTTGCTCGGTATGTTCAGCGACGACCTGATGTGGTCTGACACGTGGGAGGAGTGGACTGAACTGCTCTTCGTCCTCGGTGTCGTGGTCGTCCTCCGGATCTTCCGCCATGGCCTCCTTGCTTCGCAACCCCCGGCCTCCAGCGCCGCCGCCCCACCGCCGGCGTGAACCCGGAACGCCGTCGACCAACGAGGCCAATCCCCAAGGCGGTTCTGGAGACGAGCATGACCCGACGGCCAACAACCCACTGGGCGCGCAAGCTGCGCTACGCGTGGTCGTTCGTGGCAGGCAGAATCGTTCATGTCAACCTCCAGGTTCTCTACGACTGCAACTGCCGCTGCCGGATCTGTGATTTCTGGCGCGGCGCTTACGCGAACCGCCCGCGGTTGTCGGTGGAACAGGCCGGGACGGTGGCCGACAAGCTCAACGAAATCGGCCCCCAGATCATCAGCATCGGCGGCGGCGAACCCCTGTTGCATCCGGAACTCGAGGCCATCGCCCGCGCGCTGGCGCGTCACCACTTTCCGGTGCTGATCACTAACGGCACCCTGGTCACGCCTGGGAAGGCCCGCGCCCTGTGGTCCGCCGGCATGATGGAGATCAGTGTCTCCGTGGACTACGCCAGTGCCCGGCGACATGATGCGCAGCGGGGTCTTCCCGGCGCCTTTGATCAGGCTCTCAAGGCGCTGGAAATCCTCCACGCCACCCGCTGTCATGCAGAGCAGCGCGTCCACATGATCTCGGTGCTCATGGATGACAATCTCGACGACGCCGAACCCCTGATCGAGCAGTGCGAGGGCATGGGCATCACCTACCTGCTGACGCTCTGCAGCCCCGGTCGCGGACCTATGACGAAACGCCCGCCCGCGGCCGGCGTATCCCGGCGATTGCTGGACCTCAAGCGGCGCCACCCGCACTTCGTGGCCTTGCGCGGTTACGTGGGCCGGTTCACGGAAGCCATCGCCCGGGGCGTCGGTCCGTGCCAGGCAGGGCGCCTGCTCTGCAACATCGACACCCAGGGGGACGTGACCTTCTGCATCGATCACTCGGGGAATCCAGCGGGCAACATCCTGCGGGACTCAATGTCGGATATCGTGGAACGTCTGCGCCGGCAGCACCAAGCCAGTCCATGCCGGCACTGCTGGACGAGTTGCCGTGGTTCCGTCGAAACGATCCGCTCCCTCCGCCGACTTCCAGGAAACCTCTGCGACTACTGGCAGATGGCAAGGCCCGTCAAGCTCGGCGGCAGGTTCTGATGCCTCAAGACGGTCACAAGGCGCGGGACAGGGGGGCCGTGGAGGCCAGACGGCCCTCAGGCGCCCGGGGACCGGGCTTCGGCCGAGACAGTCCTCCCCACCATCCCCTGCCCCAGCATACCGCCTCGTGCAACCCCGAGAGCGGATTCGCCAGCAATCGGGAGAAGCCCAGCGCGCACGCGGAGTGGCATCGCGTGTCGCAATCAGGCTGCGGACCGTGCTTCGCCGCGCCCCGCAGGCGCAACCGGTGAAGATCGGGCTCTTCGAACAGGTTCCCGGCGAACCGGCCCAGTTCCAGGCAGGGGTAGAACACCTGTCCGGTCGGATCCACAACCAACAGGGCGAACGGACGACAGGAGAACTTCCGCAAGTCCCGCAGGTGTTCGAGGTAGTCCACCGTGCCCTGAATACGGGCCCCTCGCTTCTTCTCGGCGATGAGGAAATTGAAGAACGCCCGGTACTCGCCGCTCCGCGCCAGGTCGGCGTGCGCCTTGACACCGACCAGTTGTGGGCACGCGGCCAGTCGAAACCCGCGTTCCTGCGCGTAGCGATACACGCCGTAAAGCTCGGCAATCCGGCCGGGCGTCACCACGGAGGAGATGATGATCTCGAATCTGCGGCCGGGCCAGCGGGCGGCCCGGTCGATGTTCTCGAGGATGCGCTCATGTGTCCCCGGCACGGATCCGTATCCCAGATCGCCTTTCCGGGAATCGAGGGTTTGCAGGCTGCAGACGAGATACCGGACGCTCCTTGCCACAGCAGGCAGGACCGGCTCCAACCCTTGTCCGTTTGTGGTCAGGATGACACCCCGAAACTTCAGCGGTTTCAGCCCCTCGAGCACCTCCGCAACATCCGGATGCTCCAGCGGTTCGCCGCCGGTGAGGACGAGGTGGTCGCTGTGAGACCGGATGATCCGCAGCAACTCCAGGACTCTCGACCCGGGCAACGCTGGCGAGGGCATTGTGGGATAGGGCCTCCCCTCCCCATTGCTACAATACGGGCACCGGAAACGGCAGGCGTAAGTCAGGTAATGGACCGCCAGCAACGGATACCAGCGGTCCGCCCGGTCGAGACACAAGTGATGCAGGAAACTGGCTGCGGAATTCACAGGCAATGCGCCAGAGGCCTCGGTCAGCGTCGCCACCCTACTTGCCGCGATCGTGGTTGACGAGGTTTCTTTGGCCTGCGGCATCCGACTTGTCGTGAGCCGAACCACTGCTACCTTGGCGGCGCCCGACGCACTGCCCATGCCGGGTGAACGGCGCTGAAAGAGCCGTCGCGGACTCCGCCAGGTCCGCTGTTCGGCGCCGCGGGGACCGCGCCCAAATCCGCGAGCGGGCGGGCCTCCCCGGAGCCGACAGCGCACGCGCCGATCAAGGCCAAAACCCACCAGAAGCCAATGGTGCAGGTTCGAGCCGCAGCCCTTAAGCGAGGATCCGGGCCGCGCTTGATGGCTTGCACCCCCACCCCGCCCCGTGCTACTCCAACAGCCGACACCACCGCCATGAAAACCCTCTTCGCCCGTCGCCCCCTGATCCCCGTCCTCATCCTCGAGATCGTTCTGCTGTCGGCCCCCGCCCGGCTCGGGGCCGAGGATTGGCCCCAGTGGCGCGGCCCGCTGCGCAACGGCGTCTCTGGCGAGAAAGGTCTGCTCCAGCAATGGTCCAAGGAAGGTCCCCGCCTCCTCTGGCAAGCACGCGATTGCGGCTCCGGATACTCGACCCCGGCCGTCGCCGGACAACACCTTTACCTGCTCGGCAATGAGGGTCTCGAAGACGAGGCGGTCCTCGCGCTCGCCACCGCGGACGGCAAACGCCTTTGGCGCACGCGCCTCGGTAACGTCGGACAACCCAATCAGGAACCCAAGTTCCCCGCCGCGCGCTCCACCCCGACGGTCGAAGGCGCCCGCCTCTACGCCCTCGGATCCGACGGCGATCTCGCCTGCCTCGACACCGCCACCGGCCAGATCCAATGGCGCAAACAACTCCGCACGGAGCTCGCCGGCAAACCCGGCACCTGGGCCTATGCCGAGTCGCCGCTCGTCGACGGCGACCACCTGATCTGCACCCCGGGAGGGAGCGAGGCCACGGTGGTCGCCCTCAGGAAAACCACCGGCGAGATCGCCTGGAAATGCCCCTTGCCGGGCAACATCGAAGCCGCCTACTCCTCTCCCATCCTCGCCGCCGTGGGCGGCACCCGCCAGATCGTCCAGATGCTGCAAAAGGGACTCGTCGGCATCGATGCCGCCACCGGCAAGCTTCTCTGGCGCTACGACAAAACGGTCAGCAAATTCAACGCGAACATCCCCAGCCCTGTGTTTCATAAGGGTTTTCTCTTCACTGCAGGGGCCGGAACCGGAGGCGCCATTCTGAGATTGACCGCCGCAGCAGCCGAGGAGATCGCGTTCTCGCCCAAGTTCCCCACCGCGATCGGTGGTTCAGTCCCCCTTGACGACCATCTCTACGGCACCACCGGCCAAGCCCTCGTCTGCACCGAGCTCGCCACCGGCACTCTCCGCTGGGAGGAACGCGCCCTCGGCGCCGCGTCCCTTTGCCTCGCCGATGGCCGGCTCTATCTGCACGGCGAAAACGGCGAGGTCGCCCTGGCCGAGGCAACCCCGGAAGGCTACCGCGAGCATGGCCGCTTCACCCCGCCCGATGCCCCCAAACGCAAGAGTCCCATGGAGAAAGCCTGGGCTTACCCCGTGGTCGCCCATGGCCGTCTCTACCTCCGCGACCACGCCATGCTCTGGTGCTACGACCTCAAAACACCGTGAAACACCCGTTGCTGTCGTCCTTTCTCCTTCGTTCCCCGCTCCTGATCGCGAGCCTGGGATTCGCCCTTCTGCAGCCTGCGGCTCCCGAGGCCGCAGCCGCCCGTGAACCGGAGTTCCAAGGCGCTTTCTATGCCGGCTCCGGCGATGTGGATTATCTCCAATTGCTCGACACGGCCCGCGGCATGTTCGCCCCGAACCCGGACCTGCAGCATCTGGCGATGCTCTACATTCCCGCCTGGAACGGACTGGTCGAGGGCCCCACCTGGGACGCCTGGTGGATCCAAAACAGCTACGGAACCACCTACGCCGCCCTTCCGTTCCTCCAGGAACCCTTCGTCACCTTCCTCGAGAATTCCCAGGCCCTCTGGTTCGACCAAATGGGCGATGGCCAACGCGTCGGCGCCCCGCCGCCATTCAACTGGGTCGCCCCCGACGGTTGCCTCTGCGACGCCGCACGCCCCGGCTGGGTCGTCTATCGCCAGGGCGACGGACGGACCGATATCCACGATTGGGGCCTCGAATTCACCGCCGCCGGCCTCCTGCTCGAAGCCGAACTCCTCCTCATCGGCCGCGACCCCCAGGCCATCCAAGCCCGCCTCCCCCAACTCGAACGCTGCGCACACTTCATCGAAACCCGACACGACCCCACCAACCACCTCTTCCTCGCCGGCCCGGCCGCCAACTTGCTGGCTCCCAGCTACGCCGGCTGGAAGAAACCCGACGGCACCTACGGCAAGGCCTACCTCGCCGGCCTCTCCGTCACCACCATCGCCGCCCTCGACCGCCTCATCGAACTCGAAATCCTCGCCGGCCGACCCGAGGCCGCCCGGCTCTTCGCCCGGCGACGCGACAACGCCCGCCAAGGCCTTGACCACCTCGTGACCGACGAAGGTTACCTCATCCGCTCGCTCGATCCCGATGGCACCCGCCACGGCGTCTTCGGCGCCCCACGGCATGGCTACTTCGAAGCCTCACCCAACCACGACGCCATCGCCTTCCGCGTCGTCGAGGATCCCCAGGCCCGCCGCATCTTCGCCCGAATCGCCTCGATCCCCGAACTCCGGCCCCATCACTTCATCCTCCCCAACTACCCCTCCTACGACGACATGTACGAGAAACCCGAGGGCCTCTGGGCGTTCGGCACTTGGATCAACGGCGGCCATTGGTCCACCTGCGAAGCCCGCATGATCCTCGGCTATTACCGGCTCGGTCACCACGAGGACGCCCGCCGCTCGATGCGTACCCTGCTCGGGTTCGCCCGTCGGTTCCGACTCGATAATCCCCTCGTCAGGTTCGGCAGCGACGTCTATCAGCCCGGGCAGCCGGTCAATCTCACCTACGACGCATTCGGTCCCCCGGCGGCGTTCGTCCGGGGCCTCTTCGAGTACCTCTACCGCGCAGACAGTCTCATCCTCCGACCCCACATCCCCCAAGGGGTCACCCGACTCGAACAACGCTTCCCTGTCCGGTTCGGCGCCAAACAACTCTACCTTGCCACCACCGGCACCGGCCCCATCACTTCCGTCGCCGTCAACAGCAGGCCCTGGACCGACTTCGACGCTCAAGCCGTGGTCCTCCCCTTCGACGCCCTGCCCCCCCGCGCGGCCATCGAGATCGCCCTCGGCAACGCAAGCCACAATGGCTTCAACCCGCCCCCAATCGGCCCCAATACACCCCACCTTCCCCCTCACGACTCCGCCTGGCAACAATGGCAGCCCCACGCTTCCACCAACCAACAAGCATCGCCCACCACCGTCGACTCCCTCCTCCGCCAGGCAAGAACCTTGCAGAAGTTCCATCGCCGCCTGACCGAACAGGGCCTCGTCGATTCCTACGAGGCGGCCCACGCCCGGCTCGCACTCGATTGCCTCGCCGTCGCCCACGCCCGATTCCGTCGGCTCGAGCTGGGCACCCTCCCCCGGCTCCCCAATCCGGCCTCCCAACAGGCCGCCGACGAACTCTACATCGACACCGTCAGCAAACTCGCCAAGGGCCTCAACACCCTCCTCGAGTCGTACGCCGCCAGTGCCAACCCCCAGCGGCAACGCCTTGGACAGGTCTGGAAGGACTGCCAATGAAGCCCATGATCCCGAAGTCCCGCTGCTCCGCACGAACCTGCACGCTCGCCGCCGCAATCCTCTCGATCGCCATGTCCCAAGCCAAACCACTCGAACCAGCCGCGCCAGATGACGGCAATCCCACACCGCCGGACAGCTCCCCATCGACCCGGGTGCGCGAACCCGCCGTCGCCGGCCTCTTCTACCCCAGGGACCCCGCGGAGCTGGGCCGGGTCATCGACCGCCTGCTCGCCAGTGTCCAACCGACGCCTGTCCAGGGCTTGCGAGCCGTGATCTGCCCCCACGCAGGCTACACCTACTCGGGCCCAACCGCAGCCCATGCTTACGCCCTCCTCAAGCACGCCCCCGTCCACACCGTCATCGTCCTGGCCCCAAGTCATTACGCCGGCTTCCGCGGCGCGTGCGTCTCCTCCGCCGACGTCTTCCGCACCCCGCTCGGCGACGTGCCCGTCGCGCGCGATCTCGCCGAGAAACTCGTGCAGTCGCCGCCGTTCATCCGGGAAGGCCCCTGCCGGGTCCAGCGACCCACTTGGGCACGCCAATCCTCGCGCCCGATCCCGCCAGACGGTACCGAGTCCCCCGATACCTGGGAACATTCGGACGAAGTCCAAGTCCCCTTCCTCCAACGGGCCCTCGGCAAGTTCCGCCTTCTCACGATCGTGATGGGCGACGTCGACCCGGCCGCAGTCGCCCAGGGTCTGGGCAAACACCTCGACCCCCAAACCCTCATTGTCGTCAGCTCCGACTTGAGCCATTTTCACCCCGACCAAGCCGCCCGAACCCTCGACGCGCAGTGCACCGATGCCATCCTCCGGCTCGACACGGAGCAAATGGCCGCTCAGGAGGCTTGCGGACGCGGCCCCATCCTCACGTTGATGCACCTGGCTCGAAGCCGGCACTGGAAGCCTGCCCTGCTCGACTATCGAAATAGCGGGGACACCGGCGGGGACAAAAGCCGCGTCGTCGGCTACGCCGCGCTCGCCTTCTCCGACGCGGGAGCCACACCGCCCTCCCACGACGCCTGCACGCCCGAGGACCGCCAGCGCCTCCTGCGCCTGGCCCGACAAACCCTCGCCGCCGTCACCGCGGACCGCCCCCTTCCCGAGATCGACCCGCGGGAGTACCCCGGCGCCTTGAGCGCCCCGCGTGGGTGCTTCGTCACTCTCACCCTCGATGGCAGCCTCCGCGGCTGCATCGGCAACCTCCAGCCCCGCGGCCCCCTCTGCGAGGCTGTCCGCGATAACGCCCGCAATGCCGCCCTCCGCGACCCCCGATTCCCCCCGGTCGGACCTTCCGAAGTCGACCGCATCGAGATCGAGATCAGCGTGCTCACCGAACCGCGCCCGCTCGCGTTCACCTCCCCCGAGGACTTGCTCGCCAAACTGCAGCCCCACCGCGACGGCGTCATCCTCCAGATCGGCAGTTCCACCGCCACCTACCTGCCCCAGGTCTGGGAACAAGTCCCCGATAAGGAACAGTTCCTCCGGTCCCTCTCGCAAAAGGCGCAGCGCGATCCGGAGGATTGGCGCCGGGAAGGCACCCGGGTGCAAACCTACCAGGTCGAGGCCTTCAAACAGCCGGCACCGCAACCTTGAGGCCCCCGGATGGCGCGCCCCCGCCGAAGCCACCTGTCCTGGTCCCTGACAGGTGCCGTGCGGAACGCTGTGGTGGCGCTCGGGATCTCGAGCGTCGTCACCCAGATGGTCCTGCTCCGCGAGATGCTGGGCCTCACCCACGGCAATGAAGCCGTCCTCGGCGTCATGCTCGGCTCCTGGCTCCTCCTCGGCGCCGCAGGAGCCGCCCTGGGCCGGGTCCTCCCAATAGGTTGGACTTCCCCCCGGACACTTTCCTTGCTCCTGGTGCTCCTGGCTTTCACCCCCGCTCTGCAGGTCGTTGCCCTCCGCTGGGTCGCAACCTCCTGGTTCACCCGCGGCACAACGCTGGGCCTCTGGGACGTCACCGGCGTGAGCCTGACACTGCTCGCGCCCTACGCCGTCAGCGGAGGTCTCCTGCTCACACTCGCCTGTGCGATCGCCGCCTCCACCCAGCAGGCCCCGGGTGCAATCCGGCGCGTCTATGGGGCCGACAGCATCGGCAGCGTGATCGGCGGCGCCCTGTTCGCCGTCGTCCTCGCTCGAGCCCCGGACCACTTCGTCCTGCTCGCCGTGCCGGCCACCCTGAACCTCCTGGCCGCCGCCGCGCTCTGGCATGGACCCCGAACCCGACTGCGCCTCGCCGGAGCCGCGGTGCTCGGAGCGGTCGCGCTGACCCTCGGCGTCCTCGGACAATTCGAACAGCGGCTCGCCCGATTCGAGTTCTCGCCCGAACAGGTCCGGTTCAGCGCCCAGTCCGTCTACGGCCGGATCGTGGTCACCGAAAACGCAGGCCAGATCGTCGTGCGCGCCAATCGCCAGCCGATCGCCTCGAACCAAAGCCTCGAACAGGCCGAGGCCGCAGCCCACGTGGCCATGAGCCAACGCCCCAATGCGCGCGAGGTGCTCCTCGTGTCCGGCACGTTCACCGGCGCCGTCGCCGAGCTCCTCAAGTACCCCCAGGCCCGCCTCACGTGCGTCGAGCTCGATCCCCTCCTCCTCGATGCCGGCCACCGGTTTCTCGGGACTCCCCAAGACTCCCCGCGCGTGCGGTGGGCCACCGGCGATGCGCGCCGCCTCCTGCGGCATGCCCGCCACGCCTACGACGTCGTCATCCTCCAGATCCCACCCCCCACCACCGCCCAGTTCAATCGCTATTACACCGCCGAGTTCTTCGAGGAAGCCCGCCAGGCACTCGCACCCGGTGGCGTCCTGGCCTTCGCGCTCGGCGATTACGCCGGTTACCTCGGACCCGACACGATCCGGATGCTGGCGGTCGCCCGCACAACCGCCGCCCACGTGTTCGCCCACGTCCTGCTCCAACCCCTCGATCGCGTCTGGTTCCTCGCCTCAGACGGACCGCTCAACCCGGATCTCGCCACCAGCCTCGACTCTGCAGGCATCAACGTCCAATACCTCCGACGCAGCTACCTCGAAGCAACCCTGACCGCAGACCGCCGCGCGGCCGTCCAGGACGCCGCCGGCCAGCCGGCTCGGCCCAACACGGATTTCCATCCGCGACTCTACTTCCTCACCCTCAGACAGTGGCTGGCCCAGTACGAAATCCGACCCAACACTACGCTCGCGGTGTGCGGCCTCCTGTTGCTCGTGTTCCTCGCGCGGCGCTCCCCGGCGGAAGCCGCCGTGCTCGCCTCCGGTGTCGCAGGATCCACCCTGATGGTCGTCTGGCTCCTCGCCGTTCAAATCCTGCACGGCGCGCTCTACCGACACGCCGCAGCCGTGGTGGCGGTGTTCATGGCCGGGCTCGCAGTCGGTGCAGGGCTGGCCCCTGCCCAAACACCCCGGCACCCCCGCCGCACCCTGGCAGCAGCTGCCCTCGGCATCGCCGCCCTCTCCGCCACAACCCCCTGGCTCCTCGATCATCTGCGCCGCTGGGAGTCCGCCACACCAGGGTCCTGGAGCACGTCTATCGTCCTCGGAGGCTGGATCCTGGCCACCGCAATCCTCGTGGGACTCGAATTCCCGCTCGCCGCGGCAGACCACCCAGGGACCGTCCACGCCACCGCCGGCCGCTTGTATGCCGCCGACCTCATCGGCGCCTGCGCCGGTTCCCTCCTGGCCGGCGCATTGCTCATCCCCCTCGCCGGTGTCCCCGCCGTCTGCGGGCTCGCCGCGGGACTGAACCTGCTCGCCGCCGGCTGGGTCGCCTTCCGCCGGAGCGGATGATCCGGAGGTCTCACTATGCCACGATTCGACGCCACGTGCCTGCGCCTCGTCCGGTGGACCGGATGGGTCCTCATCCCCACCATCCTGGCATTTCTGCTGACCGGCTACTGCATCAGCGGACGCTTCGGACTGGGCCGCTGGCTGGATGAAACTACCGCCCTCGAATGCCATAAGCTCCTTCATGCCCCCCTCATCCTCCTGACCCTTGTGCACTCGATCCCGGCGATCTACCTTGCCATGCGGCGCTGGGGCTGGATCCGCAGCCGACCCACACCATGACACGCGTACCCCAACCCGGAAGCACCACGCGGCCAATCCCGCGACGACAGGCTCTCCTCTGGGGTGCCGACGCCACGCTCGCGCTCTTCGCAGCCGACTCCTGGTTCCCCTGGCTCGCACGCTGGCGCCAGCGCGCCGCCTCCGCCGACATCTTCCCGGGCGACGCCCCGGACGATGCCCTCTGGGCCCTCTGGCAACAGCGCGGTTGGGCGCGCGAGGCCCTCCACTACCTCAAGCTCGGCCCGAACGTCCAGTGCAAGCTCTGCCCTAATAACTGCCTCCTCAAACCCGGAGACCGCAGCCATTGCCGTAACCGGATCAACCGCAACGGCACCCTCTACACTCTCGCCTACGGAAACCCCTGCACGTTTCATGTCGATCCCATCGAGAAAAAACCGCTGTTCCATTACCTCCCCGGCAGCAGATCGTTCTCCGTCGCCACCGCCGGCTGCGTCTTCCGCTGCCTGAATTGCCAGAACTGGGAAATCTCCCAACGTAAACCCGAGGAAACCAAGGACCCTCGCGGACCCGAGTTCCGGCTGCGCCCCCCCTTGCCGGCGTCACTCACCCGCGCCCAACTGCAGTCGCTGAGCCTGTTCCCCGAGGACCTCGCGGCGGTGGCCGAGGCGCTCGCCTGCGCCACCGTCTCCTACACGTACTCGGAACCCACCGCCTTCTACGAGTACACCCTCGAATCCTGCCGCCAGGTCCGCGCCCGAGGCCTCCGCAACGTGCTCGTCACCTGCGGCTCGATCGAGGAACGGCCACTCCGCGAATTGGCCCCTTTCGTGGACGCCGCCCACGTCGACCTCAAGGGCTTCGATGAGGGCATTTATCAAAAGCTGAACTCGGGCCGGCTCGAGCCGGTCCTCCGTACCCTCCGCGTGCTTCGCGAACTGGGCGTCTGGATCGAGGTCATCCACCTCGTCGTGCCAACCTACACCGATGCCCCCGACGTGTTCCGGCGGCTCGCCGCCTGGGTCGCCGCCCATCTCGGACCCGATTGTCCCCTCCATGTCTCCCGATTCCAGCCCCAGCATAAACTCACCCACCTGCCCCCCACACCCCTCGATACCCTCCTGCGAGCCCGGGAATTGGCCCGCGGCGAAGGCCTCCACCACGTCTATATCGGCAACGTCCGCGGCCTCCCCGACGCCGAAACCACCTTCTGCCCCAAGTGCCACGCCGCCCTCATCGAACGCGACGTGTTCGCCATCACCCGCAACCGACTCCGCACCGGCGCCTGCCCGGACTGCGGCACCCGCATCGCCGGCGTCTGGAGCCCGCCGCCGGCCAGGGGCTGACCCGGCTTCCGCAGGCCGTTGCCTGCCAAGACCCCCAGGATTCAGAGCGGAGCATCCGCTCAAGTGCCCTTCCCCAGACTGCGCTGGCTCAAGAAGGTGCACTCATTCGGTCACCGGCCTAGCCCCTTGTCAGAAAACATCTACCAACATGTTGTCGAGGTTGCCCGCGCGATCCGGCGGTGCTGCTCGCCGCAGGCGAAGCCCATGTTCCCAGCGCAGTCTGGGAAAAGCTCGAGGGGTCTCGGCGGGCGTCTTTTTGAGCTGCGCGACGGGAGTTGGAAAACGAACGAGGCGCGGAAGGGGACTTCCGCGCCTCGTCAAGTCGAGCGTAGGAACTTGTCTATGGACTGTTGGACAGGACCGGTCAGGAAACGCGCCGACGGAGCACGGCGAACCCGATCAAGCCGAGGCCGGCGATGAGTCCGTAGGTGGCCGGTTCCGGCGTGGTGATGACGAAGGCCATGTCGAGGCTCTCGCCAGCCAGTGGGTGCGGCGGTTGATAGCGCAACTCGACCCACCCGCGCACATCATCCCAGTAGACCGCGTCGTCATTCCACTGGTCTGCCGAGGTCTTCCATCCGATGTGATCGTCGTACACGATCTGTCCGGAGGGATCGATGTACCCGACCACGGCGACGGATAGCCAGTAGACAATTGGGTCTGTCGGTGTGCCCTTCTGGATGTAGGGGTTGTCAACGGGGTCAAAATTGAACTGCCACACTTGAGTGTCAAATCCAGAGGGGTATGTGGTTCCGGGATCCCACCAAGGCTCGCCAGGAAGGACCTCGACTACCCGAGTGCCAGTCGGCTGCATCGACGCTTGCCAAAGGGGGTCGGGACCGCCGGGCATGCTCCAAGGCACTTGGCCAGAGCCCGCAGGTATATCACTCCAGATCCCCAAGTTGAAGACGAGGTCTGCCGGGGTGAATCCGGGAGGTATATAGTCATTCACAAAGGACATCCAAAGGTGGATATCCTGGATGGGGCCGGTGGAAGTGCACAGAAAGTCGTCTGCCACTACGCGCTGGAATCCCGATGAATTACCGACGGCAATGTCGATGCCCAGTGGACCCACTTGGGGGTCAATGCGAAGATCAGGGTATTGCACCCATTTCCAGCCGTCAGCGGGATCCCAATCGGCCTGGGCGGGGGCGATGAGCAACGCAGCTGTCGCTGCGGCCAGCACGCCAACTTTGATGTTCATATCAGTTCCATTCGCTCGACTCAGCCTGATCACCCTTTGTTCCCACGGCTTCCGCGCACCCGCGCGCGGAATACCAGCCGTTTCGGTGGAGACTGGGCTAAGTTCTGGGGCCAAGAGGAGACATTTGGCGGTCAAAAGTCAAGCAAAAAGGCGGGGCTCCACAAACCGGCGCGGGCGTGGCTTACTGGGGGCATGAACGCAACGCCGCCGCCGTTGGAGCCTGGGACTTTGTATCTGGTGGCCACGCCGATTGGGAACCTCGAGGACATGACGCTGCGCGCGCTGCGGGTGTTGCGCGAGTGCGACGTGGTTGCCGCCGAGGACACTCGGCGGTCGGGGCAGTTGTTGAGGCATTACGAGATCGTCAAGCCGCTGATCAGCTATCATCGGTTCAACGAGGCCCGGCGGAGCGAGGAGATACTGCTGCGGTTGGCGCGAGGCGAGACGGTGGCGCTGGTCACGGACGCCGGGAGCCCTGGGATCAGCGACCCGGGCGAGCGCGTGGTGCAAGCGGCGCGGGCGGGCGGGCATCGGGTCGAGTCGGTGCCGGGGCCGTGCGCGCTGGTGGCGGCGTTATCGATCAGCGGGCTGTCATCGGCGGAGTTCCATTTCGTCGGTTTCTTGCCGCACAAGAGCGGCGCGCGGCGTCGCGTGCTCGAGGCGGTGCGGTTCGTGCCGGGGACGCTGGTGTTGTACGAATCGCCGCATCGGATCGATCGGCTGTTGGAGGAGCTCGAGGGGGTATATCCGGAGCGGGAGGTGGTGTTGGCGCGGGAGTTGACGAAGCGGTTCGAGGAAGTGGTGCGGGGGACGGCGGCGGCGCTGCGGTCGGCGCACCGGGAGCGCGCGTGGAAAGGGGAGTTTGTGGTGTTGGTGGGGGCCGACGCCCGAGGACGGAGGACGGAGGAGAGCGCGGCCGCCGGGGTGAGCCGGGGCTGATGCGGTTTCTGGAGCCTGGCACCTTGTATTAACGAACGTTGCGGAGCGGGAGGGGGTCGGCTATGTTGGCCGCATGAAACCCGGTATCATGTCATGGGCGGTCGCGGCCTTGGCGGGCTGGGCGGCATCGTCCCAAGGGGCGACGACGGTGGGGTTGATGCGGGTCGAGGGGGCGATTGGGCCGGCGACGGCCGGGTACACGGCGCGGGCGGTGGCGGTGGCGGCGCGGGAGTCGATGGAATGTCTGGTATTGCAGTTGGACACGCCGGGGGGGTTGCTGGAGTCGACCAAGGAGATTGTGCAGGCGCTGTACGAGGCGCCGGTGCCGGTGGTGGTGTATGTGGCGCCGGCGTCGGCGGGGGCGACGAGCGCGGGGTGTTTCATCACGCTGGCGGCGGACGTGGCGGCGATGGCGCCGAACACGACGATTGGGGCGGCGCATCCGGTGGCGGTGGGTGGGCTGGGGGAATCGGGGTCGCCGGATGACGTGATGAAGCAGAAGATCGAGAACTACACGATCAGCTACATCGAGACGATTGCGGCGAAGCGGTCGCGGAACATCGAGTGGGCGCGATCGGCGGTTCGGGACAGCACGAGCATTACGGCGGAGAAGGCCTTGGAGCTTGGGGTAGTGGACCTGCTGGCGGCGGATCTGCCGGAGCTGCTGCAGAAGCTCGAGGGGCGGGAAGTGCGGGGGCGGCCGTTGCGGACGGCGGGGGCGGTGGTGACGGCGATTCCGATGGTGGCGCGGGAGCGGGTTTTTCAGTCGTTGTGGCGGCCGGAGGTATTATTTGTGCTGATGCTGGTGGCGATTTACGGGATTCTGGGGGAGCTGAGCAATCCGGGGTCGATATTTCCCGGGGTGGTGGGGGGCATTGCCTTGGTGCTGGCGTTGTACATGGCGTCGGTATTGCCGGTGAACGTTGCGGGTCTGGCGTTGATCGGGCTGGCGGTGGCGTTGTTCCTGATCGACATCTTTGCGCCCAGCCACGGCGTGTTGACCGTGGGCGGCGTGGTGGCGTTTGGGCTGGGGTCGTTTCTGCTCTTTGACCGGGCGGGGGCGGCCTTTCGGCTTTCGCTGGCGTTTGTGGTGCCGGCGACGGTGCTGACGGCGGGGTTTTTCGTGTGTGTGGTGGGTGCCGGGCTGCGGGCGCAGTGGTGGCCGGTGAAGGTGGGCACGGAGACGTGGCTGGGGCGGGTGACGACGGCGCTGGTGGCGATTGACACGAGGTCGGGCAAGGTGATGGTGGACGGCGAGTACTGGAATGCGGTGAGCGAGACGCCGGTCGCTGCGGGCGAGGCGGTCGAGATTGTGGCGGTTCGCGGTCTCACCTTGCGGGTGAAGCCTGCGGGCGGCAAAGGCGGTTGAACCTCGGAATCGGGAAAGGAACCAACCTATGGACGGCGTGAATGTGCAGGTGGGCGGGCTGATGAACCTGGTGGCGTGGTTAGTGGCGCTGGTGGTATTTGCCTCGTTTGTCCTCCCGAGCATGGTGCGGGTGCTGCGGGAGTATGAGCGGGGCGTGGTGTTTCGACTGGGGAAGCTCCTGGGGGCCAAGGGGCCGGGGTTGATCTTTCTGATCCCGATCGTGGATCGGATGGTGAAGATGGATTTGCGGGTGATCACGATTGACGTGCCGCGGCAGGAGGTGATGACGCGGGACAACGTGCCGGCGACGGTGGACGCGGTGATTTACTTTCGGGTGGTGAATCCGGAGGCGGCGGTGGTGAAGGTCGAGAACTTCCTGAAGGCGACGTCACTGGTGGCGCAGACGACGCTGCGGAGCGTGCTGGGGCAGGCGGACCTGGACGATCTGCTGTCGCATCGGGAGAAGATCAACCAGACGCTGCAGGAGATCATTGACCGGCACACGGACCCGTGGGGGATCAAGGTGACGGCGGTCGAGGTGCGGGACGTGGCGTTGCCGGAGGGCATGAAGCGGGCCATGGCGAAGCAGGCGGAGACCGAGCGGGAGCGGCGCGCGAAGATCATCAACGCGGAGGGCGAGTATCAGGCGGCGGAGAAACTGGTCCAGGCGGCGGCGATGATCAGCGCCCAGCCCATCGCGCTTCAATTGCGGTTCCTGCAGACCATGCGGGAGATCTCGAGCGAGCACAACACGACGACGTTCCTGCCGATCCCGATTGATCTGTTCCGTCCGTTCCTGGCGCGGGGGATCGAGCCGACGACTCCGCCGTCACCGGGCGCGACGCCGCCTGCGGCCTGAGATTGGGTCCGCGAGTTTGCTGTGAGCCTTGGATTCGCCGAGGTTATCGGGCGCCAGCGGAGTTTCTTTCTGACGGGCGCGACGCGGTCGCTCGAGTTTCGCCGGGCGCAGCTTGCCCGGTTGCGAGAGGGTCTTGAGGCGCACGAGGCGGCCTTGTTGGGGGCGTTGCACGCCGACCTTCGGAAATCGCCGGTGGACGCCTACGCCACGGAAGTGGGGTTGGTGATGGGCGAGATCGGGCATGCGCGGCGGCATCTGGGGCGCTGGATGCGGCCGGAGCGTCGTGGGACGCCGTGGTTTGCGTGGCCGGCCCGGGGGGAAGTGCGATCGGAGCCCCATGGCGTGGCGCTGATCTTGGGTCCGTGGAACTACCCGTGCCAGCTGATGCTCTCGCCGCTGGTGGGGGCGCTGGCGGCTGGCAACTGCGCGGTGCTCAAGCCCTCGGAACACGCGCCGCGGACGGCGGGAGCGCTCGAGCAGATGGTCAAGGAGACGTTCCCGGCGGAGGTGGTGACGGTGGTGTCAGGCGGGCGCGAGACGGCGGAAGCGCTGTTGGTTGAGCAATTCGATGTGGTGTTTTTCACCGGGAGCAGCGGGGTGGGGCGGGCGGTGATGGGGGCTGCGGCGAGGCATCTTACGCCGGTGATCCTCGAATTGGGCGGCAAGAGTCCGTGTCTGGTGGCAGCCGACGCGCCCCTTGGGACGAGCGCCCGGCGGATTGCATGGGGCAAGTTCCTGAACGCGGGCCAGACGTGTGTGGCGCCGGATCACATCCTGGTGGATCGCCGGGTGGCGGGGGCGTTGATCGAGGCGCTGCGGGGAGCGATTCGCGCGTTCTACGGGGAGGATCCGCAGCGGAGCCCGGATTACGGCCGGATCATCAACCGGGCTCATTTCGATCGGCTCACCGGGTATTTGGCCGAGGGGCGGATTGTGCACGGGGGTGGGCGGGATGCGGCGGATCTCTACCTCGAGCCGACGATTTTGGCGGACGTGCCGCCCGGCTCGAAGGTGATGCGGGAGGAGATCTTCGGGCCGATCCTGCCGGTGATGGTGTGTGAGGGGATGGATGAGGCGGTGGCGATGCTACGGGGGCGGCCGATCCCGCTGGCGTTGTATCTTTTCACGCGCGATCGGGGATTACAGGAGCGGGTGCTGGCGGCGACGCAGTCGGGGGGTGTTTGTGTGAATGACACGGTGGTTCACATGATAGGGGCGGGGCTGCCGTTTGGCGGGCAGGGCGAGAGCGGCATGGGGGCGTACCATGGCCGGTCGGGGTTTGAGAGTTTCAGCCATCGGCGGCCGGTGATGCGTCGGGCGCTGGGTTTCGATCCGCGGCTGAGGTATCCGCCGACCCAGTTGACGCTGGCGGCGATGAAGCGGGCGCTGCGGTACCTGCTATGCCAGATCCGGGGGTGATCATGTCGGTGGCGGACATGGGGATCGGGTTACGGCCGGATGAGGAGGGTGAGTTCGAAACGGTGGGGGGTACGGACCCGGTGCCGAGCAGGGACGAGCGATAGGGGCGGGCTCACGGGAGTCTGAGAGGGGCCTGGGGGCGACGCCTGTGAGCGGACCGTGGGATCAACGAGGAGAATGATCGCGAGACCGAAGGTGACGCGAGGCGACGGCCTGACGCTGCTTCGGCGGATGCTGGGGGAGGCCGCCGAGTTCCGGGACGGGCAATGGGAGGCGGTGGATGACGTCGCGAACCGCGGCCGACGTTTGCTGGTCGTTCAGCGGACCGGCTGGGGCAAGAGCGTTGTGTATTTCCTCGCGACGCGGATCTTGCGGGACGCCGGCGCCGGACCGACGCTGCTCATCAGTCCGCTGTTGTCGCTGATGCGAAACCAGATCCTTGCGGCGGAGCGTCTGGGGATTCGGGCGGCGACGATCCACAGCGACAATCTCGCGGAGTGGCCGGCTGTGGAGGAGGCGCTGCGCGGCAACCGGTGCGATCTGCTGCTGGTGTCGCCGGAACGCCTCGGCAACGCCGGGTTCATGGAGAAACTGCTGCCGCTGGTCCAGGGCAGCATCGGGTTATTCGTCGTCGACTCCACGACGAGCCGCCAACCGACCCAGGCCGGTGAAGGGTCGCATCCCAAGAGTTGACCGAAGGCGGAGTTGCGTCTGAGGGCCGGCCCGGTAGATTAGGGGCGTGAACTGTCGAAGCACCTGGGTTGGGCTGGCGATGGGCGGCTGGCTGGCGTGGGGGGGCGGGTGGGGGGCGCACGGCGAGCAGGCCAAGCCGATCCGGTTGCGGGCGGGGGTTTTGGAGCCGGCGGAGACCCGGAGCGCGGTGGCGCCGCACGGTTCGACGGCTCCTGGAGCGGTGTCAGGCTTGTTTCTGGTGCAATTCACCGGCTCGTGCGAGCCGGGATGGCGGGAGGCCTTGGCGGCGAGGGGGGTGCATTTGCTGCGGTACATTCCTGACGACGCCTTTGTGGCGGCGTTCGAGTCAGCGGATCTGTTCGAGGCGACGGTGCTTCCATTTGTGCGGTGGGTGGGGCCGTACGAACCCGGCTACAAGGTGCATCCGCGGCTTGGGGAGGCGTTGGCGGTCGGATTGGATGGCGGGCCGTGGGCGGTGCGGGTGGTGCTGTCGCCGCGGGCGGACGGGGTGCAGGTCGGCCAAGTCGCGAAGAGGCTGCGGGGGGTGGATTATCGTTGGAACTCGCCGTGGGGTTGTGTGCTGGGGGGGCGGGCGGGCTTGGCGGAGTTGAGCCGGCTGATCCGTTCGCCCTTGGTGCTGTGGATCGAGCCGGCGCCGCGGATGCAGCTGTTCGACGAGGTGGCGACCAAGATTGTTGCGGGGGACACGGGGATGCCGGATGGCCGGACGACGGCGCACGAGTTGGGGTACGACGGGGCGGGGGTGATCGTGGCGGTGGCGGACAGCGGTTTGGACACGGGGGAAGCGGGCTCGATGCATCCGGATCTGGCGGGGCGGGTGGATGCGTTTTTCCGGTACGGACTGCTCGAGGACGCCTCGGACGAGCACAGTCACGGGACGCACTGTGCCGGGATCGTGGCGGGGAACGCGGCGACGGGCGAGTTTGACGAGAGCGGGTACTTATACGGGCTGGGGGTCGCGCCCGGGTCGCATCTGGTGGTGCAGCGGATCTTTGACGGCGTGGGGGAGTACTATCCGCCGCCGAGCTTCGAGGTGCTGACGCATGATGCGGTGCGCAGCGGGGCGGTGATCGGGTCGAACTCGTGGGGGGATCCGACGCAGGGCCAGTACGACACGAGTGCGGCCGAGTTCGACGCGCTGGTGCGGGATGCGGACGCGGTGACGCCGGGGGCGCAGCCTTATTTTCTGGAGTTTTCGGTGGGGAACTCGGGTCCGGGAAGGCAGACGGTGGGGACGCCGGCGGCGGCGAAGAACGTGCTGACGACCGGGGCGTGCGAGAACAGCCGCTACGAGTTTCCGATTTACGGGGATGGTCCGGAGGTGCCTGCGGACTTTTCGAGCCGGGGCCCGTGCGAGGACGGCCGGATCAAGCCGGACGTGATGGCGCCCGGCACCTGGATCGCGTCGCTCAAGTCTCAGTATGCGAGCGACGAGAATGCGTGGGCATCGATCAGCGGGTACTACTTGTATCAGGGGGGGACGAGCCAGGCGGGGCCGCACGCGGCGGGGGCGGCGGCGGTGTTTGTGCAGTATTACCGTGAGACGCGGGGGGGGCGGACGCCATCGCCGGCGCTGATCAAGGCGGCGTTGATCAACTCGGCGACGGACATGGGGATTGGGTTGCGGCCGGATGACGAGGGCGAGTTCGAGACGGTAGGGGGGACGGACCCGGTGCCGAACATGGACGAGGGATGGGGGCGGGTGGACCTCGAGGCGCTGGTGGGGGGCGAGGTGCGCTTTGACTTTACGGAGCAGGGGTCGGGTCTGGTGGCGGGGCAGGTATTCGAGAAGCGGGTGGTGGCGAGTCCGAACGAGGCCTTGAAGGTGACGCTGGTGTACACGGATGTGCCGGGGTTGCCGGCGGCGGTGCCGGCGCTGGTGAACGACCTGGACCTGGAGGTGGTGGCGCCGGACGGCCGGCTCTATCGGGGCAACGCGTTTCTCGAAGGCGAGAGCGTGCCGGACACGGCGAACGGGGATCGGGTGAACAACGTCGAGGCGGTGCATCTTGCCGAGCCGGCGGCCGGGGACTACGTGATCCGGGTGCGGGCGGTGAATGTGGCCGAGGACATTCTCCGGCGGACGGATCGGGCGCCGGTGCAGGATTTCGCGCTGGTGGTGTCGGGCGATCTGCCGGGGCCGGGGGAGGGCGTTGTGTTTTTCGATCGGACGGTGTACGCGGCTCCGGCGGTGGCGCGGGTGCGGCTGATTGACGGCGATCTTGCGGGGCAGGGGCAGGCGGCGGTGCGGGTATCGAGCACGAGCGAGCCGGCGGGGGAGATGCTCATCCTCTGGCCGACGGGGATTGCCGGGACGTACACGAACCGCATCGAGGTTGTGCAGGGAGCGGCTCAGGCGGGTGATGGCCGGCTGCAGGTGGCGCACGACGACGCGCTGGTTGTGGCGTATGCGGATATGGCGCCCGCGGGGGAGCGTCGGGGGGAAGCCGTGGTGGATCTCGAGGCGCCGGTGATCACGGGGGTGTTGGCGCTGAGCCGGTTTGGCCGGACCACGGTGCGTTGGGAAACGGACGAGCCGTCGACGAGCCGGGTGGTGTTCGGCTTGCCCGGGTCGCTGACGCAGGAGGTGAGCGATGGTTATCACACCACCAGTCATGCTCTGACGCTGCCGGCGTTGGCCGCCGGGGTGACGTACCAGTTCTACGTTGAATCGACCGATCGGGCCGGCCACACGGGGGTGAACAACAACCAGGGCCGGTACTATGCGTTCGTCGGCACGCAAGCGGCGCCGGTCCTGCTCTTGTACTCGCCTGAGACGACGTGGAATTACCTCTATGGCTCGTTCTTTGGCGAGTTTCCGGGCATTGAGGAATGGACCGAGCCGTTGAACGCGCTCGGGGTATCGTATGAGATCTGGGACGTCGAGGAACACGATGGCAGGGCGCCGGCCGTGGACGACCTGGTTCCGTTCCAGGTTGTGCTGTGGCGGCCGGAGGAGCTGGGCGAGGTGCCTTCGGGTTTGACCGACGCGCTCACTGCCTATGTCGAACAGGGGGGAGCGCTGTTTGCGGCGTCGTTCGATCTCATGAGCCGCCTGGGATTGCCGGCGGACATTGTCTTCAGGACCAACGTGCTGCACGTGACTGCGTTCGAGGAGGACGCGGGAGCGCTGCGCGTGCTGGGTGAGGCGGGCGATCCGGTGGGGGCGGGATCGAGTCTGGACCTGGATTACGGCGCGTTTCCGGACGCGAGCCTGGTGGGGATCGAGTGGTCGGACGGTGTCGATCATCTCGGCATCGGAGCGGAAGCGGCCGCGGCATTCCGGGAGGAGGAGACAGGGAAGGCCGTTGCGCTTCGGTATCCGCGCACGGGTCAGGACAGTCCCTACCGGCTGGTTTTTTGTGCGTTCCCGCTCGAGGCGGTTCCGGGGGCGGCGGCGGGTTCGGGCGCGCGCAGGGACCTGCTGCAACGGGTCTTGGATTTCCTGGTGCCGTCGCTGGGGTCGGCCTCGGCGGTCTCCTTCGATCGGCCGGCGTACACGCTGCCGGGGGCGGTGACGGTGGAAGTGACCGACGCGCCCCGGGCGGGCTCGGGGCAGGTGGAACTGGCCGTGGCGGCGGCGGGGGGTTCGCCGATGACGGTGCGGCTTGACGAGACGGTTCGACAGGGGGTGTTCCGCGGGCTGTTCCGGCTGGTGTCGGCGGATCCGAAGCCTGGGGAGTTGACGGCGGCGCAGGGGGACAGGCTCACGGCGCGGTACACGGATGGTGCGGCCCGGGTGTCGGATGCGGCGGCGGTGGTGGACACGGTGGTGCCGGTGCTGACCGGGATTGCGGTGGACCCGGCGTACAATGAGGCGACGATCACGTTTGCCAGCAGCAAGCCGACGGACGCTCTGGTCCAGTTTGGCACGGGCGGGTTCCCGTTTCCGGTGACGCGGACGGCCTACAGCGCCGAGCTGGGAGTGCATCACACGGTTCAGCTTGCCGGGTTGCTGCCCGCCCAGGAGTATCGCTTCATCCTCCAGTGCCGGGATGTTGCGGGGAACGCCGTGACGGACGACAACCAGGGGGCCTTGCATGCGTTCCGCACGCTCGAACCGCTGAAGGCGCCGTGGACGGATGATCTCGAGTCCGGCCGGGTCGGCTGGGCTGTGGTGAACGACGAGGAGGCCGTGGACGAGGAGACGGGGGAAACGCTGTTGGACGCCGGATGGCAGTACGGGGAACCGGTGAATGCCGAGGGAATCGGGGCGCACAGCGGGGCGCGCTGTTGGGCGACGAATCTCCGGGGCGCTGACGTCAGTCTGGCGATTTCGAGTTTGATCAGTCCCGCGATCGACTTGAGCGGGGGCCAGCGGGCCACGCTCCGGTTCTGGCAGTACTACGATTTCACGGAGCGTTCGGAGTGGCTGGACATCGAGGTGGGCCAGGTGGCGGTGTCCACGGACAACGGCGCCACGTGGACGTCGGTCTACGTGGTGCCCTACGACTACTCCCTGGGCTGGGAAGAGGTCGAGGTGGATTTGGCCCCGTATGCGGGCGAGGTCATCCGGCTGCTGTGGGACTATCAGATGTTCAGCTTTGATACGTATCCGCGGCCCGGCTGGTTGGTTGATGACGTGAGCGTGGCGGTCGATCAGACGCCGGTTGGCGGTTTGCGGGTGGCGAACAACCTGGCGCAGGCGCGATTCACGGTGAGCGGGCCCGTCTCGCGGGTGGGCACGGGGCCGTCGGCCACGTTGACCGCGCTGCCGGTCGGGCGGTACCGGGTGGTCTGGGATCCGGTCGAGTTCTACGTGGCCCCGGCGGCGCAGACCCACGACGTGACCGCAGGGGTCACGCTCGATTGCGCGGGCACCTACACGTTTGCGGACAGCAATGTAAACGGGATCTCCGACGTGTTCGAACAGCGGTATTTTGGCGCGGTGGCGGATCCGTATCCGGCGGGTCGGGATGCGGATGGCGATGGCCTGACGGATGAGGAGGAGTTTGCCGCGGGGACGGATCCCACGGCCATCGAGTCCTGCGTGCGGGTGCGGCGTGTGGACATCCTGGCGAATCGGACCGTGCGGGTCGAGTGGACGACGGTGCCGGGGCACGGGTATCAGCTCTCGTTGAGCACGGACTTGAGGGAGTGGTTGACGGCATCCGACTGGATCCGGGCGCAGGGGGTGTTGTCCACGGCCACGCTGCCGCCGTTGACGGGAGACGCGGCCTATTTCTTCCGGGTGGAAGTCCGGCCGTGAGGTGGGGCGGGGGTGCCGTGTGCTGATTGCGTTCAACAAGCCGTACGGGGTGCTCTCGCGATTCACTGAGGACGGCTCGCGTCATCGGACCCTGGCGGGCTTTGGGTTTCCGGGGGGCGTTTATCCGATTGGGCGGCTCGATGCGGATTCGGAGGGGTTGTTGCTGCTCAGCGACGAGGCGCGGTGGACGGGGCGGTTGCTCGATCCGCGCCGGGGGCATCCGCGTCGGTACTGGGTTCAGGTGGAGCGCGAGCCCGGGCCCGAGGCTCTCGAGCGGTTGGCACGGGGCGTTGGCATTCAAGGCGTGCGGACTCGTCCCTGCAGGGCCTGGCGGCTGGATCCGCCACCGGATCTTCCGCCGCGGGACCCGCCGATCCGGCTTCGGCTCTCGGTGCCGACGGCCTGGATTGGCCTCGAGTTGATCGAGGGGAGGAACCGCCAGGTCCGGAGGATGACGGCGGCGGTGGGGCATCCGACGTTGCGGTTGATCCGGGTGCAGATCGGGGCGTTGCGGCTGGGGGATCTTGCGCCGGGCCGGTGGCGGGTGCTGGACGCGAGGGAGCGAAGGGCGGTGGAAGGGGAGGCGGGGGGATAGAGGTCAGTGCGACAGTGCGACAGTGCGACAGTGCTGGACTTCGCGATGGCATCGCGTTTTCGATCCGGAGATCACCTGCCCGGGGTCACTGATCCGGAACGTTAGGCATACGAAGCACCTTTCTGAGCTGGCCGAAACGTCTCGGTCTTCCCGTTGCTGCTCGCGGGATTGGATTGTCATGCTGTTGCGGATCGAACACGTTTTGCAGTGGGCTGCGGGACGCTCACAACGGCATGAACTCCTGGCCGATCGTTGGATCGTGGATCGTTGGATCGTTGGCCATACGGCATTTCGGGCTTGTCATGGAATGGCCGTTGTGATACCGGTCCGGCGTATCATCACCAGTAACCCAGCGGCCTACGGGGACGCCGAGCGCATTGGTTTTTAGCGGTCCGAGGCGGGGTGGACAGCGAGGGGTCTTTCAAGTCCCAGCCAGGCGCAGACTGGTGAAGATCCGCGCTGGGAGTCGGCGGGTTTGAGGACGGATGCCAGCGGTTTGTCCGGTCTGCGGGTTCCGGCTGCGGAGAAAGGACCGCTGTGAGGTGCGTTCGTGGTTTGCGGTGGGAACTTGGGCTGGAGTCCTCGACCTGCGGAGCACGTGGTCAGCAGGCCAAGTTCTGGTCCCTCCGGTTCCTGGCCTCCCCACCTTCCGTCGAGGACTCTCGCCTGGCGAGGCGCAGAGCAAAGGGTTCGGAAAGGCAGGGAGGATTCATGGGATTGCGGATTTCGATGGGTCTGAGGAACACCACACTCGTGGTTGTCCTGTGCGTGGCCGGTTTGCCGGGTCTTTGGGCACAGGAACACCCGGTGTCGACCTGGACCGGATCAGCGGGGGACAACCAGTGGGGGAACCCGGGGAACTGGAGTCCGGCCGGGGTGCCGTCGGTCGAGGGCGTGGCGGTGATCAACAGCGGTTCTCCCAACGCCACCGCACTGGGCGAGGCGACCCTTTACGGGGTCAATCTCAACGGCGGCACGCTGACATCGGCCGGGTTGACGGTCGCGGTGCTCAATCAGAAGGGCGGATCTCTCGCAGGAAATCACCGGATCGCGGCGGAAGGAGTGTGGAATTGGACCCACGGTTGGCTGTACGGATCGTGCACCGTGTCGACGGCCGCGGTGCTGAACTTCGCCGACACAGCGACCAAGGAGTTGGGTGACGGCGCGATGGTGCACAATTACGGTCGGATCCAGTGGGCGGGAGGGACGATCCGGGGCCGGTGCAAGGATGGCGCCGCGACGATTCACAACTATGCAGGCGCGCGGTTTGAGATGCTGGGGGGCGCGGCGTTAACGCGGCAGTACGGGTACGTTCAAGCGACGGTGGTGATTGACGCGGGCGCCGAATGCGTGAAGACCGATCCTGCGTCGGTGGAGTCGCAGTGGGCGTTTGACGTTGCGGGCCGCTTCGAGCAGACGGCCGGGGCGTTGTGGCTTCGGCAAGGGGGGAACTACACGGGGGCGATCGAGAATGGCGAGGGCGTGGTTTTGGGCTTGGGGGGGGGGACGCACGTCGTACCGGGCGGGGTGACGGTGCGGGGGCCTGGGAGCGTGCGGTTCACGGCCGGGGCGTTCGAATGCGGCGGCTTGCTGACGCTGGACGGAGCGGTGTTCCGGCAGGAAGGCGGCGACTTCAGGGGCACCGGGGACGGTGCGGTGATTGCGTCGATTGGAGACGGCGCCCTCGATTGGGCTGGTGGCGCGTTGTATGGGAGCCTCACCCTCACCAACGGCACGCAGCACGTGCTGAGCGGCACGGGTGAGAAGTATTTCGGGGACGGCGCGGCTCTGCACAACCACGGAGAGATCACGTGGACGGGCGGGACGATTCGCGCGCGCTGCTACAACGCCGGCGCCACGCTGCACACGCACGCCGGCGGCAGGTTCGAGTGCGCCGGAGGCGACGCGCTCGCCCGCCAATACGGTTACCAGAGGGCCAGCTTCCTCGTGGACTCGGGAGCGGTGTTCGTGAAGTCGGATGCGGACTGGGCCACGTCGGACTGGTTCGTCGGCAGTTGGGGCGCGTTCAGCCAGGCCGCGGGCACGTTCTCCCTCCGGCAGGGAGGAGAGTACGCGGGCACGATCGAGAACCTGGGGGGTGCGGCGCTGGGTTTCGCTGGCGGCACGCACGGGGTGGCGGGGGGGACTGTGGCCAAGGGGTCGGGGTGGTTGAAGCTGAGCGCGGGGCAACTCCAGTGCGGCGGGTTGCTGGCTCTTGAAGGGACGACGTTGAGCCACGAAGGGGGCGAGTTCAACGGGACTGGGGCTGGGGGCGCGGTATTGGCGATG
>JAKQDD010000164.1 GCA_029556615.1 Verrucomicrobiota bacterium | reverse complement strand
CACCAGGTTGGCCGCCGTGTACAGGTTCGAGAGCTTGTTCTTGGCCACCTCGCGCCCCTTCTTGTCCTGGACGTCGATGTCGGCCTCCTGCCAGAAGTCGATCGCCTGGTCGTACACGTTGCCCACCGACACCTTGAAGCGACGCGCCTCCGGCTCGGTGACGTAGTCCTTGCCCATCTCGATCATGACTTCCCGAACGTCAGCGTCCCGCTCGAGCTGGGACGCGTTACGCGCGTCCTTGGGCATCCGGTCGGCGCGGCGCTGGATGATCGCGTCCGTGGTGAGCTCTCGCACCACCTGAATGGCCCGGTCCTCCGGGGTCAGGGCGGCCGTCTTGAGTGTGTATCCACCCTTGCGCAGGAGCGGCATGAGCCATCGCTTGGTGGAGTCGTCTAGCTTCCCGTCCTCGACCTCCGGGGCGATCTGGCGGGCCTGGTTCGCCGCAGAGAAGAACACCTGGGCGCGCCTCGCCGCGGCGAGAAGCCCGCTCTCTGGGCTCGCCTCCTTGCGGACCTCAAGCCACCGCTCAAGAAGCGGCTGCTGGTAGTCCTTGAACGCCACCTGGGTCAAGCGGAACATCGTGTCAGGATGGTTGAGGTAGTCGGCGACGAGGTCCGCGACAAGGGGTCTGGTCAGGTTCGACCGCAGGACCTCTGCGGCCCCCCAGTTTTTCGCGGGAATGGTGTGCTTCTGGAAGTAGGGTCGTAGCGCCTGGGGGAGGTGCGCGTTCTCGATGTCGAGGTTGGACATCTCGGGCGTGACGGCGTCGGCCCATGAGGGTCCAAAGTGGCCCGCCGTCTTGACGCGGGGGTCCTTGTGGAGCGTTGCGATCTCGGTCGTCAGGGCTGCGATGGTCATCGTGTACTCCTCGGTAGGCGGGCGGCCTCGTCGGCGACGTACCACGCGACGCGCGCCTGCTCTCCGGCCCTCACCCGCACCGCGGGCGAGGCTGTCTTGTGTGTGACGAGGGACTCCAGGTAGTCGCGCGTCGTCCCCGCTAGCTCCCGCAGCGCCGCCGGCTCATGCTGTGCGCGCAGGTCGCGGACCACCTTGGCAACCTGCGGGTCGCGCAGGATGCGCCACCGCTGGGGCCCCGCATGATCTACAGGGGGCAGGCAGGCCAGCAGCGTGAGCACCTCCGGCGGGGCGGACCCCAGGTGCAGGACCTCCACCCGGTTGGGTAGGTCCCTCGTCGATGCAACCTTCCCTCCGCGGGGGATGTCGCGCTCGACGGCCATCGCGGTCCGTCGTACCAGGTACTTCTCTCCCGGCTCGTACCACTTCCGGTAGAAGTCCTCGCGCGGCACCTCTCGCACGACCTCCTCCGGGTTTGGGATGTTGGGGTCCGCGACCATGACAGTCCCGTCGTCGCTCACGTCGAACACGCAGGAGGCGTGCCCCCACGGCCGCCCCTCCGGGCACCACGCGATGAGGACCGGGATGCCCTGGTCCGTCCACTCCTTGATTCGGTCGACCGTGCAGGGGCACACGAGCGTCACGCGCGCTCCGAAGTACTGGGCGGTGGCGATCGCCTGGTCCCACGCGGCCCCGCGTCCTGGAACGGCCCCAAGGATCTCGTCGACCGAGTCCTCGTCGCACCGCACTCCAACCGCCTTGAGCGCCATCGCGAGGGATGCGGCTACGCACGAGTACTGCGTGCGCTGGCGCACCGGATCGACGTTCGCTCTTGCTGCCTTGGACGTCATCGCGACTCCTAGTGGTGGTTCATCGCGACGCCCGTCTCGCGGTGGATGGCGCCCCACAGTTCTGGCCAGGTTAGGTCCTTCATGCGGTCGCGGTTCCCCAGGATCCACTGATACACCTTCTGGGTCTCCCGACCCGTGTTGGGACCTCCCTTGAGGTCGTTGATCCCGCTGCGCCAGGAGAACAGGATGCTCGTGGGGGACACGGTGACCTCACCGCGCTCCTCGTTGAAGTGGGCCTTGAACCGGCTGGAC
>JAKQDD010000160.1 GCA_029556615.1 Verrucomicrobiota bacterium | reverse complement strand
TGAACACGACGAACCAGATGCTTCAACGGGGCCGCGCCCACGGGGGCGCGGAGACCGTGGATCGGGTGCAAGAAGGTCGGTGCCGGATGCCAGCTTCAACGGGGCCGCGCCCACGGGGGCGCGGAGACGGCTTCAATTCATTCGGGTGTAATCGCGGAATCCAACGCTTCAACGGGGCCGCGCCCACGGGGGCGCGGAGACTCGACCAGCGCCACCCGGACCCCGTTGTGCTGGGTCCAGCTTCAACGGGGCCGCGCCCACGGGGGCGCGGAGACGTCGAAAGACGCGACGTTCTATGCCCCGCTGAAGTGGGCTTCAACGGGGCCGCGCCCACGGGGGCGCGGAGACGAGTTAACTCCGTTACATTCCAGCGGTGGCGTTGTGTAGCTTCAACGGGGCCGCGCCCACGGGGGCGCGGAGACGCAACTGAAAGGGGGTGCATCATGCGGTAGGAACAAAGCTTCAACGGGGCCGCGCCCACGGGGGCGCGGAGACACCGATCGCGCGTCTGGCGCCATGCCGACGACGCCTCGCTTCAACGGGGCCGCGCCCACGGGGGCGCGGAGACCCGGTGTCGTTGGCGCGCAACGCCGCGGCGTCGGCGGTGCTTCAACGGGGCCGCGCCCACGGGGGCGCGGAGACGCGAACGCGGGCGACATGATCATCGGCCGGGCGATGGCTTCAACGGGGCCGCGCCCACGGGGGCGCGGAGACACTACGGCACCGCGACAACAAGGTTGCGATTCCAGCGGCTTCAACGGGGCCGCGCCCACGGGGGCGCGGAGACGAACTCGACCGGGCGCTCCGGGACCGTGCTCCATACCAGCTTCAACGGGGCCGCGCCCACGGGGGCGCGGAGACGGCGACCAGCGTTTCGGGGAACGTCACGCTGGCGTTGCTTCAACGGGGCCGCGCCCACGGGGGCGCGGAGACTCCGTCTCCTCCTGGGACGGAGCCGCCCAACCGCCCTTGCTTCAACGGGGCCGCGCCCACGGGGGCGCGGAGACGCACAAAAGCAGCGTCAACCTGAGGCAGAATGGTCTGCTTCAACGGGGCCGCGCCCACGGGGGCGCGGAGACCGCCGGGTGACGCGACCAAGGCGGCGAAGGCGGAGCGGCTTCAACGGGGCCGCGCCCACGGGGGCGCGGAGACTAGAGCAGCGAACGCCAGTTGCTCCTCGAACCCGCCGCTTCAACGGGGCCGCGCCCACGGGGGCGCGGAGACAGAGGATGACGTGAAGCGGTTGGCACAAGCGATGCAGCTTCAACGGGGCCGCGCCCACGGGGGCGCGGAGACGTGACCCACTCCCCCCGATCCGCCCCAGGTGTCTCTGCTTCAACGGGGCCGCGCCCACGGGGGCGCGGAGACTCGGGGTGCTGCTGGCGTTATACCGGGCGATTCGGTAGCTTCAACGGGGCCGCGCCCACGGGGGCGCGGAGACGTATCCCTCCGGGCCGCTCCACGTCCACATCTGGGTCGCTTCAACGGGGCCGCGCCCACGGGGGCGCGGAGACTGCACGATCGTCCCGGCCGCGATTGCCAAGGCCGCCAGCGCGAAGTTGCGAGCGGCCCCACCAAAGCAGCCAGAATGTTCGAACGAAAACCATCTTCCTCAGCGTATCCTGCACTAAGACCAGGGTTTGCACTACGCGAGCGGTGACCGGGATCTGCGCGTCACCCCGCCGCTCGCAGGTTCAATTGTCAAAGACCAAGAGACCCGCTCAGAAAACGAAGCAGGGCGCGTCCACTCGCGTGTACGGCAGCCCCAAGGCCGTGATGACCCGGTCGCCGCGCCCTTCTGCCGGGCCAAGCGTCACGAACATCACTTGGTCCTCGTCATGCTTGATGATTTGCCCCAACGTCTCTTCCATCTCCACCCTCTCGGCCGGATTCAGATCGCACTCGAAAACCGAGAACTGCAAGTGATCGCCAAAGCTCTTGCAGGCCTTGAACACGCGCCGCAACCGCTTGTCATTCGCAATGTCGTAGCAGACCAGATATGTCGTACGCACGCCTCTGCCCTCCTACCGCGTCGTCAACGGCACGTACTCGGGAATCTCCGCCGTCAACACCTTCGCCAGCATTCGCGCCTGCAACTCCAGAGCGCGACGATAGCTTACCTTGTAGTCGAACACCGGATGCGTCAACACCGAGTTCATCCGTTGTTCGTACATCTCGAAAAAGCGCCGGCGTCCGGCCGTCGTCAGGTTCACCGCCTGGCCCGCCCGCACGAAATCGCCCTCGGTGATCGCGCGGTTGTTGATGCAACTCAGCACGGTGGAGTCCGCCACGAGCGCGCGGAATTCCTCCATCAAGTCCAGTGCCAGGGCCGGCCGACCGAAGCGCGGCTGATGGAAGAACCCGACATACGGATCGAATCCCACCGCCATCAGGGCGAGCATGCAGTCCTTGGCCAGGAGGCTGTAGGCCAGCGAGAGCATGGCGTTCACAGGGTCGGTGGGCGGCCGACGGTTGCGGTGGGTGAAGTTGAAGTTGAACCGGCGCTGGTCCGACTGCCCGCCCGCGCCGGCGGCCTCCGTCGCCGGGTCGTCGGCGACCTTGATCATCCCGGCGAATTGCTCGAAGTACGCGTTCGCGCCGTTGCCTTCGTACCCGAGCAAGGCCCCCGTGGTCTCGGCCCGCAGCGCGGCGTCCGCCATCTGCTTCAGCTTCAACAAGGCCGCCGTCGGCGGTTCGAGATGATTGCGCATCAGCATCGTGCGGTGATTCCGAATCTTGCCATGGACGAACTGCCGGGCGAGCCGCAGGCAGGCTGCCGGATCGCGCGCTTGGCGGAACTGCTCGAGGCGCAGGAAAACGTTCTTCAATTCATGTCCCCGCGTGATGCCGTAGAACCAGCCGCCCATCGAGAAGTAGGTGACCGGTATCTCCGCCTCGCACAGGGCCTGCAAGGCCTGCGTCGAGATTTGGATGTGGCCGAACAAGGCCACGTGCGACACGTCCTTCAGCCGCACCTCGTCGAGGAGTGTCTTCTCCTCCTTGACCTGCAGCAGTTCGTCTTTGCGCCCGACGCGCAAGCCCGGCTTGTTCAAGTAGAGCGCACGGGTGTCATCACGGGCCGCCATCAGCCGGCGCGGCGTGGGCGGAGATGTCGCTGCTTGGGGCGGCGGTGCCCGTTCCGCCGCAGCGGCCTGCAAGAACCGCGTTTCATCGGGAAGACACACCGTCACCAGCGAACAGCGCGGGCACTTGGGCGAATCAACCAGCGGTGCCGGCATTCCGGCGACGGCGGCGGCGCGCGCGCGGCCAATCTGGTCCACCACCCAGGCCTCCAACGCCGGTGTGATCGCCAGACGCACCCGTTGCTTCGTCGCCCGATAATAGATGACGCCCTCTTGGCACGTGTAACCGTTGTCGCGGAGGATCAATGCCTGGACTCCGAGCTGCATCTTGTCGGCATCCCACAACTCGTTGCCATCGTCACCTTCCCTGGGCGCTCCCGCCTTGTAGTCCACCGGGCACACCTCCAGCGCGCTGAACAGGTCATCGCCGCCCACCCGCGCCTCGATCAAGTCCATCTTCGCGGTGACCCTCAACCGCGCCGATCCCATGTCCACCGACCGCGAGTGGATCGTGTCCGTCTCCGTCTCAACACCGCCCGCCGGCGCCGCGTCTGCTCCGCCCGTCTTCGGCTTGGCTTTGGGACTGGCCCGCCGCATTGCTGGTGCCGCTGCCGCGCCATTCCCCGGGCTCCCCCCGGCCGCCGCCGCCGGCAAGGAGCCGTCGCCCGCGTCCACCCGGCGATGTAGTCCCTTGCCACGCAGGGTGTCCGCACTCTCGACGAACAGGCCTTCGACAAACTCGTAGTAGAAGAGCCGCGGACAGTAGACGAACTCGTTCAGCATGCGGGCGGGAATGGGGTCGGTGAACGGGGTGGGCGGTTCGCCGGCCGGGCTTTGGGCATCCGTCGGCGGCGCAGCGGGGGGGTGCTCCTTCTGCAGAATCTCAAGAACCCGCTCGCGGATCGCCTCGGGGGGCAGGCCTGGAGTGGTCCGGTCGCTGGCCGGCGGAGGTTCCGTTGGCGTGGTTCCGCGGCTTGGCGACGTGGCGGGTGGCGCCGCATCGGGAGGGGAAGGGAGTCCCGAGTTCATGGGAGATCGAGTTGGTCATCCGAGGGATAGCTGCGAACGGCAGCCCCGAGCCGCGAAGCGTCTGGAGGTTCGGAGTCAGCTCCGCCATTTCGGCCTCGGTTCATGGCAGCGCCTCGCTTCATGCAAGAGGTGCATGCGGTTGCGGGGTCAACGGCCATCATGCCCTGGCGTCCGAAACCGGCACAAACAACCCGAGGCCGAAGTGGGCGCCATAGCCGAGTGCGAGCGGGCCCTGGATTGGTTCGGCAAAACGCAGCCGGAAGCCATACCCCGTGCGGGTCACGATGCCGGTGCCTGCCCCGTTTCGCCGGTCGCGCTGGAAGTTCGCCCAGCGGATTCGGCGTCCGGGCAATTGCAGCGCGTCCACCACATGAATCTCCTGCGGCGGAGGCAGGCCGTTTTCTTGGAGCAGGCGGCACAGGTCATGGGCTGGACAGCCGCGGACGAGTCCGCTGGCGGCGTCCACGCGGGGTTTGCCGCTGCGGCTGCGCTGCACATGCCGAACGGGTACGAAGGGCGTGAGGCTGACCCATTCCCGCGCATGGCTGACGGCGGGAACGGTGGCGAACTCTCCTGCATCACCCAAACCCAGAAGCATGAGTTTCAGGCCGGAAGACGGGCGGGACCAAGTCTGACGCAGGGAACGCAGAGCCTCGACCGCCGGGCCATTGAAGCCCATGCCGGCGAAGACGGTGACGTGCGTGAGGAGTCCACGGTCGTCGCATTCCGGCAGGTAGAAGGCGTGCTCGTGGCCTGCCAGGGCTTGCCCGTTGCACTTGCCGCTGAAAACCGGCGCAGCATCGGAACGCGAGCAAAGTGCGGCGTGCAGGCGCTCGCCGAGGGAAAGCGCTTTGATGATGGACTCACGCACCGCAGCCTGGATTGCGAAGCGGGCCACCGCCGGGCCTGGCACGCCTGACGGCGACGATCGAGAGTGATAGGCAGGGGGCGCGGCCAGCTTGAAGGGAGTAGCGGGCCGGGCGTATTCGACCCAGCGGCTGCCGGGTGGCTGGCTCCAACCGGCACCGCGCCAGTCGCCTGTGTCTACGTTGAGCGCCGCGAACAAGTCCGTTGCCGGCTGGGTCTGTCGCGCTTTGGCTCCCGCCTTTGCGCCCGATGCCGAGGCGTGCGCGGCCCGCCAGGCGGCGTAGTCGGCGGGCGGTTGAGGGGCAAGCAACTTGAAAGTCTGCTGTTCTACGCCGAGCGGTTCGCCGGGCGCGGTGGGAAAAGCGTTTGCGGTGTATGGGAAGACGGCGTCCGCCGGTAGCAACTCCGCTTCGCAGAGGCTTTCCGCCCGGCCGAGATAGCCCAGTTTGGCCAGCAACCCCGACAGATACTCGCGGGCGGGGACATCCAGGTTCGCTTCCCAGAGGATGATGAGGCTCGCCTCAGCGGAAGGCTGCACGAAGGTGTCGAAGACCTTTGTTGTCGAGCCATCGCCCAGGGGCATGTAGTGGCGCGTGTGGGCGGCGGCGGCGGGGGGCAGCACGTAGCGTGGGGGCGGCGCGGCGGCGAGTGCCTCAATGACCGAACGCAAACGGGGCGGTTCATCTGACGTTGAGGCGGCGCTCTTGCACCGAGCCGTCGCGATCAGTGCCCGTAGCAGCCGCCACGGCGAGGGTGGCCATTCCGGCACGCCCTCGTTGGCGTGAGTGCCCCAAGCGGTGGCGTGGTATCGGCCGCCTGCGGGGAAGCGCAGAGCAATGGCAAGCATGGGAGGCGGTGGTTAGCTGGCAGCCTCTTTCCCCGCCTTGGCCTTCCTGGCCGTGCCCTTGGCGTAGGTGACGGCCGTGAGGCGCGGGCTGGCGAATAGCCTCGTGCATTCCTCGTGAGCAAGGAGTTGCTTCAGCCGGGCCTCGACCGTCCCGGCTGAAGGCCAGGTGAAGTCGTTTGCGGGGCGTTTCACGCGCAAGCCCTCCGGCTTCAATTCCAGGTCACAGGCGGTGCGCAGACGCAGGCCAGTCTCGAGGAAGCACTGAATCTTGAACAGGGCCAGGACGACCAGCAATTCCCGCGCAGCGGGCGGCAACTGAAAGCCGGCAATGAGACTGAGGTCGAGGTTGAAATAGGCGGTGACCTGGCCGGTGTATTCGTCGCGCTGGTAAGGCACGTTCCCGTAGCCTTCTTCGGCTTTGCCGTACTTGGCCGGGACTTTGTCCCCGGGCTCAGTGTCTTTTTCCTCCGAACTGGGCTGCACGCGATCCACCTTCACGCCACCGCTGGCAGCCACCCGGACCCGGGCTGCCTCGATAAACGCGGTCAGCGCGCGCGGCAGGCGCACGACACCGCCGACCTTCTCGATAAAGATGCCGTGCAGGAGGCTGTTGGGATCGAACTTGAAGAGAGCTTGCGCCAGCTTCTGGCGGTCGAATGGGGCATCGGCATGGTAGCCGATGGCATCCCGAATTGTCGCGAACTCCGCGCTGTTCACGATGTAGGGCGAGTTGAGCCGGTGGGCTTCGAGCAGGGAGTTGGTCTTCACGCCGTCGGGCAGCGTTGATTCGACATACGGCAGTCCGTTCAAGGCCAGGACCGGGCGGCCCGCTGCCTCGTCCCAGCAGACGGCTTCGAGGCGGTTGGCCATGCTTTGGGCGGACTCAACCAGGAGCATGGGCGTGCCGTCCGCGGCGGTGTAGGTAGCCGCCCCGAGGTCCGGGAAACCGGTCGGCTGGAACCGTGTGCCGGCGAGCGGTTGCAGGTCAGCCTCGATGAGAAGGCGGGGATGTCTGAGCAATTCAGTGATGTTCATGCGTTGATATGTTCTTTGAGTGTTTCAGACAGAAATGGTCAGCGGTCGCAGCCCCTCGGCCAAGGCGGCGAGTGCCCCGTCGCTGAGCGGGAACAGGGTTGCTGCGGCCGCCCGGCGCACCGATGCGCCATGCGCTGGCACCTCCCGCAAGGCAGGCGTGAAGCCCGAACCGCGCAGGCGTTGGACGGCCAGACGGGTCATGGCCGGTCCATCGCCCGCGGCCCCGCGGCGCAGGATGGCCGCAAGCCGGGGCATCTCCTCGCTGGAACCGGCAACACGGCCGGCGAGGGCAAGACGGGGTAGGGCAAAAAGCGCCGGCAGAGCCGCGCAAGCCTCGGCGCAGATCTCGGCGGCGCCGCCAGAGGAGTCGCGGTCTGCATCTGGCGGCAATTGCACGAGACTCAGCGCACGGGTCAAACGAGCCAGTTGGAAGTCGTCTGTTTGGTGGTCGAGGAACGCTGCGATGCTTGCCGGGCGGACCGAGTAGGTGGCAGCCAACGCCGCCGGGTGATCGGCTTCGAGGAGAATGCGCTGCCGGTGGATGGCGAGCAGGGTCTCCTCCAGTGTGGAATCCTGCCAGACAGCCTCGCGGCTGTTCGCGTCCCAGACGGAGAATGGCTTTTCCACGTCGAGCGGCTCCCAGTGAATCCGCAGCGAGGGTCTCCGCAGCGACGCCAATCCGGCGGCCAAATCCAGTTCGACGCTTTTCCCGTGGCGAAGGCATTGCCACCAGGCGCTGGAAAGCAGAGGCACCGGGCTGAGGTAGTTCGATTGCGTCCAGCGCAGGCTGCGGACGAGCGCGGCTTCGGTATCGGCCACCGCTACGAGCAGGCTTTCCACGGCGGCTTGTTCGTCGGCCGCCTGCTGGTTGCTGCGCAACAGCGCCAGGGCGGACTGCTCGAGCTGGCGGACCGCGGAAGCGACGGCGTTCGGCGCGCGGTCGTCGCGACCGGCGCTACGGGCGCGGTCGAGCCAGTCGTTGCGATCGAGATCATCGAGGAGTGCTGTCGCTTGGGCATTGCGTCGCACGGGGACGCGGTCGAGCGGTGTGGCAAAAAACGCCAGTCCGTTGCGCTGGGCGAAGCTGTAACGCTGAAACGCGGAAAGTCCGCGGTCAACGCCCAAGCCAGACACGGCACGAGTGAATTCCAAACCGTCGCGGGCGGCACGGTTCGGCAGGCGGGCGCGGCCTTCACCGAGCACCTGGCGGAGCTCGGAAAGCGAGGCGGGGTTCTCCCACAGCGGCACCCAGAGTTCGCAGCGGGCCGCGCTGTCCGCCTTGCTGCCGCTCGCATAGCCAAATCCGCTTGGCCGCACGGAGAAGGGATATGCCAAGTCGCCGGGGCGGGTGGTTTCCAGGCGTTTCACTGCTGCCGCGGCAAAGAGCAGTGCGCCTTCCAGCATGAGGACGAAATCCCAAGGATTCACCGCGGCCTTGGCGTCAAAGCCGCTGGTGCTGTTGGAGCCGCCGGCGGCGTGGGGGAAGAACTGGCCGATGGCGGTGTCGGTCAAGCCGCGAACCGGTTCGGCGAAAAGACTGCCCGCCAGTAGCGGGGTGATGGCAGCGTGGGGTTGGCCAGTGTCGAGGTCAAAGAGCTCGGCTAAGCGTTGAAGGAAGTTGCTGGTGAAGTCCAGATTGCCGTCGTTGAAGCCAGTTCCAAGAAGCGGTGGGGGCTTCACGTCATTTCCAAGCAAAACATAGGCGGCATCTTGCGCGTTCACGAAGGACTCGCGGAGACGGGACCGCAACTGCAGGAGCAAGTGAGCCTTCTCCGCCTCCTTCGGGGCGGCTTCGAATCCCATGGCACGAACAACCGTGCGGCAGACTGCGATCGCGTCCCGCAGGTCGCTGAACCTACGTGCTTTCGAATCCTCGATCCGGGCCAAGGCGCAAGTGGCTTTCGTCGATACCGTGCGTTGACCGGTCTTGATCTTTCTTCCGGTGAGTGGATCGCGTTGGTTGGTTTTTCCTTCCTGGAAGTAGAATCCGCTGCCGCCATTCCAGGGCGCGAGAATGGGTGTGGGGCGGTATTCGTGCAGGAAGAAGCGTTCGAGAGAGGCGCGATCCAGCGTGGAGCAGAGCACGAAGGTCTCGCCTTGCCAGGCGCCGCGTGGGCGCGGGAGGTCGGGCGGCAGTTGTTCGGACAGCAGGCGGAGCACTCCGAGCGCTTTGAGGTAATGCGCGAGCGGGGTTGGCGCGCAGCCAGGAAGTGGAAGGGGTTGGAGATTCACGGCTGTGGGGCGAGTCGATTGAGGAGTTCGCCGAAGGTGGCTTGTTCTTCAGGAGTGGCGGTGCCGGCAACGATGTGGCCGGCGAGGCTGCGCAGCGCGGCGGCTTGCTCGGGCGGCAGGGCCAGACCGGTCAGGACGCGCCGGATGACAGCGACAAACGTGTTGCCGTTGAAGCAGCAGAACGGGGCGAGGCGATGGCAGCGCCGGCAGAGGTCCGTGGCCTCGGCCAGCGACATTTCGGTGCGATGACGCGCTTCCCAGAGTTGACGCGTCGGTTCATAGCCATCGCTGGTGGGCTTGTGCAGCGCGCCCTTAGGCAGGCAAAGCTGGCGGTTGGTTTCGACGATGACCGGCCAGGTGAAGGGGGCGAGCCATGCGCATTTCATGGTGGTTCTCCTTTCCGGTCCTTCGCCCGGCGGATTTCCTCGACCGTCTGGCTGGCGTAGTGGCCTTTGCCCGTCTGCTTGTAGAGCGGTTCGGGCCGGAACTTGTCCTGGATCCTCAGGCCGTCGGCCACCAGCTCGGCCACGAGCGATTGTTCCGTGGGCGTTAACCCCGCGGCGGCCGGGTGGGGCAGCGATGGTTCGCGCAGTTCCATACCAGAGGCAACACCGGAAGCCCCGTCCGGCTGCGCCGGAGTCTGGGTTTCGCGAGATCCCCGCGCGTCCGCCGCGCGGAGCACGGTTTCGAGCAAGGCGAGGCGGAATGGACCGAGGTCCGCTGCATCGCGCAAGGCGAGGCAGGCTTCCAGCCAGGAGGGCTGCCCGTCCGGGCCAAGGCCGATTTGCATGGGCGCCAAAGAGAGCGACGTGGCGGGCCAGCCTCGGCCGTCGAGCACCAAGGGCGGCAGCATGTCGCCTTCCCAAACCCCACGGGCAAAGAGCGGATCGGTGGCATCCGGGCGCGGCGGCGGTTCATTCTCCCCGGGCAACGCGCGGAGAGAGAGGCGGACTTTGCCGTGATGCGCTGCGATGAGATAGGCCACCAGCGCACTGTCGGCAGTCGTTGCCGAAGCCAGTGCGCGGAACGCCAGGGCACTGGCCAGTTCGTGGCGAAAGTGAGGCCGCTCACCGAAATCGAGCCGGGCCTTGGAACCGGACTTGGCCCAAAGTCGATCCGTCGCAAGCGCCGGATTGGCTTTGCGCAAAGCGAGCTGGAATGCGGGATGCGCTTTGCCCGCGTCATGCCACGCGGCAGCGCGACGCAACGCATCCGAGAGAGATGCGGGAAGATCAAGGGCAGCAAAGAGACTCCCGGCGTTCGCGAGGACTGCGGCGGTGTGGGTTTCGAGCGACTCCGCGCACCCGCTGCTGGTGCCACGTTCGTCGTCGTGCGCTTCTTCCTGTTCGCTGGCGCCGGGCACCGGTTGGACGGCCTTCTTGCTGCGCCGGTCGAAACCGATCTCCAAGTCGTAACCGCCCAGACTGGCATGCAGCCAGTAGGTGCGACCGGGGATGAACCGGTCTGGATGTACCCAGGTCCGCGCGAGCGCATCCCAGGTCCACACCTTGCTGTCGCGGTGTTTGTCAGCAAACTCCCTGAGCCGTGTGACAGGAACGGCGCAAAGCTCCTCCCGCGCCGGGCTTGTGGCGTCCGCAGCCGCCGCAGCGTCACGCCAGAAGACAGCGCAGTCGGTATCGTCGCCTTCGCGGATGAAGCGGGAAATGTCGAGGTCGGCGCCGGCAATGTCAGGTGTCGTATCAAAGAGCTCGCGGAGGTCTTTCGGGCGGATGCTGTGGCGCGGCGGCGGTTCGAGGACCGGGGAATTCACGCGGTTCAGGGCGGCAAGAGAAGCGTCTGAGAGGTTTGCGAGAAGATGGCGCGCGGCGCCGAGTCCATCCGCCTCGTAAGGTCGTGCGGCAGTGTCGGGCACATTCACCCAATGGACGTCGGCGCCGCCATCGGCGAATTCCCCGTGGCGGTGGCAGCGCCCAAAACGCTGCACCAGGGACGACCACGGCGCCAACTCGGTGAACAAAGTCCGGGAAGACAGATCAACCCCGGCTTCCACGACTTGCGTGCTGACGACGATGTGGTCGCCTGCCGACTGAAGAACTTGCTGGACGAACTTCTGCCGTTCGGCGGGACGGAAGCGGCTATGCAAGAGGGTGACTGGCGTGCCGATCACCCGCTGCCGCATTTCCCGGAAGACTTCTTGGGCGCGCTCGACGGTATTGATGATGACGAGCGTGAGCGTCCCGCTGACATGGGCGGAGACGACTTCGTCGGCCAGTGCCGTGGCATAGGCTGTGGCGTCATCCGTGACGTTGGTTCTCGCGCGGTGGAGGCGCTTCACTGCCAGGACGCGTTGCTGGACGGCTGGCACTGATGGCTCCTGCTCGGTGAGGTGAAAGCGCTCTGGCTGGGGCGGCGCTTCTGGCGTGGCGAACCGTTCGGCCTCCAGCGTGGCGCTCATCCACCAATGGTGACAAGGGGCCAGTGTGCCCATGTGCCCTCGGAAGCCAGCCAGTTGGACGCTCGTCTCCACGCCCACGCCCATGAGCTGCGTCTCATCCATGACCCAGAGGCAGTCATTGTTCAGGAGGCCGAAGTGGATCGGCCACCGGTAGCGGCTCATGCCGTAGCCTCGATTCAGGGCGCGACTGAGCAGCATGTCCTGCGTGCCGACCAGGATGGCGGGTTTCTCCGGGTGGATGTCCCAATCGCGATCAGTCTCCTCGCCGCCCATCAGGACCACGGGCGAATGCTGCCGCAGCCAGGCCAGTTCCTCCTTTCCCTCCCGGTCGAAACCGGGTTCGCCCACGTTGGCGCGCAGATGGTCGAGCCACTTTGTGATTTCATTCTGTGTCTGCTCCACCAGCGTCCGCATCGGCAGGCAGTAGACGAGGCGACGGGGCCAGGGGTGGTTGAAGGCTGGGTGGAGGCGGTTCCAGAGCCAGGCGAGGACAACGGCGGCGGTCTTGCCGAGGCCGGTCGGCACGTTGATCAGCTTGGATTCGCAGACGGCACCCTGAGCGAGCCAGTCGCCCCGTTCCTGGTTGGGGCTCTGATCTCCGCACGCCAGCCGGCATTGGTAGTCGAAGGGAGGCGGGCTCGAGTTTCTTGCTGCTTTGAAGAAGTCGTCAAAGTTCATGCGTTGATTCCAGCATGGTGTATCGCATCGTGCCCGCAATGGCAGAGCCGGGCAAGTGGGAATGTCCGAGGACCGCTGCCGTTCTGGCTATTCATGCGATGATTCGAGCACAGGGGGTGTGACAACGGCGGTCAGTGCGCGAAGATCTCTTGTAGGCGGTGTCCGGAGGGGCTATGGGGGATTGGCGTAGCCGCCGGCGTGAGCCGGCGCTGGCTGGGCGGAGGACCGGCGCTTGCGCGAATGGGAAGTCAGCGCGGCACTGACGGCCGCCGCTACGGCAGGTACAAGGTGGACCGGAGGTGGGTGCTGACGAGGCAGAGGTCGACGGTGTTGGGGGGCAGGCGGAGGGCGGCGGAGACAGCGCGGCGATAGACGGTCAACTGGCTTTCGTAGCGTTCCTGGAGGACGACGGCGGAGTCGACGCGGTCGGTTTTGAAGTCGATCACGATGGCTCTTAGGAGTTGGCCTTGAAGGTCGCGGCGCAAGACGAGGCGGTCGAGGATCCCGCTCCACCAGACGTCGCCGTCGACATACTCGACGGGCAGTTCGCGATGCGCTTCGTCGGCGGGGGTTTCGGGGGCAAAGAGGCGGTGGATGTCAGGGGATTCGAGGCAACGCCGGACGAGGGCGACGGCGTCGGGTTCACCGTCGAGCGGTTGGTCTGGGGCGGACCATTCGATTTGTTCGAAGACGTGATGGACGGCGGTGCCGAAATCGAGGCCTGTGTTCGAGGGAACGGGTGGTTGGGAGGCAGCGAGGGCGGCGTGGCCGGCGTCGGAGGGGCGACGGCGTTCCTTGCGCGGGGCGGGGGTGGGCAACTGGAGGCTGGGGTTGGCGACAAGGAGGTTAGGGGCATCGGGTGTTGGTGGGCGTGCGAGCTGGCGGGTGCCGTGTTCCCAGAGCAACTGGGCCTGGCCCCAGGGGGAGGAGACGGGTGGAATGGGGGCGGCCGGGTCGGTGACGGCGGCGAGGATCCACTCTCGGGTTCGCGAGTTGGTTTTGCGCTGGGAGCCACCGAGGATGACGAAGGTGGCTTCCTTGGCGCGGGTGAGGGCGACATAGAGCAGGCAGAGGTTTTCGAGGTCATCCTCGGCCTGTTGGGCATCGGCGAGTCCCTTGAGGGGGGTGACCCAGGCCTGGAGCCATTGTGGAGGGTGTGCGAGACAGCCGAGGGGATGTCCCTGGCCATCGCGTCGGATCAGGACCTGATCGCGTCCCCGGGCGGGGCGGTCGAGGTCGGGGAGGAAGACGATATCGAAGCCGAGGCCTTTGGCTTTATGGATGGTGAGGATGTGGATCGAGCCGGCGGAGGCGGATTCGGTGACGGTCAATTGTTCCAGGGTGAGCGTCCATTCGGGCAGTGCCATGGCGGGTCCGGCGAGTTGGGCGGCCTGGGCGATCTCGCGGAGGCAGTAGAGCGAGCAAGGATCGGGTTTATTGGCGGCGAGGGCATTGCACCACTCGGCGGTGACGGTGGGGGCGCCGAGGTCGGCGATGCGGTGGCGCCAATGTTGCCAGGTGTCTCCCGGGCGGGCGGTATCGGGGGTACTGGCGCCGAGGGGTTGGGTGAGGACGTTCCAGAGGGCGGTCAATTGGATATGGCCGGCGGCGAGAGAATCGGCCGGGGTGGCGATCCAGCGGAGTGCGTCGAGGATGGCGGCGGCGACGGGCGATTGTGCGGTGAGGGTGGTGGCGCCTTCGACGATGACCTGGGGAAGGCCATGGGCGCGGAGCCACTGGGCGATGGCTTGTCCGCTCTGGTTTTTTCGGACGAGGATGGCGCAGCTTTGGCCGTTATCGAGGGGGCGGAGGGCGAGGATGGCGTCGAGGATGACCCTGGCTTGTGGTGCGAGTTTGTCCGGAGGCGCGGAGTCGGGGTCGGCGGAGTCGGCGTCGGTTTCGGCGGAATCGGGTGTGGGCGCTTGCAGGACGGTGGCGTAGCCCGGGTGCTGGCTTCGGTCGGGGGTGGGGGCATGGGAGTCGTAGCGCCAGCGTTGGAGGGCGGCGGGGGAGAACTGGTCGGGGTTGCGGAGGGCAGGGTTCGAGTCGGGGGTGCAAACACGATTGACGAGGTCGAGGACGGAGGGGCGGGACCGCCACGATTCGGCCATGGCATGTTCGCTGAAGGCGCCGGGGTAACCCCGGTGGAGCTCATCGAGAAGGCGTGGTTCTCCGCCGCGCCAGCCGTAGATGGCCTGTTTGGGGTCGCCGACGACGAAGACGGACTTGGCTCCGCTGTCATCCTGGATGGCTTCATCGAGCCAGGGTTTGAGGACGTTCCACTGGACGCGGCTGGTGTCCTGGAATTCGTCGAGCATCCAGTGATCGAAGCGTTGGAACCACCGGAAGCCGAGGAGGCGGATGGCGTCTCCGGCTGGTAGGGAGCTGGTGGCTTCATCGAGCAGGACGGGCAGGTCGGCGAAGGCGAGGCGTCCGCGGCGGCGGGCGAGCCGGTCGTAGAGGAGTTCGTACTCGGCGACGAGGTCATGGATTGCGGAGGTCTTGTTGGCGAGGGCGTGGCATTCGGCGGCGATCCAGGCTTCGAGGATGGCGCGGAGGGGGGTCATGAAGGAAGCGGGGAGGGTCCGAGGGCGTCGCGAGTAGTCGAAGGTCCAGTCGTGTTGAGGCCAGGCGGGCCAGAGTTGGGTGAGGCGGCCGTCCTGGTCGATCCAGGAGGGCACGGTGCCGGCGGGGGTGCCGGGGCTGCGGTGAGCGATCCAATCCAGGAGGGCGCGGACGGACTTTTTGATATTGGCGTGGCCGAAGTCGGCGGCGTCGGTTTCCCGGGCCAGGGCGGCGGCCTGATCTCGCCAGGGGGTTTGGGGTTCCTGGGGGCGGGTTCCGTTCCAGAAGGCGGGTCCGCCCCAGGCGTCGGCGTCGGGTAGGGTTTGGACCAGGTCATGGTAGGCGTCGATGAAGGCATTGAGTTCGTAGCGCAGGCTGGTCGAGGACTTGAGGGTGGCCTGTTTGAGGGTTTGGTAGAAGACATCGAGGCCGCGTTTGGAGGCCGTGTGGAAGACGGCGTCGAGGATCTCCTCGCGTTGCTGCTGGATGTCGGCGTCCTCGAGGATTTCGAAACCGCCGAGGCCGAGTTCGAAGGCGAGGGTTTGGATCGAGCGGGCCATGAAGCTGTCGATGGTGCCGAGGGCCAGGCGATCGAACTGATCGATGGTGGTGGCGAGGGCGGATTGGAGGGTGGCGGCGTCGACGGTGAGGGGGGCGCCGGGGGCGAGTCCGGCGATGTGGTGGGCGGGGTCGCCCTGGACGAGTTGGGTGAGTTCGAGTTTGAGTTTCCCACGGTCCTGGGCGTTGCCGGCTCCCTCGGCCAGGCGTCGGAGGATGCGTTGGGCGAATTCGCCTGCGCCCTTGCGGGTGAAGGTGACTGCAACGAGCCGGTCCGGGGCGATCGTGCCGCCGGGTGTGGCTTGGAGGAGGAGGAGGGCGAGGTAGCGGTTGGCGAGCTGGTAAGTCTTGCCGGTGCCGGCGGACGCCCGGATGCTGGTGTGTTGGAGTCGGGGGTTCACGCGACGGTTCCTTTCCGCTCTTGGGCATCGGATGAGAGGAATGCTCTCCAGTCCTCGCCCAGGGCGGACTCGATGCCGTCCGGGATGAGGCGGGCGAGGGGGTCGAACTCGACGTCGGGCGCGGGTGGCCAGAAGACGCCCTCGACGATTCGCCGGGCGGCGTGTTCGGCCCAGAGCAGGGCGTTGTCGAGCTTCTCTTCGAGGTGGTCGAACGGGGCGAAACCGGTTTCGCTGACGGCCTCGGGCAGGAGGATGTAAGAAGCCTCGGGGGAGGCATCGAGGTTCATGGCCCGGCGGACGGCGGCGACGTAGAGGGGGAGTTGAAGATCCGACCAGCCATGGAGGCGGTTCGAGGCCTTGCCAGCGCCGGGCAGCAGCGGGCCGAGGGGGCAGGGGCAGCCTGCTTCGGTCCAGACGCGCAGGTGGGTCTCGGCCGGTGTTCTGGGTCGCCGGCCGGTCTTGTAGTCGAGGACGCGGATCCGGCCATCGTCGTGGCGGTCGATGCGATCGACGCGGAGGTGGACGGGGACGCCGGCGAAGCTGAGGACATCATTGAAGGCGGCTTCGACCTGGAGGACATGCCAGCCGGCCTGTCGTTGGGCGGCCTGGTGTTCGGCAAGGGCGAGGAGTCGTTCCTCGGCGGAGAGGACCTGGAGCCGGAGGAGGGGCGGGAGGTCGCGGCCGAGGTGTGCGGTGACCTCCTGTTTCAGGAGGGCGGTCCAGCAGCGCTTCAGGGCTGTGGGGTCGGACAACTCGCGGGACTGTTGGTCTTCGCCCCACTGTCGGAGGACGGCGTGGAGGAGGTCGCCGAAGCGGCCGCCGGTGAGTTCGCCGCTGAAGGGCTCGACGGTTTCCCAGCCGAGAACCCGGGAGAAGAAGAAGCGGGTGGGGCAAGCGAGGTAGACGCGCAGGGTTGACGGGCTGAGGGAATGCCGGGTCCAATCAAGGTTGCGGGGGGTCTCGGGCGGCACATGGAGCTGCCAGGTACCGCGAGACAAGGCCGGGGTGGGTTGGCGGGGTGCGTCAGGCTTTTCCTTGACGAACTGCAGGACGCGGGCGGGCAGGTCGTGGGCGGCGGCTTGGAGCAAGAGGCGGGAGGGTCTGCAGGGTTCCCCTCGGGGATCAACCTGGGCGGTGATGACGGTGACGCTCCCCTGGGAACGCCGGCCCTCGACCAGGGCGGTGTAGAGGAAGATGTCCCGAGCCAGGCGCGACTGCCGGTCCCGGAGCCGGAGGGTTTCCCGGACGGCCTCGGTGATGAGGGGATCGGGACTTGGGGTTTGGGGGACGCGGCCTTCGTGGAGAGCGGCGAGAACGAGGTGGGGAGCGGGATTGAACGGCAACTCGAGCCAGCCCTCGAGAGGGAAGGCGGTTTGTTGGACCTCGACCGGCACCGAGATCGCGGCGAGCGATGCGGCGAGCCATCGAAGTCGGAGGGGGAGGCTGAAGCCGGCGTTGTCGAGTTGGGGCCAGGAGGCCATCTCTTCACTGACGTGGCGGGCGATCTCGGGTTGAGCCTCAGCAATCCACTGGCGCAGGCTGGCCTCGAGCGTGTCGGACGGGCCTGGGGGGTGCGGGGCGACGAGGCGTTGGGCGGTCTCGAGGCGTTGGGCGGCGGCGGCCTGGTGGTTGCGGGTGCCGGCCCTGAGCCAGCGGATGGCGATGGCGGCGTCCGGGGTGCCGTGCTCGGCCTCCCAGCGGTCGAGGGCGGCGAGGGTGGCCTCCGGGGGGGCTGTGAAGCGGGTCTGTTGCCACACGATGGGGTGGCGTGTGACGCGGGCGATGGCGGAGTAATCGGAAGGTGCCTCGGCGGCGGCGGCGAGCGCTTCGAGCAACTCGGGCCAACCGTCGCTGGCGGGGGTGACGCCGCGCGGGTCGAAGGTTGGCCAGCCGGCGGCGATGAACCGGCGGGAGAGGGCTGGGGTGAACGATGGGTCACAGACACCGACTGCGAGTTCGTGGTTGGGCTTTCCGGCGCTGGCTTGGACGGTGGCTTCGGCGAGGCTGACGGGGTCGGCAGCGACGAAGGCGGCGGTGGGGAGAGGGGTGGGCTGGTGTTCGCGGTGGGTCCAGGCTTCGGGATTGGGGATGCCCCATTCATCGAAGCGGTTTCGGAGGGAGCTTGGGGCTCCGACGAGGATGGTGAACGCGACGTGTTGGGCTGCGAGTTGGCGCCAGGCTTTGATGGCGAGGCCGGTGGGATCGGCGATGCCGGCGACGATCACCTCGTCGACGCCCTGAGGGGGGATGGGGTGGGTGGCGCGTTGGCGTTTGGCGGCGACCGGGTCAGGCCAGCCCCACGCCGTCCAGAGGGCGGTGACATGACGTTCCAGTCGGGCCAGTTCGGAGAACCGCTGGGCATCGGCCGGCAGGGCCATGGCGGTGGCGGCGAAGTCCGTGTCTTCGGCGGCGAGGAGTTCGCGGGCCTGTTCGATCTGGCGGGCGACGCCGAGGCGCCAGCCGTCGTCCTTCGAGGAGATGCCGCTGGGGAAGAGGGTTTCGACGGCGGCGTCGCGGGTGTTGCGGAGCACGTGGACCCACCCGGCCCAGCGGATGGCGTTGGGGATCGGGGTTTCTGGCCGGAAGAAATCGTTGGGGGTGGCCAGGCGGGGGCCGAGGAGGGCGGCGGCGCCGCGGTCCTGGCTCAGTTTGAGGAGGCATTCCCGCAATCGGCGTCCCGATTCGCGGGTGGGGACGACCACGAGCCGTCGGCGCAACCGATCAGGCGCTTGGGCAAGCCAATCGGCAAACAGCAGGGCCCAGGGCCGATCCCAGCCGAGAAAAACGACGTTCCCGCTCATACGGTGTCGAGGATACGGGGTGAGGTGTGACAACGGCGGTCACAGGGGTGGAATCAGGCGGGGGCGGGGATGGCGTCCCAGTCGAGGCCGAACTTGCGGGCAGCGTAGCCGATTTCGCGGAGGACATCGCCATAGACCATGATCCAATGGGAATCGCGGACTTCAGGGATGAGGCGGCGCCAGTTGCCGAGGATTTCGACGTCCTGTTGGGAGCGGCAGATGTCGTAGGAGGGGTTGGCGCGGACGCGGCCGGCGAAGCCGAGCCAGCGGGGGGTGCTGAACTCGGGATCGACGAAGGAGACCCGCTGGCCCAGGGGCATGTCGACTTTGGGGGCGGCGCCGTAATCGGATTCGAAGTGGGTGACGATCTGGGCGGGGGCGTACCGGCGGCCATCGAGGCGGCGGGGGCACGTGCAGTGGGCGCACGTGACTTGGCCTGCGTGGGGGAAGGTCGAGTTATGGAGGAAGACGGGCTTGCCGGCGATGTGCCGGACCAGGAGGCCGGCGGGGAGGATGACGAAATCGGACTCGCAGAAGGCGATGAGGCCCTCGTCATTGAGGATTTCGAGGGGGAGACAGGCGGTGGTTTCGGACATGGGGATGATGGTGCCCATGCAGCTCTTAATGGTGAACACGGAGGTGTCGTGCTCGGCCATGAGGTCCCGGATGACGCGGTGGAGGATGAAGGCATTGACCAGGAACTGGCGATCGGTGGCGAGGCGGGTCCTGGGAAGGCGGAGGTAGCGGCGGGTGGCGCGTTCGGCGGCTGCGGCGAGGGCGGTGTCGGCCCGGGCGCGGCTGAGGCGCGGGGCGAAGGCGTCATAGCCGACGTCGATGATTTGGAAGCCGAAGCGTTCGACGGCTTTGGCGGGGGCATCGGGGGCGTACTTGCCCCAGGCGCCGCCCAGGGCGAGGATGCGGGACTTGCGGGTGTTCTTGACGCCAAAGAGGGCGCGGAACCGCCAGAGGACTTCGGCGGGGTCATCGACGACCACGTCGTCGACGTGGGCTGGGGTGGGTTCGGTGCCGGGGTTGGGAGCGGCGGGGGGTCGGTTGGAACCGAGGAGGCGCGTGCTGAGGGCTTCGTACCAGTAGGAGACAGGGCCGGAGCGGTGGCGGACGAACAGAACGGCGTGGGGGGCAAGGGCAAGGCAGGCGCGGAGGAGTGTGGCGCTGCCGGTGTTGGCATAGACGAGGACGGCGTCGGCGGCCGGGTGAGCGCCGGCGGCTGCCTGCTCGACGGAGGCGGCCTGGGCCATGGGCAGGAATTCGAGGGGAAAGTCGGCCTGGGATTTGAGGAGGCGCAATTCACGGTGGATGCGGTCGATTTCCCGGTCGACGTCGGCGGGGGTGTGAAGGCCGCCCCAGGAGCGCCATGAGGTTTGAGGGCGTGCCGTGGGGAGGACGACCATGAGGACCGGGAGGATGCGGAGGGGGTCGCCGAGACGCCGGAATGGGCGGTCGGGATCCCACTCGCATTCCGGGCTGTTGGCGAGAAGCGGGGGACTGAAGAACGCGCCGGCGGAGCCGGAGACGGTGACGGTGAGGAAGGTGCGGCGGTTCATAGGATCGAGTCGTTTTCGAGGGCGGCGAGGACTTCGGGATTTCGGACATCGACCCAGCGGCCGGCGATTTCGAGGCCGGCGATCCGTCGGTGATCGGTCACCATGCCGATGATGGCGTCGGTGAGCTCGTATTCGCCGCGCGGGGATTTCTCGAGGCGCGCGGTGTACTCGAAGACGAGGGGTTGGAAGATGTAGATGCCGGCGTTGTACCAGACGGGGTCGCCGGGCTTGAGCCAGCCCTGGGATCGGAGTTCAGCGAGTTGCGAGGGGGATGGCTTTTCGATGAGGCGGGTGAGGCAGAAGGCGTGGTCGAAGAAGTTGATGCCACCGAGGGTGACGTCTTCGCCCCGGGTGACGGTGACGAGCCCGGCGAAATCGGCTTCGTCGAAACGGCGGCGCATCTGGGCGTAGGTTTCGGGCGGAACGAGGATATCGCCGTAGGTGAGGAGGAAGGGATCGGATCCGACGAAGGCGCGGGCGGGATTGGCGGCGCGGCCGGTGCCGTCCTGGACGGTCTGGCGGGCGAAGCGGATATCGAGTCCCCAGCGGGCACCGTTGCCGAAGTGGTTTTCAATGACCTCGGCATGCCAGCCGGTGACCACGCAGACCTGCTGGATGCCGGCGGAGCGGAGCCCTTCCAGGATATGTTCGAGGATGGGCTTGCCCTGGACGCGGAGCATGGGCTTGGGGAGGGCGTCGGTGAGCGATTTCATGCGGGTGCCTTTGCCCGCAGCGAGGATGACCGCTTTCATGGTGTCGGAGCACTCTTGAGTCCTCGAAGTGTGGGCCATGGGGTCAGCAGGTCAAGTTTTGTCCGGTCCGGTTCCGGGCCACTGCTCCTGCCGTCGAGGACTGCGCGCCTTTTCCGTCAACGCACCGCCGGTGCCGCTCATCGCTCAACCGATGCCCGGATACGGCGCGCCGCGAAGCTTGGCAACGATCCGGTTCCCGCTTGCCAAGGCGGGCCGGGCTGAGCATGTTCACCGCATGCAATCGCACGAGTTGCTGCGCGAAGTCTATGCCCGGGCGAACGTGAAGGAGATTGCGGCGGAGATGGGTCTCTCCCTTTCGCTGATTTACAAGTGGGCGGAGCCATCGGCGGCGCCGGGGAGCGGCACGGTAAATCCGCTGGATCGGATCGACGAATTGGTCCGGCTGACGGGCGACGATCGGATTGTGCGGTGGATCACGGAGCGGGCGAACGGTTTCTTCATCAAGAACCCGAAAGCGGCCTGGCCGCACCCGTTTCACCTGGTGCCGGCGACCAACCAGATCGTCCAGGAGTTCGCCGACTTGCTGGCGGTGATTGCCAAGGCGGCCCACGACAATGCGATCTGCCCGGCGGAGGCGGCGGCGATCCGGGCCCGATGGGAGGAGCTGAAGTCGGGGACGGAAGGATTCGTGCGGTGCTGTGAGGAGGGCAATTTTGCGGCGCTCCGGAGTTCGCCGGCGCCGGGACCGGGGCCGGCGCGGGGGTGACGGGGGTGCGGGGCATTGGGGATTGGTTTTTTCTTTTCACGGGGGCGGGGCGTTTCTAGAGTCCTCGGCCTGTGGAGCTCGTGGTCAACAGGTCAAGTATTGGCCCCTTCGGTTGCAGGCCTGCCCTCCTTCAGCCGAGGACTCGATCCTAGCGAGGCGCGGGATCGAGGGAGGGGAAGGACCGCGGGGTCTCCACGAGCCTGGGGACCTGGTTGGGTCTGAGGCGCGCCTCGCTAGTGTGAGTGGACTGCGAGCCGATGATGACACGCAACGTGAGCCTGGTTTTTCCTTATGCCTAAAGAACGCACTTACCGCTTTTGTTTCGGGCCCTGGAATCTGAGTGAGGGCCAGGATCCCTACGGGCCGCCGACGCGTCCTGCGCAGACCTTCGACTGGAAGCTGGGGAAGCTGAGGGAGTTGGGGTTCGAGGCGATGATGTTCCACGACGACGATGCGGTGCCGGACGTGGACAGCAAGACGGACGCGCAGGTGGCGCGAGAGGCGCGGGAGCTTCGGAAGAAGCTGCGGGATGCGGGGGTGGCGGCGGAGATTGTCGCACCGCGCTTGTGGTTCGATCCGCACACGATCGACGGCGCGTATACGAACAACGATGCGCGTTGCCGGCGGTACGCGATTGACCGGTCGCGGCGGTGCATCGACATCGCGAAGATGCTGGACTGCGATTTGATCGTGCTGTGGCTTGCGCGGGAAGGCTCGTACATCCGGGAGAGCAAGAACGCGCGCAAGTGCGTCGATTACCTCGTCGAAGCCGTTGACGCGATGCTCGAACACGATCCGAAGATCCGGATTGCGATCGAGCCAAAGCCGAACGAGCCGATGGACCTGGCCTACATTCCGACGATCGGCCACGCGCTGGCGCTGGCGCAGTTGACGCGGGATCCGAAGCGGGTCGGGTGTTTGATTGAGAGCGCCCACGCGCTGCTGGCGGGGCTGGATCCGGCCGATGAGATTGATTTCGCGTGTGCGTTCGGGAAGCTGTGGTCGCTGCACTTGAACGACCAGAACGGTCTGAAGTTCGACCAGGACAAGCCCTTCGGGAGTGCGAACCTGCGGGTGGCGTTCAACCAGGTGCGCGCGCTCGAGCGGAACCGGTACGGGGCGCGAGGGGAGTATGTGGCGTTCGATGTCCATCCGTTTCGGACAACGCGACCGGAGCACTGGACGTTGCATCTCGAGAACAGCCGCCGGACGTTCCTGCGGTTGGTCGAGAAGGCACGGACGTACCCGGAGGCGGAGGCCCGGCAGTTGGTGGCGGATCGCAACTACGCGGCGCTGGACCAGTTGGTGTTGGAGCACTTGATGGGGCGATGATACCGGTGGAGCTCCGGACGGACTGCTGCCATGCCTGAGAAGTCACTGCAGGAAATCCCGCGCGCCTGGCGGGACCAGTACGAGAAGGGGAGGGCGGCCTTCGAGCGGAACAATCTTGATTATGCGATCGAGATATTGAGCCAGGTGGCGGAGCAGGAGCCGGCGTTCTGGGAGTGCCGGCAGGTGCTGCGGGCCGCCCAGTTCAAGAAGGCGGGCGTTGGGGGCAAGACGCTGTTCAAGAAGCTCATCGGATCGACGAATCCGAAGCTGGTCCAGGCCCAGTTGGCGCTCCGGTCGAATCCGCGCCAGGCGCTGAGCCTGGCCGAGGAGATCCTGAATCACGACCCGAACAACCTCAGTGCCCACAAGGTTCTGGCAGACGCGGCCCTGGCGCTGGACCTGCCGAAGACGGCGACGATGTCGCTCGAGTTTGCCTTCAAGCACGCCCCGAAGGACCGGGACGTGGCGATGAAGCTGGCGCAGACGCTGATGCGGACCGGGCATGGCCAGCGGGCGGAGGCGATCCTGGGCGAGTTGAGCCGGCAGCACCCGAGCGATCCGGAAATCACGCAGGCGCTGAAAGACGTGGCGGCGAGCCGGACAATGAGCGAAGGCGGGTACGGCGCGCTGGCCTCGGGGCAGGGGTCGTACCGCGACGTGCTGCGGAACGAGGAGGAGGCGGTGAGCCTCGAGCAGGAGCAGCGGGGGATGAGGACGGAGGACGCCACCGACCGCCTGATCGCGGAATACGAGGCAAGACTGCCGCGCGAGCCCAGCAACCTGCGGTTGGTGCGGTCGGTCGCAGAACTCTACGTGCAGAAGAAGGAGTACGACAAAGCGCTCGAATACTACGAGCGGCTGCTGGGAACGGAAGCGGCGGATCCTTCGCTGGAACGGGCGATTTCCGATGTGCGGGTCCGGCAGTTTGACCAGGCGATCGAGCAGTTGGATCCGAGTGCGGACGGCTACGCAGAGGAGATGGCGCGGCTGAAGGCCGATCGGCAGAAGTTCCTGATCGAAGACACCAAGCAGCGGGTTGACCGGTATCCGAACGATCTGCAGTTTCGGTTCGATTATGGCCAGCTGCTGCTCGAGGCGGGGCGGGTGAGCGAGGCGATCCAGGAGTTTCAGAAGGCGCAGAACAACCCGCACAAGCGGATTGCGGCGTTGTTTCACCTGGGGTTGTGTTTCAGCCGCCGGGGGATGCACGACCTGGCGGTGCGGGCGCTTCAGACGGCGATCCGGGAGAAGGCGGTCTTTGACGACGAGAAGAAGGAGCTGATTTACACGCTGGGCGTTGCGTTCGAGGGGATGGGGAAAGGGGAGGAAGCGATCGAGCAGTTCAAGCTGATCTACGAGATCGATATCGGCTATCGGGACGTGGCGGCGAAGGTGGACGCCTATTACGAGGCGAAGTCGAAGCTGTCGACGGGCGGGTCCTGAGGCTCTCGCTAGAGTCCTCGACTTGTGAAAGTCGTTGCGATTAGGTCAAGTTCGGCCCTTGCCGTTCCAACCCCACCCCCCTGCCTCCGAGGACTCTCCATTAGCGAGGCGCGGAAGAGTGGCGGGCAAGCACAGCAGGGTCTTCATGTGCCTGGGGACTCGACTGGGTATGAGGCGCGCCTCGCTAGGCTTGGCGGCGCAGGAGGTGGGTGGCGAGGGCTTCGAGGGCGACTGCGTGTCCGCGGAAGGGGCGGAGGGCAGCGAACGCCAGACGGGTGAGGTGGGCGGCAATCTGGCGTGATCGTTCGAGGCCCAGGAGGGAGGGGTAGGTGGCCTTGTGAGCGGCGGCGTCTTTCCCGGCGGTCTTACCCAGTTCCTGGCTCGTTCGGGTGACGTCGAGGATGTCGTCGATGACCTGGAAGGCGAGGCCAACGTGATGACCGAAGTTGGTGAGGGCGGCGAGGTGGCGGGGCGAGGCGTTGGCGCTCATGGCGCCGAGGCGCGCCGCGCAGGCGAGGAGGGCGGAGGTTTTTCGTTCATGGATGTAGCGAAGCTGGGCAGGGGTGACCTTTTGGCCTTCGGCTTCGAGGTCGGCGACCTGGCCGCCGACAAGTTCGAGGGAACCTGCGGCTGAGGCGAGCTCGCGCAGGAGATCGCGGTGGGAATAGCGGGGGCGGGCGGTGGCGTGGCCGAGGATCTCGAACGCCACGGTGAGGAGGGCATCGCCCGCGAGGATGGCGATGCCCTCGCCGAAGACCTTGTGGTTCGTTGGTTTGCCCCGTCGGAAATCGTCATTGTCCATGGCGGGGAGGTCGTCATGGATGAGGGAATAGGTGTGGATGCACTCGATGGCACAAGCGGCGGGCAGGGCATCGGCGGGGCGGCCGCCGCAGGCCCGGGCGGCGGCGATACAGAGGGCGGGGCGCAGACGTTTCCCTCCGGCGAAGAGGGAGTACCGCATGGCGCGGTGGAGGGTGGATGGCTTGGCGGCGGCCTTGGGCAGGAAGCGGTCCAAGGCGCGGTTGACCTGCGCGGTGCTGTCGGCGAGGAAGGTGGCGAAATCGAAGTCCGGGGAGGGGTGAGGGATGGCGGTGGTCTTGGGCGGAGCCATGCGTTTCATATTCGCCAATGGCCTGCCGGAGGCAAGGACGGAGTACATCCCGCGATCCTGCGGGGCGCACGATAGCCGCTGTTGGCGGAGGCGCAGGACGGACCCGCCGGCTTCGATCCGGCGCAGCTCGGCCGCCATGTCGGCTGCGGTCCGATAGCGGGCTTTGGGCGCGGGAGACGGGCTCGAGATATGTCAGTCCTGTGTACTCGCTCTTGATCCGATTTGAAAACCGGGGGCGGTTGGGCGAGAATGAGGACGTGACGTCAGGGAGTCGGATGAAGGATCTACCGGTTTCGGAGCGCCCGCGGGAGCGTTTGGCGCAGCACGGGGCCGATCATTTGAGCAATGCGGATCTACTGGCCATTCTGTTGCGGACGGGGGTGCGAGGGGCTTCGGCGGTCCAGGTGGCGGAGGCGCTGCTGGCCCGGTTTGGTCGGCTCGATCAGCTGGCCCGGGCGCCGCTCGAGGAACTCCGGAGGTGCCAGGGGGTGGGGCGGGACAAAGCGATCGCCTTGAAGGCGGCGTTTACGCTGGCGCAACGGCTGTCCCGGGAGGCGGGGCCGGAGCTGCCGCAACTGACGACGCCGGACCAGGTGGCGGACTTGCTTCGGGAGGAGAACCGGTTGTTCGAGGTCGAGTGTTTCCAGGTGCTGCTGCTCAACACACGCCGCCGGTTGATCCGGGTCGAGCGCTTGTCGCAGGGAACGCTGGACACGTTGCTGGTGCATCCGCGGGAGGTGTTTCGGGCGGCGATTGCCGCCGGGGCGGCGGCGGTGATTCTGGTGCACAACCATCCAAGCGGGGATCCGACGCCGAGCGAGCCGGACATCAAGGTGACGCGGGATCTGATCCGGGCAGGTCAACTGCTGAAGATCGAGGTTTTGGACCATGTGATTCTGGGCCGGCGCGCCGAGGGTCGGGAGCGGGACTACGTCTCGCTGCGCGAGCTGGGCTATTTTTACTCTTAGCGAGGGGCCCTCAGACCGATCAAAGTCGGCTGGGTATCGTCCCGAGACCGTGCGGGTTCACCTGTGCAATCGGTACGAGAAGTTTCACGTGAACTCGCGGTCTCAAGCAGTAGTCAAGCTGCTGAGCAAAGAACGAGACAGGGAAGGCGCGTTTTTTCTCGATTACCCCAAACGGGGTATGGTATTTTACCTTCGAGTGTACAACTGTCCACCACTGTAGTGTGATCCTGGGTTGGCTTGGCGGGGTGGGTGGCCCATAGTCGCCCACCTCGATTTATCAGCGAAGAAGAGGCGTGTGAGACCGCGCTCACCAAGTGAATTTGCGCTGGAGGGCTTGGAACCTCGGGTTCTGCTTTCTGCCGATGTGCTGCTGCTGTCCGCGGCGGGGATGGCCTCAGGGGGAGGTGGCAGTCAGGCGCTTAGCGGGCCCGAGGAGAAGATCCTGGTCACTGACCCTGCATCGGAGAGATCCGCTGCAGCCCCTCTGGAGTACGAACCGTCCACGCCCGCTGGAGGTCTTTTCGATAGCGCAGGCGACGACCTGGAAATCGAGACGAGCATCGTTCCTCCGGACCAATCCGACGGCGATCTGGACGGTCAGAAGGACCCGCTTTCGGCTTCACACTCCAGCCTCACATCGCCCACGGTTCCCGCCCCTGACGATGCTCAAACGACGGACGACCCGGCGACTCCGGAGTCCGAACCCGAGGGGGGGACAACGCTCCAGGTGACCACCGGTGAAAACGGGGCCAACGATCTGAACGAGGCGATCCCGGGCGATCTGCCCACGGTCACGGGCGTGCGCCTCGAATGGGCGAATGCCGCCACAACGATTCTGACTGAGACACTTCGTGGTGCATACGGACCGCCGACATGGCTGGGATCGGATCGCAGCCGCCGCGTCGGTTTGGCCGGTGGCCCGCCCACGGAGTTGTGGGCCCGCATTCAGTACGAACTTGGGCTGCAAAACGGTGGGAGCTTCCTTTTGGGTGATGTGCCGTTGGGCGATTTCCTCAGCCTGACGGGAGTCACGCTTGACTTCGGCAGTGTCGTTTATAGCGGAGGTGTGTATTCCAGCGGGACGGTCGGGATCTCGGTGACGTCGGCGTCGCTTTACGACGGGAAGAGCTTCTCCGCGAGCCTGACCGATGGAGGGGACGCCGATGCACTGGCGCTGGTCGGGACCTGCGATCCGGGCACGACGGCCTTCAGTCTGACCGCAGACCAGTTCAAGTTGACGGTCGGGGAGGCGCTCGAGATCCAGGCCTCGGGCATCGTCCTGTCCTATGACCCCAACGGTGCCGAGAACCAAACCCTGGTGTCGGTTGGATCCGCCACGGTCACGTCGCCGCAGTTCACCGGATTGGGGTCGGCAACCATCAGTGCACTGGTCATTCGGAAGGACGGCTTCTACGTGGGCGATGCGACCTTGACCGCGAGCGGGGCGGCGATCGGAGATTTCCTGAGCTTCTCCAGCGTCACGGTGACGGCGAGCGGGTTTGGGGTGACGTACGGGACCTCGCCCTCGGTCACCGGGACCATCACCGCCAATCTGACCGGACTGAGCCTCTTCCCGAACGGCGGCTTCGCCCAGGTGGCGGCCGACACGGTGACGGCCAGCTACCAGTTCGCGGGCTTTGACGGGACGAATGCCAGTGGTCAGTTGGCCATCGCGGTCACCGGGTTCGCACTCCGGATGGGCGAGGCGGTCGAGATCGAAGCCGGGTCGGTGACCCTGACGCCGGGTCAGACCGTGCTGACGACGATTGACGAGGCCACGGTCACGATCATCCCCCTGGATAACGCCTCCCTCACCATCACCGACCTCGTCCTCAGCCAGTCCGGGTTCCAAATCGGAAGCGCGACCGCAACCCTGGGCGACAAGAACGTGGGCGGTTTCGTCACCCTCACCGCGCCGACCCTCACGGCCTTGGGTGTCCAGTTCGATTACACAACGAATGCCTTGAGCGGATCGCTGGGGATGACGACCACCGGCGCCACCCTGAGTCTGGGCGGAGCCCTGAGCGCGAGTGTGTCTGACGGCGACGACGAAGGCGCCTTGGCGCTGGAGCTCAGCTACGACCTCGACACCGAGTTGCTGCAGCTCGATGTCGATCAGTTATACTTCAACGCCTGCGGATTTGTGGTCGTCAACGCCTCGGGGGTGACCCTCGAGAAGCGGGTGGTGGACGTCGATCTGGATGGCGACCGGGTGCTGGGCACGACCGACCTTGACGATGCGACGTTGATTTCCGCTTCCATTCTCGGGGCGGACATTTTCATCGGGGTCAGTGGGACCGGGCTGCATGTGACGAACGGGAGCCTCGCCTTCGCCCTGATCCAGCCGGCGGCCACGGCCGACCTGCGGAGCTACCTCGCCGTCACCGCGAGTTTGGACAGCGCCAGCCTGGAGGGGGCGAGCGGTCTCACCGCCACCGCCACCGGGATCGAGTTGCGCGTCAACCGGGGAACAAACTCCAGCGGGGCCATCGACCCAACCGCCGCCCTGAATTGGACCCAGGCCGTCGACCTGGGGGCCGATGCGGAGGCGACCGAGGGAACAGGGGCTGCCGGCGACCACTTTGCCGATGTGGTGAATGTAGGTGGCGTGACGATCAGCTTCGTCGACGATCAGGAACACGCTACTGCGACCGTCGTGCTCGATGTGTTCGGGTTCGTGACGCTGGACGGGAGCTTTGCGTTCAAGAAGGCGACGGGCGACTTCACGCTCGCCGACGCCACGACGCTGGAGGATGTGCCGTACCTGGCGATCGGGGCGAGCATCGAGACGGCGACGGT
>JAKQDD010000145.1 GCA_029556615.1 Verrucomicrobiota bacterium | reverse complement strand
AGGTCGTAGTTGAAGTATGAACTACGACGCCCGAACATTAAAAGCTGAAGCCAAGGAAGCCCTCCGCTACCGGGTGGCCCGCGCCGTCGTGGACGAAGGCATGAGCCCCACTGAGGCCGTGCGGACCTTTCATGTGGCCCGCACGAGCGTGTACCACTGGACGCGGGCCTATCGCCAGAGGGGCGAGAAGGCCTTGCGAACCCGTCGTCTGGGCCGCCCGCCTCGATCCCGCCTGGCGGGGTACCAGGCGGCGACGGTGGTCAACCTCATCAAGGATCGCACGCCCGACCAGATGCGGCTGCCGTTTGCCCTGTGGACCCGTGACGCCGTGCGGGATCTCATCGCCGAGCGGTTCGACATCCACGTCTCGGTGTGGACGGTGGGCCGGTATCTGAAGCGCTGGGGCTTCACGCCGCAAAAGCCCCTTCGGCGGGCCTACGAGCAGGACCCCGAAGCCGTCGCCGAATGGTTGACGGACACCTATCCCCGGATCAAGGCCCAGGCCAAGCGCCAAGGGGCTGAAATCCACTGGGGCGATGAAATGGGCCTGCGGAGCGATCATCAGACGGGAACCAGTTACAGCCCCCGCGGGCAGACCCCGACCATTCCGGGCACGGGGCAGCGCTTTGGCTGTAACATGATCTCCACGGTGACCAATCGGGGCACGTTGCGGTTCATGGTCTTCCGAGAGCGGTTCACCGCCCTGGTGATGATCGAATTTCTGACCCGGCTGGTGCGGCAAAGCGGGCGCAAGGTGCTGCTGATTGTGGACGGCCATCCGGTGCATCGCTCGGGGGCCGTCAAGCAGTGGCTGGCCCGACACGCCGAGCAGATCGAGATGTTCTATCTGCCGAGCTATGCGCCGGAATTGAACCCGGATGAACTGCTGAATCAGGACGTGAAGAGCAACGCCCTGGGCCGGCGACGGCCGTCGGATCAGGCGGACATGATGGCGGACCTGCGAAGCTATTTGCATAGCACCCCACGTCAACCGCACATCGTGCAGAACTACTTCAAGGAATCCCATGTCCGCTA
>JAKQDD010000107.1 GCA_029556615.1 Verrucomicrobiota bacterium | reverse complement strand
TTCACTATAATGTACCGAATACAGAACGCAAGCCCAAAATCGACCCGGCGAGCAAAAACCGATAGTCAAGGTAGCGGGGCCTCCGGAAAAGCCGCTCCTACGGCCGTTCTACGCGCCCTCCCCCCAGTGTCTGAATCACAGAGCGAGCCTGTGAGCGAGCCCGGATCCTGGCTTGACGCCTGCGGCTCGAACGTTGAGCCGAATCAAGACCCCTCCGCTGACTGGCCGGAGGACCGGCGGCTTGCGAACGGGGGAGTCAGCCTGGCGCGGTCAGCGCCCGCGGCTACAGCAACTCAGCGACGCGTCGGAAGTGGTAACCGAGGATGGCCAATTCGATGGCGTGGCGGAACTGGCGGGGTCGGCGGAGGAGGGTACTCCAGAAGAGGTACCAATAGGCGATTCGCCCCCGATGCCAGACGCCGAGGACCCAGAAGGACTTGAGGAATGCCCGGACATCGGCGGGGGAGATTCGGAGGCGGGGGCCGATGGGCCGATGGGGCTGGTGGCTGCGGAGGAACGTGCGGATTCGCTGGTAATAGGCTCCGGGTTCGTAGAGGCGGCGCATCAATTCGCGATAGCCATCGAGCAGGAACTCGCGGCCGAGGCGGGGGCGGAAGTTGAGGGCGGCGTCGGTATTGTTGCCGGAGCTGGTGGCTTCGAGGCGGCCTTCGTGTTTGAGGCGCTGATAGAGGCGCGTTTGCGGGAGGGCGGTCAGGAGGCCGACCATGGCGGTGACGACTCCGGAGCGCTGGATGAACTCGAACTGGCGCTTGAAGATGTCGGTGCAATCGCTGTCGAAGCCGACAATGAACCCGCCCATGACCTCGAGTCCGGCGCGTTGGAGCTGTTGCACGGAAGCCACGAGGTCGCGTCCCTGGTTTTGGCGTTTGCGGCATTCCTGGAGCGCCTCGGGGGAGGGCGTTTCGATTCCGACGAAGACCTTGGTGAAGCCGGCTTGCACCATCAGGCGGCAGAGCTCGTCGTCGTCGGCGAGGTTGACTGACGCTTCGGTGAGGAAGCCGATGCCCGGCCGGGTTTGCTGGCGCCACTCGATGATCGCGCGAAGGAGCTCCTTGGTCCGTTTTCGGTTGCCGATGAAATTGTCATCGACGATGAACACCATATCGCGCCAGCCGGCCTGGCGGAGGGCTTCGAGCTCGGCGACGAGTTGGGCGGGGGTCTTGGTGCGCGGGATCCGGCCGTTCATGACGATGATGTCGCAGAACTCGCAGTCGTAGGGGCAGCCGCGGGAGAACTGGACGGCCATGGTCACGTAATTGCGGAACCGGATCAGGTCCCAGCGTGGGATGGGGGTATGGCGGACGTCGGGGAAGCCTTGGGCGCGGTAGACATGCTGGAGGGTGCCGCGTTCGAGATCGGCGATCACTTGGGGCATGACCTCCTCCGCCTCCCCCAGGACGAAATGTTGGACTTCGGGGAAATCCTCGTGGCAGGTGGTGAACAGGGGGCCGCCTGCGATCACCTTCTTGTTCAGGGCCTGGCTGCGGGCCAGGATGGCGAGCACCGATTCCTTCTGGACGAGCATGGCGCCGAGCAGGACGTAATCCGCCCAGCGCAAGTCGTCGTCGTTCAGTCGTTCCACGTTGAGATCGACCAGTTTCAGGTTCCAGTGGCGCGGCAGCATGGCCGCGACGGTCAGAAGGCCGAGGGGGGGCATGGAGGCCCGTTTCGACACGAATCGAAGCGCATGGCGGAAGCTCCAGAACGTGTCTGGGGTCCTGGGACTGACGAGCAGGATGTTCATGGACTTGCGGTACGACCCAATGTGCTCATGAACCTACGCGCCTCCGGCTGCCGCGGCCAGAAATTTCCGTTATGGGATGGGCACCTGTTGGGGCACGGCAGCGAAGAACCGGCTGAGGTCGCGGTCGCCGGAGCCAGCGGCTGGTTTCATGACTGTCCAGTCGTTCATGCGAGCGATCCGAGCGGTGTTGGGCTCGAGCCAGCGCCAGCTCTCGACATGGCCGTCGGCGAAACTGAGGCTGCCGCAGCCTCCGTGGCGGGTGGCGGGGAAACTGACCCAGGTCCAGAGGGGGGAATCGAAGAGCGTGTAGCGGTTGGGGGCGTTGATGCCGAAGGCGCTTTGCTGGATGCTCTTTTCGTTTTCCTCGATGAACACGGCGGCGCGGGAGGGGCCGGGGTCCTGGATCTGGCTGAGCCGGTGCCAGCAGATGGCGTAGTCCGGGTCCTCGGGGTCGGGCCGGAAGTTCATATACATGCTCATCGAGTAGCTGCGGTTGCGTGGGACGCGGCCCTGGTCGCGGACGGTTGAGCGATCGGCCGGGCACCGGTAGATGGCGAGCGCCTGGTTATAGGGGTAGAGCACGCCGCGTTGGAGGTTGGTGACCGTGGTCTCGATCCAGGCGTTGCCGATGAGCCAGGAACGGGAGTCGGTGACCCAGCCCTCGCGGTTTCCGGCGTCCCCGCGATTGAACGCGACGTTCGCCGGGAGCGCGTCGTTGTGATCGCCGCAGTACAGGGTCCAGCAGAGCTGGAGCTGTTTGAGGTTGCCGAGGCAGGCGATGCCCTGGGCTTTGTTCTTGGCGCGGGAGAGGGCGGGCAGGAGCATGCCGGCGAGGATGGCGATGATGGCGATGACCACCAGCAATTCGATGAGGGTGAAAGCCTGCCGGCGGGGTGGGGGAGTGCGGGAGGGGCGGGGGTTGACGGTGCACTTCATTGCGATGTTTCCTGCCCCTACTAACGCCGGTCGACGGCGGCCGGTTACCGGCGGATTGGAGTTGGTGTTGATCGACAACCTGCGTCGGACCTGTGATGAGCGAGCGCGCCGGATGCGGGAGTTGCTGCGGGCACTTGACGTGATACGGTCGGGATCGGATCGGCACTTTTGACCCATGGCTGCGGATCTTGAGCTCGTGCTGGCGGTGTTCGTCCCAGCGAAATTGGAGACCCTGCTTGCCGAGCGGCGTCGGATGGAACGGGCCGGAGAGATTCCCCCCGGCGGATGATCTCACGGCGTCGCGTTGGGTGCGGCAGGCGGTTTCCAGGTGCGCGGCGTTGGCTTGGGGCCTGCGGGCTTGCCTTCGAGCTGACCGACCAGCCAGTCGAGGCCCTCGAGGTTATCGAGCAGGCGGGCTTCGGCGTCTGCGTCCGTGTGATTCAGGATGCCGACGGGGCCGCTCCAGCCGCTGTTGCGCACGACGCGGAGGAGTCCGAGGTCGAGGTCGCCCTGGCCGAGGGGGAGGATCTTCTGTCCGCGGCGGTCCCCTTCGAGGGTCATGCCATTCAGATTGAGCGCCACGAGATAGGGCTTCATCCGGTCGAGCAGAGCGGGGAACTGGAGCAGGTGATCGTGGCCGTGGTGGAGGTTGTAGACGATGCCGACATTGGTGATCGCGGAGGCGCGGAGGTGTTTGATGATGGCGATCTGGTGGTTGGGCTCACCGAACCAGCCGCCGTGGTTGTAGAGGCCGACGACGGATCCGATGCGGGCGCCGGCTTCGGCGATGGGCCGGAGGCGAGCGGCTTCGCTGGCGATGCGGGCCTGGTGTTCCTCGGGGGTGTTGGGGGGATCGCCGCCGCCGGTGACCCAGAGCTGGACACCGCGTTCCTGCTGGCGCTCGAGGAGGGCGAGGATGATGCGGGCTTCGTCGTTGAGCTCGCCGGGGAACCACCACGCGAAGAGCCGGATCCCGTGTCGGCGCAGCGCCTCGACTTCGGCGTCGAAGCTGGGGATATGTTCCGCGCGGTAGTCATAGGCGAGCTGGCGAAGCCCGATCCGTTCGAGCATGGCGGCGCGTTCTTCGGGGCCACGGCGTTTGGCATCGAAGGGCACGATGCACCAGGCGACGAGGTTCGAGCGGGCAAAAAGCCCGGGGATCCTGGGGGCGGCTGGGGCGTTGGTTTCCGGGGCGGGCGCGGCGTTGAGGACGATGGCCGCGGCGAGGCTGAGCAGGCCGAGGAACGCCGCGCGCCGCGCGGGGCGGAGGGTACGGGGCAGGGCGTGTGCCGGTTGCCCGGAGGCATCGAGGTTCATGGCCTTGCGGGGGTGGGGAGCCGGGATTTCATGAAGCGGGTGCGGACAGTCCACAAGCACCGCGGTCCGCCGTGTCCGTGCTGGAGTCCTCGACTTGTGAAACATGTGGTCAACAGCTCAAGTTCGGTCCCTGCTGTTCCAGGCCTTCCCTCATCCCGTCGAGGACTCTCCATTAGCGAGGCGCGGAAGAGAGGGTCCGGAAAGGCAGGAAGGCTTCATGGGATCGCGGACTTCGTTAGGTCTGAGGCGCGCCTCGCTAGAGTCCGAGCTGGCGGAAGCGGCGGCGGACGTGCTTGAAGTGGAACTCGAGCGAGCAGAGTTTCTCGAGCTCGCCGGGGCGGAAGTGGCGGGTCACCTCGGGGTCTTGTTGGAGTTGGTCCAGGAAATCGGCGTCGTCCCGGCCGGCGTGGCGGGCAGCCCAGGTCTGCATGGCGTTGCGTTGGACGATGTCGTAGGCGGCTTCCCGGGTGAGGCCCTTGCGGATGAGGGCGAGGAGGACGCTTTGGGAGTGCCACAGGCCGAGCGAGAGCCCGAGGTTACGCCGCATATTCTCCGGGTAGACCTGGAGGCCGTCGACGAGCCGGGTCAGGGTGGCCAGCATGTAGTCCAGGAGTGTGCAGCTATCGGGGAAGATGATCCGCTCGACCGAGCTGTGGCTGATGTCGCGTTCGTGCCAGAGCGCGACGTTCTCGAGGGCGGCGAGGGCGTTGCCGCGCAGGACGCGGGCGAGGCCGGAGAGACGTTCGCCGGTGATCGGGTTGCGCTTGTGGGGCATGGCGCTCGAGCCTTTCTGGCCTTTGGCGAAGAACTCCTCGACTTCGAGCACCTCGGTTCGCTGGAGGTGCCGGAATTCGGTGGTCCAACGTTCGATGCTGGCGCCGACGAGTGCCAGGGTGAGGAGGAACTCGGCATGGAGATCGCGCTGGACGACCTGGGTGGCGAGGGGCGCCGGCCGCAAGCCCAACTGGCGGCAGATCTTGGACTCGAGGGTGGGCGAGAGATGGGCGCTGGTGCCGACGGCTCCCGAGAGTTTGCCGACGGCGACGGCTTGGCGTGCCGCCTCGAGGCGGCGCAGGGCGCGGCCGAACTCGTCGTACATGAGGGCGAGTTTCAGGCCGAACGTTGTGGGCTCGGCGTGGATGCCGTGGCTGCGTCCGATGCAGGGTGTGAGTTGGTGTTCGCGGGCGCGGCGGGCGATGGCATTTTGCAGCTCTTTGAGATCGGCGAGGAGGAGGTCGGCCGACTGCGTCATTTGGACGGCGAACGCGGTGTCGAGGACATCGCTGCTGGTGAGTCCGTAATGGATCCAGCGGCTGGCCGGGTGCGCGACATGCTCAGCGACGCACGTTGTGAAGGCGATGACATCGTGGTTAAGTGTCTTCTCGAGTTCCTTGCAGCGGTCGAGGTCAAAGCCGGCCCGGGCTTCGAGGATGGCGAGGTCCTTCTTGGGGACCAGGCCAGCCTCGGAGAGCGCCCGGCTGGCCAGCAGCTCGATCCGAAGCCAGATCTCGAGCTTCCGCTGTTCAGTCCAGATTTCCCGCATGGCGGGCCGGGAGTAACGTGCGATCATGCGGGAGAGGGTAGCGCGCGCGCCCGACGGCAGCAAGAGGCCGGTGCCGGAGGACAGAGGACAGAGGAGCAACGCCTGCTGGTGACGGCGGAATCACCGCCGCGTCATCCGGGCGCGGGCCTGTTCGAGGATCCGGCGTTCGCGCTCGGTGAGGCTCTGGATGCCGTGGGCTGAGATTTTTTCGAGGATGGGATCGACTTCGCGGCTGATGAAATCGGCGGGCGGTGCGGGCGTGTTGCCGGCGGCGGTCGAGGGGTCCTCCTGGCGGGCGCGGACTCTGGAGGCGGCGACCAGTTCGGGCTCCGGGGGTGCGGCGAAGCGCGGGCCGCGTCGGGGGAGAGAGAGGCGGTACCAGTAGCGGTCGGCAACGAGGAACGCGAGGGCGGCGAGCATGCCGCCGAGGTGCGCGGCGTGGGCGATCCCGCTCTGGCGTTCGAGCATGCCGAGCACGGCAATCACGGTCTCAACGATCAGCAGGTATTTGGCGCGCATGCTGATCGGGATGATGAAGGCGAGGAGCGTGGTGATGCGCGTTTCGCGATTAAGGAAGGCGAAGGCGGCGATCAGGCCGAAGACACCTGCCGAGGCGCCGACGGTTGCGCCGGCTCCGAAGTGTCTGGGGAAACTCCAGGAGCAGATCGCCTGGAGCAAGCCGCCGCAGACGCCGCTGGCGAAGTAGAGGGTGAGGAACCGGCGCGGGCCGAGCGACTGTTCGAGGCTCCGCCCGAACATGTAGAGCATGGCGCAGTTGATCAGGAGATGGAACGGGCCGGCGTGGAGGAACTGGAACGTGAGGAGCTGCCACACCCAACCCCGGGCGAGATCGGCGGGGTAGAGGGGGAGGTAACCCATCACGAGATTCAGGGCGCCGTCGGGGGAGAGTCGGGCCAGCAGCTCGAGGGCGAACACCGCCACGTTGGCAAGGACGAGAATGGTCGAGAGCGCCCACCGTCTGTGATAGGTTGCCTCCCGCATGTACTGCCGATCGTACAACATTGCGGGCACAACGTAGCGTCCCGCGGCGTCCTTTTCAACGGCCAAATGGGCGCCCGGATCCTCGCCCAACGCGTCTGGCGCGAGCGGTCGCCATCGGCTCCGGATGCCGTTTAGCCCTTGCGCGTTGCGGCACTGGTTCTTATGTTGCCGCCATGGGACTGCATTGGACGTGCCGGGCGGTCTCCGTCCTTGTGGCGGCCGCGTTATGGGCAGCTTTGGGTTGGGGGGTGCTGGCGCAGGACAGCGCCGCCGGCGGGGGTGCCGGCGATGCGGAGTACGAGGAGCGGTACAAGCGTCTGAACGCGATGATGGAGGATTTGCTGGTGGCGCAGGCGACGCTCCAGAAGCGGGTGTCGGCATTGGCGGATGAGCTGCAATCGACGCGGGAGGAGATCCGTCGCGACGGCCGGCAGTACGCCCAGCATGAGGACTTGCGGAAGCTGGCCGAGAAGCTCAGTGAGATCGACCGGAAGCGGGAGGATGACAAGCGGTTGATTCTCGAGGAGATCCGGAAGCTGGCAGAGGTGCCGATGGCGGAGCCGCCGTCCAGGAAGGGGCGCGAGAGCCGGGAACCGGCGAAGGAACCGGTGCGGGAACCCGATGCGGGGGCTGGAGCCGGTTCCGAGCCGCAGAGGGGCTACGAGTACGTCGTGAAGTCCGGGGATACGATCAGCGCGATTGTGGCCGCCTACCAGCAGAGCGGGGTGAAGGTGACGGTGGACCAGGTGCTGAAGGCGAATCCGAAGGTGGATCCGAAGCGGATTCCGGTCGGCAAAACGATCTTTATCCCTGATCCGGCGGCGCCTTGAAGGATCGGCAGCCTGGAGTCCGACTCATGACGCCCGTCGACGTCTCGATCGAGTGTTTCGTTTCGCTGCCTCCGAGGGCGGCGGCGGCGGTGTGTGCCGAGGGGGTTGGGTGCGAGCTGATCGCCTTTGCGGCATGTGATCCGCCGGGCCGGCCCTTGGGGTCGGGCGGCGGTGCGGCCCATCTTCTGGTCGAGGCGTGGAAGGCCCGGGGCGGCGGTTGTGGCTTTCGGGAATGGCTGAGGTCGAGTCGGAAGCTGCTGGTGCACGGCGGGGGGGAGAGCCGCCGGTTGCCTGCGTATGCGGCGATGGGGAAGCCGCTGATGCCGATTCCCGCGTTGCGTTGGGCTCGCGGGCAGCGATTGGATCAGACCCTGCTGGACCTGCAGCTCCCGGGCTATCGGCGCATTCTGGCGCACGCACCGGGGTCGACGGTGGCGATGATTGCGAGCGGGGACGTGTTGTTGCGGTTTGGCCGGGAGCTGCCGCGGTTTCCGGCGGTGGACGTGCTCGGTTTGGGCATGTGGGTGACGCCGGAGCGCGCCAAAGAGTTTGGCGTGTTTTTCACGCCGCGGAACGAGCCGTCGGAGATTGCCTTTTTTCTTCAGAAACCGGCGCCTGGGCGGACGCGGGAGCTGGGAGCCGAGCATGTCTATCTGATTGACACGGGGATGTGGCTCTTGAGCGAGCGTGCCTTGGGGGTGCTGATGGCGCGGAGCGGTTGGGAGGCGGGGGCGGAGCATTACCTGGAGGGCGAACCCGGCGCGTACGATTTGTACGGCGGATTTGCGTTGGCGCTGGGGAGGCAACCGACCCGGAGCGATCCCGAGATCCGGGCGTTGACGTGCGCGGTGGTGCCACTGCCGGAGGCCGAGTTTCACCATTTCGGCACGAGCCGCCAGATGATCGAGTCGGTCTCAGCACTTCAGAACCTCGAGTTGGACGAGACCAAGCTGGGACTGATGGGGGCGCGGCGGCATCCGGACCAGTACCTTCAGAACGCCCGGTTCCGGTTTCCGCTGCGTCACGAGGAGAACCACACGTTATGGGTTGAGAACAGCGACATCCCGTCGACGTGGCGACTTGCATGCGACCACGTTTTGACCGGGGTACCGGACAACGGCTGGGATCTTGTGCTCGAGGCCGGGGTGTGTCTGGATTTCGTGCCGGTGGGGGAGGAGGACTGGTGTCTGCGGTTTTACGGGATGGACGACACGTTTCGGGGCGCGGTGGGGGATCCGGGCACGATCTGGCTGGGGCGACCGTTTCGGGATTGGCTGACGGCGCGGGGCGTGGGTTTTGGCGAGGCGGGGATCGATCCGGGGTGTGATCTCTACGATGCTCCGGTGTTCCCGGTGCTGGCGTCCGACGGGCTTGATCCGCGGTACATCGAGTGGCTGTTCAATCGGGTGCCTCCGGCTGTGGGCGGGTTTGGGGCCGGGTGGCGCGCGGGGGGAAGGCTCTCTGCCCGGGCGATTCCGCAGAAGTTGAACTGGGAGCGGCTCGAGCGTCAGCGCTCGGGGAACCGGGTTCGCTGTCTGGGGCCGATGCTGGCCAACGCCCCATGGAGCGTGTTTTTGAAGCTGGATTTGGAATCAACGGCTCGGCTGTACGCGGCTTCGGACCTCGAATTAGCGCCGGCGTCTGCCGGGCGCGCGCTCGATCCGCTGCAGGAGGTGCATCGGGAGGTCTTTTGTGGGGCGGTTTTGAGGCACCGGGGGGTCTCCGGGGCCGACGCGCACGAGGAAGCGGCATTCCGGAAGTTGCGCGAGGTGATCCTGCGGGATGCCCAACTGAACCGGGCCGAGCCCCGGTGCATGGTTCAGGAGGACCAGATCGTCTGGGGCCGGTGTCCGGTGCGGCTTGATCTGGCAGGGGGCTGGACCGACACGCCACCGTATTGTCTCGAGCATGGCGGACGCGTGGTGAACATGGCGGTGAATCTAAACGGACAGCCGCCGATCCAGGTTTTTGCCAAGCTCTCGTCCCGGCCGGAACTGATCATGCGTTCGATCGACCTGGGTGCGGAGCAGCGGGTGCGGACCTATGAGGAGCTGGACACTTTCGACCAACCGGGGAGCGAGTTTGCCGTGGCGAAGGCGGCGCTGGCTCTGGCGGGGTTCCTCCCGCGGTTCCACGCCCGGGGCGGCTACCCGACCCTCGAGGCGCAGTTGGCCGCCTTCGGCGGGGGGATCGAGGTCTCGGTGCTTTCGGCGGTACCGAAGGGATCGGGCCTGGGGACGAGCAGCATCCTGGCGGCCACGCTATTGGGGACGGTTGGCAACCTGTGCGGACTGGATTGGGATCGGAATGTTCTGTTCAGCCGGACGCTGGCGCTCGAGCAGATGCTGACGACGGGCGGGGGCTGGCAGGACCAGGCGGGTGGTTTGTTTCGGGGAATCAAGCTGATCGAGACGCGCCCGGGCCTTTCCCAGCAACCGACGCTCCGCTGGGTACCGGATCATCTGTTTGGAGCCGATCGGGCGAACCGCACCACGCTGCTCTACTACACGGGCCTGACGCGCCTGGCGAAGAGCATCCTGCATGAGATTGTCCGCCGCATTTTTCTTAATGCCACGGGCACGCTCGATATCATCGCGGACATCGGGGTGAACGCCGAGGCGGCTTTCGGGGCGTTGCAGCGATCGGACGCTGCGGGGCTCGAGGAGTCCATTCGTGTCAGCTGGCATTTGAACCAGCGGCTTGATTCGGGGACGAATCCTCCGGCGGTTCAGGCGATCCTGGATGAGATTGGCGACTGGCTGGTGGCGGCGAAGCTGTTGGGGGCCGGCGGCGGCGGTTTCCTGCTCCTGTTCGCCCGGGACGAAGCGGCTGGGCGCCGGATTCGGGAGACCCTGGTGCGGCGGCCGCCGAATCCCCGGGCCCGGTTTGTGGAGTTCAGTCTGTCGGAGACCGGTCTGCAAATCACGCGAAGTTGAGGTATTGGCCGACGCGGGGCCGGAGGGCAGGGTTGCGGGGGAGGGGCGTTTCTGGTTTACTCCCGCCGACATGAAGCGGAGGGAAGCACGGTGGGAGCGGATCACCCGGGAGACACGGATTGGGGCCAGGGTGTGTTTGGACGGCCGTGGTGTGGCCCGGGTTCGGACGGGCATCCCGTTTTTCGATCACATGCTGGCGCTCTTTGCCCGGCATTCGGCGGTGGATTTGAGCCTGCGATGCCGCGGCGATCTCGACGTGGACGCTCATCATTCGGTCGAGGACTGCGGGATTGTGCTGGGCGGGGTCGTGCGGGAGGCGCTAGGGGACAAGACGGGCATCCGGCGGTACGGAGCGGGGTTTGATCCGCGCAACCCGCTATGGGGGGAGGCGTACGTGCCGATGGACGAGACGTTGGCGCGGTGTGTGGTTGATTTTGGGGGGCGTCCGCATTTTGTCTGGCGTGGGATGGGCCGATTGGGGTTCAAGATCACGGCGTTGGAGGCGGGCCAGGACATGTCGTCGCGTTTTCGTTTCGGGCTGGCGCGCGAGTTTTTCCAGGCATTCGCGAACGAGGCGAAGTGCGCGCTGCATATCGAGCTGCTCTATGGGGAGGAACCGCATCACGTGGTGGAAGCGTTGTTCAAGGCGTTTGCGCGCGCCGTGGGCACCGCCATCGAGCGGGACCCGCGCCAGGCCGGCCAGCTGCCGAGCACGAAAGGGGTTCTTTGAATAGGCATGGCTAGTCCGCCGTCGAATCCAACAGCGAATCCGGTCAGCTACCCTTCTGCCAGCGACACCGAACTGGTGCGGTTGGCGCAGGAAGGGGAGGCGCTGGCTTTCGAGGAGCTGGTCGCGCGGCACCGAGACAAGGTCTACGCCCGGGCGTTCAGCATGATGCGGAACGAGGACGAAGCGGTTGATCTTTGCCAGGAGGCCTGGGTGAAGGGCTGGCAGCGGCTCCGGCAGTTTCACGGCGAGGCGAGTTTCCTCACCTGGATGACGCGGATCGTCATCAACCTCTGTCTCGATGCGTTACGGCGGCAGAAGCGGTTCCGGAGCGAGTCGATCGAGCAGTTGGACGACGAGGCTGGGGGGGTCGAGCGGCAGATGCCGGTTTTCACGGTGAACCCGACCGAGGGTCTCGAGCGGGAGGAGGTCCGGAAGAGGATCGATGCCGCCATGGCCAGGTTGTCGGACGCGCACCGGACAGTATTGATTTTGCATGAGTTCGAAGGACTCGAATACAGGGAAGTGGCGAAGAGGATGGGCTGTTCCATCGGCACGATTATGTCCCGTCTGTTCTACGCCCGCCGCCGGCTGGCGGGTTTGCTGGCGGACCTGAGAGAGGCGCGAAGGCCATGAATGATCGCGAACAACTCCTGCTTCAGGCGTGGGTGGATGGCGAGGTGTCGGCGGCCGAGGCCCGGCGGGCCGAGGAGTTGGCCCATCGTGATCCTGAAGCCCGCGCGTTGGTTGCCGAACTCCGGATGACAGCGGCAGCTCTTGCCACTGGCGAGCCCGCCAGGGTGCTGCCTGAAAGCCGCGAGTTTTTCTGGTGCAAGATCGAGCGCGAGATCCAGGGACCGGTGAGTCGCTTGCCGGCGCGGAAGGCGATTCCGGTCGCCCGGTGGTTTGTTCGCTGGCTGGCACCGGCGGGGGTGGTGGTCCTTTTGACGTTCCTGTTGCTCTCGCCTGAGTTGGGAACGGGTTGGTGGACCAAGTCTCTCCAGGGGGCGGAAATTGAGAACCCGCAGGAGGACGTCAGTTCGTACACGTTCCGGTCGGACTCGGATCGGATGACAGTTGTCTGGATCAACACCCACTGACGACAAGATCAAGGTAATTAGTTCGGATGCAGTCTTTTGCAACTTCACGCTTTATGAACCTGGCGAAGTCCCTCGGCTGGTGGCTGGCGGTCGGTCTGGTGTCGTTTCTTGGCGCTGTCGAGACTCGTGCTGAACCGGCGGACATCAATCTCAGGGCGCAGTTGATTTGGGGTACGGATGGCGAAAAGCCCAAGGGCAGCAAGTGCAAGGACGTCGAGCCATCGATCCGAAAGAAGCTCGAGCGGGTGTTCAAGTGGAAGCGGTACTACGAAATCAAGGACCAACGCATCCCACTAGGTTCCAAGGACTTAAAGCGACTAAAGATGAGCGACAAGTGCGAGCTTGAAGTCCGGTTCGCTGATGAGAACACGCTCGAAATCAAGCTCTTCGGAGAGGGCCGATGGGTCAAGACCATCCGGCAGTCAGCGCGGGCCTTGTGTCAGGGAGAGTTAGCGGTTCTTGCCGGGGACACCAAGGAGAACGTGAACGACGCGTGGTTTGTGGTTCTGACGGCATCGGTCCCGTAAGGGTCTGTGCGATCGACAGGCAGGGGAGGAACGGTCCCGGTTGGGATCCGGTGCATGACCTCGGGGTGGTGCGGCGTGGAGTCTGGTGGGTGCCTCCACAACTAATGAGGGCCTGTTCTTGACGGAACACAACTAATTGTGTTTTTGCGAGATTGAGGTTGTGTTCCGGGGTCGATCTCACTAGAATTTCCAAGTCATGGAATTCGCATTGGAGAGGTCGAGTTGGATTTCTTCCTGCTCGAGGTGTGCCGTCCTTTTGTGGGGAGCCTGAGGCTAGCGAGGCGTGGTGGCGAGGGTGGAGGGGAGCGGGGTTTTTCATGAAGCGGGAGTGAGCTTTATTTGAGGCGCCTTGCCGGGGTTGATGAGCGATGCCGCGGGGCGTGATTTCAGTAGGATCCTATGCCTGAGACGTTGATGAGTGCGGACAAGTACGACGCTTCCAAGATTGACAAGCTGGAGGGGTTGGAGGCGGTGCGTAAGCGCCCGGGGATGTACATCGGGGATCCGGATGAGAACGGGCTGCATCATTGTGTTTTCGAGGTATTGGACAACTCGATTGACGAGCATCTGGCAGGTTTCTGCCAGCGGATCGACGTGGTGTTGCACGTGGACGGTTCCTGTTCGATCCGGGACGACGGGCGGGGGATCCCGGTGGACATGCATCCGAAGTGGAAGATGCCGGCGGTGGAGCTGGTGCTTACGAATCTGCATGCCGGCGGCAAGTTTGGGCAGGGCGCCTACAAGTACTCCGGGGGGTTGCACGGGGTGGGTGCGAAGTGTGTGAACGCGCTGTCCGAGTGGTTCAAAGTCGAGGTGAGCCGCGATGGCAAGGTGTACACGATGGAGTTTGCGCGGGGCGTCACGGTGCGGAAGCTCGAGGTCATCGGGAAATCGAAGCACACGGCCACGCTGATCACGTTCAAGCCGGACCCGACGATCTTCACGATCACGACGGAGTTCAAGTTCGAGGTATTGGCAACGCGGCTGCGGGAGCTGGCGTTCTTGAATCCGGGGCTTGAGATTCAACTGACGGACGAGCGGTCGGAGAACAAGACGGAGCGGTTTTTCTACCGGGACGGGGTGGAGGAATTCGTCAAGCAGCTGGGGAAGAGCAAGCAGTTGGTGCATCCGAAGCCGGTTTGTCTGTCGGGCAAGCGGCAGGTGAAGGTTGAGGGGAAGGACGAGGATGTTTTTGTCGAGTGCGTGCTGCAATACAACAACGGCTACAACGACCAGATTCTCTGCTTTGCGAATTCGATTTCGAACCCGGATGGCGGCACGCATCTCACGGGCTTTCGCACGGCGTTGACGCGCGCGGTGAACCAGTACGCCCGCAGCAACGAGTTGATCAAGGAGAAGGACCCGGCGATCACGGGCGACGACGTCCGGGAAGGGTTGGTGTGCGTGCTCAGCGTCAAGCTGCCGAATCCGCGTTTCGAGTCGCAGACGAAGGTCAAGCTCGTCAACACCGAGATTGACGGCATTGTGTCGTCGATCGTCTACGACGGGCTGATGACGACGCTGGATGCGAATCCGTCGGTGGCGCGGCGGATCATCGACAAGTGTCTGACGGCGGCCCGGGCCCGGGAGGCGGCGCGGAAGGCGCGGGAGACGGTGCGCAAGGGGGCGCTGACGGGCGGGGGGCTGCCGGGCAAGCTGGCCGATTGTTCGGATCGGGACCCGGTGAACACGGAGATCTACATTGTCGAGGGCGACTCTGCCGGCGGCTCGGCCAAGCAGGGGCGGGACCGGAAGTTCCAGGCGATCCTTCCCATCCGGGGGAAACTGATCAACGTCGAGAAGGCGCGTCTGGACAAGGTGCTGCAGAATGCCGAGATCCGGACGATGATCACGGCGATTGGGACCGGGATCGGGGATGGGGAAGGGGAAGGGGCCTTCAACCTGGAGAAGCTGCGGTACCACAAGATCATCATCATGACGGATGCCGACGTGGACGGATCGCACATTCGGACGTTGCTGCTGACGTTCTTCTACCGGCAGATGCCGGAGCTGATCAAACGCGGTTTCGTCTACATAGCGCAGCCTCCTCTCTACCAGATCACGCGGAGGAAGCGGGTCGAGTACGTCGATGACGACGCGCAGCTGAACCGGATACTGATCCAGCTGGGGACGGAGGATGTCCGGCTGCGGAATCTGGGGGACGGGCGGGAGCTGAATGCGAAGCAGTTGGCGGAGATCCTCGAGCTGCTGGTTTCGCTGGACAAGTACGCCCGGGCGTTGCGTCGGCACGGGGGGGATTTTGCGGACTTTGTGGAGCATCGGCAGCCGCGGACGCACGAGCTGCCGAGGCATCTGGTGAAGGTGCGGGAGGGCAACGAGGAGCGGGTGCACTATTTCCACACCGAGGACGAGCTTCGGGAGTTTGGGGAAGCGAATGCGGATCTTGGGCTGTTTGGGGAGGAGGAGCCGGAGCCGGAGAAGAAGAACGGCCAGAACGGGCACACGCGGCGGGCGCGTCATGTTGAGATTCACGAGAGCAAGGCGATCGAGGATTTGCTGACGCGGCTGGCCCGGAAGGGGCTGAACGTCGAGCATTACGCGGCGCAGGATCAGCCGTTGTTCGAGCTGATCGAGGGCGAGGGGGATCGGGCCGTCGTGCGCCCGCTGTTTTCGATTCCCGAGATTCTGGCGGCGGTGACGGAGGTGGGCAAACGCGGTTTGCAGATCAAGCGGTTCAAGGGGCTGGGCGAGATGAACCCGAAGGAGCTTTTTGAGACCACGATGAACCCGAGCCGGCGCAAGCTGCTTCGGATCGATCTTTCGGACGCCGTCGAGGCGGAGGAGATGTTCACGAAGCTGATGGGGGACGAAGTCGAGCCGCGGCGGCAGTTCATCGAAGACAACGCGCTCAACGTGCGGAACCTGGACATCTAGCGAGGCGCGCGGGTGGCGGGCGGGGGAAGCGGAGCGGAAGCTGACTGACTATGGCAGAACCGAAAGAGCCGGGCGAGGTGCCTGCGGGAGCGGCCCCGCTATTCGCCCCGAACGAGAAGATCGAGAAGATCAACGTGGCCGAGGAGATCAAGAACTCGTTTCTTGACTACTCGATGTCGGTGATCATCTCGCGGGCGTTGCCGGACGTGCGGGACGGGCTGAAGCCGTCCCAGCGGCGGCTGTTGTTTGCGATGTTCAACGATCTGGGCCTGCTGCCGACGCGGCGGCATCTCAAGTGCGCGCGCATCGTGGGCGAGACGATGGGCAAGTATCATCCGCACGGGGACCAGGCGATCTATCCGACGCTGGTTCATCTGGCGCAGCCCTGGGCGATGCGGGAGACGCTGGTGGACGGCCAGGGCAACTTCGGGTCGGTGGAGGACGATCCGCCGGCGGCGATGCGGTACACCGAGGCGCGGTTGACGCATCTGGGCGCGGTCTTGATGGAGGACCTGGACCGGGACACCGTGGATTTCGTCGCCACCTACGACGAGGAGCACCAGGAGCCGACGGTGTTGCCGGCGGCATTTCCGAACCTGCTGGTGAACGGCGGCACTGGGATTGCGGTGGGCATGGCAACCAACATGGCCCCCCACAATCTCGGGGAGGTCATTGACGCCATTTGCGCCCAGATCGACGCCCCGGACATTTCCCTGGCGCAGCTGATGCGGCACATCAAGGGCCCGGATTTTCCGACGGGCTGCCGGATTTGCGGGACGGAGGGGATCCGCGAGTATTTTGCGACCGGCCGCGGCACGGTGAAGATCCGGGGCAAGGTGGGAGTCGAGCAACTCAAGGGCGGGCGGGAGCAGGTCGTGATCACGGAGATCCCGTACAACGTGAACCGGGCCCAGTTGGTCGAGCGGATTGCGCAGTTGGTGAACGAGGGTGAGGTGAAGGAGTTCCGGGACATCACGGCGGTCCGGGACGAGTCCGACGAGAACACGCGGGTGGTGATCGAGATCAAGCGGGATGCGATCGCCAGGGTGATCATCAACAACCTGTACGAGCACACGGCACTCGAGACGACGTTTGCGGTGAACGCGCTGGCGATCGACCACGGCCGGCCGAAGACGCTGAGCCTGAAGGAGCTGATTGCCTGCTACATCGAGCATCGCCGCGAGGTCATCCTGCGCCGCACCCGATTCGAGCTGCGGAAGGCGGAGGATCGGGCCGAGGTGCTCGAGGGCTACCTGATTGCGATCGCCAACCTGGACGAATTCATCCACATCATTCGGAGCTCGAAGACGCGGGACGAGGCCCGGGTCCGGCTGCTGGCGTTCGAGTGGAGCCGGGCGCAGGTTCAGCGCTGGGGCATTCTGATTCGGAGCGAGACCCGTCTTCAGAACGGCCGGTACGCGCTCACCGAACGCCAGGTCGACGCGATCCTCGAGCTGCGGCTCTACCAGCTGACCGGGCTCGAGATCGAGAAGGTCGATTTGGAGTATAAGCAGCTGATCGAGACGATCCGCGATCTGCTCGACATTCTGGCGAAGGAGTCGCGGGTGCTGAGCCTGATCAAGGCCGAGCTGGCGGTGATCCGCGAGAAGTACGCCACGCCGCGGCTGACGGAGCTGGTGCCGGATGAAGGGGACATTGCGATCGAGGATTTGATTGCGAACGAGGGGGTCATCATCACGATGACGCACAACGGGCTGATCAAGCGGACGACGACGGCTTCGTATCGCGCCCAGCGCCGGGGGGGGAAAGGGGTGATCGGGATGACGGCCCGGGAGACCTCCTCGGTGGATGGGGAGGCGGCGGATTTCATCGAGCGGCTGTTTACGGCGAGCACGCACGACTACCTGATGTTCTTCACGAACACCGGCCGGGTGTATGTCGAGCGCGTGCACGAGATTCCGGACATGGGCCGGGCGGCGAAGGGGCGGAGCATTGCCAACCTCCTCGAGCTGCAAGCGGGGGAGAAGGTCGCGGCCCTGATCCGCGTGCAGAGCCGGCTCGGGCCGAACAAGGAGGACGTGACCTGGCAACAGCCGGCCCACGTGTTTTTTGCGACGCAGGGCGGGACGGTGAAGAAAACGGCGCTCGAAGGTTTTGCGAATGTGCGCCGGGGCGGCATCATTGCCATCGGGATCGAGCCGGGGGATGTGTTGATTGATGTCAAGCTGACCAGCGGGCACAACGAGGTGGTGCTGATCACGCGCGGTGGCATGAGCATCCGGTTTTCCGAGGACGACGTCCGATCGATGGGCCGGCCGGCGACGGGTGTGCGGGGGATTGACCTTGCGGAGGGGGACCGGGTGGTGGCGCTATCGGTGGTGGACCCGAGCGCGACGCTCCTGGTGGCGGGGGAGAACGGCATTGGCAAGCGGACCAGCTTCGAGGAGTACCGTCTGCAGTCCCGGGGCGGCAAGGGGATCATCACGATGAAGACGACGGAGCGGACCGGGGGGGTGGCGGGTGCGCTGACGGTGGCGGAGGCCGACGAGATCATGCTGATTACCGCCGGGGGCCAGATGGTGCGGATCGCCGTCAAGGACGTTCGCCAGACCGGTCGGAACACCCAGGGGGTCAAGCTCATCGAGCTCGATGCCAACGACCGGCTGCAGGCGATTGCACCGGTCATCAGCGAGGAGGGGGGGGCGGACGGGGGTGTTGAAGCCTCGGCGGAGGGGTGAGCGAAGGGCGGCGTTGCACTTGCCAGGGGGCGGGTGGACCGTAGACTGCGCGGCCGCATGGTAAATCTGGGGACGCTCAATCCGCAGCAGCGGGAGGCCGTCGAGAGCCTCAGCGGTCCGGTCCTGATCCTGGCGGGGGCGGGGACGGGGAAGACGCGGGTGATCACGATGCGGGTGGCGCATCTGATCGACCGCGGAGCGGCCCCGGGGGGGATTCTGGCGGTGACCTTCACGAACAAGGCTGCCCGGGAGATGGTCGAGCGGGTGAGCCAATGGGTGCCTCGGCCGCCCCGCGGGAGGGACGGGGAGAGAGCCGAGCGTCCGACGATCTGCACGTTTCATTCCCTATGCGTCCGGATACTGCGGGGGCACATCGAGCGCCTGGGGTACAAGCGGAACTTCACGATCTACGACGAGGGGGAGCAGTTGGGGGTGATCAAGAAGATCCTGAGCCAGATTTCGGCGCGCGGGGAGAGAGCGGATCCGCAGGCGGTGTTGGGCCTGCTGAGCCGGCTTCGGAACAACGGGCCGGAGCGCGCGGGGTTCAGGGATCCTGGGGTGCGGGCGCTGGCGGAGCACGTGCAGCGCCGGTACGAGTCGGCGTTAAGGGCCTGCAACGCCGTTGATTTCGACGATCTCATCCTGCTGACGCTGCGGTTATTCCGGGAGCACGCGGACGCGCTGGCCGCGTGTCGGGCGCGGTATCGGCACGTGATGGTGGACGAGTACCAGGACACCAACGCCGCCCAGTTCGAGCTCGTGCATGCCCTGACGCGGGAGCATCGGCAACTGTGCGTGGTGGGTGATGACGACCAGAGCATCTACGGCTGGCGCGGGGCGGAGACGGCGAACCTCCTCGAGTTCGAGCGGCATTACCCCGAGGTCAAAGTCATCAAGCTCGAGCAGAACTACCGGTCGACGGACACGATTCTCCAGGCGGCCAACGCCGTGATCCGGCACAACGTGCGGCGTCGCGGCAAGCAACTGTGGTCGAGCCGGGGTCGGGGAGTTCCGATCGCCCTGTGGACGCACGCCGACGACGAGGCGGAAGCGCGGGCGGTGGTCGAGGAGATCGAGTTTGCGCGGCAGGGGCGCCGGGTTCCGTGGGCCGAGCACGCGGTGCTGTTCCGGACCAACCAGCAATCGCGTCCCCTGGAGGCGGCCTTGCGCAAGGCGGGCGTCCGCTACCATCTGGTAGGCGGGCAGAGTTTCTTTGACCGGCGCGAGGTGCGCGATCTGATGGCGTACCTCAAGGTTTGCGTCAATGCGCACGACGACATCAGTCTGTTGCGGATTGCGAATGTCCCGGCGCGTGGCATGAGCGATGTGACTCTGCAGCGGTTGCTTGCCGCCAGTCAGGAGAGGAAGAGCTCTGTTTACAGTGCGATGAAGAATCCCGCGGTCATGGCGGCGCTGCCTGCCCGGGCGCAGGCGGCGGTGGATGGTTTCGTGGCGTTAATCGACCGGGCTGCGGACGCGCTGCGCCACGGGCCGGCGGGGGATGCCCACGCCCTTGAACGCTGGGCCGGGGGGCTGATGACCGACATCGGGTATGTTGAAGACCTGCGACGAAGCGAGAAGGACCCGGAGACCGCCGAGAACCGGGTCCGGAACTTCCGGGAATTGCTGTCGTCGCTTGACGGGGAGGGGAGGGGGGGGCTGCCGTTGGCGGAGCGACTCGAGCAGTTCCTCGAGGAGGTGACCCTTGACACGGAGCGGGAGGCGGAGGACGAGGCTATCGGGGACTCGGTCACCCTGATCACGATGCACAGCTGCAAGGGGCTCGAATTCCCGCACGTGTTCATCGTGGGGCTCGAGGAGGGCCTTTTGCCTCATGCGCGGTCGGTGGCGGAGGGCGGCACGTTGGACGAGGAGCGGCGGTTGTTCTATGTGGCGATCACGAGGGCGATGCAGACGCTGACGCTGAGCCACTGCGGGGCGCGGCGGAAGTACGGCCAACTGGCGCCGGCGCATCCGTCGCGGTTCTTGCGCGAGCTGCCGCCTGACCTGATCGAGAGGCCCGGGGACATGAATGCGGGGCCGGCGTCAGCGGAGGCTGGGCGGCAGTGGTTTGCGGCGATGCGGGCCAACCTGGGGGAGCCGGGGGCGGGCGGTTCCCGCTGACGGTCCTGACTCCAGCTGTGGTCTGGCGAGGCGCGCCTCAGACCCAGTCGAGGACTCTGGCGGGATGTCCGGGTTGGTCGAATCCGGCGGTTCAGCCGAGTTGGAGGCGCGGGTCTTTTTGCAGGAGGTCTTCGAGGTTCTGCCAGTCGACGCCGGCGGTGGCGCGGACGGTATTGAGGTAGATGATGACCTTTTCGGCCGGGTGCTTGCTGAGCAGGAGGTCGACGGCGGCCTGGAGCTTGGCGTCCTCGACGGCGGGAGGGAACTCCTCGACGGCGCCCTTATCGTGCTGAATGCCGAGGCAGTCGAGGAAATCGGTGAGCATCGGCGTCTGGGCCTTGAGGAGCCATGTCCGGATCAAGTTGGCGGCGGCCTCCTCGAGGCGGGGTCGGGTGAGGGCGGAGAGCATTTCCGTGTGTCTCACAGTTCGGGGCTTACGCTCGAGGAACACGGGGCGCACCCTGTTGGACTCTGCGACGGCGGCGAGCACGGTCCGGTAGACCGGTTTGTCCGTGACGAAGGTGTATTCGAGGATCTCCTGCGCGAGGGCGGGGGAGACGAAACCAAGCAGCTCGTGGCACTTGAGCATGGGGATGAAGCGGGGCTGAATGGTTGCCGGTGCGAGGCGGCGGCGGGATCAAGCCGTGGGGGGCGTCGGGGGGGCGGGTTCCGCGGCCGGCGGGGGTGGGGGGGGCGCTGCGGGCGCGGGTTTGGCGGTGCGTTGGGTCTTGGCGGCGGCTCGTTGGCGTTTCAGATTCCGGATGCGACGATGGCGTTTCAGGGCCTTGTTATGCTGTTTGCTCATATGGGTCTTTACAAGGCGGCACGTATCCGCTTGTTTTTGGGGAGTATGAAATCGGGGCGGAACCGCATCAACAACTATTTGGCGCTGGTCCTGACGTCGGTGCTATGGGCCGGCTGTGCGACGAACGAGGAGGGGGCGAAGAGCAAGGAGGAGGCATTGCTCCAGTTGCATCTCGAGGCGGACTTTGACACCGGGGACAAGACCGTCGTGGTGCCCATTTACCGGGCGGCGCCGGTGCCCATCCGAGTCTACAAGGCGGTCTTGTTGGACAGTCAATACCTCACGGACGCGGCGATCGTGGATGTTCTGGGAGGATTCGCCATCCGGCTGCGGTTTGATTTCCACGGGGTCCTGACCCTGGAGACAGCGAGCAGCGTTCACCGGGGGAGCCGGCTGGCGGTTCAAGCGCAATTCCCGGAGCAGCGCTGGCTGGCGGCGCCGAAGATGCAGGAGCGCATCAGGGACGGCGTGTTCCAGTTCACGCCGGATGCCACGCGGGAGGAGGCGGAGCGTCTGGTCCAGGGTCTGAACAACGTCGCGGTCCGGCTTGGGAACCGGCCGAAACACGGCATGAGCGCACCGGCGGAGAAATGAGGCATGAAGGGGCTGGGGGTGTTGTGCTGGGGAGGTCTGGCTGGCTTGGCGCTCGGGGCGTGCGCCGCGCAGGATCGGCCGTTCGGCTTTCCGACGGCAAACCGCGCGTTGCTCGAGTCGGGGGGCGGGCCGCGGTTTTTTGTGGGCACGGCGGGCAAGCCGTGGACATCCGGGATGTATGGGTATGTGCGATCCGAGGGGCTGCAGTTTCATGAGGGGATCGACATCCGGTATCTCGAGAGGGATTCGAAGGGTGAACCCAAGGATCCGATCCGGGCGGTGGCGGACGGGGTGGTTGTGTATGTGAACGCGAAGCCGTCGCTTTCGAACTACGGCTGCTACCTGATCCTGGCCCATCGGGTCGAGGGGATCGAAATCTACTCGTTGTATGCGCATTTGCGCGAGGTGCGGCCGGGTCTTCGCCCCGGGGCGGCGGTCCGGGCGGGTGAGACCGTTGGGGTGATGGGGCGGACGGCGAACACCCGATCGGTCATCTCGAAGGAGCGGGCGCACCTGCATTTGGAGCTATGCCTGCGGCTGACCGACCAGTATGCCGCGTGGCATCGCCAGCGGGATCCGGGTCAGCGGAATGACCATGGGGACTGGAACGGGCAGAGCCTGATTGGGATCGATCCGGCGGCGGTATACCGGGCCCAGGCCGCGCAGGGGGCGGGCTTCAGCCTGCTCCGGCTGATCCAGGCGCAGACCGAGGTTTGCCGCGTTCTGGTGCGGGGCAGGGATTTGGGTTGGGCGCGGCGGTATCCCCAGCTTGTGGCGGCCAACCCGGCCGCGACCCGGGAGGGGGTGGCGGGCTACGAACTGGTATTGAATCCTCACGGGCTGCCCTACCGTGTGATTCCGCGGAGTGCGGGGGAGCTGCGGGGGCGAGGGGTGATGTCCGTGGTGTCGGTTGTCGAGGCCGAGGCGTCGCGTCCCGGATGGCGCAAACTGGTGGTCCGGCGGGGCGGCGTGTGGCAGGTGAGCGCCGCCGGGGAACGTTTCTTTGATTTGCTCCGGTTCAAATCCCCTTGAACTCGGGCTGGGGGTCCTTAAGCTTCCGGCCCCAGATATGAACTATCGCATTTCACGTCAGGCAGGATCGCTATCTCCGTCGTTGACGCTGGCGATTGACGCCAAGGCGAAGCAGATGAAGGCGGAGGGTCTCGATGTCGTGGGTTTCGGGGCGGGGGAACCGGATTTCGACACGCCGCAGCACATCAAGGATGCGGCGGCGAGGGCGCTGGCGGAGGGGTTTACCAAGTACACGCCGAGCAGCGGCATTGTCGAGTTGCGGCAGGCGATTGCCGAGAAGTTCAAGCGGGACAACGGGTTGAGCTACAAGCCGTCGCAGGTGATTGTCTCGTGCGGGGGCAAGCATTCCTGTTTCAACGCGGTGATGGCGACGTGCCAGGCGGGGGACGAGGTGGTGATACCCGCGCCGTACTGGCTGAGTTACCCGGAGATGGTGAAGCTGGCGGGGGCGACTCCGGTGGTGGTGCCGACGACGGACGCGACCGAGTTCAAGATCACGCCGGAGATGCTGATGGCGGCCATCACGCCGCGGACGCGGTTGTTCATCCTGAATTCGCCGAGCAACCCGACGGGAACGACCTACTCTGCGGAAGAGCTCAAGGCGCTGGGCGACGTGTGTGTGCAGCGGGATGTCCTGATCCTGAGCGACGAGATATACGAGAAGCTGGTGTATGACGGCGCGGAGCATGTGAGTGTGGCTTCGTTTTCGCAGGCGCATCAGGATCACACGATCCTCGTCCATGGTTTCGCGAAGGCGTATTCGATGACGGGGTGGCGGCTGGGATACATGGCTGCGCCGGAGCCGATCGCGAAGGCGGTGGACGCCATCCAGAGCCACAGCACGAGCAATCCGACTTCGTTTGCCCAGAAGGGCGCGGTGGCCGCGCTGACCGGTCCGCAGGATCACCTGAAGACGTGGCTGGCCGAGTACTCGAAACGGCGCAGTTACGCCCATCAGCGGCTGAATGCGATGCCCGGGGTGAGCTGCGTGAATGCGAAGGGCGCGTTCTATCTTTTCCCGAACATCAGCCGGCTGGGGTTGAAGTCGACCGAGTTTTGCGCGCGCCTGCTCGAGCAGGAGCGAGTGGCGGCGGTGCCTGGGATTGCGTTTGGCGCGGACGACTATTTGCGGATCAGCTACGCGACGAGCATGGTGAACATCCAGAAGGGCCTGGATCGGCTCGAGCACTTCGTGCGGTCGCTGGCGAAGTAGGCCGGACGTCGGAAAGGTCCCAGCCGGGACGCGGTTCGGCATCGCAGTCGGTGGCCGGCGCGCCGTGGCGCCAGAGGTGGTCGGCCAGGATGGCCACCATGGCGGCGTTATCGCTGCAGAAGGGGCCTGCGGCCAGTCGGAGGGTGCAGCCCAGACGGTCCGCGGCGGCGGCGAGTTCCCGGCGCAGGAGGCGGTTGCCGACGACGCCGCCCGACGCGGTGATGCAGCGGACAGCGCAACGCCGGGCCGCGCGAACCGTCTTGGTGACAAGCACGTCGACGATGGCGGCCTGGACGCTGGCGCAAAGGTCGCGCAGGGCGGAGGGGTCGGCGGTGAGGTCCGGGTGGTCGCGCAGGAAATACCGGACGGCGGTTTTCAGCCCGCTGAAGCTGAAGTCCAGGGTCGCGTCGTCGCGCAGCGGCCGGGGGAAGTCGAAAGCGTCGGGCTGGCCGCCTTCGGCGAGCTGATCGATGACGGGTCCGCCGGGGTAGGGGAGGCCGAGCAATTTGGCGGTTTTGTCGAAGCACTCGCCGGCGGCGTCATCGAGAGTGGAGCCGAGGACGATGTGGTGAAGAGGGCTGGGGACGTGGACGAGCAGGGTGTGGCCGCCGCTGACGATGAGGGAGACGTGCGGGGGGAGGATATCGAGGTCAGCGCGCGGGGGGGTGCCGTCGATCCACGCTGAGTAGAGGTGGGCTTCGTGGTGATGGATGCCGTAGAAGGGTCGTTCGAGGGCGAAGGCGAGTCCCTGGGCGGTTTTCAGGCCGATCATGAGGGCGTTGGGCAAGCCGGGGCCCTGGGTGGCGGCGATGGCGCTGAGGGCGGCGGGCGGGCAATCCGCTCGGGCGCAGGCGGTTTGGACGAGGGGCGGGAGGTTGCGGAGATGCTCGCGGGTGGCGAGCTCGGGCACGACGCCGCCGTACTCGGCGTGGATCGACACCTGGGACGAGACGAGGCTGACGAGGATTGCACCCTGGCGGACGAGAGCGACGCTCGTCTCGTCGCAGGAGGTCTCGATGGCGAGGGTGGTGCCCGAGGAATTCACTCGTTTTCTAGCCGGCATATTTCATGGCTTTGGCGGAAAACTGCGAAGCGAACCACTCGAATGTCCACCCATTTGAGGGGCACCACACTAGAAAGCAAAACCGGGTCCCTTATGAGATTTCCGTATAGGGCTAGGGTGCGGCGGGTTTCTTGGGGTCGGCGGCGGCGGTGAGCCGATCGGGCGGTGTACGGTCCGGGAGGCGGCTGGTGTAGAGGGTGATGCCTTTGAGCAGGTCGAGGGCGCGATCGAGCTGGGTATCGCGGGTATTGCGGGCTTTCTCCTGGCGCTCGGGGTCGAGGCTTTCAAGGAGGCCCGGGGTCCGTCGGTAGAGGAGGGATTCGGCCTCGTCGGCGGAGATGGGGACCACGATATCGGGGGTGATGCCCTTTTCGTGGATCACTTTATGGCTGGGGGTGTAATACTTGGCGGTGGTGAGGCGGAGGGCGGCGCCGTCCTGGAGGGTGATGATGCTTTGGACGGAGCCTTTGCCGAAGGTCTGCTCACCGACGATGACGGCGCGTTTAAGGTCCTGGAGGCAACCGGCGACGATTTCGGAGGCGCTGGCGCTGCCGCCATTGACGAGGACGACCATGGGGAGGTCGATCGGCCGGTTTCGGCTGCCGGCGCGGTACTCACGGCGGTCGGAGGGATCACGGCCTTCGGTGGAGACCACGAGGGTGCGGGCGGGCACGAACCGTTCGCAGACTTGGGCTGCCTGATCGAGGAGGCCGCCGGGGTTGTCGCGCAGGTCGAGGATCAAGCCGCGGGCGCCCTGGTCTTTGAGGCGGGAGATGGCGTGGTCGAGTTCGTCTTCGGTTCGCTCGCCGAATTGGAGGAGTCGCACGTAGCCGATCTGGTTGTCGCCGAGGGGGAACTCCCGTTTGCCGTTGAGGTCCTTGACGGTGTCCACGCGGATATCGGCGCGGAGGAGTTTAAAATCACGGATGGCGCCGGTCGAGGGGCGGAGGATGGTGAGGGTGACCTCGGTGCCGGGGTCGCCGCGGAGCTGTTTGACGGCTTCGGACAGGCTGATGCGTTCGGCGCTGCGGCCGTTGATCTTGACGATGCGATCGCCGGACATGATGCCGGCCCTGGAAGCGGGCGTATCGTCCATGGGGGCGATGACGGTCAGGGCGTCCCCGCGCAGGCCCACCTGGATCCCCACGCCGCCGAACTTGCCTTCGGTGTCTTTCTTCAGCTCGGCGTACTTGATCGGCTCCATGAACTCGCTGTGGGGATCGAGCGTATTGAGCATTCCCTTGAGCGCGCCATAGATGAGCTCCTGGTAGGTGAGTTTTTCGCCGTCGACGTAGTCCTGGCGGACCTTTTCGAGGACGAGGGAAAAGAGACGGAGATGGCTGTAGATATCGTTCTTTTCCGCCACTTCGGCGGACCGCAGGTAGACCTGGGCACCCCAGAAGAGGTTGACGCCGAGAACGGTCCCGAGCACCGAATAGAACCATCGCTTCTTCATAAAGGCAGCTTGCGCACTCAACTCCCACGCAAGGTACCGGTGCGGGCGCCGGTTAGCAAGTGGCGGCAAGCCAATGCTCGACGACCGGCAGATCCTCCGCAACGGTGATCTTGGGGTTGGGGAAGCGGCTCTCGACCAGGGCCACGGGCTGGCCAATGAGGTCACAGGCGGCGGTGTCGTCCGTGACCTGCGTTCCCCGCTCCCGGACTGCGGCCAGGGCGCGGCGGATGACATCGATTCGGAATGTCTGCGGCGTTTGGACTGACCAGAGTCGGGACCGGTCGAGGTGACGTTGGATGCTGACGCCGTCGGCGGATTCCTTGATGGTATCCGTGACGCGCCGGGCGGCGACTGCGGCGCCCAGGGACCGGGCGGCCTCGAGCGTGGCGATCAGCAATTCCTCGCGGACGCAGGGTCGGGCTCCGTCCTGGATCAGGACCCAAGCGCACCGGGAATCGACCGCCTCGAGGCCGTTCCAGACCGAGTCCTGCCGTTCGGAGCCGCCGTCGACGACCTTCCAAGGCTTCGCGAAGGCGAGGCGTGCGGCGAGTTGTTCGAGTTCGGTTCGCAGGTCGGGTCGGGTGACGAGGATGACCTCGTCCACACACGAGGCGTTATTGAAGCGCTCCCAGGTGTGGGCGATGACGGGGCGCCCCGCCACGGGGAGCAGGAGCTTATCCGGGCCGGGCCCCATGCGCCGTCCGTGTCCGGCGGCGACGATCACGGCAGAGTTCATTCGGAGGTCGAGTGTCGCCAACGCGAGGGCGTTCTGCAAGCTGCGGGGATTTGGCCGCTTGCGGGCGTTGGGCGGACGTGGCATCACTTCGGCGTGAAGACTGTTCTGCGTTGGCTTCGGGTCCGTCGTTGCGGCAATCCGCCCGTTGGTTTCCTGCGGGCGGTGATGGTCTTGGCGGGCGCGGCGAGTTTATGGGCGATGACCGGACGTGCGTCGGAGGGGTTCCCGCCGGGCCGGTGGGTGAGCCTGTTCAACGGCAAGGATCTCGAGGGTTGGACGATCAAGATCAGGGGGTGCGATCTGGGCGAGAATTACCTGGAGACGTTTCGGGTCGAGAACGGCGTCCTGAGGGTTGCGTATGATCGGTATGAGAAGTTCGACGGTCGGTTTGGGCACCTTTTTTTCCGGGAAAAATTCTCGCACTACCGGTTGCGGGCCGAGTACCGATTTGTCGGCAATCAGACGCCCGGGGGGCCGAGCTGGGCGTTTCGGAACAGCGGTTTGATGTTGCACTGTCCGGCGCCGGAAGCGATGCGCAAGGACCAGGATTTTCCGGTGTCGATCGAGGTGCAGCTGTTGGGGGGGGATGGGGTGGGGAAGCGTTCGACGGCGAACCTGTGCACGCCCGGGACGCACGTGGTCATGGGCGGCAAACTGGTCACGCAGCATTGCACGGATTCACGGTCGCAGACGTACCATGGCGACCAATGGGTGACCGTCGAGGTCGAGGTGCGCGGCGGGGGTGTGATCAGGCATTACGTCAACGGGGATCTCGTGATGGAGTACGAGAAACCGCAATGGGACGAGGGGGACGGGGATGCGAAGGGACTGATCAAGGATGGCGACAAGGTCTTGCGGGAGGGCTACATTGCGCTGCAAGCGGAGAGCCATCCGGTTGAATTCCGGAAGGTCGAGCTGATGGTGCTCGAGTGAGGCGGCGGTTCTTCATGCCGCCCATTCCGGGGGATGGCGCAACCGGTAGAGGACCTCGCCGGCCTTGGGTACGAGAAGGACCCCTTCGCGTTCGCGATCGGCGAAGTCTTCGGGCCGAAGGGATGCCGGGTCGCGGTAGCCGAGGTTGACGGCGCGACAGGCGGCTTCGGGGATGGCGGTGGCGAGGGTCACCTGGGCCCGAAGGCGTTCCACGCGCCGATGGAAGGTGCCCTGGCCGCGGACATGCGTCGAATGGGCGAGCACGCCCCACGGGCGGTCCTTGTAGCGATCCCACTGTTTCACGAAGAAATCGCGGCAGTGATAGCCGACGGCGCGGATGTGCTCGCCGTGGGTGACTGAGAACTCCCGGATGTGGGGGGCGTAGATGATGAGCTCGCCGCCGTCGGCGAGGACCGGTTCCAGTTTGTACATGCACTTGCCGGCGGTCCAGATCTCATCGTACATCGCGGGCGCGCAGGCGAGGATGGTCTGGTAGGGGCGATCCTTGACGACCACATTGAGCTCGACGGACAGGCCGCACGCGGCTTCCCAGGCGGCTTCGGCGGTGCCGGCGAAGAGGCCGGCGAAGCGATCCCCCTCCATGACGATCGAGAAGCAGAGCTTCGGCACCGGGATGAGCGCCGCGGCGCGGTCGATGACCCGGCGGACCGGTGTCCAGCGGTGTCCGATGATCTTGGGGGTGGTGATGACGGCGCCGAGCCAGTGGAAGAAATCGAGGATGCGGGGGCCGGCGACGCCCGGGAAGAGGTACTTGTTCCCGCCGGAGAACCCGACGACCTCATGGGGCAGCACGGGGCCGACGATGATGAGGCGGTCGTACTCGAAGAGGCGGCGGTTGACCTCGACGGGCACGTCGAGGGCGAAGCGGCCTTCGGTGAGGTGGTGGATTTCGCCGGCGGCGAGGGTGCCGACCTGGCGCAGGGCGTCGGGCCGGTCCCATTCGTGGTTATGGAACCGGACAGCGGCGTAGCGGGTCGCGCGCTCGGCGGGGTTGATTTCGAGGCGTTGGAGGATGGCCGCCTCGGACATGGGAGGGTGGGTGCCGAGGGCGATCAGGACGTCGAACTGGTCCACGACCGCCTGAAGGTGGTGGTGCAGCGCCTTGAACATCATGCCCACGGGAGCGGTGCGGGTGTGGTCCGGGACGATGAGCAGGACGCGCTGACGATGGAAGTCCGTGACCGGACAAGCGGCAGTCACCGCCTCCTGAACCGCTTGCGGGGTGAGGGCCTGGCCGGAGGGGGCCTGGACGGTCGCGAGGAGTCCCAGAAGCCGCGAGCCCGAACCGGGTGTGGGTGTCGCCTCGGGGTACATGATCAGATGGTTTGGGCCAGGAAACCGCCGTCGACGACGAGTTCCGAGCCGGTGACGAAGCTGCTGGCCTTGGGGCTGGCGAGGAAGATGGCGGCGCCGATCAATTCCTGCGGCTCGCCCATTCTGCCCATGGGTGTATGGCCGAGGATCGATGCCGCCCGGGGTGTTGGCGAGCCGTCCTCGTTGAACAGGAGTCGCCGGTTTTGGTCGGCGGGGAAGAAGCCTGGGGTGATGGCGTTGACGCGGACGCCCCGCGGCGCCCATTCCCGGGCCAGGAACCGCGTGAGATTGAGGACCGCGGCTTTGGCGGCGGAGTAAGCGACGACGCGGGAGAGGGGGATGCGTGCCGAGGCGCTGGCGATGTTGATGATGCTGCCCTGGCCTCGGGCGGCCATTTCGGCGCCGAACTCCTGGCATGGGAGGAGGGCGCCGCCGACGAGGTTCAAATCGACGCTGGCGCGCCAGTGGTCGAGCGCGATGGCTTCGAAGGGCAGGTCGGGAGTCACGGTGACGGTGGGGCTGTTGCCCCCGGCGGCGTTCAGGAGGATGGTTGGCGCGCCGAGGGTCTGGGTGATGGCGGTTTGTGCGGCGTGGAGCGTGGATCGGTCGAGGGCATTCCCCGGGAAGAACTGCGCCTGGCCGCCGGCGGCTCGGATGGCCTGGGCGCGGGCCTCGCCGCGCTCGGCGTTGAGGTCGACGACGGCCACCCGTGCTCCGGCCTGGGCGAAGCCTTCGGCGATGGCGCCGCCCAGGGCGCCGCTGCCGCCGATGACGACCGCCACCTCGCCCTGGAGATCGAACAGTTGCATAGGCCCCAGAGTTTGGGGTACTCCCTTCTCCGCGGGAAGGAGAAAAGGCAGTCTCATGACCCGGCGCCTTGGGGCAGGGGTACACAACTTCTCCCGCCAAGGCCGTCCGAGGGGTATGCCTCGCCTTCCACGATGAGGCGCAGAGAGTCTCTGGGGTCATGGGTTGAACCCGGCGCTGGGAGTGTTCAGCCGCAGACGATAGAAGCGGGTGTTGTGGGCTGGTACGTTGCGGTCGTGTACGACGCGCATTCCAAGCCCGGCGGGGACCGTGGTCTCGAGCAGGGACCAGCTCTCGGCGTCCAATCGGTCCTTGTACTCGACATGGTAAGCCCGGCCGACGGCTCCCTGCCAGCGCAACGTCCGACTTCCGTCGGCTTCCAGGACAATGGCGTTCCACTGCAATCGGGACGTGCCATCACGAGGATTCGTGCCGGCGACAACCTCTGCTCCATCCTCCATGCCGTCATTGTCCGTGTCCGCGCGAACTGGATCGGTCCCGTAGACGTCGGTCTCGTCGAAATCGACAAGGTCATCGGCATCGGCATCAAACAACTCGGCGCTTGGATCCACGTCACATTCCAGGGACCCTTCATTGAGAATGACGCGGCGCACATCGATGGCGGCATCGAGAGCGGGGCCGACGCGCAGGATCATGAGAATGCCCGCGCCATGGATGGGGGTGGCCCCTGCGAGTGCGATGCGGAGCGTACTGGGCTGGTTCGTATTCACCGCCCAGAGCATCCCCTCGGCCAGTGCCCCGTGAGTGGCGTGCACGTCGGATGCCACAACGGCTGTCAGAGCCAGCTCCATCTCGATGCTGTATACGGGTTCTGCAGCACGGAACAAGAGTCGGCGGGTTTCTTGGGACAGCGGATCACCCGGGTCGACTCCGAGGACACTTGTGTGAACGGGGATCGCACCGGCCAGGCGCACACCCGGCGGAGGCCGTCTGGGCGGCGCCGGGGCCGACGGGGCGGCAGCTCCAGAGAACCAGTTACCGGTGATGTCGCCAATGAGGATGGCGGTGAAGTTCTCTCCGACTCGATCCTGGTTCAGCGGGGCGTAGCTCCGGTGGGACGGAATGAATGTCCACGTCCGGCCGGCACCTGGGAAGGGCAATGCGCGCAACTGCACTGCGTACTCAAGCACATACGAGGCGTCCATCGAAGTGATCATGCCGTTGTCATTGACGTCCGCCGCCAGCCGTTGAGCGTCGCTCAAATCGAGCAGACCCGCCTCGTGTTGCAGGATATAGGAGGCATCAAGCGCTCCGATGCCGTTGATGCCGTCGTTCTTGTCCGGTTGGAGCGTGTAGCTGCCGGTGGGCAACCCTGAGAATCCATAGGTGCCGTCACCTCCGCTTGAGGTCTCATGGACGCCAACGCCGGTGAGACGAAGGGCCACATTCGGCACCCGCTCGCCACCGAAGTGTTCGATCTCTCCTGCCAGTACCCAGAGTCCGGCGACCTCGAATCGGCCGTGGCTTGGAACGACCCGGATCGCGCCGTCGTTCATCACGACCCTCTCGACGGTGAGCGGTGTCGAGGCAGACGGAGCCCCGACCACCTGGCATGTCAGGATCACCAGGGTGCCGGAGCCGCTGATCGCGGTGGCACTGGCTAGCGACAGGCGCGCCCGGCCGGCGTCGTTGGTATTCGCCGACAGGCTCCAGCCGACAGCCATTGGGCCCAAACGGATCTCCATGAGTTGGAGCACTGCGGTGTTCCATGCGACGTCCAGTGCTGCCGCGCGCAGGCCGGTGACGTCGGCCACGCACACGGGAATCTCCACTTGAGTGCCGGTATCGCCGCTGGCCTGCGGCAAGGCCACGAGGGCATCGTCGCTCTCGAAGCGGAAACCATGGAGGGACACTGCGGTGGAGTGATCAGGATTGTGGACGCGGACGTCCACGGTCGCGGGGTAGTGGGTGGGGGTGACGCAGGCGATTTGATTTGGGCTGATGACCACCACCTCGGTGGCCAGCCCGTCGCCGAATTGCACGGATGCCCCGGTCTGGAAGAGGACCCCAGCCAACGTCACGGGGGTGCCGCCCCTTGCGGGCCCGTGGTTGGGCGTGACGGAGGACACCGCCGGTTCGTGGCGCACCGTCACTGTGTGCGGCAGAGCCTCGTTGCCGCTGTACACCGCGCTGATGCCATCGCTGGCTTTTAGGTAGTACTCGAGACCGGGCGCCTGGACGCTGGACCCGCCAATCGTGACCGACCATTCCTCCGCCGTGACGTTGTTCATTGCGAGCGGCGAGAAAGTACCGGAGTCTCCGAGAGACCGGTGATACAGGGTCACGCTCCGCACGCCGACGTTGTCCGTGGCTCGCGCAGTCACCCGCAGTCCACGGCCGGCTTGAGCGCTGATGAGCGCCGCATGCTCGAGCATGGGTGGGATTGTGTCCAAGGCGGCAGCGGATGCCGTGTTGGAGACCTCCGACTCTTTGAAATCAGTGGTCACGACGGTGAATCTGTAGAACATGGGCACAGCGGGTGTCACGGCGCGATCCACGAACTCCTCATGTCCGGCGGGGATCAGCGTGGTGTTCAGTCGTTCAAAGACCCCGTCCAGGGCATTGGCGCGATACACGTTGTAGCCGGCGGAGAGATCATAGTCATCCTGCTGCCACGTCAGCTTGATGTACCCTTCGCCGCCGCTAGCCTGGAGGCGCATGGCTGCGACCCCCATCGTTTGCACCCGGAAGCGGAATCGGCCGACGTCGTACCCCGAGACGAGCCAGGGATCCTCTGCGGCCACGGCTCCTGAAATGCGCATGAGATGGTAGCCGTCGCCGGTCACAGGGGTCATCCAACAGTCGCCTCGCCAGGTCCGAGCACTGATCCAGCCGTTGGTCATTTCGAGGAAATCCTCGTCCCTCGGCGTGATCTGGAAGTCGGTGTGCGGGTGCGTTGGACCGAAGGCGACAAACGGTTGGATATTGGTGTTCATGTCACGGTTGAAGTTCACTGTGAACGCGGTCCGGCCCATGCCCAACTCCGGCACGCTGACGGCAGAAATGCCATTGATGAGCACTTCTTCCGCAAAGGGGTACGTGTTCGTGTAGCCGTGTTCCGGCGGGGTACCGTAATCGATCCAGGCGCTGGTGAAATTGTCGTAGAAATCGTAGATCATGTGATCCAGGAGGGTCTGCGACGACGTTCCCCAGTAGTTGTCCTGGAGCGCCACGATCCCGTGGGGCATGTTCTCCGGGGCACGGACACGAAGCCAGTGGGCCAGATCCGGATTCCAGTAGCCGTTGAGGAAGGCATTGTACTGCACGCGTTCGCGATAATGGGCCCGGACATGGTCGTGGACGCTGTGGCTGGCGACCGGGGCGAGGAGTTCCTCCATGGTCTTCTCTCCGGGCAGGCGCAGCACGAACAGGTTCCAGTCGTGGAGATCGTAGTCCCTGAATCCAGGCGTCTCGACCGCATTCTGCCAGCCGAAACGAACAAAGTCGCCGTTGTGGTAGGCGACCTGGACGAGGTGGCTCGGGCCGTGCACGGCCTCGTGGGGATAGCCGGAGGCCCAGGATGTGAATGTGACAGGGGTTCCATCGATCCAATGGAAGTCCGTCAGGCTCCCGGCGGGGCCCTCGTCGGTAAGCCCAAGGACAAATCGGTAGCTGTGCATCAAGCGGGGCATGGCCCCAATGTACGATTCGAGGAACGCCTCGGTGGTGGCGTCCGGCACGGACACGACGTGGCCTCCGTAGTAACTGGCGATCGACTCGGCAAGGCCGAGAGAGGGCCACTCGGTGGGCAGCAGGACATAGGTGGATCCCTCGTGAGCCTGCAACTGGAGAAAGAAGGGCTCCTCGGGAACCTGACTGGTCAGAGTATCCCGCAGGGAGCACGGCACCGTGATGGACAGCGGACACTCGATGTCCTGAAGAATTGCGGATCGGTACAACTGGGCCATGGGTTTGGGGGGCATCCAGCTCGCATCAAACAGACACTCGACAAAACGGTCGATGTCCAAAGAGCTGGCTCCGCCGCGCAGCCGATGGAAGACTGTTTGGCTTGCGGAGGCAGCCGCAACGGTTGCTCCCAGGGCGTCCCAGTCGAGATAGCAGTGGTCGAGAGATCGCACTCCTTTGAGATCGGGGTTGCGCACCTTGGCATAGCGCATGTCGATGATGCCGTTGTCCTCGGATAGAATCCGCGTGTTCTGTCCGGCGACCAGGTAGGAAGGAAACATCGAAACGGGTCGTTCCCAAGTCCCTTGGACGTCCAGGGCGCCGCGGACGAGGATATAGCCGTTTTTGGGGCCCGGGTTATAGGGGTCGTCGCTGACGGAGCCCCACTGGACTTGTGTTCCTGGTGCGATTGTAAGGGTCGCGCCCGAGTCGACGAGAACAGGGCCGGGGACCAACCAATACTGGTCGGACGTGAGCGTGGTATTGGTGCGAATGACGGCTGGGACGTTCCGGCCCCGTTGCACGACATATTGAAAATAGGAGATGCGCTCGTACCATGGGTGTTCCGGGTCCCATCCGTCTCGAAAGTCAATGGTCAGGATGAAGTTGATGACGTGATCGTTGGGGCAGTCGGGCGACACGGTGAACACAAAAGGCCAGCTGACATTGGTAATGACGCCCTCAGGATCGTACAGGAAACCGTTGTCCGAGGTGTTGAAGGGTCCGATGCCGCCGAAATCCACGAGTGGAACGTCGATGGAGACGTAGGGGTCGTCCTGGACAGCGCCCAAGGCCCTGGCCTCGAGGATGGCAATGACATCGTCAGCTTGTCCCGACCGGTTGATCAGTTCGATGCCGAGGTGGATGGTCTCTCCCGAGTCGACCCGTCCATCGTTGTCGTTTTCCGGGCTGATCCCGGGATCGTCGAAGAGCCAGTTCTCGAGCAAGTCGACTCCAGGCTTGGGCGGGACGCTAAGGGCCGCATACGCGTCCACCAAGCCGGCACTCTCGAAGCCCGGGTCTTCGCCGAAGGCCTTCGAACCGAAGATGGCGCCCATGAGAAACCGGGAGGAGTACACCTCCCGTTGCCAGAAGAAGGACCGCATCAGCGCAGCCACTCCGGAGACGATGGGAGCAGCCATCGACGTGCCGCTCCAGCGGGCATATTGATTGCCGGGCAAGGTGCTGAAAATGCTCTCGCCTGGCGCGGCAATGTCGTAGCCGAAATTGGAGAACCAGCATCGCAGGTACTGGGTGGGCGGCGGTTGTGTGGCCTCGACTCCAAGGACGTAAGGGAGGGCGGCCGGGTAGAGCGGTGCCGACTTCCTCGGCAGCGCGTCATTACCGGCGGCGGCCACCAACGCCGACTGATGCAGCGCCATCTCGAGGGCGTCGAACTCGATCTGCGACCATTGGTAGCCACCGAAGCTCATATTGATCACCTCGGCACCGTGGTCCACGGCGTAGAGGATCCCTTCCGCCGCGTCGGTGGCGGTCAGAACCCCGGAGTACTGCGCCGCCCGAACCGACATGACCTGGACGTTGAACGCGACGCCGGCCCCGCCTCGGAGATTGAAGGCTGTGGCAGCCACAATTCCGGCGACGTGTGTGCCATGCCCGGTGTAGTCCGACGAGTCCCCCGAGTGACTTCGCGGATCGGAGACCACGCTGCAGCCGTGGACGTCGTCAATGAAGCCATTCTGGTCGTCGTCGACGCCATTGCCGGCGGTCTCCCCGGGGTTGGTCCAGAGGTTGCCCACGAGCTCCTCATGGGTGGGATCCACACCGGTGTCGATCACGGCGACCACGACATCCCGGTTCCCGCCTGCTGTTGCCCCGTTGGTTTGGAGGAAGTTCCAGGCCTGTTGAACGCGGGCCACCATAAGATACCATTGGGCTCCCATGTCCGGGTCGGTGGTGTTGTCCGGCAGGCCGGTGACGATTGGGGGAATGTCAGCACACAGACGACGGTGCACGTTCAACTCCGCGTGCTCGACCTCAGGGTCGGCACGCAGCGCTGAGACCGCCTCTGGCGGGCTCCGCCCCTCCTGCAGTTGGACACGATACCACCGGAACAACGCCTGTCGCTGTTCGGATTGTTGTTGTCGAGTGGCCGAAGCGGACTGGAGTCCGATTGCGGTGCGTGGTCGTGCTTGATTCGCCACTCGGAAGACCGGCCGCACGTCCTGCGCCCCCATCGAGGACAGGCGCGCGCCCAATCCTGTGCGCCCGACCGCTGCAAGCCTGGGCCCTGTCGCCCCCAGAGCGGCACTCTGGAGAGAACGGTGTGTCGGCGAATCGGACCGCAGTTTAACCAGCACCTCTCCTGGTTCGTGCGTCGGGCGAGCAACGGCCGCGGGCGTGCCTGAATCGAGCATTTCCGGAAGGGGATGGCGACTGGGGGCAACTGGAGGAACGTACTTACTGCCGGAGTCATCAGGAAGTCCGGGCAAGTCGTCGAGGATCAGGCAGCACAGACACGCCACGATCGTTCGACTCATCGTCACCCGTGGCTTTCGAGAAGGGGAGACTCCGCAGGCGTGGACGTTCATGGTCTTGAAGGGTTCAAACGCAATATCGGCTTTGGTCGTTGGCGGAGTCAAGAGTGAACCAGGAAGGCGCGGGCAAACGCCACCACGCGGGGCGCGGAATCAGGTTGGCGGGCTGGGGCCTCCTCGGCTACCCTCTTTGCCTCATGGACGACTTTGTCAAACCCGAGGTCATTCTCACGCATGAGAGCGACCTGGACGGTCTGGTTTCCGGGCTGTTGTTGCAGCGGCTGGCGCGGCAGGTGTACGGCGTGCGCGTACCGCTGCAGGCGTATCACAACCACCAGTGGCGGCAGCGGCCGATGTTGGAGCCGGCGGCCTGGGTTTGTGATCTGGCGTTCGACAGCCGGCTGGACCGGCCGAACTGGCTGGTGGTGGATCATCATGCGACGGAGATCGTGCCGCGACAGGCCCGGCTGATCCACGACGTGAACAAGTCGGCGGGCCGGCTTTGTTATGAGCTGTGCCAGGACCGGGGCCTGGGAACACCGGCGCTGGATCGCCTGGTCCGGCTGAACGACATCGCGGACTTGTTCCTGGTTGAGGACCCCGAGTTTGCGGCCGCCTCCGACTGTGCGAGTCTGGTGAAGAGCTACGGTTTCTGGGCGATGCACGCGCTGATCGAGGGCGATCTCGAGCGGCTTCTGGACCATCCTCTGCTGGAGGTGATGGCGGTGAAGCGGCGTGTCGAGGATCCGCTGGGGGAGGTCTGGAGCGGGGCGAATGTGGTTCCTTTGTCTGCGGACGTGGGGTTTGTGCCGACGTTGGTGGGCAACACGAACCTGATCGTGCACCGGCTGCTGGCGGCGGGGGGGCTGCCGTACCGGGTGCTGCTCACGTTGTTTCGGAAGGCCAACGGCACGGTGATTGTCAGTCTGCGTAGTCGCAACGGCGAGGCCTTGGCGCTGGCGACGCGTCTGCAAGGGGGAGGCCATGCCAACGCGGCGGGGGCGACGCTGCCGAGGTCCGTGCAACAGATCCCGGATGCGATCCATTACCTGCGGAAGGTATTGAATCCGGCGCCCGCGTCTCCGCCGCCGGCCGGGCCGGAAGGGAGCCTGCTGCGGGAGCTCGAGGCGTCCTGAGCCGGCGCTGGCGAGGGCCAAGGCGCAGGCCGCCGGCGCCCGACCCGAGCGGTAATCTGCTGTTGAGTCCCTACCCGGAAGGCCATGTGACCTATGACGACTGCTCCTTGAGTCGCGTGGCGCGTTGAACACGTCATGAAACTGCAACTCGTCGATTGGCTGATCGTGGCGGCGTCGCTGCTGATCTGCTTTGTGCCGGCCTTGTTTTTTGGGAAGCGGGCGGGGAGGAACACGTCCGAGTACTTCGCCTCGGGGCGTGCGGTGCCATGGTGGCTGGCGGGGTTATCCATGGTGGCGACGACTTTCAGCAGCGACACGCCGAACCTGGTGACGGACATTGTGCGGCAGCGCGGGGTGGCGGGGAACTGGGTGTGGTGGGCCTTTGTGTTGACGGGGGTGGCGACGGTGTTTTTCTACGCGCGGCTATGGCGGCGCTCGGAGGTGCTGACGGACCTCGAGTTTTACGAGCTGCGGTACTCGGGCAAGGCGGCGAGCGTGGTGCGGGGTTTCCGGTCGGTGTATCTGGGGTTGTTTTTCAACTGCGTGATCATGGCGTCGGTGAATCTGGCGGCGTGCAAGATTGCGAATGTGTTGTTTGGCATGCCGCGGTGGCAGACGCTGCTGGCGGTGGGGCTGCTGAACGTGGTATTCGCGACGCACTCCGGCCTCTGGGGGGTGATCGTGATCGACATGATCCAGTTCTTCATCAAGATGACGGCGGTGATTGCGGCGGCCTATTTTGCCGTCCAACACGTCGGCGGTCTTGGGGTCATGGTCGAGAAGCTGTCGGCGCCGCGGCTGAGTCCGGACGGCACGGCGATGTTGCAGTACTTGAATATCCTGCCGGACTTTGCGAACCACTGGGACGTCGCGGTGGCGATCTTCATCATGCCGCTGGCGGTGCAATGGTGGGCGACGTGGTATCCCGGGGCGGAGCCGGGGGGCGGCAGTTACATTGCCCAGCGGATGCTGGCGTCGAAATCGGAGCGGGACTCGCTGGGGGCGGTGCTGTTCTTCAACGTGGCGCACTACGTGTTGCGTCCCTGGCCGTGGATTCTGGTGGGGCTCTGTTCGCTGCTGGTCTACCCCGAGCTGTCGGACATTCAGAAGGCGTTTCCGGGCATGGACGCGAGGCTGCTGGGCCACGACATTGCGTATCCGGCGATGCTGAAGTTTCTGCCGGTGGGCTTTGTGGGGTTGATGGTCGGGGGGCTGATCGCGGCGAACTCGTCGACGATTCTGACGCACTTGAACTGGGGTTCGTCGTACCTCGTGCACGATTTCTACCGGCGGTTCCTCCGCCGGGACCGGACGGAGACGCATTACGTGCTGGCGGGCCGGTTGGCGACGGTCGGCCTGTTTGTGGTTTCCTCGGCGACGGTCTATCTGCTTGAAACCGCGAAGGACAGCTTCGACATCATCCTGCAGGTGGGGGCGGGCACGGGCCTGTTGTACCTGCTCCGCTGGTTCTGGTGGCGGATCACGGCGTGGTGCGAGGTGGCGGCCATGGTGAGTTCCTTTGGGATCTCGATTGTGCTGCTGATCCTGAAGCGGGTTTTCGAGGTTCCGTTCAGCACGCATCACGCCCTGTTGATCACGGTGGCGGTGACCACGGTGTGCTGGGTGCTGACCGCGTTTCTGGGGCCGCAGACCGATCGTGCCACGCTGATTGCCTTTTACCGGAAGGTGCGGCCGTTTGGGCCCGGCTGGCGGAGCGTGGCCCGGGATGCCGGCGTGACGGCGCCGGAGGCGGCGGCGACGCGCGAGAACCTGCCGCTGGCGCTGTTGGGCTGGAGCGCCGGGTGTGCGGCGATCTGGGCTTCGCTATTCACGGTGGGCAACGTGCTCTATGGCCGGTACGCCCTGGCGGGGGTCCTGTTGGCGGTGTTTGTGGGCAGCGGCCTGGTGCTGCTGGGGGTGATCCGGCGGCTTTGGGCGGGCGGACCCGGGCGGGCGACATGAAGGTCTCGAGCACTGCCGGGGGGGGGTGGACGTCGCGGCGGCGCCTGTTGACCGCTCTCGACGGCGGTATTGCCGATCGGGTGCCGATCAACACCTACGAGTTGGCGGGGTGCGACCGCCTGGACTGGTACAACCGGCAGCCCAGTTACCAGGGGCTCATGGAGTTCATCCGGGCGCACACGGATTGCATCACCAACTGGAATCCGCGTGCGGGAGTCGACCGGTACACGTGCGAGGAACGGTTTCTGGGCTCGGATCATCCGGTGGAGATCGTGACGGAGACCGAGCGGGACGGGGCGTTCGAACGGAGAACGAGCGTCTGCCGGACGCCCCGGGGCGATCTGCGCCGGGTGCTGCAATCGACGGCGACGGTGCACACGACGTGGCGGGTCGAGCATTGGTGCAAGAGCCTTGCGGACGTGGACAAGGCGCTGAGCGTTCCGTACGCGCCGGGGACGTATGACGCCTCGGATTTGGGGCGGGTGCGATCCGATCTGGGCGATGCGGGGATTGTGCTGGCCTCGATTTCGGATCCGGCGTATCTGGCGGCGGACCTGATGTCGTTTCAGGACTTCCTGATGTGGGCGGCCGAGGAGACCGGCCATTTTGCCCGGACCGTGGACATTCTGGCCGAGCGCGTTCTCGAGAACCTGCGCCGGCAGCTGGACTGTTGCGTGGTGGACTGCTATCGGATTGTGGGTCCGGAGTATTTCACGCCGCCGTACCTGTCGCCGGCGATGTTCCGTCGGTTTGTGGTGCCGCATGTCAAGGCGATGACCGAGTTGATCCACGGGCGCGGGGCGAAGGTGCGTTTGCACTGTCATGGCCGGATCGGCCGGGTGCTGGACATGATCCTCGAGACGGGCTGCGACGGGATTGATCCCTGCGAACCGCCTCCGGATGGGGACATCGAGATCGGGGAGGTGAAGCGGCGGTGTTCCGAGCGCGGGGTCTCGGTGTGGGGGAACATCGAGCTCAAGGTGCTCGAGCAGGGCACGGCGGGTGAGGTTCGGGCTGAGGTTCGGAAGATCCTGGACCAGGCGAAGGCGGGGGGTGGGTTTGTGCTGATGCCGACGGCGGCGCCGATCGACGTGCCGCTGTCGCCGCGGACGGAAGCGAATTACCGGGCCTTCATCGAGGCGGGCCTCGAGTACGGCGGCTACTAAGCCTCAGGGCCATGGGGCCACGGAATCGGCGGTGTTGAGCCGGCGGAAGTTCGCAACGCGGTGGAATGTGAGGAAATTGGCGTCGTGATGGTTATGGGCGCCGCCGGCGTCGTCATCGTAGGCCGTGCGCACGACGGCGATCAGATCGTCTCCATCGAATTGCCAATCGGCGTATTGGAAACCGTGGTGGCGGGTGTCGGGATGGTAGAGAAGGAGGCATCGGACGGTCCATTGGCGGAGGTCGGGCGAGGCGGTGAGGGCGAGGGCGTTGCGGATGCCGGACGGGTTGCTGGCGCGATGCCGGTCGAGGACGATGCTGGCGAGGGCCCAGTACTGGCGGCTCGAAGGATCGAAGCGGACGGTGAACTTCTTGGCGCCGCCTGGAAACGGGACGAAGCCGGAGGCGGGATCGAAGTCGAGCGTGCGGCCGTCCGGGGCCACGCGGACGAGGGCGGCTTTTTCGTCGGGCGACCGGGTGTGAACGCGCAGGAGGTTGACGAGGCCGCCGTCGGGGGCGAGGACGACATTGCCTTCGAGCCAGGCGCCGAAGTCGCCTTGGTTCCAGTTGGTGTTGCTGGGGAGGAAGTTCGTGACGGTCCAGGAGGCGGCATCGAGCAAGTTGGCGTCGACGGGAGCGGAGAGAACGGCGGCCCGGTAATTCACGCCCCAGGCGACGGGCGGGTCGCGTCGTTCCATGGCCCGCCAAAGCCGGCCGGCGTGCTCGAGGACCGGCACGGGCGCGCCGTGGTACTGCCCGTCATTTCGCAGGAGCCCGGCGCGGGGGTCATCGGGGGAGGACCACGTGTGGCCGCCGTCGGTCGAGCGGCGGATCACGGCGTTGCCGTGGTGTTTGTCGGTGCCGAGCAGGTAGAGGCTGCCGCGGTGCAGGAACAGCGTGGACCAGAAGGCGCCGTCAAGCGTCGCCGTCCGCTGCCAGGTGGATCCGCGGTCGGAGGATCGATAGACATGGGAGACTGCCCGGCGATGTTCGGTGCTCTGGGGTCCGAATTCGTCGTGAGAGACGACATACGTCCGGGGGTCGAGCACGGCGATGCTTGGGGAACCGATGTAGATGCCGCTGGCGGCGGGCGAGTGGTGGACGACGGTTCCCGGGATGGCGGGCGAAGCGGCTTGGGCTGCGAGGAGCACCGCGGGCAGGAGACCGGCGGCCAGGACGTGAGCGAATGGCATGGCGATGTGGAATGCCCCGGCGTGCTGCCGGGTGCACGGGGAGCACCCTACCAATCCAGGGTTCTGTGGAAACACAAATCCGGACCAGAGTCCTCGGCTTGTGGAATGTGTGGTCCACAGGTCAAGTTTGGTCCCTGTCGTTCCAACCCCACCCCCCTGCTTTCGAGGACTCTACCTTAGCGAGGCGCGGAAGAGAGGGTGGGCAGGCACAGCAGGGTCTTCATGAACCTGAGGACTCGACTGGGTCTGAGGTGCGCCTCGCCAGAGCCTGCGCGCGAGCGGGCGCGCCACCCCGGGGCCGACACCGCACCGGCTGTTGAAGGCCAACACCCACCAGGAGCCGATGGCGCACGATCGCAGGCGAGGATGCGGGACGGCGCTTGCAGAGTTGGGCGGCTCGCGGGTAGGCTGGCTTGGTGAACAAGCGCTTCAAGATGTTGCGGGTGTGGGTTGCGCTGTGGTTGATGGCGGGTCTTGCGGGCGCAGCGGCAGGGGATCCGCCAGAGGCGGCGGAGGGTGGGTCGGGGCGTCTGGCCCTGTCGGTGATGACGTACAATCTCCGGTATGCGAGTGCGACGCCGCCGAACGCGTGGGGGGTGCGGCGTCCGGTGTTGCAGCGGTGCATTCAGCAGGTGGCTCCGGACCTGGTGGGCACCCAGGAGGGGTTGTATGGGCAGCTCAAGGAGCTTGCCGCAGGTCTGCCCGAGTACGCCTGGATCGGTCTGGGCCGTGATGGCGGGAGCCGCGGGGAGTTCATGGCGATCTTCTATCGGAGAGACCGGTTCGAGCCGGTCGAGTACGATCATTTCTGGCTTTCGGACACGCCGGAGGTGATCGGTTCGAGCACCTGGGGCAACAAGTGCCGCCGGATGGTGACGTGGGTGCGGTTTCGGGATCGGACGTCCGGCTGCGAGTTCTATCATTGGAACACGCACCTGGATCATGAGATCGAGAACGCGCGGCAGCAGGGCGCCCGATTGATCCGGGAGCGGGTCGAGCGTTTGAAGACGACGCTGCCGATCGTGATGACCGGCGACTTCAACGCGGTGGCGGGCAGGAGCGCGGCCTACTCGATTCTCGTGGGCGAAGGGGGGTTGGCGGACACGTGGACCCTGGCGCGGGAACGGGTCAACGAGAGCCTCAATTCGTTCAACGGTTTTCGGGAGCCGGTGCGCGGGAGCGAGCGCATTGACTGGGTGCTGGCGCGGGGTTCCGTGACGGTATCGAAGGCCGAAGTCGTCGAGTGGCGCGACAACGGGCAGCATGCCAGCGACCACTTTCCGGTGATGGCGTGGCTCGAATTCGGGACGCAACGCTGAGAGGGCCGGGCGGGGGCGGGCGTTGTTTGCGGTCCTGGGTCTGGCGGGGCGGACGGGCGTCCCCGCACGCCAGGAGCCACTGTTACCCGAGGAGGGGGATGCGGCGGCGGCAAAACGCAGTTGTATCGGGCGCTCCGGAGAGGGAAGATGGCGGTGCTGGACGGGCGCGTGGCGGAACGGCAGACGCGCGTGGCTTAGGACCACGTGGGGTAACCCGTGGAGGTTCGAGTCCTCTCGCGCCCACCAGGGCTGCCATGGCGGAGCTTCTACTCCGGCGCTACCAGGGGGATGATCTGGCGCTCGAAGCGCCGGTATACCTGGAATTCCGATTTGTCCAGGGTGAACACCCGGCAGTCGCGCTTGAGTTCCGACATCCGCACCAGGCAGGCGTCAGCCAGTTGCATCTCTTGATCGCGATACCGTTCCAGCAACCGCGCCACCCAGGCGGCGTGCTCGTCCAAGCGGAATGGGATGCTGATGAGGCCTCGCTCAAACAAGGCCAGCAGTTTTTGCGGTGCCAGGCCGGCGCGGACCTGCAGCAGGTAGGCCGCTTCGGCCAGCACCGCCTCGCAAGTCACCATGGGCAGCGGAGCCTTGGCCCACTGCGCTTTGGCCCACTGATGGTCGGCATCGCTGCGGTCGAAGAACGCGACCAGAGGTCCGGTGTCCACCAGCCACGCGGTCATCGCCCGAAGCCTTTCAGGTGCTTCTTATTGCGAGCGAGATCACCCAAACGGCTTTCGACGCAGCCGCAGAGGTCCGCCGCCATGTCCAGGGCGGACTGGGGACGGCGCTGCTGGTGTTGCTGCAGAATGTCCCGCACGAGGGCAGACTTGGGTCGCCCGACGCGTTTCGCTTCATTCTCGAGCCAGACCCGCAATGCATCCGGCACTTTCATGGTCAACGTTTTCACGGGCCCAAGGTAACACCGGTCTGGCACCCATGCAATACCAGTGAAGATGTGCCGGGGTTGCGTTCCGGCGTGTTCTTTCGCAGAATGAGGGCAGGATGCGGAGCATACGGGAGATCTACGATGCGGGAGGCGGGAGTCCGGTTTACTCGTTCGAGTTTTTCACTCCGCGCACCGCGGAGGCGGAGGCGCAGTTCTTCGGGCGGACGTTTCCCGCGCTGCTGCGGTTTTCGCCGGCGTATTGTTCGGTGACGTACGGTGCCGGGGGGAGCACGCGGGAGAAGACCGTGTCGATGGTGGATCGGATCCAGCGGGAGGCGGAGGTGCCGTGCATGATGCATCTGACGTGCGTGGGGGCCACCCGCGATGAGATTGGAGCGTTGCTGGACACGGCCCGGGCGCTGGGGATCCGGAATCTCCTGGCGCTGCGGGGCGATCCCCCGGCGGGGACGGCGGCTTTCGTGCCGTCTCCCGGCGGCCTGCGGTATGCGCACGAGCTGGTATCGCTGGCGCGGGAGCGGGGGGGCTTTGCGATTGGGGTGGCGGGATTCCCGGAGGGTCACATGGAATGCCGGGAGGGGAAGCAGGCGGATTGGGGGCGGCTGAAGGCGAAGATCGACTGCGGCGCGGACTTTGTGATCACGCAGTTGTTTTTCGAGAACGCGTGGTTCTACGAATTTCGAGATTACCTGGTTGACCGGTTGGGAGTGAGGGTGCCGATTGTGCCGGGGGTGATCCCGATTGTCAGCGGGGCGCAGATTCGGAGGATACTGGGGCTATGCGGGGCGAGCCTGCCGGAGGCACTCCGGAAGGAGCTGGACGCGCTGGGGGATCACGATGATGCGGTGGCGGCCTTTGGGATTGAGCATGCGGCGGCGCAATGCCGGGATCTGCTGCGGCACGGGGTGCCGGGGATTCACTTTTACACGATGAACCGGGCGCAGCCGGTGATGTTGATTCTCGACCGATTGGGCGTGTCCATACGCGGGAGGACCCCTGCAGGCGGAGCGCCCTGAAGAAAGGAGACTGGACCATGTACCTGACAGGCATTGCGGATGAGGCGGGGGTCTCGATCGAGGCCCAGATTCGGGCGACACGCGAGCTGGGGTGGACGGCGATCGAGGCGCGCACGGTCGAGGTGGAGGGGTATTCCAAGGCGAATCTGCATGACCTGCCGGAGGCGGCGTTCGATCGGGTTGTCGAGCGCCTGGGCCAGGCCGGGATCAGGATCTGCTGTTTCGGATCGACGATCATGAACTGGGCGAAGACGATCGAGACCCCGTTCGAGGTCACGCTGGCTGAGGTGGGCCGGGCGATTCCCCGGATGCAGCGGTTGGGCACGCGCCTGGTCCGGATCATGAGCTTCAAGCCGGAGCCGGAGGCGGACCGGATTCCGCCGCTGGCGATCGAGCGGGTGAGGGAAGTGACGCGGCGTTTTCTGGACGCCGGGCTTCAGCCGGTGCATGAGAACTGCATGAACCACGGCGGGATGAGTCCGTCGCATGCGTGCGAGCTGCTCGAGCAGGTGCCGGGTTTGCTTTGGGTCTTCGACACGGCCAATCCGATCTTCAATCCGGACCGGGCGCGGCCCCGCCCCTGGCCGCGGCAGGATCCGTGGGAATTCTGGCTGCGGGTACGCGACGTGACGGCGCACATCCACATCAAGGACGCGGTGTGGAATCCGGAGCGCAACGATGCGGACTATCATTGGCCCGGGGAAGGGGACGGGCGTGTGCGGGACATTGTGCGGGACGCTTTAGCGCGCGGGTATGATGCGGGCATCTCGATCGAGCCGCACATGGCTGCGGTGTTCCACGATGCCCGGGTGACGTCGTCAGCGGAAGCGCAGTACGCGAACTACGTCGAGTACGGGCGGCGTCTCGAGCGGTTGCTGGGGGAGATGGGTGCGGGCGCAGGGCGGGCGTGAGAGCCGGTATCCGGCCGGGGGTTCAGCCGCCGCGGGCGGCGGGGTTGCCGACATCCCCCTTGTTGAAGTCGACGTAGGCTTCCGTGAGATCTGCGGCGTAGAGGACGGCTGATGCGCGGCCGAGGTTGAGTCGGATGTGGAGGTCGAACTCCCTGTGGGCGACGATGGCGCAGAGCCGGGCGAAGGGGATGCGGGTTGGCTGTCCGTGTCGGAGGCACCACGCGACGGACCGTTGGCCGGGCGCGGCGTAGCCGATATCGACCTGGGTCTCGACGATGCGCGCGGGGCTGTAGCCGAGGGCATCGATGATCCTCCCCCAGTTTGGGTCGCCGCCGCACCAACTGGTTTTGACGAGGGCGCTGTTGGCCACGGCGCGCGCGGCGGCATCCGCGTCCCCGGCGGTCCGGGCTCCGGTGACGCGGACGGTGACGCATTTCGAGACGCCCTCGCCGTCGCGAACGATCATGCGGGCGAGTTCGAGGCAGACCTGGTTCAAGGCGTCCTGGAACCGGCTTTGGGCGCGGGCGGCGCGAGGGCCGGCGCCGCCGAGGGGCCGGTTGTCGGCGAGCCCGTTGGCGAGCAGGAGCACGGTGTCGTTGGTGCTCATGTCGCCGTCGATGGTGATGCGATTGAAGCTGCGGGCGACGGCCTCGGACAGGGCGCGCCTGAGGAATGGCGCGGCGGCGGCGGCGTCGGTGGTTAGAAACGCCAGCATGGTGGCGTGGGGCGCAGCGGGGGGGCGTCGTCCGGTGAGGCTCAGGCCGGGGTGGATCATGCCGGCGCCCTTGCAGATGCCCCCGATGCGGACGGGTTTGCCGTCGAGGTTGAACTCGACGGCGGCGACTTTGGGGTGGGTGTCGCTGGTCATGATGGCCTCGGCGGCCTCCGCGGCGTGTTCGGGGGCGTTACCCAGGAGGGCGGACGCCTGGCGGATGCCGAGGCGGACATTGGCCATAGGGAGGGGGACACCGATTCGTCCCGTCGAGGCGACGAGGATCTGCGCGGGGGGGAGGTGGAGAAAGGCGGCGACTTCGGCGGCCATGGCGCGGGCGTCGGCCATGCCGCGGCGTCCGGTGCAGGCATTGGCGTTGCCGGAGTTTGCGACGATCGCCTGGGCCCGCCCGCGCGTTGTGACGGCGCGACAGAGATGGACGGGGGCAGCGCTGATCTGATTGGTCGTGAAGAGGCCGGCCACGGTGGCGGGAACCTCGGAGACGATCAGGGCCAAGTCCCGTTTCAGTCCCCGGTTTGACCCTTTGCCGGTGCCGAGGCGTTTGATGTCGCAGAACACGCCGCTTGCAAGGAAGCCCTTGGGAGCGACCACCGATCCGGGGATCTGCTGGAATTCAGTCCGCATAGCCAAGGGGGACGTCAGTACATTGGGTCATAGGATTCGCGCGAGGTGCCGATGCGCGGGGCGACCACTTCGACATGACCATCGGGCATGATGACCGAGCCTTTGCCCAGGCGGAAGAAATCGGCGGCAACCACCCGTCTGCCCCGCTGGAACTGGTGGCGCGCGGAGATGACGTTGTCGGGCGGCACATAGCGGCCGTCGTCGATGACCGAGCTCGCGTACATTTTTTCGTCGCCGTTTTCCTCGACGAGCATGAGTTTCTTGGCGGGGTTCTTGATGTAGGAAGTCTTGAAGTGGAGGGGTGGAGCGCCGGCGCCATAGAGGGACGCCATGCCCCGGTTCTTGTCGCTGTCGACGACGCTGGTGAACGAGTAGCTATAGAGGTAGGGATTGCCCGAACCCGGGCTGAGGCGCCATCGGCGCTCGCGGTCGGGGGCGTCGCGATCGGCCGGGCACCGGAACAGGTTCGTCGTGAAGCGCCCGATGTAGGGGCAGATGGCGCCATTTTGGACATTGGTGTAGAACGAGGACGGGACCTGCGGGTCGTTGGATGGGCGAACCGTGAGGTTCCAGAAGACCCAGTCCTCTTTCATCGCGACGTAGGAACCTTTCGAGGCCGTGCCGGGGAACGTGTCGTTGTGATCATCCACGTACATGAGCATGGCCGTTCCCAACTGCTTGAGGTTGCTGCGGCAGACCGTCAGGTGGCCTTTCTCCTTGGCTCGAGCCAGGGCGGGCAGGAGCATGCCGGCGAGGATCGCGATGATGGCGATGACCACGAGGAGTTCAATGAGAGTGAAGGCCTTGCGTTGCATACGCTGGATCGGACCGGCGCATGATTGAACGCCAACCCCCACGTGTCAAGGATGGCTAGCGAGGCGCGCCTCAGACCTAACGCAGTCCGCGATCCCATGAAGCCTCCCTGCCTTTCCGGACCCTCTCTTCCGCGCCTCGCTAAGGTAGAGTCCTCGACGGAAGGTGGGGAGGCTTGGAACGGCAGGGATCAAACTTGACCTGTTGACCCCATGTTTCACAAGTCGAGGACTCTAGCATTGACAGGAATCATCGCGCAGGTCACCGAGTGGCGCATGCACGAGACCGGAACGGAAGCCTGCGCAGGGGGTTGCCGGGGGGACTCACGCCGTGGCGGAGGCAGGCGATGGGCGAAGACGTTGGCGACGTGGGGGATGGGGGTCGTTGGGGCGGGGGTGGTGTTGGCGGGTGTTCGGGCGGTGGCGTTCCGCGGGCCGTACCGGCCACCGGCACCGTTACCGAGCGAGCCCATCATTGACCTGCACTGTCACGCCGCCGGGCTTGGGGCGGGGGGCAGCGGGTGCTTTGTTGCGGATCGCTTGCGCTCGAACTGGCGGTTCAAGCCGTTTCTTGCGGCTTACGACGTGACCGAGGCCGAACTCGAGCGTGAAGGGGACGGGTTGTTGATCCGTCGTTTGGCCGAAGGCGTCGCGGCCAGCAAGTCGGTGCGGGCGGCGGTGGTTCTGGCCATGGACGGCGTCATGAACGACCGCGGGGAGCTGGATCGGGAGCAGACGGAGATGTACGTGCCGAACGAGTTTGTGGCGCGGGAGACGGCGCGGTGTACGAACCTCTGGTTTGGCGCCAGCATTCACCCTGGCCGGCGCGACGCCCTCGAGCGTCTCGACTGGGCGGCGGCGCACGGGGCGGTGCTGGTGAAGTGGATCCCGTCGATCATGCGCTTTGATCCGGCCGAGGAGCGGTGGGTGCCGTTCTATGAGCGGCTGGTGTTTCACGGGCTGCCGCTGTTGACGCACACAGGCGACGAGCGGGCGTTCACGGGCGCGGTGGATGCGTATGGGGATCCGGAGCGTCTCGAACTCGCCCTGCGACTGGGTGTCACGGTGATCGCCGCCCATGCGGCCGCCCAGGGGGAGAACGCGGGCGAACCGAACCTGGCTCGGTTGCGCCGGCTCATGGCTCGGCATCCAAATCTGTATGCGGACATCTCGGCGCTGACGCAAGTGAATCGGATGGGACAGCTTGGGGCGGCACTCGAGGCGGGGGAATGCGCCGGGCGTCTCGTATACGGCACCGACTACCCCCTGATTCACACCCCATTGATGTCGCCCTGGTTCTTCCTGATGCGCCTGCGGGTGGCGGAATGCGCCCGCCTGGCCGCGATTGCGAATCCGTGGGATCAGGATGTCGGCCTTAAGCAGGCTCTTGGCGTCTCACCCGATGTTTTTCAGCGCGCGGGTGAGCTTCTAGCGAGGCGCCGCCTCAGACCTAACGGAGTCCGCGATCCCATGAAGCCTTACTGCCTTTCCGGACCCTCTCTTCCGCGCCTCGCTAATGTAGAGTCCTCGAAGGCAGGGGGGGGTGGAACGGCAGGGACCCAACTTGACCTGTTGACCCCATATTCCACAAGTCGAGGACTCTAGCGAGGCGCAGCTCAGACCGATGAAACATGCAGTCCAAAGGAACCGTGGGGGGGCAGCGGGGCACCCTGCCTCCGCGCCTCGCTAATGCAGAGTCCTCGACGGAAGGAGGGGAGGCCTGGAACGGCAGGAACCCAACTTGACCTGTTGACCCCGCATTCCACAAGTCGAGGACTCTAGTGAGACGCGCCTCAGGCCCAGTCGAGTCCCCGGGCCCATGAAGAGCGTGCCATGAGTTCAGGGCGTGATCAGAGCCTGGAAGAACACTGCGGGTTCATCCCCGGCATCGATTACGACCGTGAAAGGAGATGCTGTGATCGTGCCGGCGGCCACCACCACCCACAGTTGGTAGTCCGTGGTCGCCTGGATCTCGTAGCTGTGGCCGACTGTCCCATCGAGGACCATTTCGATCTCGATGCCATCGGTTACGAGAGAGAGGAACTCGATCGAAGAACCGGGATCCGTGGGTTCGCCGAACAAGCGGACGATGCGTTGGCGATCGAGTCCGTTGAATTGGGTGAACTCGCCGCCGACGAGCAGGTTGCCGTCGGATTGCACCCAGAGGGTGCGGACGGTGTTGTTGAAGCCGCTGCCCAGGTCGAAGGCCGGGTCGCTGCCGCCTTCGGGCAGCAGGCGCACCAGGCGGTTGTGGGTGAGGCCCGCG
>JAKQDD010000132.1 GCA_029556615.1 Verrucomicrobiota bacterium | reverse complement strand
CGGCGTTGAAGCGGCCGGCCAGGACGAAGGCGGGGTTGCTGCCGACCGGGTAGGAGGGCCCGGGGAGGAAGGAGCCGTCGGGAGCGTTGGCCGGGGCCAGGCTCAGCGTGGTGGCGTCGGCCAGCGTGTCGTTCGAGCGGTTCTCGAACTGGAAATCATCAAGGCGGGCGATCGTGAAGGTGCGGGTGAGCGAGGGGGTGAGCGGGTTACCGGCGCGATCCGTGACCGTCGAGGAGGCGGTGAAGCGGGTGAGGCCGGTTTGCAGCGGGCCATCGAGGAGTCCGAAGGAGACGGTCTCAGGCGTTGACGATGCGTAGGTCGGAGGAGCCAAGAGATAGAGGACATCGTCAGGGGTTCCGAAAGCCCCATCGGTGCCGGCCTGTCGGAGGCTGAAGCTGGCGGGGTTGAGGAGCGTGTCGGGGGACAACGGTTCGGAGAAGGTCACGGTGAAGCGGTTGACGATGTCGGCAGCGGTCGAGCCGTCACCGGGCAGTGTGAGGCTGAGGACGGTGGGTGGCACGGTGTCGGAGACGGCGAGTGTCGCGAGGTAGCGGGCGAAGAGACCTCGGCGGGCCTCACTGGAGACAAGGGCGTGGTAGGTGCCGCGGTCGACGACGGTGTAGTTGAAAGTGGCCGTGGAGGACAACACGGGGTTCGGGTCGCCGGACCGGAAGAGGGCTACCGAGGCGTCGCCGGGTTGGAGGCTGCTGTGAGGGCCGGTGAAGAGTTCACCGGCGACGGTGTTGCCCGGGTCCAGGGTACCGAGGGCAACGTAATCGCCGGGGGTGTCGTCGGCGGCCAGGGTACCTGCGAAGCGGATTTGGAAGGAGCCCGCCAGGAGGCTCGGGAGGGGGCTATTGGCGGTCGCAGGAGTCTGGTTGGGCTCGGCTTCAAGACTGGGGCCGCGGCTGAGGTCGACACGCAGTTGGTACTCGGAGACTTGATGATCCGAATAGACGCGGACGCGGTAGCCGCCGGGTACGGTGAGGGCGACGTTGTGGAATTCAGCGATGCCGGATGCGCTGCCATCCACGCTGGCAATCGTCTGGCCGGAGGGGTTGAGGAGCCGGAGCCGGGGGTAGGCGGCGCCGATGGCGGTCTCGATTCGGGCTGACAGCCGGTCGCCGGCTTCGGCATCGAATGTCCAGTCGTCGGGGGAAGCGGAACCGACGGCGTCGAAGGCATTCGTTACGGCTCCGAAGAACAGGGCGCTGGCTGGGGGGCTCTCAACGAAGGCGAGGGTCTCGACGCCGGACCGGGCGGCAAAGGGCATTAGGGACAGCGCCAGGAGGCACCAGACGGCTGGTACTTTGACATGGCGGAGCGAAATCCGGGTGTTCATCGGGGAGAGAATGGGGTTAAGCCGCAGACGACGTGTTGGGCCTAGTGTGGTGTTCCTCAAATGGGTGGACATTCGTTGCGCCCAAAACGGCCTGGGACGAAACGCGTCTCAGACCGAACGGAGTCCGCGATTCCATGGAGCCTTCCTGCCTTTTCGGACCCTCGCTTCCGCGCCTCGTTAATGCAGAGTCCTCGAAGGTAGCGGGGTGGGGTTGGAACTGCAGGGACCAAACTTGATTTGTTCACTACACATTCCACAAGGCGAGGACTCTGGCCGGACGACCTTTGTGCGCTACAGCGGTTGTCGAGAATCAGTGCGGTCGAAGGTGTCCCAACACTCGGGTGCTGTCAATCAAGGAGCTGAACGGGTCTGGATCTGAGAAGGGATGTGGTTTAAAGGGAGGGTGTGTTGCGCGTGTCCGCGAGAGGCGGTTGGGGAACGCGGATCGTCGGGATCCGCGGCGTGTCCACCGTGCCCTTGGGGCTGGCTCTCTGGCTTTTGTCGTTGGGCGGCATGGCATCGTCGCCGGGAGCGCATCACCCGAACCAGGTGTTGGTGATGCCCCTGCGCAGGGAGTGCGCGTCCGGGCTCGAGCGGTTTCAGGCAGATCGGGGGGTGCGGGTACGCGGCGTGTTCTCGCGTCTCGGGGGGCTGCAGGTGGTTCGGTTGGCGGAGGGGGAGAGCGTTTCGCGGGCGATTGCCGCTTATCGGGAGAGCGGGTTGGTGGCGTACGCGGAACCGGACCACGTGGTTTCCGCGGTGTCGGTGTTGCCGGACGATCCGTACTTTCAGAATGGCACGTTGTGGTGGTTGAGCAATTACGGCCAGAACGGGGGGCTGCCGGACGCCGACCTGGACATGCCGGAGGCATGGGATGTGGTGTCGGCGGCAACCAACGTGGTGGTGGCAGTGGTGGACAGTGGGATCCGGGCCACGCACGAGGATCTGCAGGGCAGCCTGTGGCGGAATCCCGAGGACGGCACCCCCGGGTTCAACGCCCTCACCGGGCAGCATGATCCCTGGGACGACAACGGCCATGGGACGCATCTTGCCGGGGTCATCGCTGCGGTCGCCAACAACCAGCGGGGTGTTGCCGGCGTCGCCGGGCGGGCGCAGTTGATGGCGTGCAAGTTCCTCGATGCGGCCGGCAATGGCTACGTGTCCGATGCGGTGGCCTGCATCGAGTTCGCCCGGATGCACGGGGCGCACATCATCAATCTGAGCTGGGGCGGATCGGAGTTCTCGGAGGCGATGTCGAACGCGCTCGAGGTGGCGCGCCGCGACGGGGTGCTCGTGGCGGCAGCGGCGGGGAACAACGCCGCCAACAGCGATTGGATCCCGTATTACCCGGCGGGAATCGCCTTGGACCACATCGTGTCGGTCGGGGCCTCGACGCGGACGGATGACCGCTGGACTTTCTCGAACCACGGGGCCGAGAGTGTGGACTTGTTCGCGCCGGGTGCTGCGATCTACTCGACGCTGGCGGATGGCGACGCGGCTTATGGGACCCTCAGCGGGACGTCGCAGGCGGCGGCGTGCGTGGCCGGCGCGCTGGCCCTGCTGCGGCAGCAGGAACCGGGGGCGGCGCCGCGGGCATTGATCGATCGGCTGCTGGCGGCGGTGGACGCGCGGCCTGCGTTCGCCGGCCGGTGTGTTGCCGGGGGCCGGTTGAACGTGCGCAAAGCCGTCGATCTTCCCCGGCTCAGCCTCGCATCCCGCGCGGCGCCCCTCCGCTGGTCGCTGTCCGGCAGGCCGGGTCATCGTTACCAAGTGGCGGCTTCGACGAACCTGGTGGAATGGCACACCTTGGACAGTGCGACGCTGGGTGCCTCAGGGGAGTGGGAGTTCGAGGATGCCGCGTCGGCGGTTTTTCCCCTGCGGTTCTACCGGGGCGCACCTGGGCCGTGACCGGTGTTTCGCGGAGAGACGGGTAGCGAGGCGCCGCCTCAGACTGATGAAACATGCAGTCCAAAGGAGCCGTTATGGGGCAGAGGGGCACCCTGCCTCCGCGCCTCGCTATCGTGCCAGTCGGATGCGGTAGAAGCCGGTGGCGCCGGAGGCCTCGAGGCGAATGCTGCGCTGCGCGGCGTCGATGGGTTGTCCGAGGTCGTGCCAGGCGCCGGCGTCGAGACTGGCCCGGAATTCGACCTGGAAGGGGCCATCGGGTCCTGTCCATTCGAGGTCGATGGCACCGGGGGCGGTGCGGACGCGCGTGACGAGGATGGGCTCGTTGTCGGCCCGTGTGCCGTAGAGGGCGAAGTCATCGATGCCCCAGAACCAACTGGCGGTGCCGACGAGGGTGAAGCGGAATCGGACCCGGGGCTGGCCCGCAGCGTCGGGGAGCGGGAAGCGCTCGATTCTCTTGGACCCGACGGCGTCGTCGTTGGTGCGGTGCTGGACGTAGGGGCCGAGGGCGGAGAAGGGCCGGCTGAGGATGTGTTCACCGTAGGTGCCGCCGCTGGCGGCGCTGCCATTGGCGAGCGGCACGTTGTCGGGGTCGATCCGGGTGAACGTGGCGTTGCCGTCGACGGTTGTCTGCCCCTGGGTGAGGACGACATCCGCGGCATCGAGCCAATAGACGACGGGCAGCCAGTGAGCGCCGCCGTCGATCGAGTACTCGACGGCACCCAGGCTGTCCTGGTTCTGCATGTAATTGCTGCGGAAGGACAGGACCGCGTCGGTGACGAGTTCGAGCGAGAAGTCGGGGGAGGTGAGATGCTGGATCTGGATGCCGCTGCGCTGATCGGACTCGGCATACACCGAATGGCCCTGGACGACGCCGGGCACATTCACACGGTTGGCGCCAAAGACACGGCTGAGCCGGTCGGCAGAGATCACGGTCCAGGTCAGATACGTGTTCGATTGCGGGTCGTCGGGGTCGGACGTATTCACGTTGGCGGTCGTGCGGTGGGTGGCGATCCAACCGGGAGGCAGACTCGATTCGGCGGTTGATTCGAAATCCTCGCGGTGCACGGGATCGGGCAGGATTCGAATGGCGATTGCGGTCGAGAAGGGGCTGACGTGGCCGGCGGCGTCGAGGTGGCGCACCCCGGCGTAGAGGGTCTGGCCCGGGGCGATGGCGGCGGTGTCGACAGCGCAGGTGATAACGCCGGGGCCGGTGGCCTCGTCGAGGACGACTTCCGCGGCGGATTCGAGGTTGATGCTGCGGCTGAGGCGCCAGAGGCTCTGCAGATGGGTGTCACCGTCGTCGGGGTCGGAGAACGCCGAGCTCTCGAGCACGAGGCTTGCGGTCCGGAAGACATCGACGGTGGCGGGCCCTGCGATCGTGGGTGCGGCGGGTGGATTGGGGTTGGGAGCGAGCGAGACGGAGAACTGGTCGAGGACGCCGACGACGGTGCCATCCGGGTTGAAGCCGATCATCGAGGCGGTGAAGGCATTGCCGGTGACATCGACGCGGACGTATTCATTGATGAGGCCGCCGCCGTGGGTGCCGCCGAGCTGGGGGACGCCAGCGATGGGATGCCGGCCGCCGACGGTCATGTGGGGCCAGTCGGCGACGAGGCTTTCCGGCGTGTCAAGCCAGCTGCCGCCGCCGGTGATGCAGTAGTGGACACCGTTGAGGAGGCCACGCGAGTACTCGTGCGTGTGCCCACTGAAGCAGACGTCGACGCCGTAGGCTTCCATCAACGGGACCAGATGCGTCCGATGGAACGAATCGCCATCGATCCACAATTCGCAGTAGGGGGGCACATGAACGAAGAGGAAGGTGAACCGGGCGTTGCGGTTGGCGGCGGATTGGAGGTCCTGTTCGAGCCAGGAGAGGATGTCTGTCGAGCGCGTGGCGTGGTCGATGCAGATGAAGTGGCAGCCGGCGTAATCGAACGAGTAGCTGCCATAACCCGGGGTGAACCCGGGTCGATCCTGGCTGGGGAGGTCGGCGAACTTGCGGATCACGGCGTCGCGGCCGCTGTCGTGGTTGCCCCAGGCGGGGTACCAGGGGACGGTGGTGCCCAGGAGGCTGGCCACGCGGTCCAGGTAGTACTGATGCGTGTCCGAGTACGAGGCGCCGTTCTCGGCGAGGTCACCGGCGGTGAGGGCGAGGTCGATGCCAGTGTCGGCCATGTGCTGCATCATGCTTTTGGTGGGCTCGAGGGGATCGGCAGGGTGGGTCCCGTGGTTGGATCCCTGGCTGTCAGCCCAGACGGAGAACGAGAAGTCGGGCGAACCTGCCGGTGCGGTTTGGAACATGGCATCGGGTCCGGGAGTTCCTTCGAGAACGGTGCGGTAGTGGTAGGTGGAGCCGGGTTCGAGGCCGGAGAGGCGGGCTCGGTAGATGAGGGTGCCGGCGCCGGAATCGGTTACCGCCGCGGTCTGCCGGCTGCCATACTCCGGGGTGAAACCGTACTCGACCTCCGCAGCGGCCGCGGCATCCAGTTCCCACATGATGGTGATGCCGTCGGTCGTCACATTCTGCAGGAACGGCGGAGTCAGGGCGTTGACGATGGGCGCGCCGGTCACGGTGAGGACCGCGACATCAGTCCACGCGCTGGTTCCCCCCCTCGAGTCCCGGGCCATGGCCCGGATCGGGAAGGTCCCCGGCAGTTTGTACGTGTGGGACACGGTCGCGGGCTGGCCCGGCGTGACGAGGGTGCTCCATCCCGAAAGCGCGCCGCCGTCGCCCCAGTCCATTTGCACTTGCACCGGGTCGGAGTCGGGGTCGGTGGCCGTTACCCTGTAGACGACGGACTGGCCGGTGGCGGCCTGGGTGGGGCCGGCTGCCGGGGTATTGACGCTCGGGATCTGGTTGGGGAGATCGCCGAAGTCGGGTCCGGCGAGCTCTGCGGCCTCGGCGGCAGATAAGGCCACGTTGTAGATCGCGACGCGCGTCACGTCGATGGGGGCGTCCTCGGCGTCGTCGTCGGCGAAGAGGAGCAGGGTGGGGGCGAGGGCGAAGCGGCCGTCGACCGCCTGGGATGATCCGTTGAGGATCAGGGTGCCGTCGAGGTAGACGCGGTAGAGACCCAGAGAGTTGTCGACGGTGACGAGCAGCCGCTGCCAGAGGTTGGCGGTGACGGGCGTCGAGGAGTATCCCGTCGAGCCGACGCCGAGCGTCCCCGTGTTGGCCTGCACAAAGCAATCGCCGTCGGTCTGGTTGGAGGGGTTGGTCTGAAAGAAGCAGTACCACGGCCCGATCGACGGAACGCGGAAGTCGATGAGCAACGAGAACCGGTTGACCAGACTGGCTCCGGAGGGTGGCGCGATGCCATGGGTGCAGACGTAATGGCTCCCGATCCCGACGCGGACCGCGCCGTCCTCGCCGTGCGCGCCGGGGATGAGGAGGGTGTGGGTGCCGACGAGTTGAAGGGGGCTGCCAACCGTGGCCTCGAGGGGCGCGGCGGGATTGTCGAAATCCCATGCGCCCACAGGCTCCGCGGCGTCGAGTGCGGAATTGTTCAGAAGACACGCACACACCGCCGCCGCCATGGCGCGGAGGGGAAAGCCGGTACCTCGATGGTCCATCGCGGCACCAGCCTACCGATTCCCAACGGGCTGACAAGCGCTAGAGTCCTCGACTCCTGAAACACGGGGTCAACAGGTCAAGTTTGGTCCCTGCCGTTCCAGGCCATCCCTCCTTCCGTCGAGGACTCTACGTTAGCGAGGCGCGGAAGAGGGGTGGGGAGCGACAGCAGGGTCTTCATGAGTCTGGGGACTCGACTGGTTCTGAGGCGGCGCCTTGCTAGCCCTATACATAGTCTCAGCGAACCGCTGTGGCGCGAACGTCAGCCGGCCGCTACTGGTCGGTCTTGGCCGTGAGCGGTATCAGGCGTGCTGGTCACCCGGCGTGGCGGCAGGCAGCCGGACGATGAACTCGGTGCCAACGCCCGACTCGCTGGTGACGGTGATGGTGCCGCCGTGAGCTTCGACGATGGCCTTGGTGATGGCGAGACCGAGGCCGGTCCTGCCGGGAGCTCCGGAACGCGAAGGGTCAACGCGATAGAACCGATCGAAGATTCGCGGTAGATGTTCGGGAGCGATCCCGATGCCGGTATCGGCGACCGAGAGGCACACGCCGTCGGCGTGGGGCCCGCAGCGGACACGGATCGAGCCGCGGTCACGGTTGTAGACAACGGCGTTCGAGAGCAGATTGGTGACCACTTGGCCCAGGCGGCCGGCGTCCCCGCAAGCGGGGGAGGGGAGGAGATCGCATTCGATCCGAAGGCCGCGTTCGGCGACGAGGGGACGGAGACGTTCGACGCACGCTCGAGCGATGTCCGCGAGATCGCAGGGCTGGTGCTGGAAGGACTCCTGGCCGGCGTCGAGCTGGGCGAGTTGCAGCAATGACTCGGTCAGCCGGCGCAGTTGCTGGGCAGTGTCGAGGCATGACTTGAGGGTCTCACGGTACTCTTCCGCGGTCCGCGTCCGGGCCAGTGTGGCTTGGGCCTCCGTGATGAGCACCGTCATCGGCGTCCGCATTTCGTGGGAGGCGTCGGCGACGAACTGGCGTTGGAGAGCAAAGGCGGCTTCGAGCCGGGCAAAGGTCGCGTTGAGCACCCCGGCGAGCCGGGCCAATTCGTCGTCGGTCTGCCCGACCGGGATTCGTTCGGAGAGATTGCCGGCGGCGATCCGGTGGGCGGCCGTGCCGATGGCGTTCAAGGGCCGAAAAGCGTGGCGGATGAGCCAGGCTCCGCCGCCGAGCCCCAGGGTGAGGACGGTGCCTCCTGCCACCACGAGGAAGCCAGCGAACCGGTTCAGGATGTCGAGATCGGCGCGGATGGATCGGCCTGCGAGGATGCACTCGCCGATCTCGGTGAAGTGGTACGCTTCACGCCGGGACTGGCGGACGCGGATATGGGTCAGGGTATCGGTGCGGGGTGCGGGGGGGACCACGTTGGCAGGCGCGTTCGTGGATCCTGCGATCAGAGTGCCGCTCCGGGACCAGAGAAGGTAGTAAAAGCCGTTGGCGTCCGAGGGATCGAAGAGGCGTTGGGTGGCGGGGGAGACTTGAAACGTGCGGTTCTCGAACGGGCCATCGGGCGGGCGACGGCCATCGAAGGGGTCACCCGGTCCCCCGCGGGGGCCGCCCGGGCCGCCGGGGCCATCGTGGAGCGGGCCGGGCCCGGGCCCGAGATCCGGACGCGCGGAGCCATGGGGTGGGCCGAATGGGGGACGGGCGACGATCTCGCTGTTGAGCGCCGCGAGCCGGCGGTCGAGCTCGTCGTCGATCTGGCGGAAATGGTTGAGGCGCTGGAGGTGATAGGCCGTGAAGCCGAATCCGGTCAGGACGCAAACGAGCAGGAAGCCCTGCCACGCCTGGAGCCGCCATTGGATCGACTTGGGGAAGAGATGCGCCATCAGGCCTCGATGCAGTATCCCTGGCCCCGGCGCGTGGTGATCAGGTCGGCGCCCAGCTTCTTGCGGATGCTGAAGACGTGAACGTCCACGAGGTTGGACAGGGTGTCATCGTTTTCGTCCAGGAGATGTTCGTAGAGGGCGGTGCGGGTGACCACCTCGCCGCGGTGGAGGGCGAGATATTCGAGGATGGCGTATTCGCGGGCGGTCAGCGAGATCGACTGGCCGGCCCGGCTGACGCTGCGGGCCCGTGTGTCGATCTGGAGGTCGCGGATTTCGATTCTCGAGCTGGCCTGACCCACGGCCCGCCGGATGAGCGCGCGCAACCGGGCCAGCAGCTCGGTCAGATCAAACGGCTTGACCAGGTAGTCGTCGGCCCCGGTGTCGAGGCCGCGGACGCGGTCGCGCGTCGCATCCCGCGCGGTGAGCATGAGGACGGGGGTCTGCTTCTTGCGCCGGAGACGCTCGAGCACCTGCCAGCCGTCGAGCCGCGGCAGCATCACGTCGAGGAGAATCGCGTCGTAGTCGTAGGTCTCGGCCTTGTACAGCCCGTCGTCGCCCGCGTCCGCCGTGTCCACCGCATAGCCCTCCTCGCGCAGGGCCCGAGCCAGGCTCCGCTGCAGTCGCGGCTCATCTTCAACCAGCAGGATTCTCATGGTGCGGCATCGTCGCTGCGCTCCTGCCGCTCCGGCGCACGGCCGCCAGGGCGGATGGAATCGGGGGCACCCTGGCACGGATCCGATTAAGGTGCGATTAAGAAGTGTGGGGGACGATAGGGGGACAGGTTTATTGTCGGCCCCTCGACGGTGCCCGGGGCAAGGGGCAACCGACGAGGTGTGTGGGACCGGCTCTTAATGGCGGCTTAATGGGGGGTGATGCACGATCGCGGGAGCAGACGATGAAGCCGGTTCAGTTCGCATTACGGTTGGTGCCGGGGTTCCTGGCGTTGGCGTGTGTTGTCTGGGCGATGACCCAGACGGCTGATCCGCCGCGCCCGCAAGAGGACGGCCCGGCACCGGGATTCGACCTTCCGCCGCCGGGTGACTGGGCAGACGATGGCGGTCCGCCCGGGTTCGGGCGCGGGGGGCCGCCTGGAGATTTCGGCCCGGGGGGCGGCGGGCCTGGAGGACCGGGTTTCGGCGGTCCCGGCGGCATGAACGCTGAGCGGAAGTCGATCGTGGAGCAATACGATCAGGATGGCGATGGCTGGCTCAATGTGACCGAGCGGAAGGCGGCGCGGACCGGCCTTTCCGCGCAAGGGGGCCGGCGCGGGCCCGGACCTGCTGGTGGACGGGGCGGTCCGGGCAGACGCGGCGGGCCCGGCGGGTTCCGTGGGACGGAGGCAGCGAACACCGCCGGGGAACGAGTGACGCCGGCCGATGTGAAGGCGTACCCCGGGGTTCCGCTCTACGCGCCGGAGGTCGTTCGCACGTTTTTTCTCGAGTTCGAAGAAGCGGATTGGGAGAAGGCACTCGAAGAGTTCCATGGTACGGATGTGGACGTGCCTGGGCGACTCACGGTGGATGGCCGGGTCTACCCCGGGGTGGGGGTGCGGTTTCGAGGAATGTCCTCCTACTCGATGGTGGGCACGGGGCAGAAGCGGTCCCTGAACCTCGCGCTGAACCTGGTGAATCCGGAGCAGCGTCTCGACGGATGCCGGACGCTGAACCTGCTCAATTCACACGAGGACGCCAGTTTCCTGCATTCCCCGCTGTACGCCCACATCGCCCGCAACTACTTCCCGGCGCCCCGGGCCAATTTCGTCAGGGTCGTGATCAACGGGGAGAGCTGGGGGCTCTACGTGAACTCCGAGCAGGTGAATCAGGATTTCGTGAAGGCATGGTTCGGCACCAGCAAGGGGGCCCGTTGGAAGGTCCCCGGGAGTCCGGACGGTCGCGGAACGCTGGCCTACGTGGGCGATGACGCCGCCGCCTACCGACGGATTTACCAGATCAAGTCCAAGGAGGATCCCCGGTCCTGGGCCAGCCTCATTCTGCTCTGCAAGATGCTCACAGAGACCCCCGCGGAACAACTCGAAGCCGCCCTGGCTCCGATGCTCGACATCGACGGCGCGCTCAAGTTCCTCGCGCTCGAGAACGTGCTGGTGAACGGGGACGGCTACTGGACGCGTGCCAGCGATTACTATCTCTACCAGGATCCCCTGGGGCGCTTTCACATCATCCCGCACGACGCCAACGAGACGCTTTCTTCCGGTGGCGGTCCCGGCGGTCCCGGGGGTCCGGGAGGGATGGGAGGGATGGGAGGGATGGGTGGACCGCCTGGGTTCCTTGGGGGCGGCGGGCGTGGCGGCCGCGGCGGCTTTGGCGGGTTCGGGGGGCCTGGTGGCTTCGGCGGGTTCGAGGAGGGTGAGGGGCCGGATTTCCCGGGAGGTCCGGGCTTCGGCGGAGGCGGCGGTCCGCGCTTGGGGAGAGGCGGCGGACCTGGTGGCGGGCCGGGCGTTGGCGGTGGCGGTGTCGAGCTGGACCCGCTCGTGGCGGCGAACGACTCACGGAAGGTCCTGCTGTCGAAGCTCCTCGCCGTTCCGTCCTTGCGCCAGCGTTACCTGGGCTACGTCCGCGAAATGGCGACAGCTTGGCTCGACTGGAAGACGCTGGGACCCGTGGCGGAACGCTATCATGCGCTCATTGCTCCGTATGTCGAGGCGGACACGCGGAAACTGGATTCGCTCGAGGCATTTCAGAGCTCGCTGGCTGGTGGGGACTCGAGCGAATCCGGCTTTGGCCGGGGGCGGTCGCGAGCGGGGTTACAGGCGTTTGCCGCGGCGCGGCGCGCTTATCTTCGGAAGGTGACGGACCCGGCGGCCACAGTGGCGAGCCGAGCGGACGATGATGCTGCCGCGACCCAGCGCTGAGTATCCGCAGGTCGCAGGGGGGAGCCGTTCTGCGCCGACGTTCAGCGCGGTCGGATCAGCAACTCCTCGACGATGGCGTGGGGCGGAAGCTCGAGGCAGAGGAGGATGCAGGCCGCGACGTCTTCCGGGCGCAGCATCCGGGCGCGTGCGGCGGTGTCGGGGGGTGTTGGCCTTCGGTCGAGCAGGGGCGTGTCGATGTCGCCGGGAAACACGGCGCAGGCTCGGATGCCGTGGCGGCGTTCCTCGGCGTTGATGCTCTGCGTCAGGCCGGCGAGGCCGAACTTGGACATCACGTAGGCGGGGCCCGCCTTGGGACTGGCCTGCTTGCCGGCGTCGGAGACGACATTGACGATGGTGCCGGCGCCCCGTTGGCGCATCGACGGGAGGAAGGCCTGGACGCAGTAGTAGGCGCCGTTGAGGTTGGTGTCCATCAGCGCGCGGTAGTCTGCAGGGGACAGCTCCGCGAGCGAACGTTGGGGGACGTTCGTGCCGGCGGCATTGACCAGGGCGTCGACCGTTCCCCACGTCTCGAGGAGGCGGCGGGCGACGTCGGCGACCGCGTTGGGTTGGCCCACGTCAGCAGGACAGACCCGGGTGCTCTCCGGGGCGCCGCCGGCGAGGGCGGCTGTCTCCTCGAGGGCGCGGGCGCGGCGTCCGATGAGCGCCACCCGCCAGCCTTTGGCAAGCAGCGCGCACGCGACGGCGCGTCCCACTCCGCTCCCGGCCCCGGTAATGACGGCATTCAAGCTCATGATCGGATTCCGATTTTCGCGGGTGCCGACCCTGTTGTCGAGGCGGGATCATTCTCCCCATGCCTCGCGGAAGGTCTGCCGTCTTTTCGTGTTGCGCCGAAGGCCCGGGCAGGAGACTCTTGGGTCCCGGTGGGACGGAGCGTAGCTCAGCCTGGCTAGAGCACTTGGTTTGGGACCAAGACGTCGCAGGTTCGAATCCTGTCGCTCCGACCATTTTCCCAAGTCAAGTGATTATTATAGTTTGACGCCTTCTTCTTCTGTTCCCGATTGCCTCGAAATGGGCCCGTTTCACGGAGGCATTGCGCCGTTCGTCCGCGCCGGCGCCCGGCTTGGCCGAAGCTGCCGGGCATTCGCGCTCGTCCTGCTCGCCGCTTTCAGCTTCCACGGTTTCGCCGCTGAAATCCACACACGCGCAGCGCCCGTACCCGTCATTCTGGACACGGACATTGGCGACGACATCGATGACACGTGGGCCCTGGCGATGCTGCTGGGCATGCCGCAACTGGATCTGAAGCTCGTCGTCACCGACTACGGCAACACCCCGGAGCGAACCCGGCTCGTGGCGAAAATCCTCCAACGCGCCGGCCGCACGGACATTCCCATCGGCACGGGGGTCAAGACCGGAAACGATCCCCTGAACCAGACGCGTTGGGTGGGCGATTTCGATTTGGGCGCCTATCCGGGCAAGGTTCATGCGGACGGCATCGCGGCGCTGATGGACACCATCCGCGCGCAGCCGGGCATCATCACCGTCATCACCATCGGCCCTGTTCCGAACATCAAGGAGGCCCTCCGCCGCGATCCGGGCATCGCGGCCAAGGCCCGCATCGTCTGCACCGGCGGCCGGATCTACAGAGGTTTTGAGAACGGCGGGAAGCCCCCGGCGGATTGGAATGTCCGGGCCGACGCTGCCTCCTGGCAGGCGATGGTCGCCGCGCCGTGGACGATTACCACGTCGCCGCTGGACGCTTCCGAGGAGCTGGTGCTCCGCGGCGAGGCCTACGCGACCGTGGCGGCTTCGGATCATCCACTGGCCCGCATCGTCATCGAGAACTACACTTTCTGGGCTCACCGGCGTCATCACCCTCGGGACGCCAGCAGCATCCTGTACGACACCGCCGCGGTCTACCTGGCCTGCTCCGAGGACTACGCCCTGGTCGAGCCCCGGAAACTCACCGTGAACGACGAGGGGCACACGCTCGTCACGCCGGATGGCAAGGAAGTGCGTTGCCAGCTCGGCTGGAAAGACCGAAAGGCATTCGAAGCGTTCCTGGTGAAGACGCTGACCGAATCGCCCAACGCGCAGCGTCTGGCCCAACCCGAACGGGTCCGGGAGGTGCTGGCGGGCAAGCGGCAGGAGGCCCGGGTGTCGTGGTGGGGATTCGATCCAACCGATTCCACGGCGTACCTGCAGGAAGCCATCGACTCAAGAGTCAAGCGGCTGATTCTCGACCGGCAACCGTCGGCATGGGTCACGCGGCCATTGACCGGGGTGAGCGGCCAGGAAATCGTGTTCGAGGCGGGAAGCGAACTGGTGGCGTTGAAAGGCGCCTTCCATGCCAGGAGCGACAGCCTGCTCTCGTTCCGCGAGTGTGAGAGCGTCGTTCTCCGGGGCGACCGGACGGATGGCGGCCAATCGTCCCGCATCCGCATGCACAAACAGGATTACCAATCCGCCGCCTATGAAAAGTCCGAATGGCGGCATGGGTTGGCCTTCTACGGATGCCGGAACGTGCTGGTCCAGGACCTGACGATCGAACAGACGGGAGGCGACGGCATCTACCTGGGCACGACCGCGAAACAGACGCCCAACCGCGAGGTGACGATCCGGCGGGTGGACTGCAACGCCAACCACCGGCAGGGCATCAGCGTCATCAGCGCCGAAGACCTGCTGATTGAAGACTGCCGACTGCGCCACACCGACGGCACGGACCCTCGGGCAGGCATTGATTTCGAGCCCAACCATCCCGCAAATTCCTTGGTCAACTGCGTGGTGCGCCGTTGCATCGCCGAAGGTAACGCGGGAACCGGCTACCAGGTCTGTCCGCAATCCTTGAACCGCGGCTCGAAACCGATCTCGATCCACCTCGACCAGTGTGTTTCCCGCGGCAACCGGCAGCATGCCATCCACCTGTGCAGCGCCCCGAAAAATCCCCCGGTCGGGCGGCTGCGGATCACGCGGTTTCTCGCGGAAGAGGACGGCATGGCTGGTCTCTCCGTGCAGTTCAATCCCTACGATGCGGTGCGCGTCGAGTTGGAAGACGCCATCCTGCGCGACTGCGCCCGTCAGGACCCCTTTTTCCCGCCGCTTTATCTGCAAGGCCTCGAGGAGGACAGCCGCCCGGCCGGCAACCTCCACTTCACGAACGTCACGGTGAAGGATGATCGCGATCGCTCGATCCTCAGAATCCGCGACCGGAAAGGCCACGGAGTCAAGGCCGTCACCGGGGTGATCACTCTCGAACGTCAAGGACGGAGAGAAACCATCCCCATCGACGACACCTGGCTGGAAGCGATGCGTGAATGAGCGTCGGCAGTCAAACGGCTCCACGCCCGTCACACGATCGGCCGCATGGGGTTGAACTCAATGATCCACTCTACTGCGCCGGCAGACTCGAATAGCGCCGGCCGTTCACCAACAGGTTCAGTTTCGTAACCAGTGTCCCGCCGCGCGATCCGGTCCAAATCTCGTTGCCCAACCAGACGCCCAGGACTTCGCTGGACGGCGCGAGGCCGCGCTTGGCCGCGTCGTCGAGGAACGCCTTCAGGTTGAGGCGCGGCGGAGCACCCTGGAAAGCCTTGCGGCGATACTGAATCTCGCCCGTTCCCGCCGGTGCGGGGACGTGTCCATAATCGGCGTAGCCGTCGTGCAAAGACTGCACGCCGGAGGCTTGACCATACCAGTCGAGCCAGATCGTGATCCGCCCGGCCGGCTTCAGCGGCACCACCACCACCAGATTGTGCGTGCCTTGATCGATTTCAAGCCGCGTTACCGCGTCCATTTCCAGCTCCAGGGACTCGATCGACGTGACGGCGATGGGGGCAAAACCGCCTTGCGGGGCGTCTGGCCACAGCGCCCTTGCGCCGAGGCCCACCCCGGCCACCGTGGGTTGTTTGCCGGCTGAAGCCCGGCGATCCCAACGCCAGCCGTAGCTGCCATCGCGATAGCGGTAGATGGTCTGTTCGTAATCCGGCTTCGCCTCCGTCGCGATCTCCTCCACCGAAGTGAACAAGGCGAAATGGTCGGGCAGACCCAGCCACGCTGAATCGAGACGCGGACTATCCGCTGACCGCAGGCTTTTGTCCTCCGCGCGCACGCGAGGCCAATCGACGCTGCTGGCCGGCAAACGGCGCACGGTGAAGCGGTTCACGCGCGCCCAATGGGCGTCGTTGGGCCCTCCGTTGTAGAAGTGGAGGCTGGCCTTCGGATCGCCCTTTGCGGGCAGATCGCATTCGCCCACGTCGCGCCAGTCGGACCAGGACGCCGTGCGGAATTGGCCGCGAATCCGATGGCGCACGGCCTGCAGCCGCAGTTCGACCGTGTAGGCATCCAGGGGAACGATCGCCACGGTCCGCGCCTGGTCATTCTGCTCGCGTCCCATCACGACGGTGAGCCGGCCGGCCACGAGTTCTTGTCCCAGCTTCACCATGTTCGCGCCGTCGTAATACCAGACCAGGTTCGCCTGCTCCCAGCGGGCCGTGGGTCGGTTGCTGAAGGTGACGGAGATCTCCACAGGCGCGTCGGTCGGCGCGGGAATCGCATGTACCATGACGTTCTTCGCGTTGTTGCCGCCACCCCACATGCCGCCGGGCTGAACGCGCACTTCGAGGCCGCCGGGACCAACCCGCCAGTTCGCCCGGTCCTCGCGCTCGAAGGACCAACCCTCCGCGAGGCGGCCGTTGAAATCATCGCGGACGATCCACTGGCTCGTCTCCTGCGCTGTCGCGCCGCCTGAGGCGATGCAGCCGAGCCACAGGGCCACCGCCAAGATTCCGCCGCAATTCGCTTGTTTCATAGGTCTCCTCGCTTTTGAAGTGACCGCGGAATTAGCCGGTTCCTGCCGCGACGGCGAATCCTATTCGCGGCTTGTCTTGCCCCGCGGCAGGCATTTACCGGAGGTTCTGTCCTCTGCGGCGCATGCCGGACTGCCGCGGCTGTTCCTCCGCCCAAGGGGGGCTCATCTTCGGGCTTCTCACGCCCCGGTTGTGGGGGGGAGTTCTCCTTCTGACTTGGCGCTGCGCACACCTTGTTAGCGCTCACGGAAAGTTGACTGGGTTTGCTCATGCGAAGTTGATCACAAAGCACAACCAGCGTGTGCCACATTGGCTCGAATGACGTTATGACCTCGTGCGCACGGTCCAACTCCAGCACCCGGCCGAGCTCAGGCGGCGAGTACTCTTTGAGGCCCTCGTATCGCCCGTTCCCCTGACGGATGCGCTCCGACGCAACGGAAGTCTGGCGATGCTGGTGAGACCGAGACCGCGCGGGCGCAGGATTCCTGAGGGATCGCACGGGAGTCAAGCGTGCCGAGACCGTCCCGATGCCGTGCTGATCCCGATCCCGATCTCGATCCCATGCTGATCCCGAGGCCGGCGAGACCGACGTGGATTATCGATTGTTAGAAGCGACCCCGAGGTCCATACTGTAGATTGCATGGTGGGCCGGCTGCAAACGTGGGTGCGGGGGCAGATCGAGGGGCTGGGGGCGTATGCGCTGCTGTGCGTCGAGACAGCGGTCTCGCTGGTATCGCGTCGGTGGGAGGCTGCGGTGCTGCTGCAGCAGATCCAGTTCATCGGGGTCAAGTCGCAGTCGGTGGTCCTGATCACGGGTGCGTTCACGGGGATGGTGTTGTGCGCGCAAACGTTCTTCCAGTTTCACAAGGTGAAAATGGACACGGCGACGCTGGCGGTGGTGAGCGTATCGATGGGGAGCGAGCTGGGGCCGGTGTTGACGGGGCTGATGGTGGCGGGGCGGGTGGGGGCGGCGATGGCAGCGGAGCTGGGGAGCATGCGAGTGACGGAGCAGATTGACGCCTTGCGGACGCTGGCGACGCATCCGGTCGATTACCTTTTGGCGCCGCGGTTGCTGGCGACGGTGCTGGCGTTGCCGCTGCTGACGGCCGAGGCGGTGACGTTCGGGATTGGGGCGGGGTACGGCGTCGGGGTGGGCTTGCTGGGCATTGATCCCGCGTACGCCTGGTACAACATGCTGCGGTACACGGATGTCGAGGACATGATCATCGGGTTGTTGAAATCGGTGGTGTTCGGGGCGGTGGTGGCGACGGTGGGCTGTTACAAGGGGATGACGTGCGGGGAGGGGGCGGAGGGCGTGGGCCGGGCGACGACCGAGGCAGTGGTCACCGCGTCGATCACGATTCTGATCAGCAATTTCTTCCTGACGCTGTTCCTGAACCGGTTGATCTACGGGAACTGATGTGATTGAAGTTCGGCAATTGGAGAAGGCGTTCGGTCCGCAGCGGGTGCTGGACGGGGTGAGTTTCGCGATCGAGTCGGGCGAGACGGTGGCGGTGATTGGGCGGAGCGGGTGCGGGAAGAGCGTGCTGTTGAAGCATGTGATTGGCCTGATGCGTCCGGATCGGGGTGAGGTTTGGGTGGACGGGGTGGATCTGGCGCCGTTATCGGAGCGTCGGCTGCTCGAGGTGCGGCGGAAATTCGCCATGGTGTTTCAGAGCGCGGCCTTGTTCGACTCGCTGACGGTGGCGGAGAACGTGGCGTTCGGGCTCCGGCGCCAGCCGGGCTTGACTGCGGCGGAGGTGGGTCGGCGGGTCGGAGAGGCTCTCGAGCTCGTGGCGCTGCAGGGCACGGAGGCGAAGAAGCCCGCGGAGCTCTCGGGCGGCATGCGCAAGCGGGTGGGCATTGCCCGAGCGATCATCTATCATCCGCAGGTGGTGTTGTATGACGAGCCGACCGCGGGCCTGGATCCGATCGTGTCGGGGAGCATCAACCGGTTGATCGAGACGGTGGGAACGCATTTGCATGCGACCTCGGTGGTGGTGACGCACGACATGCGGAGCCTCGAGCGGACCGCGAGCCGGGTCTTGTTTCTCGAGAACGGCCGGATTCACGCGAGCGGGACGCCGGCGTCGCTCTGGGCATCGGAGGAGCCCCTGGTGCGGCAGTTCTTGCACGGCATGGCCGAGGCCGGGGAAGGAGGCGCATGAGTTCGGCGCGATTGGCGTGGCGGGTTGGGGTATTTGTGCTGGTGGGATTGACGCTCACGGCGGTGTTGCTGATCCGGTTCAGCAAGGGCTTTTCGTTCGTGACGCCGACGTACGAGGTGTTGCTGAAGACGGGCAATGTTGGCGGGATCAAGCCGGGAGCCTCGGTATTGGTGGCGGGGGTTCAGGTGGGGCGGGTGAAGGAGACCGAGCTTTCCCTGGACGGGCGGTCGGTGGTGATCCATCTTCGGATCCTGCGGCAGTATCGGATCGCCCGGGACGCCCGGTTTGTGATCGAGCAGGCGGGTTTTCTGGGCGACCAGTACGTGTCGATCACTCCGGGGTCGGGGGCGGCTCCGGCGCTCACGGACGGGGCGGTGGTGACGTGCGAGGAGCCGTTCAATCTTCAGGAGGCGGCGCGAGCGGCAGCGGAGTTTCTGGGTCGGGCGGATCTGACCGTGCAGCAACTGAACGACGTGGTGGCGCGGCTGGATCGGACGCTGCTATCCGAGGCCTCGCTGACGGGGGTGACGGAGACGTTGGATCATGTGCGGCGGTTTTCGGTGCACCTGGCGGACGCGACGACGACGGTCGAGGGATGGGTGCGGACGAACGCGCCGTCGCTGACGGAGAGTGTGGGGGCGGTGGCCCGGTTTTCGTCGACGTTGGAGGACATGGGCCAGAGTTTGCATGCGACGGTGAGGACGAACGGGGAGCAGCTCACGGTGGTTCTGAGCAACTTGAATGTGGCGGCGGTGGGGGCTGGGGAGGTTCTCGAAGGGCTGCGATCCGGGGAGGGCATTGCGGGGGCTCTGCTCGAGGAGGAGGTTCTTCGACATCAATTCGGGCTGACCGTGAGCAACCTGTCGGTGTTGAGCAGCAACCTGGCGCGTTTTGGCCTGCTGCACAAGCCGAAGGCACCGCGCACGAGCGCGCCGTCGCGGACCCTCCTGCCGCCCCGGCGATTCTGAGCCCGTTGACCCTACGTTCTAGCGAGGCGCGCGTCAGACCCGGTCGAGTCCTCAGGCTCATGAAGACCCTGCTGTGCTTGCCCACCCTCTCTTCCGCGCCTCGCTCATGGAGAGTCCTCGCCGGAAGGAGGAGCGGCTTGGAACGGCAGGGGCCCAACTTGACCTGTTGACCCCATATTCCACAAGTCGAGGACTCCACGCCTTTTCCCAGACTGCGCCGGGAACATGGGCTTCGCCTGCGGCGAACAGCAGTTCGCGAACGCCGACTCCCGCATCGAGTCCGCGCGCCGGTTCTTCCCTCCCCCTGCGACCCCGGAGCGAGGGGAGTGCCGCAAACAAGGTGACAGACTCATTGTCCCCACACGTGTTTTACAAGTCGAGGACTCTAGAGAGCCCGCCCGCGCCGAGGTCGGCACCAGGACTCTCCGCAGGGCAACCCCTTCCACCCCGCCGCGGTCACCG
>JAKQDD010000093.1 GCA_029556615.1 Verrucomicrobiota bacterium | reverse complement strand
GAACGGCCCTCGGCCGTCCAGGTGGGGCAAGGGTTTTCTCCTTCCGCGACCTCCCCCTTGGAAAGGAAATCCTCCCGCCCTTCACCCAGGTGGGTCACTTCTCATGAGCACACCCGGGTCAGTTCTCGTGAGCGCTAACGTCTTCACCGGCAACCGATGCCAGATTCAGCGAGGTGGCGTCGAATCCGGTCCGCTGCGCACAGAATTGTCAACTGTATGGATGCGACCCCATTGCGGACCCCAAGCCAATCAGCGGGCTGCTATCCGCGATGATGATCTCCTCGAGCGGCACGTATCTCCTCCTGAGTTTCGACGTCATCAAGGTCGATGACCGGAATACGCAGCCGGCCCAACTCATCCATGAATCGCACCTTGCCCATTCCGGCCAACTCGGCGGCTTGGCCCAGGGAGAACTGGCCCAGTTCGAAGAGCTTCGTTGCGAGCACTACGCGCAGTTCATCCTCCACCACTTTGCGCGGCTTGCCGCTCGCCACGAGCAGGTCATCGGGATACTGAATCGTCAATTCTGCCATACCCGCAGGTTAGTCCTGCACCCGGCACCTTGGCAAGCCATCCCAAGCCCAAGCCGCTGGACGCAAGCTCCGGCCGCAAACTCGAAGCGAGAGTCGCGACGATCATTCGCGAGGTTTTGCCTTGCCCTCCGAAAGGCTTCGTCACCGCTCCGATCCGCCGGTCTTCAGGAAATGGTCGAAGAAGGCGTAGAGCTGCGTGTTGGACTCCTCGGTGGGGGCGTGCGCCTTGCGGTTCGTCATGGCCACCCGGTTCGTGTGGCCCAGCAACTGGTTCACGGCTCGGGCGTGGTTGAGCGCCACCCAACGCGCAGGCGGGTCTTCCGAGCCTCCGGAGACGAGGAAGGGGCGCGGCGCGATCAGCGCGTGCAACTCGTGCAGGTCGCGCCCGGTCTCGATCATCTTGCGGTACGCGCCGGTGCGCGCGTTGTCGGTCGCCGGCACGCCGGCCCGCGGACGCTTCTGATCGGGGTCGAGGCCCAGGTACCACGGCTCCCAATAGTTCACGTTCGGGCGCGTTTCGTCGAACACGACGCCCGGATCACTCACGGCCACGCAGGCGAACTTGTCCCAGAGCGCGGCGGCGAACAGCGCCCACTTGCCGCCGTAGGAATGGCCCGCGACGCCGATGCGCGCGCGGTCCACCTGGGGCATGTTTGCCAGCGCGTGCCAGGCGTTGGCGGCAACATAGGCGTGGAACGACAGCGGCTGGCATTGGGCCTTGCCGGTCTCGGGCTTCCAGGCATTGCCGCCGGGCGTGCCGATGGAAAGCGTGACAAAGCCGCGGCGTGCCAACTGCAATCCGAAGTCGCGCAACGGCTCCTTGCCGAGACCGACGCTGGTCTCCGGCTCATAGTAGACCACGAGCACGGCTGGAAACGGCCCGTTGCCCTCGGGTACGAGCAGCCAGCCGTCGCCGGTCTGGTTCGGGGCAATTTCGAGGCGGACCCGGTGCTGCGTGAAGTGGTCGCGGCGGCTCTTCACGAGAAACTCCACCTGCGGCCTCTCGATGACGGGCGGCCACGGCCCCATCAGGTCGTGCCACTGCTGGAGAATCTCCTCACGGCGGCGCGCCCAGTCAGCGGCGTTCTTCACCGAAGTGCCGTCGTTGAAAAGCAGGGGCGACCGATAAGTGCCGAGTCGATGTGCGAACTCGGTCGGCGGTTCAAAGAACGGCGCGACGATCTGCCAACCCGGATCTGTCCCTGGTTGCTGCGCGGAGGTCCGGAGGAAGTGGATGATGATCAAGCCGAGCAGAACAACACAGGTTCTCATGCGCTGAGGGGCGAGTGTGTCTCGTCCCTCGGCAGGGGGAAGCAGACCGCAGTTCCTGTGGGCGATAATCGTCAGCGTGCTCACCGGGCATGACGTATCGTAACACGCTGACGATTTCGAGCCGTACTTGCACGGGCGGTGGGGGAATCGCCGCGGATGGGAGAGTCAAGGATCTCTCCGGCGGGGCGCGGCACCGGGGGTGGGAGACGGTGTCAGTGTGGTGCCATCACTGGGGAGTCGACGGGAATCACGGTTGGCAAAGGCCCGGACAGGCCGGAGCCGTGAGCTGGCGTGATTGGTGTCTGGCATCGCCGCCCGGACACGCATGGCTCAGGGGTCGGGCTGCGCCTTTCTGCTCCAACCGGAGCCGTCGATGGGTGATGGTGTCCGGCTGTGACATTGTGACGCCGTAGGCGCCGGTGACGGCCGGACGAATGGGGGGGAGACAGCAAAAAGGTGGCGGAACCCGGTGGTTCCGCCACCTTTTTGCTATCGGAGGAGTTGGTTAAGCCGGGGCCAGAGGGAAGGGGTGGGGGAGGTGAGGCCGAGTTCCCAGTTCAGGAGGGTGCGGCGGCTGACGCCGAGGCGGCGGGCGAGCTGGTGTTGGGTCAGACCTCGTTGCAGGCGTTGGGTTTGCAGCAGGGTGGGGAG
>JAKQDD010000091.1 GCA_029556615.1 Verrucomicrobiota bacterium | reverse complement strand
GAGGAATTCCGGGGGCGGTTTGGGGAGCGGCGGCGGACGGGGGCGCGGCCGATGCGTGGGGTGGCGGCGTTGGGGCACTTGATGACGCTGCGGGACCTGCGGGTGGACGCGGTGGGATAGGCCAGGAGCCCACCGGCCCGGGAAGCCAGAGGACGAACCCATCTTTCACATCGCCAACACTTCGAGATCGGCCGCGGCCGGGGGGGAGGATTGTGCCCATGGGATCCCGGCGGGGTCCGCGAACCGCCTCCGGAAGAGACCCAAGCGGCGAACTTCGCCGGATGATGAACCGATGAACCCACGATGAGCGGGGCTGCAAGGTGGATTGCGGGCGTCGGTAGACTATGAACCTGGCACTTTGTCACCCGCCGCCGGCACCATCCTGCTTTTCAGGCCGTTGGACAGTTGCCGGCGGAATCCGCGCGTTCGGACGATAGGGTGATCGACCAGGGCAGGGACTCCACCACCCGATCCAGAGTCGCGGCAGCGATCCGGCTGGCCGAACCGCTCCGCATCAACTCCGCTTGCACCGCCTCTCGAATCTCGTCACGCCCAAGCCGCCGCGACTCATCCAGGCAACCCTCCCGCACCAGAGACTCGCGGAGCTCCTCAGTCGACTTCTCACGCCAGTTCCTGAGGGTCCCGTCGCCGAGCTTCTCGAGCAGTTGTTCCGCATCGCCGTTCACCGAGGCGGCCAATTCGACCACCCGCTGCCGGAAGACGTCGGTGACACCAGCCGCCTGCCTCAGCACCTCGGGCGTCACGGGTCTGCCACGGCCGAGGCGCCATGCCCGAAAGGCGGCCTGGAAAGCAAGGCCCGTCGCCAGCACCGTCTCACGGCTCTCGCCCAAGCCGTCATATCCGGAGTGCCGGATCAGGCGGCGCAGGGGACCGAACCGCTCGATGCCGGAACAGAGCACGCGATGGAGAAGCTCGGGGTCCTCGATCACATGCCACAGGTGCAGGCGATCGAGCTCCAGATCCCAGACGTCCACCCCCGGCACGCCGAGCAGCTCCCCGTATTGTCGGTGCGTAAGACCGCCAGGGGCCGGCACCGGCGCCCTCGGGTCGGGAGCAGGCCGGAGCGGATGGGCGGCGCGCTCGGTCATCCCGCGCAGTGCGCCCAAGTCAAACACCCGCGATTCGATTCCCGCTGCAGCCAGGGCTGAGATCCATCGAGCCCGTTCATCGGCCTGCGCCGTGAAGTAGAACACCTGGCGGCCCGAGCGCGCGATCTCCAGCACCGTCTGGATAATGTGCCCGCTCCGTTCGTCGTCGCTCGACGCCAGCACCTCGTCGAGCAATAAAGGCAGCGCCCGCTCCTCGTTTTCTTCCAGGAACGCCAGGCGCACGGCCATCAGCAGCTGAACGCGCTCGCCTGAGGAAAGCTGGGTGACCGGTCGCCAGGGCTCGTCCGCGTTGGCAGCGACAAACCGGGGTTCCGAGGCTGACTCCTCTGCCTGAAACACCAGCCGGCCATTCGTGATGCGGGTCAACAAGTCCTGGGCCCGCGTCAGCACCCGTGGCGCCAGAACCTCCCGCGCCTGCTCCCGCAGCCACCCCGTCAGCGCGTACCCCACCGCCTGCTCGGCGTTCAGTTCCTCCTGCCGGCGCAGCCGCGCGTTCGCCTCCGCGAGCTTTTCCAGCCTCTCCGACAGTTCGTGTCCCTTCGAGGCGTGGCGGAGGTCTGCTTCCACCTCGGCGATCTCCCGCGTCAGCCTGTTCTCCTCCAAACGCAGTGCCTCTTCACTGCCGAGTTCCGAGTCGATCGCCACAAGCCCCCGCGGCAATAACGACGCGGCGCTCCCAAGGCGGTTCTCCGCGTCTGCGGCCCGCTGGCGCGCGATCCGCAGCGCGTCGTCCACCGCGACGAAGTCGCGGCGTCGCGCCAGCAGCCGGGCGAGACCCTGGCGGTCGGCCGCTGCGAATCCAAGCCGGCGCCAGAACTCCGCCAGTCCGTTCCGGGCTTCGTCGCACGTGCGGCCAGCCTCCGCCATCCGGCCTTCGCATTGGCGATACCGTTCGTCGAGGTCGAGCCACAGCCGGCGCTTCTCGCGCAGCGACTCGAAGCGCCGGGTCGCGAGGTCGGCTGTCACGCAGGCCGTCGCGCCCAGATCGACGCCGGCGGAGGCGAATCGGGTCTTGCACTCCTGGCGAGCGGCGTCCAAGGACGCCCTGGCCGCCGCCGATGCCGCCGCGGCTCCCTCGTCCTTTTGCACGGCCTTCTGCCAGACCAGGACGGCCTCGATCAACAGACGGATCCAGATCGGGTCCGCGTCACCCGCCGCGATCCCGTATCGTGCCTCGAGATCCGCGCAGGCATCCCCGAGGCGCTTCCGGGCTTGTTCCAACTCCGCCCGATGTTTCTCATGCGCGGCCCGAACCGGCCGCGCGGCATCGATGGCCGTCCGCCTCTCCAGCTGTTCCACCAGCCCGTCCAAGGCCGCGCTCACCGACGCAACGCTCCAGTCCGCCGGTGGCGTGAGCGACAGCCTCGCGAAGGCGTCCTGGTACACCGCGGCGGCGTTGGTTGTTGCCACCGCCGCTGGCTCCGTCTTCCGCGCTGAAAGCAGCAGGATCGCTGCGAACATCGCCAGCGCACCAAAGGCCCCGGCCGCAAAGGCCCAATGGACGAGGACCGCCCCGCTCAGGGACGCAACCCCCAGCACCGCGCAGACCATGCCCAGCTTCCCGAGCGGGATCCGTGCGGCGTCGCCGACAGGAGGCGATGCCGGGGACGGCGCCCGCAGCCAACTGGCCAGCGCCTCGATGCCGCGTCGCAGCACGAGTGCATCCGGGAGCGCGGCATCCGGCTCCGGGAGGAGCCGAATCCGAGCCGCCTCTGCCTCGTGCGCGACCTCGGAGGCCCGGCAGGCCAGCGCCAGCTTCAACAGGTCATCGGCCGCCGCCAGGGCTGCGCGGTCGATCGCCGCGGCTTCCCCGGCCTGCCGGCGATTGAACAAGTGCGCCTCGGCTGCCGCACGTTCGGCCGCGCTTTCGGTGGCGCGGTTCATCTCGGTCTGCGCTCGCCCCTCCGCCACCTCGAGAGCCGCGACAGCCGCCTGCAGCGAGTCGAGATCGGCCTGCCGTTCGACCTCGGTAGCGCGGAGCCTGTCGATCTGCCCGGCCAAGTCAACCCGTTCTCGCTTGCCACGGTCGAAGGCCGCTTCGGCGGCGCGGACGTCTTTCTCCAGCCGCGCCAGTTCCTCCTGCTCGCTGCCCGACAACGCCTTCACCTGCGCCTCGAAGGCGTCGTGCTGGCCTTGGACGTGGTCCCGGTCAGCGCAGGCGACAAGATACTCCTTCGCGCGGGCTAGTTCGCCCAGGGAACGGAGCTTCTCCCGGACTTCCTCCAGTCTTGCGCCCTGGGACACGAGTTCATCCCGGCGACCCTTGAGCGACTCCTGGCTTGAACGCGCCTCGGCAACCCCGGTAGCCGCTTCTCGCAGAGCACTCTGCAGCGCCCGCGGGTTCACCGGTCTCTCCGCGAACCCGGCCAGGGCTGCCACGGGAGCCAGGTCGAACCCGCCCGACGCCTGCCGCAGGATCTCGCGCGCGAAATCCGCATTATCCTCCACCAGAAGCTCACTGAGGGGCATCCGGTAACGGGCGTGGAGGTCGGGCCGGCCGGCGGGAACCGGCGTCGACACGCCGTCAACGGTGCTGGTCACAGCACCCGACTCGATCTCCACCGTCCAGCGGCGCGTCTTGTGAGTCTCGGCAACCTCGATCTGTGCCATCACGGCGGCGTGGGCCAGCGCCGGCTCGACTTCACGCGCCATCGGCCAAAGCAGCTTCTGCATGACCCGCGCCAGCGTCGATTTGCCCGACCCGTTCGGACCGTAGACCACGTTCACGGCCGCGGAGAGATCAGGGACCCGAAAACCCTGCCCGCGCCCGAGGCCGAGCGCCTTCACGATCTCCACCTGCGTGAACCGGACTGTTCCCCCGCTCACGCTGTACCTCCCTTGCCGTCGGACCGGCCTGCCGTGAGGAGTCCGGCAAGCAGCTTGCGCGCGGCGGTCGCGAGGCTGCGCCGCAGGGCGTCATCGCCGAACTCAAACCCCGCGTCGCCGTCCCCTTCCTGCACCCGGCTCACCAGGGTCAGGCTGCCGACGGCGTCGCGGGCGCGCGCCATCACCGCATCGACCTCACGGCCATGGGCTCCGGACTCGAGCGCTTGCACGAGCCGGGCCAGAACGCCCACAAGGGATGGCCCCTGGGCCAGCGCGGGGATGTCGAGCGGCGGCGTGGCCCGGTTGGTGGCCTGCCGGACCTCGATCGTGACTGCCGCGCCCAGCCCTGGCAGTTCCTGGAGCTCTTTCAGGCAGGGCTCGACGGCGTCAGCCACCGGAGTGCCGCCCTCGACGGTCAGGTGGGTGACGAGCGTGTGCAGCGATTCCCCGCCGTGGCTGCGGGCCATCTCGGCGTGCCGCTGCAGTTCCTCGCGCAGCCGGATCCGCAGGCCGGCTTCATCCGCGACACCGCCCACATCGATGGCAATTCGCTCGTAGCGGACAGTTGAAACCGGGACCCCGACCGGACAGGCGATGGTTGTCGGCAAGACCTCGGCGATCCAGATCCCGTGCACGCCCTCCTCGCCCGGATCGAGCGCCTGCGGGCTCCCGGGATAGAGGATCCACGGACCTCCCCGGTTCTCGACCAGGCGGGGCGCGTGAATGTGACCGAGGAGCCAGCCGGCCACGGGTTGGGCTGCGAGCCGGGCCCGATCCAACGGCGCGTAACGCGAACCGGCCGTGTCCAGATCCCCATGAACCAGGCCGAGCAGCGGAAGATCCCGCGGGAGATCCTGCGGGAAAGTCTCCAGCGGATCCCGCGCATGCAGCTCGGACGGGAACGACCAACCCAGCACCCGGAGAGCGGGCCGGCCTGCTTCCTCCACCACCGCCTGCTCCCAGGCACCCTGCCGGCCCAGCAGCTGGAAACGAAACTCCGGCCCAGCGCACTCGAGCGCCATCGCACCAAGCACGCTGTGGTCATGATTGCCCGCGATCGCGAGCGTCGGGATCCCGTTTGCCGCGAGCCGGCTCAGTCCGCGCGTCAACGGCCCCCATGCCTCGAAGTACCGGTTCGAGTGGTCGATGATGTCGCCGCTGAGGAGGACTGCGCCAACGCCACGCTCCACGGCCAGTTCGACAATCCGCCCCCAGGCGCCTTCGGTGCGGAGGCCACGCGACGTGGATCGGACACCTGAGCTTGAACGGCCTAGATGCAGATCGCCTGTCAGCAGAATGCGCACGTGTCGGGTGCCAAGTCCGGGAGTCTACCGCCGCACTGCCTCCTGAGAGGCGGCTTGTGCAGCGCTCCGTTCAACCACCACCGCCGGAATCACGTCATCAAACCTAGCGAGGCGCCGCCTCAGACCTAACGAAGTCCGCGATCCGATGAAACCTCCCTGCCTTTCCGGACCCTCTCTTCCGCGCCTCGCTAATGTAGAGTCCTCGACGGAGAAAGGGGAGGCCTGGAACAGCAGAGACCCAAACTTGACCTAATCGCATCGACTTTCACAAGTCGGGGACTCTAGCCGCGGCACTGGTCACTGTCGACCGATTACTTCCAGCCCGGATCCTCGCCTAACGCGTGCGGCGCGAACGTTCGCCATCGGCTCCTGGTGGGTTTTCGCCTTGAAGGCGCGTGGGGTGTCGGCTCCGGGGTGGCCCGCCCCCGGGGGCGGGCTTCCCAATCCGCGAAACCCCCGGACTGGGCGGCTCAAGGCGCCTGGTCCAGCCCAGGAGGTTTAGCCGCAAGGGACGCTTACGCGCGGATTGGGGTCCAGCCCGGGGCCGCCTCAGACCGATGCCGCATCCAGTCCCGAGGAACGGTGCCGCAAACAAGGTGACAGACTCATTGTCCCCCGACGCGCCTTCAAGGCGAAAACCCGCCAGGAGCCGATGGCGGCACATACAGGCTTCCTTTCGCGGATCGCCCGGGTATGCTCGACCCCGATCCTCACGGGCGGTCCGTGAGCCGCCTCCGGCGGGCGCATCGCCGGCCATGCGACCATGAAAGGGACTTGCGTGTTCCACACCTCGAATCACACCCCCGCGTTCACCCCCGCCAACCTGCGATCCCAACTTCGCGCGATCGACCGCGGCCTGCTCCCCCTCCTCCTGCTGCTTCTCCTCACCCTGATCCCCGCGAACGCCGCGGAGTTCACGCGGACCGAGGACGTGATATACGGCCGCAAGCATGGTGTGGCGTTGACCCTGGACGTCTTCAAGCCGGCCGCGCCCAATGGGTACGGCGTGATCATGGTGATCAGCGGCGGGTTCTTTTCGAGCCATGAGGCGATCAACGCGGGGCTCTTCCGGCCCACCCTCGACCGCGGGTACACCGTGTTCGCGGTCGTCCACGGCTCCCAGCCCAAGTACACCATTCCCGAGATCGTCGAGGACATGCACCGGGCGGTCCGCTTCATCCGGCATCATGCCGCCGAGTACGGCGTCAAGCCGGATCGCCTGGGCGTGATGGGCGCCAGCGCCGGCGGCCATCTCAGCCTCACCCTCGCCGTCCATGGCGGGCCCGGCAAGTCCGACGCCAAAGACCCCGTCGACCGCGAGAGCAGCGCGGTCGCGGCGGTGGCCTGCTTCTTCCCGCCGACGGATCTTCTCAACTACGGCCAGCCCGGCGAGGACGCCGTCGGCGTGGGCACCCTCAAAGACTTCAAGCCCGCGTTCGGACCGCGCTCGGACACGCCCGAAGGCCGCCAAAGCCTCGGACGCGAGATCTCACCGATCTACTACGTCACGTCGAACCTGCCACCAACGCTGATTCTGCACGGGGACGCCGACCGCCTGGTGCCGCTGCAGCAGGCGGAGTCCTTCGTGGCAAAGGCCAAGGCCGCCGGCGCCACGGTCCGCCTCGACGTCAAACCCGGGGCCGGCCACGGCTGGCCCTCGATCGCTGAGGACCTCCCAACCCTTGCCGACTGGTTCGATACCCACTTGCGGGGAATCCCGGCGAAGAACGCCGCGGCCCCGTGAGCCCGTCCGCAGCCGCGAAGAGGGGGATCTGCCGCCAAGAAGCGCAGAAGGCACAAGGAAAGGCCCGGCCTTGTCTTCTGCGACTTTTGTGCTTCTTGGCGGCGAATCCCTTCTTGTGGCGCAACGGTCTGCGGAAGGCGTGGCCGTCTGTGGGGCGCTGAGCACCGATTCACCGACACACGGGCCTTTGACATTGTGTACAGACCCCCTGTCGGCGCATGATCCCGATCGGAATCTCATGCGCACCGATCCCTCACCCGCCCCACGGCTCGCAAACCCCCGTATCGAAATCCGATCGCGCCGCCGTTGGCTCCGCGAGATGGGCCTCGCGGTGGGCACAGGCTGCCTGGCCGCCACGACCACGAAGGCCGCCGGCCCCAACCCCCGCTGGCGCACTGCCGTAGGCCTGAACGGATTCGAGTCGTCGTCCCGGAAGTACCGGCAGACGTTCCCCCTTTGGGAGATCCTGGCCGCCCTTTGTGTTCAACCGGGAGGAACACCTCAAGCGCATCCATGCCCAGGCCGATCATCCCGCGCTCAAAATCATCTATGACCCCAGCCACTACGACCTGATGAACGGGTCCACGGGCAAGCCGCACGAGATGCTCGAACGCGTCGGCGTGAAGAACGTCGGGTATGTGCACCTGACGGACACCGATGGTACCCTGCGCGACGGCGGGACGTCGAAACACGTGGCCTGCGGCGACGGGCATGCCGACATCCCCGCCTCGCTTCGACTCCTGCGTGCCGGCGGGTTTCGCGGATGGATCATGATCGACGCCTGGGAGATCCCGGACCCCTACGATGCCTGCCGCAAGGGCAAGCGGATGCTCGACGCCATCGCCGGCGATTAGAAGACGCCGCGAAGAGGCGTGATCTGCCGCCAAGAAGCGAACAGGGGGGATTGGCCGCGACAAGGCGCAGAAGGCTCAAGAAAAGGCGGTTTCAGGATCACTCAGGTACATCGGCAAAGGTTCGGAAGGCCGCAGCGCTGCTTTTGTAGGTTCGCATGGCCTCTTCGAGTCCATCCCAGTGGCGCACCGGGAACTGAGAGCTCGATCAGCCTCCTCCAATTGGCGTCCGAGCCGCTCCACCCACTTCAGATCCTCAACAATGTCATAGGCACGAACAAGCACCTCGTAAAGGGGTCGGACTTGCCCTGCCAGCCGGCGCCACAGTTGCAGAGCATCAAGGCTTTCAAGGGGCGCGTCGACGCACACAGGCTCCATCCCGAGCCGCTTCAGGCACTCAAGAGCCGGGTTCGAAATCAACCCGGTCTCCTCAAGGACATGAACGGGCAGGGTCCATTGTCCCCAGTACCATGCCGGCGCCGCGGAGGGCTTGTGAGACCGGTTGCCCATGCAGCGCCCGGGCAACAGCAGCAACACCGTCAGACCATCCTCGCCCCAAGGGAAATGCACGCGCCGCAGGCGGAGACACTCGATCAAGGCCCCGGACCCCTGTCCCCCGGCGACCGACAACACCACAATCATACGCACTCCATGCGCCATCGGCGCCCGGTGTCCGCATCTGCGCCACTCCGCCCCTTCTTCCGGAGTGCACGCGCCAATTCAGCAACACGCGCGTCAAGACCTTGGTCGGAGCAGGACCCCGACGAGCGTGGAGGCCGCCACGGAACCCACCACGAAGGCCGCCACATAGGCGATCAGGTCCACCCGGAGCGTCGGCGGCAGCAGCGGGGCCAGAGTGGCCTCAAGCCAGGCGCTCAGGAAGACCGTCGACGCCACCCCCGCCGCCACCGTGAACATCAGGACCCAGGCTTTGAACAGCAGCTTGGTGAGCCACACCACCACCAGGAGCAGCGCGATGCCCATCGCGCAAAACAACAGCGTCCGCTTCCAGTCCGTCAGAATCTCCTCGATCGTGGCGGCTTCCTCCGAGGCCGAGCCCCGCAGGATGGCGCCGGTCTGAACCGGGCTGCTGTCCCGGTCCAGGGCACGGATGTTGATGTAGGCCGGTTGGTTGGTACCGGCAGGATGGAAGACGAACGCCGACTTGACCCGCACGTGATGGGCCGAAGCGCTCCGGAGCTTCGCGGTGACAGTCACTCCCGCTGCCGTCGTGTCGACCTTGGTCACCTTGCCGACCTCGACCGACTCGTACTTGAGTGGGACACCCTGCTCGAGGCCCGGCTTGGGTGAATCCCACGTGATGCGGATCGTGGGCCCGCCGCAGCCTGTCAGGAGAATCCAGCCGAAGACCATGACCCATCCCAGCCCGCGCCGAACCGAGGCGGTTGATCTGATCTCGCGATGCGTATTGGTGCTCATGTGGGGTGCGTGGGTATTCCGATCTTCACTGCCAAAGGTGCTGGTATCGCACGGACTTCGCGTGCTCCCGGAGCTGCAGGATCCGATCCGGGACGAACGGGTGGTCCTGCAGCAGTTGCCGCCCGTACTGGACGACCTCGGCGAACTTGCTGATGGTCTGTTGACCGCTCTGATCGAGATAGGCTTTGACGTCGACCTTCCCCAGATCGGCGTCGGAGGCTCCCGTCACCAACCGGACCAGCGTTTCCTCCGCCACGGTCAAGTCCTGGCAGCAGATCAGGCCCGCGTTGTCCGCGCTCATCTCGGCCTCCCGCGCCTCCCAGAACAGCGGAAGGAACGGCGCGACACCGGCCTCCTCGGGAATAGCGTCACTGACGCGGAAGGTCTCGAGCACGCCTCGGAGCGCCATCTGCCATTTGACGTGCCCGCACTTGATGTGCCCCATCTCGTGGCCCAGGATGAAGCGCAGTTCGGCCGGATCCCGGTGGGCATTAAGCAGGCCGGAGTTCACCACGATGACCGGCTCCTTGAAGTTCATCGTATGGGCGTTTCGCGCCGGGTCATTGACGACGAAGACCCGCGGCGTCGGGATGTGGAGCATCCGCGCGCAGTCCTGCACGATCCGGAGCAGTTCAGGCCGCCCCGGGAACTGGCCGGGCCGGACCTCAACCCCGGCGACATTCAGGTGAGCCAGCGTGACATCATCGAGGGCGGGCTTGAGGAGCTTCGACTCGAGAGCCTGGGCGGGCCGGGTCTGGAGGATCCGGTTCAAGGGAGCGGTGAGGTCACGGTCCAATCCCCGCTGGAAATCCGCGACCACCAGCACCTCGGGGAACCGGAGCGCGTGCCGGTGGGGATGAAAGACCCACAGCCCGGCGCCGAGCGCGAGCAGGACCACACCGGCGACGGCGATGGCAGTGAGGTTGCCGGAGCCTGTGGACGGTCTTGTGTTCATGGGGGACCCAGGGAACCGGTCCGGTCGGCTGGCCGCCAGTCCCGCGTTCGTCGCGGTCCCGCCGCGGTCCTCGCGCTGCGCCCTGCCTGCGTCTGGCCTGGATCGGTTCATGGTAGGTGACGCCTACGCCCCATCACCTCCACGTTCAAATACAGAACGGTGGGGTGTTTGTAGATTCAGAAACTGACGGCGGTGTAGACCGAGGCCCGCAGGGCATCGCAGAACAGAGTGTCGGCCCAGTAGCAGGCACACCGGCACCCGATTTCCCATCGTTCATAGACGGGCTTCACCTTCCAAACCAACCCGAGGTCGACTTCGTTGCCGTAGTGGCGGTGATCGCTCACCGATCGATAGTCGTAGAACGTGGCCGAGTAGATCAGGGGAGCTTTGCTCCAAGCGGTACCCGTGGCGCTGACATACGTTGCCTGCAGGCCATGGCTTGTTCCCGAGCTTGGATTGGAGGCAAACAGCTCGGTCCACCCGTTGAACGGGTGGGCGAGCGGCGTCGAGAGTTTGTCCGTGGCACTGCGTCCCCCAAGCCAGGCGATGCCACCGTTCAACCGGTGCCCTCGATAGACAACACCCAATTCTCCCAGCCAGTAGTTCGCGTTGATTCGATCGGGGTTCTGTCCGAAATCCTGCTGTTGGGCAAATTCGGTGACGTAGTGGATATCCCAGTTGGCATCGATTCGCCACGGGCCCGTGCAGCGAACACCGAAGGTCTTGGTCGAGAGGCCATATTGTGGCGGGGATTCGTAGTCGAGCATCACCCCATACACTCCAACGTCTACTCGGTTCTTCAGTCTCCAGTGTGCATCAAACCAATGCGAGTCCATCGGGGGCGTGCCGTCCGCAGCGTCCTCCCCGACGACGCGCCGGGCCCGATCGGCGAACAGATACGTGAGGGAGAAACCGTGGGGCAGCCCAAGGTCGGCCCGTACCGCGTCGAACGTCTGGTGGTTCTGCCTCCATGGCGCGAGGCTGACGAACCGGCCATCGTTGAGCATGAACTCCTGGCGACCGACAGTTAGCGAAGCGTGGAGATTGGTGCCCTTGTGTCGCCAACGCAACCACGCCTGGTTCAGCTCATGCCCTTCCGGGTCCAGGATGCTCGGGTAGCCCGGCTTGGTCTGCTCCGGAACACCAGGAACATTGTAGCTGGCGGATCCCAGGGCGAAGACCCCTTCGTATTCGGCGAAGCCGGAGATTCCGAGCACCGGTGGGGTCTCGTACCCCACCGCGAGACGAAAGGTCGAGGCTTCCGCAGTGTCCGGGAAAGCGGGCTCGTCGCGGTCAAAGACCTCGAAGCGGTAACGGGCGCTGGCCGAGAGCGTGCCCTTCTCGACGAAAGCCCACGCCCGAGTGAGGGCCGTCGTCTCAGCAGGCGTATCCGTGGGTGGCGGATTCTGCGCCTCGGCAGCAACCGCCGCCAGAGCCCCCAGGATCAAGAGCAGCCAGATGCTCCGAGGCCGCGGTTGCCGAGTGCCCCCGTCCCCGGCGACATTGCCCATGAGATCCTGAACCTGAGGGCGACGCGGGATCACCCACAACGGAGCTGCGGTGCATGGTGGACAGTCTGCCCGCTCGTGCCGGATCTGGGTTTTGTGTCGGCTGCTCATCATCCGCCCTGGGAAGGCAGAATCGTCAACTCATACACAAAGAACTGAAGCCCCAGGGTTACCCGGGCCTTCCGGATCGAACAGGCGAAGCCGCACAACGCGATCAGGTTGTGGAGGTAGGCGAGATCGCCGACACAGCCAAAACACAGGAGCACCCGTCCCGCGGGGGTCAAGTACTTCCCGACGTTCTGCAGGAAGCGCGTGAGCATGTCGTACTCCGGATCCATCATGGCACGGTCGATCCCCGCCCGCGGCTTGCCTTCGAGAAACGGCGGGTTGATCAGAGCCAAGTCGAACTTCTCATCCGGTCGGAGGGGCGCAAAAAGGTCGCCCAGCCGGACGTCGATTCTCTCAGTGAGCCCGTGCCGCCGGACGTTCATCTGGGCGCACTCCACGGCAACAGGGGAGATATCGACGGCCACAATGTGGCCCGACTTGACGGCAGCGAGGATGCTGAGATTGCCCGAGCCTGTTCCCATGTCCAGGACGCGGTCCCCGACGAACAGGTCGCGGCATTCCAGCATGATGAGGCTGCCTTCGCCGGTCGTCGGGTCGAGGACCCCCGGCAGGATCGTCAGGGCATAACCGCCATACTCGACTTCATACGCCTTCGCCCGCAGCAAGTGCCCCGACCGGATCCGTCGGTTGCGGCTGGCGACGGTGTCCTTGAAATGCCTGTAGCCCAGGATCTGGGCCTGCTGCAGTTGAACGCTCAGCTCCATGGAGTTGAATTCCGGCTGCCGGCGCAACGCCGGGTCCGCCTAAGAGCCTGTCTGAAAACCCCGAGGGGTGCTCTTTTCGCAGGAAGGGCTGGAATCATCGTCGTGTCTCTCTATCAGTCGGCCAACTGCTCGCGCACGCGCTGCTTCGCCTCGAGGAATTCCGGCGCGTACCGCAACCGCTGGGGACGCGGGCGCGGAAAGTTGACGTTGAGCACCGGCCGCAGTCGGCCGTCCACGATGACCAGAATGCGGTCCCCCAGGATCAGCGCCTCCTCGACGTCGTGTGTGACGAACACCACCGCGGCCGTATTGCGCTGCCAGAAGTCCAGCAACCAAGTCTGCATCTGCTCCCGGGTCAGGACATCCAGGGCCCCAAACGGCTCGTCCATGAGCACGATCTGCGGCCGGGCCACAAACGCGCGGGCGATCGCGACCCGCTGGCGCTCGCCCCCCGAGAGCTGGTGGGGATAGCGGTGCGCCAGTTCACGCATGCCGAGCTCCTCCAGAAGTCGCATCGCCTTCTCTGTGTCGGAAAGCCGCGCCGATGCTGAGCCAGCCACGGCTGCTTCTCCTGCCGGAGTCGCGTCCCGAGTGACCGCAACCGCCACGTTCTGGCGTACGCGATACCACGGGAAGAGACGGTCCTCCTGGAACACCATGCGCACCCGCCCTTGCACTCGTGCCTCGCCCTCACCCGTCAACAGCCCATCGATGATTCTCAGCAGCGTGCTCTTCCCGGAACCCGACTTTCCCACGATGACCACAAACTCCCGCTCGGTGACGGTCAGCGAGATATCGCGCAATACTGGCTCTTGACCAAAGGAGAAGGTCAACTTCTCGAGTTGAACCACGGCCGGAGGATGCGAGCCCGGGTCAGCCATGCTTCTTCTCCGTCCAGGGGAACAAACGGCGTGCCGCCAGCCGATACACCGCATCCGTGCAGTAAGCGAGAACCCCCAGCACCACGAGGCCGAACACCATGTGATCCGTGCGCAGCACGCTGTGCGCGACTGAAAGCCGGTAGCCGATGCCCTTGTTCGCGCCAATCCACTCGGCAATGAACACCATGATGTAGGCGAGCCCGATGCCGGTCCGAATGCCCGCAATGATGAACGGCACGGTCGCCGGGAAGATCACCCTCACGTAGAGTTGAGATGGACTGAAGTCCAAATCCCTTGCCACTTCAAGGAACCGGGGGTCGACCTGCGCCGAGCCTTCATGCGCGCTCACCCACACGGGGAAGAACACCCCCAAGGAGACCACAATGATCCGCGTGCTCTCGTTCACGCCAAGAATCAGCAGGAGCAGCGGGACCACCGCAACCGCCGGCAGGGCCCGCCACATGTGCAGATGGGGACCCACAATCTGGTACAGAATCCCAATGCGGCCCGTGGCCAATCCCAGCAGCCCACCGCAGGCGGAGCCAATGACAATGCCCGGGATCACCCGCATCAAGCTGGCTGCCAAGTCGCGCGACAGGAACCCTTCGCTCAGCCAATTCCGGGCCGCCTTGGTCACCGCCGACAACGACGGAATGCTCGACTCGGGCGAGAGCACGCCCCAGACCGCCGCCAGATGCCACAGCAGAAGAAACGCGGCCACGGAGCCCAGCCCGATCAGGACCGATGTTCTCTTGCGCTCCACACCCGCCCTTGGGACGACTATTGGATTTGGCAGGCTGCCGGCTTGAGGGACTTCAGCTCATCGGCCACCAGCGATCGAAAATCGGTCGTCACCGGCAGCTTGTCCTTGAAGAACTCGGGCAGGTTCTTAGGCATCCACTCGGTCTCGAAACGGATCATGTCCAGCAGTCTGGGCGTCAGCCGGACTTCGTAGTGGATCTCCTTGCAGAAGCCGGGCATCACCTCGGGTGCGATCTGCAGGTGACTGGCCAGCATCCCGTAGGCCTTTTCCGGTTCGCGCTTGATGAACTCGTCCGCCTTGATCATGGCCCGCAGCACTCGTCGGGCCTCGTCCCGATTCTGAACCAGCCGGGTCTGCCGCGTGACCAGCAGCAGCTTGTAAGGCCAGTAGGCCTGCGAGTCCTCCGTCAACAACGCGACATTGTCGCCCACCTTCTGTTGGATGTTGTAGACCAGCGGCTCCCACGTCACCACGGCATCCACCGCACCCGAAATGAAGGCAGCCGCCGCATCCGGCGGTTTGAAATTCACGAATTCGACCTGGCCCTGTTCGATGCCCTGCTCCTGCAGGTATTTCTGTATGAACACGTGAATGTTGACCCCGAAGAAGACGGCGATCTTCTTGCCTTTCAGGTCTTTACCGCTCTTGACCCCCTTGTCGGCCCGGCCCAGGACCTTGATGCCCCGAATGGGCTCCGAGAACTCGCACAGGATCGCCATGTCCTTGTGGGTGAACAGGGTCTGCGCCACGTTCATGTCCACAATCCCCACGTACTCGGCACTGTTCCCGTTGAGCGCGTCCATCGCCAGCTTGCCGAGAGCCACATAACTGGCGTCCACGTCCAGCCCTTCTTCGCTGAAATACCCCAGCTTCGACGCCAGCATCACGTGCATACTGTTCACCGAAAGACCATCCACAATCCGGATCTTCGCGCGCGGTTGGTCGACGGGAACGACTCCTGGGTCCTGCCTTGGCTTGCACCCCGTCAGGACAACCAGAAGAAGGCCCAAAACAACGACAGACGTCGTCCATACCCGATTCTGTTTGTTGCTCCTCATAAATGACTTCCAGCAATGTCTGGAAGGCCGAAGCACAGAGCGTGCCGAAGATGCTCCACGATTCATCCATGCCGCTTTCGACTGACACTTCCCGTTGTTGCTTTCTTGGGACTTATTGCTCATAAGACATTCGTGACCAAGATATTACATTGATGTGGTCCCTCAATTGCCAGGAAAGTCGCCACGTGGATGCTCAGATGTCCACATTCGGCAAAACAAATCGTCCCAGTCAACCCGGCGGGCTGGTTTGAAACTTGACAGTAATACCCCCAGGGAATACTTCTTTTTCCAGACCTGTACTGAATCTCGCATAGCGCGGCCCATATCTCTTGGCGAAACAACCATGTGAGCGATGCGCGGCGAGAGGACTTCGCTGACGAAGCGGAACGGCTGATGGCAACTGGAGACCAGTCGGGAAGACAGACCTCAGAAAACCGGAGCCCTCCGGGCCCTGCTGGGAGCAGCAAGATGGGCACTGTCTCGGGGCGTCGATGCAGTCCCGACTTCACGATCTCCGAGCTTTACAAGGCGGGCAGACTCCAGAGATCTCTCGAGAGAATCGCCCCGCTGGAAGGGGAAGAGCGCCGGCGGGAAGCTGATGCCGCTGTCGAGCTCATTCGGGACCTTTGGCTCAGGGAAGCCTTCCTACGCGTCCTGCCCTTCATCCCACCCGTCGCCGAACAGTTCTTCTACCTGACCTACTATTCGTCACTCCTGAGGAATGAGACTCCGGATACCGAGCTCCGGCAGGACGATCATCCCACGATGACCTTCAGGCGGATCGCCTGCATGGCTCGGGACATTACGAGCCACGTGCCCTTGATGGGCTGGATTCGCCAAACCCAGGATGCCGGCGTGGTGCCGGGTCTTTTGGAGACGGTCGCTAGGGGTGACGAGGACTTCCTCAGCAAGTTCCCTTGGGGGCACGCCGTCGAACTCGGCGCTGCGACCGCCGCTTCCAACCAAGAGATCCTCTTCGAGGGCTTCCTGGGTTTTGTCGAGCGTACCCCGTGCCTGCCAGTGAATGTCGCGGAGGCCTTTGGCGTGGATTGCCATCTGCCCGCACCGATGTTTGCTGACATCCTCAACAGGGAGTTGGCGGATTTCTTGACCAACGAAAGTCCCGGCCGCGGCGGCGGCCAACGCGCAGCAGATCCCGTCACTTGGCTTGCCAACGCAAAGGCGGATCCACGGTATTCCTCGCTTGCGCTGGTGGATGTGGTATTCGAGAGCGCAAGCGACGAAGAAACGGTCCGATCCCAAATGCAGGCGGCGATGTCAAGTTTGGACTATCGGCGAGTCGGCGACCTCATTCGGCGCATACGGTTTACGTTTCCAGGCGAGGCTGCCAACGGTTCGGAACAATCGCTGCTCAGGACGCTCGCCATCAAGCTCTTCATGGGACGGGCCGCATTGGACGAGCCGGCGCTCGCGCGCCGGGTCATCGAGGAGCGCGAGCCTCTGTCGCTGCAGTCCCTGGGCAACGCGGCGGGGCTGCCGGACTCGCCCGAGACCGACCCGCGGTTGCTCGAACGATGCCCCTCGCTGCCTTTCTTTCTCGCTGCCGTCACCCTGGGCGGCACCTACCGCAACTTCCTGGATTTCATCGGCACTCCGCTCACGCTGGATCTTCACGAGGTGCACGTCATCACCGTCCCGCGCTGCCGGAGCGTGGCCGACATCGCCTTGGAGTTGGTGCGGGCGGGTGAACAGCTGCGAATGGAACGAAACCTCTCCCCGCGGGAACGGTTGCGACGATTGATGAACGAGGGGCTCTCACTCCTGATCAGCCGCAACGCCCATGGCAACATCATCATTCTCAAGCGTTCCACGGATCCCAAGTCCCTCGACTCCGAGAAGCTCCGACGACTTATCCAGCCCGTGTTTACCGTCATTCGCCAGACCGAGCGGGATGTGGACATCCGGGAGAGTGCGCTGCGCGCCGAGGAGTCGGCCGCCCGCGCCGAAGCGCAGGCCAGGGAGAAGGAAGCCATCGCGGTCCAGGACTCGAACCGCTGGAGCTGCGCGATGCACGCCATCAAGAACCAGATTTCCTGGCCGGTGGCCACGTTCTCGACGATCGAATCCATGCCCGCGGAGATCAAGGCTGCCGCTCAAAACGCCCGTGCTGCCAGCGACCCCGTGGAACGTGCCATGTGGCTGGACCACGTCAGCGCTTATGTGGAGACCTTGGAGAGGACAGTCGCCGAGATATCCTACCCCCTCAAAGCCACCCAGAGCAGCGTCGCATTCCAGAGCGATCTTGGTGCCAACAAGCCCTCACCCATCTACCGACTGCCCTCCGTCAGCAGTCTGTTCCAGCTGTGCCGACGAGTCCTTGGAGCCACCCGGATCAGCCTACAACCGGGAAGCATGGCGGAGGGATGGTATCTGCCGTTCCTGGTAGCTGATGAGTCATTTGCGAAGGAGGCGGCTATCGCCTTGGCCGACGTTGCCTTCGTTGAGCTCCTGCGCACCCTCATCGCCAACTACGAGCGGCACGCCGACTCGTCCGTTGCTCCCGGAGGCGAGATGCGGCTCTGGACCACCCCCAAACTGTGGCCACACCACGTCTGTTTCCTCTATCAAACCAACGCGATTCGACGCCGACAGGCATCCCACGCTGGAACCCGGATGGACATCGAGAACAACGTCATTAAGAACCTAAGCCTCAATTTCTGCCTTTCGAACCCCACCCTGCGCGAGTCGGATTTTCACAAGGCTGGCGAATTCCTGGAGCAGTTGCGCTCCGCCAAAGACCCTTGTTTTGCCGCGCTTCAACACGACCTTCTCAGTGTGCTCCCTCACTTCTTCGACGCCCTCGATTCTCATCGTGAACGTCCGGCTCAAGCTCTTGCGGAAGCGCTCAATCCCCTGCTGTCGTTGCCCCCCAGACTGCTCCGGGATGGACAGGTCCCCATCTCTGCCCCCCTCGCCGCACGGGCGGCGCTTCAACCCTCCGGCATCGAACTCCAGCGTCTGAACCGAGCGCTGCTCGAAGAGGTCTTTGGCGACCACCTCGAACGCCTGCAGACAACGCTATCGAACCTCTCGACCGAGACGCGGCTGGCCGCCCTCTCTTTCCTGGCAGAACGCGTTTGCGGCCATGTGGCGGCCACCTCAACGGGACGGTTTCGCCAAGTGGAGGGGACACTGTTGTACGAGGCCGCCTCGACCAAGAGGCTCAGCCAGTGGTCGTACGACGCGTGCTATCGCACCAACCTTGCGCTGGAGCATGACGCTCGCACTTGGCACATGCTGCTGGTTCTTCGCTTCGCTCCGGTCTCGAACACGAGCGGCCTTTCTCCGATGTTGAAGTACGCCCCCGCCGACCAACTCCAATGAACACGCTTCTCGACATTCTGGTTGTCGATGACCGCAAGGCTGGCGACGGTCTCGAGGCAATCGTCAGGACGATCGAGGGGGCCCTCGGAGTGCTCGGGATCCCTTCTCAGTACGTCACTCGTTACTCGGACGTGCTGATTCCTCCGATCATGCCGGCGCGCGGGACACCCCTGTCCCGATCGACCGCCCGCGGTGCCAACTTGGCCCAGCTTGTCACCATCCAGGCCATCCTGGCGAACAAGGATCTCCAGGAGCTGGTGGCGGCAGACCCGCGGACTTATCACGAAGCTTACTTTGAAACCATGATCTGGCGGTTTCTCCCGGACCACTTGGGGCATCTCCTGCTGGCCTCCGATCTGGACCTTCGCAGCCCTGAAGGCCCCTCCGGACAAGATGCTCACAGCTGGAACAATGCTGACGGCTTCGTGCTCTGCTCTGAAGTCAAGAGAGTCCTGGGCACGCGTTGCACCTGCTGGGCGGCTACGGGACTGGACTCCAAACTTGAGACCACCTCAAGTGCGATCCTCGAGTTCGCAAGGATGGTCCACGTGCCGGTCCCATCCGAAGAGCAGGTCTTCCGAAAGGCGGAGGCCGGACAGGGCGTTGGCGCTGACCATGCACTGAGCAAGGACAACCCCAGCCTCACGGTCCAACTGCTCCGCGTCTGGCAAGTGGCGAGATCCAGGTTCCTGGCGCAATACCCGGACCTTCTGGCCGAAGCACGCCAGCTTTTGCTCAGGCCGATGGAGACGTTAAGAACGACGGCCGGCGTCACACTCCCCGGCGGGAGGCTTCTGCCCATCGGGATCCTGTTCCCGGAGTTGCGCATCTCCCATCCCAGGGCCGAGTACGCCACCCAACTGGCTTATCGCGCCGTGGCGACCCAGTACATCCGGGAGCTCTGCGGACCGGGAATGGCAACCACCTACGCCAAGGCACTCGATGCGCAACCGATCGACCTCCCCGACTCCCTGGACTACGTCAGAGCCGTGTGGAAGGACATTGTGCGATCGCTCCCGACGAACCTCAGCTTGTCGTTCGCGAGGACCTTCGGTTGCAGCGGCATCGAGATCATCCGGCATTCGCACGAGCTCAAACGGACGAACCCCGCGGCTCTGCGTGACGACCTCGTGTGGAGCTGCGATCACGGAGCGCAGCGCGTGAGGCTCCTGCAACACGAACTCGATGCCGTGCAGGATCGATTGCATGCCTCCTTTCAGCAGTGTCTCTCCGACTTTTACGAACGGGACGCCGATTTCATGTCTGTACCGTCCTTGCCCTGGTCCGGGCCGGCTGGCCCTTCCGGCTGTCTTGAGGCCTTCATTCGTGAATTGGAGAGGCTCAAGACCCACCTCGGTTCCGGCACGGCGGCCCTGCCCCTGGATTTGCGATCATGGCCCCTCTTGAGCCGGCTGATTGATCGCCGACGAAAGCACGTCGGAGAGATCATTACCAATTTGAACATCTGTGCGTCATGGGGCCGCGATCGGCTGAACGAGACCGGCAAGAAGACCACGGGGATTGACGTCAAGGCCGTCGCCGAGGGTGTTCCCGGGGACTTTGTCCACTGGCCGCTGGTGTCGGTCTTTCGTGAGCCTTTGACGTCCTTCCTCGCTTGGGCGCAAGACGGACAACATCCGCACATCACTTCCGTCTGGACGCTGCGCGAGCCCACCGCGGTCAGCGGCCAATTCGTGGCTATTCTGGCCTTCAGCTTCGCTGGCTCGGACCCCTGCTTCGATGCCCGTCAGTTTATTCAGGGATCGCTCACGAACGACTGGATTGGCGGCTTCGGACAGCACGGGTTCGAGCTCTTCGGGCGCATGTACCTGCTGCTCGAGCCGGACAGCCCGCACATCAAGTCCGTCATGCCAAGCGCCGAGCCCAGCGAACGCTTTGCGGAATGCCAGAAGACCGATCCTCTGGACTACAAGCTCCTGTGCGACTTGTGCACCCCGCACGGCCAACTTCACGGCAAACTCCCCATGCTGGCCATGGTGTTTGACGACATGGAAATGCGCCCCGCTCACATCATCCAGCAGCGACACTCCTCGTGCGCGTGATGAACCTCCTCGTCGTCCACCGCGATCCGGAGCTTTGGCAGAGACTCCGCGTGATCGGTTCCTGTGAAGGCGCTGGATGCCGCGTCTTCTATGAACGCCAAGTCTACGGTCCCGGCTTCTGGTGTCACAACTTGAGAACGCGGCAGCATGACGCGAAATCGCCGCCCCTTACACGAACCGGACTCCTGGGGCTTTGCGAGGCGTGTGCTGAGCAGACGACTGACGCCTGCCAACCCTTGCGGGAGAGCGTGCGGGAGCTTCCTGCGCTCGATCAGTTCCGATGGCTCGGTGCCTGCGCCAGGCTCTGCCGGGCTTTGCTGGACCAGTTGAGCCCCGCCATGGTCGTCCTGCACATGAACGCCGCCGGCAAGGGGGGAAACGTCTGCGCCGAGGAGTTCGCCGTACTATGTATCGGCGACTACGGCATCCCCGTCCTGGCCGTCAGCGGGGGCGATGAGAATCGCTCCGCCGAACCCCGGGACTGGTTGGACCATCACGTGCCCGGCAAGGCCGGGGAGTGTTGCGACCTGCTGCGCTTCACGACACTCAACCGGCTGTACGAGGGTGGCCTTGACCTGAAGGCGTTTCTGGAGCGTACGGCCGTGGCCGCCCCGGGGATCTCGGCGGCGGTTTGCCGACCCACGGCCACGGATTGGATCGTGCTCCTCGACCTGCCGGCCCGCATCCGCGGCATGATGCGCGCCCTGTTGCCGCTGGACCTCCTGCTGCAAGGCCTTTTGCTTCAACCTGCAGTGCTCGCCGGAAACACACCCAGTGGTTCAGACCGCTTCCGCCTCTTTCAGCACGAGAGGGTCCGGGACGCGGCTCCGGGCGAAGCCGAGTGCTGGTTTGACCCGGTCACCCTTCGTTCTCCGGATACCACCAACGCCGCGGCAGAGACTCCCTTCACGCTCGATACCGACGCCCTCATCCCGTTCATGGCAAAGCGTCTCGGTGGCCCGAAGAGCGAGAAGGCCCAGCAGTTGGCCGCCGCCGTGCACAGCATAGCCTCCCTCGAGGAGGCAAGGACCGTCACGCCCCGACGACTACAGGAACAGGCTATCGGTTCCGCCTTCTCGCACGTACCCGGTTCGTTGCGCTTTGTCTGGGAGATGATCCAGGCTCGCACAGATTCCGAAAACCCGGATGGCCGCCCGTTCAGGAACCAGATTGCGGAGTTCCCGCCCCAAGCGCTGTTACGCCTCTTTGACTCCGCCCATCGCGAGTTCCTCAGCGTCACGGAGTGCTGCCGCGTTGTGCTGGACCGCATCGCCAATCATTGACCGATGAGATTCTCCGAGCACAGGGCGATGGTCAGCCACAACATTCTGAAGAATGAGCTGTTGGCGCGACTCACGGATCGGGTCGACATGATTGCGGCCAGGCAGTGTCCCCGAGCCGGACGGATCGAGGCATTGTCGCAGTTCCTGCTGCACCTTCAGGCAGCGACGCCCAATGTCCAGCGCGCTTGCGCCGTGTGGAGGCGGGAGCCGGAGACGGGCCGTTCCGTTCCCCTGCTGGTCAACGACCTGGTGAGCCGTGCCCGGAGTCTTCCGGATCTCGCCCCTACCGACAGCTTTCCCAGCGATGCCAGAGTCGGGCAGTGGCTTGCGTCGATGGGCCTGGGGATCGAACAGCTCGAGACCATGGACTCAGGGCGGGCGGATTCTGCGCTGACCCCAGCGACGGTCACAGCGTTCTGGAATGCGGCGATCGACCTGGTGGACTTTGTGCACAACCTCGACATCGAGGTGCCCGAGTTCTGGAAGTGCTTCAGCGAGCGACAACAATGAAGAGACAAGCGAGGATTTGCCTGATTGATGATCAGTGGGGCCTCCCGGATGATCCCATGATCAGCACGCTGTATTCCTCGCTGCCGTACGAGTTTCTCCAAGAGGCGAGCCGGGAATCCGACGGGACGTTCTCGAGCCACGTCGCGATCGAACGCCTGAAACGAGAAATGCCTGACGTGACGGCGGTTCTCCTGGACATCGTCTTTGGCCCGAAGATGGAGCGGTTGGGGATCGAAATCCTGGAGCGAATCCGACAACATTGGCCGAGCCTGCCTGTGATTGTGTTCACGTCGGTGGAATCCGAATCGAATCGCGAACTGGTCGTGCAGTGCATCGAAGCGGGAGCTAACGAGTATGTCGAGAAAGCGCCTGACGCGGCGCACATGGCGGACATCCTGAGCGTTTACACGGATCCCGGCCTGGACTATGCGCTCTACGGAAACTCGGGGAAGATCCGCCATCTCCGGGCCCAGATTGCGCGGGTGGCGTTTGGCGGGAGCGTTTCCGTGCTGGTGGTGGGCGAGAGCGGCACGGGCAAGGAACTGGTGGCCCGGGCCATCCACCGCCAAGGGCCTCGGCGCACGGCTCCGTTTCTCGCCAAGAACTGCGCTCACTGTGATTCACAACTCCTGGACAGTGAACTGTTCGGCCATGAGAAAGGGGCATTCACCGGGGCGGACGAGCAGCGCATCGGCCTGATCCAGGAGGCGAACGGCGGCGTGCTGTTCCTGGACGAAATCGCTGACATGCCGGCCCAGTTGCAGGGCAAGCTGTTGCGGGTGCTTGAAACGCGCACGTTCCGGCGCCTGGGTGGTGATACCGACATCGAGAGCGATTTCCAGCTCGTGTGCGCGACCAATCGTGAACCGCGGCGCCTGATCGAGGAGGGCCGGCTCCGGGAGGACTTCTATTACCGAATCAGCACGATGACCCTGAACACCCCCCCGCTTCGCTCGCGGCCGGAGGACATCCCGGTCTACGTCGATTTGTTCCTCAAGAAGTTCAGGGCCCGCGGTGGGGCGTCGTATCCGGGAGACAGAGTGCCGGAGGCCGTGCTCGATCGTCTGCAACAGTATGGCTGGCCTGGGAACGTCCGTGAGCTCAAGAACGTTGTCGAGAGATCCATCATCCTCTCGCGCAGCGACATCATCGGCGTGGACTGCCTGCCGCCGGAGATTGCCAGGACCGAGCCCGACTCGACGGGCTCTCTGGGGCTTCCATCGAGGGCGACCCCGGCCGTGGAAGGTCCCCTGGATGAGGATCCGTCGACCTGGGCGAGAGCGCGTCTGCTGGCGGAGCTGCGCCTGGCGGTCGAGGCGCGACGCCGCATCCAGAAGTACAAGGGCAATCAGTGGAAGGCGGAATTCATGAGATTGATGTACCCTCACTGTAAAGCCGCCAACGCCAAGGGCTTTGCCGACTTGATTCACCGACTGACCAGCGGCCCATGGGGAGAACCCCGCTGGTCGGAAGACGCGGAACTGCGCACCTGGGTCCAGGCTCTTGATGATCGGTCCGTACCCTGAAGCCAATCGGCCATCGGATCATGTCTCCCTTCGAGGCTCATCAGCAGGCAGAGGCTTCCGCGTCTGGATCGAATCCGGCGCTGCTCCAGTCCGACATTGTTGTGGATGCCACCACGCAGCCGGTGGCGCTGGCCTTGGCCAAAGTCATTCGTGCCCTGCTGAATCTCAAGCTGCATGCGGTCTGGACCGCGACCGAACGCCGAGAGGCAATCCAGTTCCTCCTTCAACGGGCGGCCAAAGCGGCGAAGGATAGGCAGCCACCCGAGGGTCCCTGGCTGGTCATCCAGGAATTGGCGCTCGAGGGGTTTCCGCCCGCGGACCCACTCGGGGTACGACGGTGGCTGGCGAGCTCGGCGACACCGCCGTCGAGGCCGGACGAAGCGGCCGGCCCCTCTGAACCTCCTGCCGTCGGGATTGACCTCTCGCAAGGCCATGCGCTCTCGTACCGGTTGCCCTTCGATCTGCTGGCGGGGGTTCTGGGCGGCAGTCAAGCGCACCCTGGGGCAGCGTTCGGAGCCTTTTCGCTACCGATCATCTACCTCGGCCTCCGCCCCCTCCCGCCGGAGAGCGGGGATCTCCTTTTCCTGGACAGCTCGATTTGGCATCGGTATGCGGCCCTGCCGGAGTCGTTGTCGGGCGTGATCGAGCTGATCCGGGAGGCCAAGCGTTACACCGAGGAGCGCCGCTATCACACCGCGGCGGCTCTCGAGCGCCTGGATCACGACCTGCGGAAGCTCCTCTATCAGAGATTGCCGGACTTCGGAGAGGACAGTCATCACCTGGGATGGATGAACCTCGCCGCTTTTCACAGCGAAACCTCCTGCAGCCAGGCAGCGCGAACCGGCGATGATCAGTCTCTGCCCTGCCGCTTCCTCCTGGTCGATGACTTTGGAGCCCAGAGCTTGCCCACGGTCTTTCAGGAGCCCGGAAGCACCAGCAAGCAGAGGGCGATTCTCGCGGCGTTGGAGCCGGGTGGCGAGCAGGACGACTGGGTCATCGCCGAGACCCTGGACAAGGCCCAGGAACTTCTGCGGGGGAGGCGCCGGTATGACATCGTCCTGCTGGACTACCAACTGGAGCGCCGCGCCGGCACTGCAGGAGCTGGCGAGCTGCCATCCCGTGGCACGGACCTTATCCGCTGGCTGGATGAGGCGGACGCCCAGGTCGTCAGAGCCGGCGTCGACAATCGGTTCTGGATCTTCCCGGTCTCGGCGTTCGCCCCGGCGTTTTTCGCCGAGATGCAGAGCGGCCGGGTGCAGAATGTCAACACCTGCTCGCTTGTCGCGGTCGGCGCGGACCCCCTGTGCACGCCGGGGCTTTTCCGCCATGCCCTCCTCCACCTCCGGGAGGCCATGCAGTCGGCGGCGGGTTTGCGGATCGGGCACGCGATACCGACAGCGAGCGTGAGGGCAAAGGCGCTCTCGCTTCTTCCCGATTGGCCGGAGCCCCTGCGGGGCAGCGAGATCCGCCGCGTCGCACAAGCCCGCTACGCGGAGGTCGTGCAGTGGCGGGCGATGTTGGATCGCCTGGCCGAGGCTGCGGCCGGACCTCCGGAGGAGAGCAGCCCCTTTGCCGGACGAGCGATCGCGTTGTGGGCCCCATGGCGGGACTTCTTGGGTCGACTCTCCGAGTTGCTGCGCCTGGTGGGGTGGGCTCCCGGGATGGAATGGCCGCAGATGCGCGCGGAATTGCACAGACTGGAGATCCACTTGTCGAAAACCGATCTTCCGCCCTCCGCCGAGGATACGCACCGGATCCAAGGGTTCCTGGCGCAGGCCGTCAAGGTCATTGGGTATTTTCACCGAACGGACCCCGATGGCTGACACGCTGGCATTCCCGACGGATTCCTTGTTTGTTCCGGAGCCGGACGACTCGGAAGGGCTGGTGTTTCATTACACCCAGGTGTCCGTGCGAGCCGTGCCGAAGGACTCCCCGTGTGCCTTTCCCGTTTACGTCGTCCTGCGGGCGCGCGCCATCGACTTCTACTGTCACGCGTCGGCTTCGGGAATCGACCCCGCGGCATCCGCCATCTCCGATCATGCGCCGCACCAGCGCATTCTGCATCTGCCGCTCTCGTTGAATCTGGCGGTCAAGGATGACCTATCCCATGTCCTGGGCCGTTGTGCGACGGAGGAATGGCCCCTCGGCGACGGTCAGGAGCAGGCCTGGGAGGCTGCCCCACCACAAGGGTACGCCGCTCAGCCGTGCTGGCTTCAACCGGGGCGCAGGGCCCTCGGATGCCTCGATCATCCGCTGGCCCGGGGCACGGCCTCAATCAGTCTCGGGCGCCTCGTCCTCGACTTCCTGTTCTGTCTCAAGCACACGACGGTCTTCCGGCACAGCCCACGCTATGACGGGATCGAAACCGGCTTGCTCCAATGCCCGGTGGCCAATGCCCTCCACGACAAGGCGGAGTACCACTGGCAGATGGAACGGTGCGAGGTTGAGAGCCGGTACCAAGGGGGCTTGACACCCGGCTTCGCCGAGGAGGAGGTCTGGAATGCCGAAACTGAATGGCTGCGGGCGTGCACGGCTGACGATGGAGCCGAAGTCCTGGCGCGCGGCAAGGAGTGGTTCCTCGGTGTGGAAGACGAGGTGCGGTCGGTCGTGTTCTACAGGGGCCGCCCGCCGGGAGCTTGCGCCCCGCACGAGAGGCCACCAACCGGCGAGCCCCCGTTGCCGTTGGCCGGCGACGAACCAGCCGAAACGGATCCGCACTCTCACCAGGCACCAACACCCTGCAAGCCCGCGGCGTCGGATTGGGCTGAGCGCACTCGATGGATTGCCGGTTGGTGGCTCCGGCGCTATGACCTGGATGCCGCTTTGCTGATGCTCCTGCGGCGTCCCAAGCCCCACCGCTCCTGGACCGGGGCCCCACGCTCGACTTCCACGGGCACGGCATCCGTTGGGGCGTGGTTGGGCGTCCTTCTCGCCTTCGCTTGTGGCGCTGTCTACACCCTGGCGCATCTGTCCGGCCGGATTCCCGCGGCGGACCTCGGGCAGCATGCGGGCTATCTCTTTCCGCCCCTGCTCGCGCTACTCCTGGCGTGCATCCACTTCCGTCGCAGGCGGCAGAGTCGGAGTCCGATTCATCGTACGCCCATGCCAGCCCGTCCGTTCTCGCTGATTCTGGGCGTCTTCCTGGCCGTGGTCTGGGGTGTGCTGCTGCTGGCGGATCTCGGAGGCCTTGAGAACCGGACGGTCGTCGCCACAGGGTGGGGTCTGTTGAACGGCCTCTGCGTTGCAGTCCCCCTCCTCGCGAGCGCCGGCGTCGTCTGGCTGTGGAAGCGCGGGGCCCTCCGTTTCACCTCCCTGTTGCTGGTGATTCGGCTGGGCCTGCCGCGCGTACTAATGACCGTGACGACGACATGGGTGGTAGTGATGGCCGGTCCGGATGAGATTCTCAAGACCTCGCTGCTGGTCGGATGGGGAGATATCCTGTGGTCGGGCGTTCCGCTGCTGGTGATCACACTCCTGTTTGCCACGATCGAGATCAGCCGGCGCACAGGGGACCTGTGGCAGTCGTGGTGGCGGGCGCTCAGCATCACGTTTTACTGCTTTGCCCTGGCCTTGCTCGTCGGCTTCCTCTTCACGAACACGGTTCTGAGATCCGCCTGGCGCAGCGCCAAGTACTTGGATGAACCGGCCTTCCTGGCCAGCGCCAAGGCAATGACGGCGGATCAGCGGCCTCTCCCCAGTTTGACGAACTTTGCGGTCCCGTATGACGAGTGCGACCTCCAGGGGGTCTTCCGCGTGCCTCGCGATCGGCTTTCAGCGGCGCCAAGAGCGCTTCAGCCAGGCGTGTCGACCGGCGGACCTGACCGGTGCTGGACGTCCGGTGAGCTGCGCAAGGCGCAGCTGAGCCAGCTCTATTGGGGTGTGCCGGGCGCGCCCCTCGCGCCCCCGGCGTTGCGGTCGACCGGCGGCATCCGCGTAGTGTACCAGAACCCACGGCCGCTTTGGCGCGGATCGGGCGACCCGTGGGAGCTATTGCCCGGCGTGCTTCTGCATCGGGCCTTCATCTGCGTCTTTCTGGCGCTGTTCCTCCAGTTGATCTTCGACGAGAAACCAGTGACCGAGCCTCTTTGAATCCAAGACGCCTGTGCGCGCCTCCACTCAAGTTCCTCGGATCGTTGTGGTGACTCCGGAGCCGGACGGCACCGCGCTGCTGGGCGCGCTCCGGAAGGTCGTGTTCACGCTCCGAGGCTGGGAAGTCAGGGCGCACCGCGGAGAGGCCCGGAACACGACGGGACCTCTGGCCGAGACAACCCCCCAGAGGTGCGTGGGGCTCATCATCGCCCTGACCGAGGAAGAGTTCTGGAGCAGACTGCTGCCCTACGCCGGCGTCGCCATCCCTACGATGGTGGTGGCCTCGCCGTTCGGACCGGATTGGCAGCCCTGGAAGGGTCTCTCGGTGGTAGGCCAGGGAGCGCTCCGGGATCGGTGCCGCTGCTGCACCCTCGAGGTAACGGAGATTCTGGAGGCGATCGACCGCGCCATGGAACCGGGAGGCGAGCCCGAGTCTTCCTGCAGCGCCCAGGACTTCTGTGGTCGCATCGTCGTGGCCAAGGCGCTGCACCGGCGATTGGGCCAGTTCATCCACGGCGGCAAGAACGACCTCGCCAACACCGTCATCGGCCCCGCCCGCATGCTGCTCGAGAGTGGACGGGAACCCGGCGGCGCCACCCCAGGAGAAATCGAGGCGTGGTTCGCGCAGACGAAGGAGATCCGGTTGGGCGCCACGTCAGATCAGGCGGGGCTCCCGCGAACGGCGTTGCTGGCCGAGTTCCGACGGCAGGTCCTTGATCCATCCGGGATGCCGCCGGGCGGCCTTCTCACCGAGCTGAGCAACTCCTTCGGAGGTGTCGAGCGGTTGCTGGGACAACCCAAGCCGCCAGATCCTCAGGAGCCGCTCGACGAGCTGGATCGCTTCCTGGTCCTGCTCACGGAAATACGGCATCTGGCAGGGGAACCCGCCCCGGAACGGGCGTCTGGGGTTGATCCCGAGCCGGCTGCCCCGGTCAACCATCCCGGCGGGGGAGGTTCCCACGACGCCTTCCGACTTCTCGTGGTTGATGACCACGCCGCGTTATGGCGCGGCGTGTTCGAGGTGATTGCCCGAATGCTGGTTCCACTGTTCAACCAGAAGCCGAGCCCGACGGGAACCCGGGGCGTTGCTTCGGTCATCATCGATTTCTCCCGGGACGCAACGTGGATCGACCCTCCCCAGCCCGATGAGGAACGCGTGCCGCTCTGGCAGTTCCTGCCGGAATACGACCTGATGCTGCTGGACATCTGTCTGCCTGGTGAGCGCACAGGATTGGATCTTCTGGGCGAGATTCGGGAGCGGCTGGGTGACCTGCCGGTGTTGCTCTGGACCTCCTCCCTCGATCCGACGCTGGCGTCCGAGGCGACCCTCGACAACGGATACCTCTACAAGAAGACTGCGACGTGTGCCCAGGTTGCCCGAACGATCGGCCGGTGGCTCGCCACAGGGCGAGCTCGCAGACTCATCTCACTGCCCAATCCCTTCTTCGACCACGTGATTCGTGGCCAGGCTCTTCGCGCGTGCGCGCTGGACTTCACGCATTGGTGTCTGAAATGCCTGGACGGCTTCCATGCGGTCGACCAGGTCTTCTTCAAGTTCTACAATGACCACGGGGGACGTCACATTGTCGCCCTGCTCAGCTATCTCGAGCGGTTGCTGCACCCCGTGCTGTTTGTCGACCCCCGATCGGCTCCGGAGGAGGACCGGTCGGTCTTCTCGACGACGCTGCAGGAACGCGAAATCGAGATCCTCTGCCTTTACCTGGCCGCGCTGTGTCATGAGTTGGGCATGTTCCCCATTGCGGAACACGACCTCGTCGAGGATGTTCCGAGCTCGATGAAGAGTTGGCAGGCGGCGATGGCTGGCGGCGAGGACGCCCGGGATAAGGCGCTGAAGGGCATCCGGAAGCTCCACGCCCCGCTCGGGTGCTTGCTGCTCTCGACACCCGACGCGCCGCCTCCAGATCTGCAGGAGCTGATCCGGACGCTCGCATCGGTGGGGGATGGAAGCAGCGGCACGTCGCTTCTCTCGCGGGTTGCGGTGCTGACCGCCTTCCACGCCCGGGCGCTCCCTTTGACCCCCAAGGCGTTCGCCGCGCTGCAGACTGCGGGCCGGTTCGAGGAGCCCGACCGCGCCACGTTGGTCAGGCGCTTCTCCAACGCTGGATCCGCCGACGCGGAGTCTGCGGTCCAGACCCTCGAGCGGTGCCTGGGACAACACCTCGGTTGGGTCGCATCCCATGGGGATCGGTCGGCGGTCGAGCGCTTGCGACGTCTTTGCGCCATGTTCCGCTTCGCGGATGCCATTGACATCGACCGGTCTCGCGTGCCGGCGGATTTCATCACTCTGGATCCCAACCGCCCGCCGACACAGGACCCGGAGAACTGCAAGCGGCAGGTGGTCGAGGCGGTGGCGATCGAACGGGGATCCGTCAGCATCACCTTCAACGCCGCGTCGCCCAACGACATGAAGCTCGAGCTGCAGCGTCTCCTTCCCGCAGGCAATGTCACCCTCTGGGATGGCTTCGACGAGACCCCCATCGGGGAGGCTGTCCGTCGCCTGGCGAGCCTGTCGGGGGACCCGTCCCTGGCGGCAAAGGACCCAGCCAAGGCCCTCGATGAGGTGCGGCCTCAGCTCGAAGCCTGGATGGCCGATCAGTTGACACAACCGCCCGAGCGTCGCGTCCAGGGCTTGATACCCACAGTGGCTGCGCTGGCGGTCCTCTGCGACGTGATTGAGGAATACCAGGCCATCGCCGACAATCACCTCGCGCAACGCATTCGGCTGGGGAGGCTTCGTTGGAACGGGAGGGAGGCGGGGAGCGAACGGGTCACCCTGGCCCGGGTCCACCCGCCGATTCGGAGGCATTAGATCTATGACGCACGAGTTCAAGTTCATCCTGCCGGAAGAGGAGTTCGCGAGCGAGATCCTGGCCTTGTTGAAGGCGAGAGACCGGATTGGCGCCTTCAGCGTTCTGCGGCGGGAGCAGGAACAGATTCGCGATGTCTACTATGATGAGGTGGACGCCGCGACGATGACGCTGACGCTGGCGGCCCGCAGCGTCGCCTGCCGGCTGCGACGGCGGCAGAGCCTCCGCGTCATCGAAGTCAAAAGCCGCATCATCCGCGAGCAGGAGTATCCGCACTACGACACCCGCGAGTTTTGGGCGCCATCGGGCGAGACCCCCAACGAGCCCGGAGAGGACGTTCTCGCCCACCTTCGCGAGACGCTCGGGGTATCCCGCCTGGGTTTGCAGCGGATGTGCTGTCTCCGCAACGACCGTGAAACGCTGGTTCTCGCGCGCCACTCGGGCGGCCCCACCCTGAGCCTGCATCTGGATGCCTTTCGCGTCGAAGACGACTTCGGCATCCGCCTCGGGGAGTTGCATGAGATCGAGCTGGTCTCCGAGAGCGCGTCACTGGTGGCGGAAGCCTCCGAGTTGCTCACGAGCTCGTTCCGCTTGGTCAAGATCCGGCGCTCCAAGCTCGAGAACTTCGCCGCCGCGGTCTCCCAGCGCTACGGACAGCAGAGCCTCTGGCTCGACACGGACACGGGCGTGGACGACGCCCTGGCCCTCCTGTTGGCGCTGCGGTCCCCCGACCTCTGCCAGGTGCTGGGCGTCTCTGCCGTCTCCGGCAATGTGCCCGCGCGCCAGGCCTCGGCCAACAATGCCAGGATCCTGCACTACGCCTCCGCCAGCGCGATTCCCCTCTGTATTGGACCCGGCGAGATCGCCCGAGGCGAGCCGCATACGGCTCAGAACGTACACGGCACGGACGGCATGGGCGACATCAGGCGGCACTTGGGGACCTTTCGTCCTCGAGAACCGATGCCGCTCCTCGAGATCTTTCCCGGGATTATCCAGCAACAGGCACCCCACAGCGTGGTCCTGGTGACGACCGGGCCGCTCACGAATGTGGCAACGCTGGTTCGCGAGTGCCCGGAGGCCTTGTGCCGCCTTCGCCGGATGGTCCACATGGGAGGCGCCTTCGCCGAGGCTGGCAACCGCCATCCTTCGGTCGAATTCAACATCGCCGCCGATCCCCAGAGCGCGATCGACGTGCTGCGCTTCTGCCGGGAACGCCACTTGCCCCACGCCTTCGTTCCCCTCGATGTGACCCATCGCGTCGTCCTTGAGCAGCGGCCGCTGGTCGCTCGAGCCCAACAGGGAGACGCCCGCGCGGAGTTTCTCGTCGATCTCACACGGCCCTACATGGACTTCTACCATCGCAACCAGGCGCTGAACGGGTGTCCCATCCATGACGCGATGGCGGTGGGGTTTGTCCTTTGGCCGGAGCTCTTCGTCTCGGACACGTACCATGTGGAAATCGCCGGCCCTGGCGCCGGCGACTTCGCCGGCACGACCGTCGCGGATTTCCGTCCCACGCGGCTTTATCGCCAGGCGGCGAGAGAAATCACCGAGATCGCCTTGCGGGTGGACCGCTTGGAGTTGCGCAAGCGGCTTCTGGAACGCCTCCTCGGAGCTGGTGCCTGAACCCGCCCGCCGGCAAAGAAGCAGCATGAGCACCAACACGGCGACGGCGAACCAGGCACTCGACCTGCTGCGGCGCTATGTCCCTCGCGAGCTCTACATCCCCGAGCGTCTTGCCGATAAGACCCACTTCACCTTCTGGCTGGATGATGATCCGCCACTGTACGGTGTGCCCGGCGCCGTGCATGAAGGCCTGCACCACCTCGATTCCCAGTGGAGCGACTTCGACCAACGGTCCTACTCGGTGGATCAGAGCACAACGCTTACAGTGCCCCGGGTCCCAACCTTCCCGCGCTCCGCGGTTGCGGCGCACCTCCCACCGGACCAGCACGACGACTATCACCGGGAGTACCTGACCGGGAAATGCGGAGCCCAGGGATTCGACTCGTTGCTCGAGGAGCTTAACGCCTACACGCACGGCTGTCGCGCAGCCGCCGCACTGCATTCCCTGTACGACAAGAACGTGCAGGTGAGCGAGCGGGATGGCCTGGCGTCCTTCATGCTCTATCTCCTGCTCTACCTCAAGCACGCCCACGATTGCGAAACCGCGACGTGGCGTCTGCTGACGGAGGATCGCGACCACGCCGCGCTGGTTCTCCGCCTGTGGACCGAAGCGGAGCTTGTGCTCGCCGAAGCGGTCTGCCACCCCTTCCTCGGCATCCGGGACAGGGCCAAACGCAGACACCTGGCAACACCGGATACCGGCCGGTGGCTCGATCTCTTCCGGCAAGCGGCTGCCGCGCAGGCCACTGCTCCGCCGTTCACCTCGCCCCACGCGCAAGGGTCAGGGCCCGAGGTGGGTCCGTTGCGACCCGTCTCGCGCTCCCGTAGGAAGGCGCCACGAAGGGACGCGGATCCAGCCAGCGGATTCCCTGGTCCTTGAGAATCGCATCCGGCGGCCACCTCCTGCCCGAGTGCCCACCAGGGCCCCCGGGCCGACGCAGCCCCGGCCGTGCTCATCGCACTTCAAGGTGCTGCTTGAGCAATTCGAAGACGCTCTCAGACATGCCTTCGACGCACCGTAATTCGTCGATACTGTGGTAGGGCCTCGCCGCCACAATGCGATCGGCGAGCACAGGGCCGACGATCAGAAGGTCGAGGATCTCCTGGCGGGACGCCCTATTGATGTCCAGTTTGTCAGCCGACGCGGTGCGCGCATCGGCGACGTCCGGCCGGTCCTGCTTGGTCCTGCTGTCGTCCTCGGATGATGCGCCCTCTCGCGAATCCCCCAGGGGTTCGCAGCCTTCCGCCGAAGGCGAAGGCGGCATCGGCTCGACGGCATCGCCCTCTGCAGCTCCCTCCCTGGGGTTGCCCCGTGGTCCGCCTGATGGTGGAGGCGTGCCTTTCCGCCGCGCGTTCTCCTCTTTGAGCGCCCTGGCTAGTTGGAGCAGCAACTCCGTGGTGCTCCGGCCCGGCTCCCCCGAGGAATGGAGGTGACACGCTTGGAACACCGTGCACTTCTCTCGTTCACTGCACCGCCGACATTGGAGGGCAAGATCGTCCGCGGCCTTGCGGCCAATCTTCGCCAGAACGCTGCCGATGGGATCGTCCAGCCTGAATCCGAACCGGTGCCGGGCTTGAAGATCCGCCTTGAACCGGTCCTCAGCCTCGTCCGGAACTGACGCCGCACGGCCCAGGATGTAGCTGCCACGCGGGGCATCCTGGCTTGCTCCCAGCGGCCCTCGCACGGCACCGTGGGGGTATTGCTCATACCGCCTCAAGCATTGGACGTCCTCGGGACGATCCCAACCGGCACTCGTCATCTGGGTCAACAGGCCCAAGCGGGGGTCGTTGTAGAGATGGACCTCGTAGTCCCGCGGGCTGCGCAGCAAACGCCAACCCTGTTGCTGTCGCTCCGGCTCGACGAGAATCTCCCCTGACGAGAGCAGATGCAACAGCCGGGCGATGTCAGTGTGATACTCGAGGAACAAAAACAGCCGATAACCGAAATCGTATTCGCTGTCCCCCCACGCCTGCCGGATCTGACTCATTTCGTGGGCGAAGCCGTAATAGCTGCAAACGTGGCTGCAGACCCACTCCGCGCAGCCCTCGACAAACAACCTCCCGCGGAAGGGGATGTTGGTCTCGGCTTCGATGTTGTCGAAATCGTACGCCATCAGCTGCGGCGAGAACTGACCGGACAGAGCCTGCCAGAAATGGGTCATTTCATGCGCGAGCACCTTGATGTATTGCCGTTCACTCCACCCCGACTTCTCCGGGCTCCAGACACGGATTTGGATTCCCTTGCAGTAGCCGCCCGTGGGGGAGGCATCGTCATAGCCGACGGTCTGTTGGTGCTCAGCGGGGACCTCGAGGGCGCAACGGTCGCGGAGGACACGCCGGATCACACCCGCGTGGTAGGTCAGGAGGGCCAGCCCGTCCTGGCGGACTGCGGCGGCAAGCGAGGGTGTCCCAGCCCCCGTGTTGCCCCTGGTCCAACCCGCCTTCAAAGTCCAGGTTTGGAGGTAGCGGTCGGGATCGAGGTGTTTGCCCAGGAAGAGGAATGCCTCCTCTTTGCTCAGTTCCTCGTTGTAATGGACTCCTGTGCCGGTGACAGTGCCGTGGCAGTCGAACGTCTTGAGACACCGCCAGCAGCCCGTGTGACACGGACAATCACGAAGCAGATCGTACGCAGCCTTGAAAAGACGACGCCACCAATCGACGTCCCGCTGCCAGAGAGCCGAGGAGTACGCGGTACCCCCGGGATGCCGATCGAACAGGACCAAATCCCACTCCCCTCCCTCCCCCGGGACCACGCGGACCTCAAGGTCTTCCGGGGAGTAGCGGACGAACATGGGAAGCACGATCTTCATCAGATGTTCGAGGGAGTGGCGGAGAACGAGGCTGGGTTTCTCTGCGGCTCCAAAGCGGAGAAACAGCCCCTGGGTCGCATAGCGTGCGCACGACCCTTGATACAGGGTTATCCCGGGCTTTTCGATGAGATAGCCCGGTACATCCACGCGCCCGACACCTTGATCCACAACCTCAATCTCCTGGATGCACAACTTCAGGCCCATGAGGTCCAGCTCTGCCGTCCGCGGTGGCCGCTGTGCAAGGCGCGAGACAGCGACTTCGATTCGGGAGAGCCGAGGCCGCCATTCCATCCCATTCGCATACCGGCACTCCACACCGGCCCCAGTCACCTCGGAGACAGCCAATCGGCGACCCTGCCGCAACACGATGCTGCCGGCCTCGTGAGCAAGCCCGTGTCCCGGGCTCCAAAACACCTTCTCGACCAGTCCCAGCGGGCGCGCCCCCATCCCGGGAACGACAATCGGCAACAGGCGATCTCCGCGTCCCGGGCGATCCCAAGCGACGCACTGGAGATCCCATGTGGGCCGCCCCAGCGCCGCTGACGGCGCAAAACGGTATCGTCGCACCATCTTGCCTTGAACCGCCACTTGCGTGCCCTCCGCAACCCCCAGTTCCTCCCGAGCCAGGCTCTCGAGCCAGTCCACTGCGCCATGGCCAAAGAACCTCCGCGCCTCGTCGTCGGTGATTCCGTGCTCGGCTGTGGCTGCCAGGTACAGGTGCAGCTTCAGCATCTCCGCATTGTCGGGGGCGAACTCGAGCCGTTGTGTGCCGGATTCCCACAAGTCCTGCACTCCGGTGCCGCCTTCTGCCGCAAAGCGCTGGAGCCGTTCTTCCAGGACACCGGATGCCTCTTGGATGAAATGACGGCTGGTCGGATCGGGTCCGGAGGCAAAGACGATCAGGCTCCCTGGCTCTCCAAAATGAGCAAGCTCATGGAGCAGTTCCGGCCACCCCGCCGAATGCCCGAAGACGACCAGCGCGCGTCGATCCAATTCCTGCCGCCTGAGCTCAGCAGGCGTTCGAACCAACTCGAACCGCGCACCCCGAACCCCGAGATGCTGGAGATCATCTTCGGTGAGATGGGGGCTCTGGGTGAGCAGCGGGATGTGCAGGATGGCCTCCTCCGAAGTACCGCGGAGTCGCAGCCTCGCCGGGGGAGACTCGGCCAGTCCGAAGGCGAGGGCGCTGAGGAGGGCTGCGAGGCCATCGCGGGTCGCCACCTGGCAGGGCGTCGTGGAGAAACGGAGCAAAGGGGCATGCGGATCGTGGGATCCTTCGGTGGGCGAGAATCGCAACGGGGGCGACCACATGGCCACGATGCGCTCGGGTCGCGGGGCAAAGTCTTCTCCCGGACGAATGACGTCCAACTGCTCCTCGCCGGTCTCACGATCCTGGTCAAAGCCCCAAAGGCGGGTGACGTGCGGAAGGGCATTGGCACAGGGCGCGACTGTCGTGAAGGTCCGATAGTCGGCTCCCAGCCGCTCCAGCACCAACCGGAGCCGTCGCAGAATCAAGGACACGTGCGTGCCAACCGTGCCGTAAAACGCGTCAGCACCGTCGAGGATTACCAGCTCCACGTCTGCAAGGAACTCCCGGTAGTCAGGGTGGCCCTGAAGGAGAAACTCCGAGAGCGTTTCCGGATGCACCACCACGAGGTTCGGAATCAGGGTGGGATCGCTCCATTCCACAAGCATTCCCTGCGCATCATCCCATCGAAGGCGCCGGTATCGTTCCCCATCCGCGCGGCCTTCCGTGAGACAGACCAGCGTCAGGGCTCCCGCCCACCCGCTGGCGAGAAGGAAATCAGCGGCTTGCCGGGTGATCAGTTCGGCCACCTTTGCCGTGGGCGTCACATAGAGCACGCCTCCCATGCGCCGTGTCAGAAGATGCATGGAAGCCAGAAACGCCGCCGTGCTGCGGCCGCTGCCCCAAGGGAGCATCGAGACCATGTGCCGCTTGCCGGCATCTCTGCAGGCGAGCGCGCGCACGATCCGGGGCTGGTGGGTCAAATCGGCCATCACGCTGGTCGACCTACCGTACAGGAACGCTTCAGCCGCTTCCCCCAGCTGAAGGCTCCCGAGAAGGTCGTCGACCCAAGCCTCATCCCCTGTAGGCCGGCCATCCGCCCGCCGCTGTCCCAGGCACTCGACCAGGAAGGCGCGGGCCGGGGTCGTCTCGCCCTGCGTGGCCAGGAGGCCTTTGGCGAGCGACAGGTAATCGAATTGAAGCGTGTAGCGAGCGCTCGGCCTGTCGTGAAGACCGCATCCGCTCGTCAGGATCGAACCCACGAGGCGCATGTCCTGACGGCAAGGGTGCCTCAGACGGTCCAGGGCCTCCCGGAGCGTCGCCTCGCGGACTTGTTGCTGGACGGGGTCTAGGTCCATGACTTCACTTCAGACTCGCATGCGCTTTCATGTCACTTCGGCGGATCCTCGCCCGCTTGGCGCCGGAGGCGAGGCCGCCGAGGATGGGTCCTCAGGGTTCGGGGCCCTTTGAGCGCTCCGATCCTGACCCTGGGAGACGTCGGCAATCGAGTCCAGGTCCGTGACCGCACCTCCTTCCCGGATCTCACGAATTCGTGCTGCGACATCCCGGTGCGCGGCGCTCATTCCCAGGTAGACCAGGAGCGCAGCGATCAGCAGCGTCGGATGGGAGCCGCCGGGATACATCGCCGCGGGGAAGAGCCCCAGGAGCACCCCGCACCCGATGGCGGCCGCGCCTGCCAGGACCATCAGCGGATATGCCGCGAACGGGAATGGCCAAACCGCGTCCTTCCGAAACACCCAGAATCCGAACCATCGTGACCAAAAGCGATAGCGCATCCCGTCGAGGCCTGCGGGTGGGTCTTGCGGCTCGAGGGGCCAGTCATACTGGCGCATGATCCTGCGGGGTGACCCCAGAACCACCCGCAGCAGGATCACCGCCGCTACCAAGAGGACCAGGAGGAGGCACGGGAACAGGAACCAGTCCGCCACGGCTTGGAGCCACGGCCAACGGTTCAGCCCGGTATCCATGACCCAATGGAAGAACCGAGCCGGGAGGCCGCTGGTCAGGAACCCGGCGAATACCAGGATGACGGAGGCCAAGAAGACCAAGGTGGAGGCCAGCAGCAGGATCATGGGTCACGCTCCGGTCAACTCGGGATTGGATTCACCCGCCATACACGGGCAAACAGGACCATCTCGTCCAGGGTCCAGGGGAACGCCCGCCCTGTCAGCCCGGCCCTCTGGATCCGCTCCCTCCAGGCCGGCAGTCCTTCCGCGCTCTGAGGAATCAGGGCGAAGGTGTCTGCGGCGAGCTCCTCGGGTTCAGAGGGGTAGGCGGCGCCCTTCTGGCATTCCTGAAACGCGGCATCGAACCGGCCGAGGACCCGATCGGGCGGTCCCTGGCTTGACGCCTGCAAACCGGCCCCGGCGAAGTCCATCATTTGACGTCCGAGACAGGATTGGAACGGTTCCTCTTCGAAGGGTTCGCCCGGGACTGCCAGGGGCATGCGGGCTTGAAGGGGAGTCAGGCCAGAATTCGCCGACGCCCCTTGACGCAAGGCATCCTCATATTCCTGTTGGCCGGCGGTGCAATGGACCCAGGCTGCCTTGAGCTCAGGCAACTGGCCTAACAACTGGAGCCGCTGGTCCATCTCCCGGCAGCGGTCCTCGACCAGTTGCTCCGCAACCCGAAGGCGACCGGCCGTGCGGGTCAGCAACCTCCTCAAAGCCCTCTCGGCGCGCAGTTGATAGAGTCTCTCGTAGGCCTTGCAGTACGCTTCCGCCAGCCCCCGCATTTCCGCCTCGACCCGGGTCACAAGACTCTGCCCGCTGTCGAGCAAGCCCGTTTGCAGGGCTCGCTCTCGGGCCACGCGATTCCGTTGGCCCTTGAGATGCAGGAGTGCTCCGACCACGGGACCGGCGAGGAAACTGACACCTGAGTACAGCAGCGCTCGAGGCAGGCTGTGGCACGCACCGTACACGGCATACGCCAGGCCGACACCCAGCACCGCCGAGGACAGAGTCGCATAGGCCAGCGAACTCCGCGTGCTGATCTGCTCTTGCACCCTTAACTCGAAAACCATTTGGCGGACACGACGCGCGAATTGCTCGTCCACGATCGCGTCGATCTTGGGCGGCACCATGGCCACCATGCCCTCCCGGAATTCAAGGCGCTCGAGGAGATTTTTCAAGAGTAGCAGAACTTGGGACTTGGACAAACCGCCGGCACCGAGCCGGCTGGTCACGAGGGCGGCCACGCTCTCCTCCTGCATGGCGAGGGTGGCTCGCAACGAGGCATCGTAGCCCGCTTTGACGGCGTCGCCCGCCTGCCGAAAGGCGCGGGCGAGGAAATCGCGCCAGTGCATCGCCGCCTGAAGGCAGTCGAGGCAGTGCTTCTGGATGCGCCGCAGCAACTCCCGGGTCTCCACGGGAAGCCGGCGTCCCGTCCACCACCTGACGTCCGACAGGGTCAACGTCTCGAGCTTCAAGGATCGCAGATCGGCCAACGCCGGTGATTCCGGCGGCTCGAAGCGAAAACCCTCCGGCCGCGGAACGATGGTCAAAGCCGTGATCAGCCGCTCCAGGAATTCCACATCGTGCGGATCCGCCGTGGGATCCAGCAAAGCCTCAAAGCCTCCCGGCAACTTGCCGCGGGCAACCCCCGACGGCCGGTTGGGCGGTACCTCGACCGGCCCGTCGCGCAGCTTGCCCAACAGATCGAATCGCAGCCTCCGTGCCCGTCGATACTGCTCCACTTCGTAAGCCGGTTCGAGGACGACTCCGAACCCGAGCGCATAGAAGTGGGGCGCTGGGTTTTCGTGGGGTTGTATACAGTCCCACACGCTGGAAGCGCCTGGAGGTTCGCCCGCACGCAGAAGCAACAACAATGCGTGCCGGGCAAAGCACCGCGCGCCCTTGCCATACTCCTCGTCCCAGCCGGCCACGGCCTGCCACAAGGACCGCTGCAGGGCGTCTCCGGTCTCGTTCCGGTGCCAGCCTCGGCGTGACACCAAGTAGCCGATGCCCTTGCCCTCCCAGCATGCCAGCGCCCTGGCGATACCCTGGAGGGAGGGCCCGAAAGGCGCATCCTCCGGCTGGTCAATGAACAGCAGGGCGACGAGGTCGTTCAGACCAATCCCGGGGGCCACGTGCTCCGTGATGGCTTTCCCGAGATCCAGCCCTCGAGGATCAACCTCCGGGAAACACGTCTCCCTGAAGAGCGGGTCCGCCGAGCTGGCCACCAGAACGACCCGGGGCACCGACACATGAACTTGAACCGGCCATGCCTCCGGTTTCTCGACCAGGGGCAAGGCGTCGACGCCATGCCGGATGCGACGTGCGAACCCATCGAGATCCGAGGCCGCTCTGATCTGTTGGATCCATGCTTCGGCAGTGAGATCCAATTGCCCATGAACGATCCGACCGCAGGGGATTCTCCGCGGAGAGGATTCGCCCTCCGGCCCGCAGAGACCGCACGCGCGGACGTATGGCAACACGTGGGGCAAACGGGTGTGCAGAAACGCCATCCACTCCCCGATGGCCTCGATGCCAAAGTCCCCGATTCCGATGTACACGCTGGGTCGGATGACCATGGTGGCCGAGGGCTTGCGGAGCTCCTGCTGCGACGACCGGCTTTCGCGAAGACATGAGCTCCGCGTCGTGTGTCAGCGAAGCATCAGGAGTGCCCCTCCGGGAATCCGATGTCCGTTCTTACAGGGCATAGTTCCCTTCCTCCAGGCGCTCGTCCAGGATCCGCTGTTCGTTCGAATAGCAGCGGATCAGCTCCTTGTACTGTGTCGTGGTCTTGTCTTTGGCCTTCTTGTCCCGGAGGCTGGTCAGCAGCTTCCTCTGCTCTTGCTTGGTAAAGGCGGTATTCCAGCGGCGCTGGAGCACTTCGCGAATTCCCTCGCGCAAGGACTTCTCGTCGATACAGAACGCGGTCTGAGCGCGTTCCCGTCCCAGTTCGCTCTGCTCTCCGTTCGGACCGCGCCACGTGTAGTAGTTCTTGGCCTGGGTGACGAGCGGCCCGAGGGGCCCGTCCCATTCCGATCCGCCTTCGCCCCCCTGAAACCCCTCGAGGTCTTTCCACCAGTCTTGCTCCGCCAGCAGAAACAGGAAGATGTCGGCGTCATTCTCGTCCTGGACCATCTCGACGGTCGGCAACTGGAATTCCGGCGCGGCACTCGGGTTTTCGAAGCGGTAGTCGGTATGCACGGGCTTGCTCCCCTTGGCGTAGGGGACGTACTGATTGTAACTGCTGCGGCACTGGGCCAGCATCTTAAGCGTGTACAGCGGCCAGTTCTTCCCCACGCACAACATGCTGATGCTGAATGGGTCCTGGGTTGTCAGCGGTTCGCCCATACCGATGAGAGTATCGGTGGCGATGTCATAGTTGCCTCCGGAATGGGCCGCGATGGCCTGATTGAAGGCGTCACGATCGAGGAGGAGCACCCGCTCCATTTCTGCGGCCGCGGACCCGCGCGCGTTGTAGTCCATGCCCGAGTAGACCTGCGCCTGCTTCGCCATGCGGCTGACCACCGAACGCGCATGAACCACTGCTTTGGCTTTGGTTTCCCCACGTGCCATGGCTTCCCGAACCAGCACCTGGCCGATGCTGAATTCCCGCTTTAGGACCGACTCCAACTCGCCACCATAGACTTCCACGAGGATCTTCTCGAGAGCTCGTTCGTATTGCTTCTTGTGATCGTGCAGGTATCGCTCTCGCTGCTCCTCCGGTACGTTCTTCAACTCCCCGCCCAGATCCTCGACCAACTGCCGTATCCGGGGCAAGACCACGCCGAACAGGCGCGTTTCCAGTTCCTGTCGCACCTTCGCGTCCTTCGAAAGGAGAGGCACGAACGGCACGACCACAAGTTGCACGGCCTCCTCGGTCGCACACCGCAAGTCCTCGAGGCCATGCGCCTCCTTGGAGGCCACGTAGAGCCGCGTCGCGGGGTTGCCCTTCAGCGCTCCGTAGTACGCACCCGCCACCTCCTCCTGGATGAACCGTATCGGTCGCTTGCGTGCTTCCACATGCTGGAGCACCTTGATGTAGAAGCTGTGCAGTTCGTCCAGGATGGACGCTTGCGCTATGAGCTCAATGATGGTCGCAACCGCCGTCCCGATCCGCAGGCGGTAGTTCTTCTGTCGGCCCATCCAGCCTTCGTGTTCAAAGGCCAACTTCTGCAACTCGGCGCTGTCTCGCGTCAGGTACGTTCTCTCGACGCGCGCCCGCAGCGCCGCCGCGCGCGCCTTGAGCAGGTCGGGCGAACTGGCCTCCTCGCCGGTCAGTCCATAACCCGTCAGACCCTTGCAGTACTTCTTGAGGTCTCCCAGGAACACGGCAGCTTCCCCGAGAGCGACGAGGTTGCCCTTGCCCTCGAAGATCTCGGCATAGACAGTGTCGACCCGGGCTCGCACCGCACTGCAATGCCCGTCCAACTCCTGTTGCAGGATTGGCAAACGCCGCCGCGCGACCTCGTCCCCGGCGTCCCGCTTCACTTCCTGAAAGAAACCCACCAGCGCGTCCAACTCGCTCAGGGCGCCATCGTCTTCGATGGTCCCGGCCTCGGGCATCTGTGTGCTGTTGATGCGGTCCGTGTAATTCAGGTTGGTGCCGGGCATCCGGCCGGCCGCCAACGCCTCCATTTTGTCCAGGCGAAACGGGATCTGGTCCGAACACCGGAAATCCTCCGCGCGACGCCCCCCGAGCGATCCGGCCGCCTTGGGACTGATCAAGTAATCGGTGAGTATCGGCGGCAGGCAAAGGGCCAGGAGGTAATTCCGGACCTGCAGAACCGGGAAACGGAGGGTGCAGCTCCCGAGACCGCCGAAGGAAGTCGCCCGACGTTGCTGCAGGCGGTTTTCGACGTAGGGCCGGTCATGCTCAACGTTCGGCTGATACTGTTCGGCGCCCTTGGCGTTCATGAGACACAGGGCCTCGGCGGCCATGTCCAGAACGGAACCCGCGTCGTTGATCACGCCTCCTTCCTGACCGTAGGTCGACAGGAGGAACACATGATCATAAGGATTGGAAATGGGGTTCTCAGCCCGTTCCTCATCCACCACCACGCTACCAAACGCGGCGCGATAGTAAAACCTCCGTGTCTGGGCGTTGGCCGCGGGATCCGTGGGGAGCATGTACCAGTTCAGCTCTTTGAGAAATGCGTAGGCATTCGCGTAAAAGGACTCCTTGTACGCATTGGCGATCTTGGCCATCAGCTCGGGCAAACCGAACACGCCATAAACGTGCGGGTCATAGCCGGCCTGCATAGCCAGGGCTTGGATCAGATAGCCGAGGTCCAGCGCCACGCCAGAACCCGTGCCGCCACACAGTGAGGCGCATACGTAGATCACCACCCCAGCCCCTCCCCGGTGGACCGCCGTGGTATGGCTCATCAGATGTCCCAGCGCGTCCCGGAGAAACTGAACCAGATTGATGTTGCCGCGAACCACCGAGGTGTTGAGCTTCAAACCGAAGGCGCCGTTCCACCGGACTTGATTGTAGCCGTTGGTGGCGGACGGTTTCACCAAGTACCCCGGATAAGCGCGCCGCCGGATATCGGCGAACCCCGGCATCCCCATGTCGGCGTCGTAGACCCGCTGGTTGAAGCCCTGCATCTGATAGTAATGCGAGCGCTCGAAGCCGTCCTTCGGATCGACCGTCGCGCCGGCTGGCATGTTGACCTGCGGGTCCATGACGACGAAATGGAACAGGCTGGGGTCGAAGCCGCCTTCCTCCTCATGTAACATGAGTAGCCGCCGGCGGACCCGGCGAACCAGGTTGTCTCCCAGGCCACCGACGCCAATGAACAGAGTTGGAGTGATCATACGTTGCTACAGTGTGTTCTCTTGAATTGGTGAATCGCTTTCAATCGGCTGCAGATCATTGGCAGCGGAACTCGAGGTCTTTGCCCTTGACGCGCAGGCGCGCGCCGTCGTCAAGCTGCAGACTCTCCATCGTTTGCAGCTGACGTGTTCCGAGCCGGACGTTGGGGCTGTTCGCGACGAGCCTCAGTTTCCTGCCTGGAACCAGGGCCCCGCGGCCGGCCGGGAAGATCAGCGTCACTTCGAGGCTGTCATACGCTGTGTCCGACACATCGAACTTCCGCGGGCCTCCCACGCGAATGGTGAGTTTGTCACTGCCCGGCACAAGGAAAACGGCCCGGCGCCGCTTGGCTCGGGCGATTTCACGCAGCGGGCGTCCGTTGAGCGTCCACCCGCCAAACCAGGGCGTCACGCTGAAACACCAGGGCCACAGAATGAACGGAACCGCCAGCAAACCCAACCCGCCCCACACCCAGGCGTCGAGCGGCTCTTGGGGCAAGATCAGGAAACCTGTCCAGCCTCCAAAGAACCAGGCAACGCCCGCGAGCGCTGCGGCGGCGACGGCACTCGTGCCTCGCGGAACGAAGCAGAGAAACTGGAGGACGGCGAACAAGGCCACGGCCTCGGCCAGAATGACAAGCAGCTTCCAGCCCACGGCGGGCGGCGGCTCGATGCGTGAGACAAGGTCCTTGGGAACAGCCTCGCCCGGCGCACCGCCGGGAGCCGGGGCGTAGTCGCGGAGTCCGGGTGCGCGTCCCGGAAAGAACCGCAGGAGGCCCAGAGGTTGCCGGGCGCCGGCGGCGGTGCCGACAAAGGAGAACTCCCCTACCAAGTCCTCAGCACTCGATCGCACCCGGATCTCGACCGGATAATAGCCGGGGCCGGAGATCTTGGCCAGGTGTTGCGGACGGTAGTCAACCCGGAGGAAGAACTCCTTGGTGTCCGAACCGGCGGTAAACACGCGTTGACCCTCGCCGGATTCGGTCGGGCTGACCAGGAAACGGGCGACAGGAAACTCCGCAAGTTCCGAATCCGGTGTGCTGACTTCAAGGATTAGCTTGTCCTCCGGTCGAACCCGCACCTGCTCGGCCAACACGCAGCGCAGGAGAATGGGCCGGAGTCCGCGGTCGGTGTGGATGATCTCCCGGCGGGTGAGACTCAGATGACCCACTCCTGCGTCCAGCACCGCGCCGGTGACGCCTTCCACGCTGAACGCGAGGACGCTCTGGGGTCCCACACGGCCCTTGATCGGGACGGATCGGGGCACAAACGACAGGGGCACGGGCGGCGTCTGCCCGGGCTTGGCAGCGACGTCGGCGGCTCGGAAGACAATCCGGCCGGAGAATGCCACGCGCGCCTCCTCAGGCACTTCGCGGCCGTTCGCCAACTCGAACATCAGGTGATACGCCTTGTCGGTGATCTCGATCGGACGAGGCGAGAGATTGGGGATCAGCTTCCCCGGGTACTCGGGCTGCCCATGGGAGATGATCCGGTCGATGACGGCCTCGCAGTACATGGGCCGGCCGCGGACGTCTTGGTCGAAATAGGTCACCATCGGAAAGTCCCGCTGGAAGCCCTGCGCCCGGAGGTTCCCGAGATCCCCACTGCCGGGATCAACCCGCACGAAAACCGTGTCCGGCGAGAGAGGCTGTACAGGGAGCCACGGAGGCGGGGGGTTCGTCTCCCCCGGTTGATTGTACAGGCAGTAGTTGAAGAGGAGGTAGGGCAGTTCGCCCAGATGGAGTTTGACCAGATCCCGCTGGGCCGGGGTCATGGGCGGCCCGGTGTTCGAGCCGTCGGTGTAGACCCGCAGCTCCACCAGGTGGTTCGTGTGAGTTCTGGCGTAGTGGCTCGCGTTGGTGAACGTCTCATAGCAGCAGAGGTCCAGGAACGTGTAGGCGCCATTCGCCTGAAGGGCAGTCAGCTTCTCCTCGAAGAACGCGTAGTCGGCCTGTGCGCCGATGGTCTTGGCCGCCAGCAGCCGGGGACGCCCCTCGTCGAACGTGTAGATCGCCACGTAGTCGCCCGTCCGACGGCTCTTGATGTCGTTGATCAGGCGCTGTTTCACCTCGGGGAAGATGTTCACGAGGTTGGTCCTGCCTTTGGCGGCCATCGAACCCGACGTGTCGAGCAGGACAAACACATCGAATCCCTCGAAGGCCCGGACGCCGCACAGCAGGGTCAGCGCCAGCAGGGCAACTGCGGCATGGACTCCCGCTCTGAGCCTGCCACGCCGTGCTGAGGAAGAGGTGTGCATAGGTCAAGGTTCGTTGGGAGAACACCTCGTCTCGAGTTCACCCTCGAGATTGTGATACTCGCGCCGCTGGGTAGGCGCCTCCATCAAGGTCAACACAAGCCTGGCAACCGAGAGCCTCGCCCGGATCGGTTCGCGGCTTTCGAACACCCCGAGAACGGCATAGGGAGCACGCTCGTCGGTTTCCTCTCGGAACCTCCCCCACGGCTCCGGCCACGCCCATTCGATCTCTTCGACGCGGAAGCGGCCCGCCACCAGAGCCCCCTTGACCAGACGGGAGCCGGGTTCGGGGGTGTACTGCAGCCAGACGGAGAACTTGTTCGTGCTGCCAGCCGCCTTGGACTGCTCGGCGGTCGGGCTCAGCCGGTCTTCGAACACCAGAATCGACGTCTCGCCGCCAAAACGCGATGGCACGTCATGCCGGATCGTGAAGTCATTGGCGTCGGGCCACTCGACGTTCAGCATGAAACTGACATCGGCTTCCGCCAGCACCGCCTGAGGTCGTTCCGGGCGGCACACGACCAGCCGTCCGCGGTAATTCCCGAATTTGGCCGTGCCCGTCATCGAGGCCGGCACGCCAATCGTCACGGTGGCGGTGTTGGTTGTCCCTCCGGCCCCGCCGGAACGAGGAGCTGGACTGATCCGGAGCGGCGGGACGGCACACCACTCCGCGGGGAGCGCCAACTCCCCCTCGCCAAGACGGCACGGATCGATCCTCAGTGCGAGGGCCGTTTCCTTGGCAAACCATGACGTGAGGACCACGGGCTGGGAGCACGGGCGCGCCACTTGATCCGCGGCCAATCGCAATTGCTCGGGACTTAACCCAACCCGATCCGGCGCATCGAACTTGGCCGGCTCCAGTGCCAGGGAGACGCTCCGGCTGTGCAGGCTCTTGCCCCGCCATTGGAGATCCAGGGCGAGTTCCACCGAACCCGTTGCGCGGTATTCACCGGACCAGCGCGGACGGTAACTGATCGCCGGCTCGCCCGACGGGGAGGTGGTCACGGTCACCGGGACGGATTCGCCGACAGGTTCCATGATGGTCAGGCTGACGCCAGTGACTCGCTGCAGCACCCAGAACGGGTCTCCGGGCAATCGAGATCCGATGGGCACCCGGCTCCCCTGAGGGCCTTTGATCTGGATTGAGCCCCTCAGTGATTCTCCCGGAGTGCATTTCGCCGCATCGATCCACTCGAGAGTTGCCTTCAGGCCCTGGCCCCCGGTCACGACCGGTGCCGGCCAGTCGTGGACCCGAAGAGCGACTTCCGCAGCACGGAAGCTGCACCGGGAATGTGAAGCGGCGAGGCGGAGACGGTATCGGCCCGGAGCCAGCAAGAGGCCTTGCCCATCGCCGAGCTTCACTCCGGTAACCGCCTTGGCCCAGCCCTCCTCTGCCTGAACCAGAGGCTGGCCGCCATCCCCGAAGATCTCGAGGCGGACTATGGTGTCTTCCGGGGGGGTGTTGAACTCGCTTTGTGGATCCAGCTTGTCCGCCGCGATGCCAACCGCGAGAGCGTCCAGCGGGCTCGCCAGGCTGGTTTCGTGGGTCGGCGTAGTCAACCGTAACGCGAAATCGGCGGCAGCGACCCGGAACAAGCGGTTTTGTTCGAAGGTCCACGCGCTGCCCTTTGGGGACCGGAAGAGGGCTTTCAGGTGCAGCTGATACTCCCCTTGCTCGGTGGCGGTCAGGGGCTCATCGCTGACAAACGAGGCATTCGCCTGACGCCGAAACTTGCGGAGCGGGCGCGTCGAGTCGTCAGGCCGGCGCAGCGTCGCCGTGACCTCCGTGCTCTGGGCAATGGTCTCGACAACCTCCGGTGTCACGCCCGCCCGGGGTTGGAGACGCGCCCGAAACTCGATGGCCCCCCCCAGCACAATTTTCTCCGCGTCGCGGGCAGGGACAATGATCTGGAATTCGAACGGCGCTTCCTGCAGTGCATGAACCTGCATCTGACCGCGCCCGGACGTCACCACACCCATGTCTCCGCCCTCGGGCTTGCTGACCCGGACGAAATCATAGAACGAAGGGCGCTCGCTCCGAACGCGTGACCAGTAGGTTTGCGGACTGCCGGGGACCACCTCTCGGGATGGCCCGAAGATCCTCTCGATGGCAGCCTTCTGCCCCAAGGCCGTCTTGAACAGCACCACGTCAAGTTCCTGCGCACCCGGCCACACGTAGAAGCTGGTGCCGGTCACTGCGACCATGCCCTTGCCGGAAGCCAGGAGGTTCACATACGTTTGCGGCAACTCCGCCGCACTGGTGAGCGCGAAATATTGGCCGTCGGTCTTCAGTGAGACTGTCCGCAACAACTCCGTGTTTGCCTGCCGGCCCAGGGCGATGGCGTGAATAGGCACGCCCGCGGCAGCGAACGGTTTGAGCGTTTGATCAAGGAGATCTGTTCGCCGGCTCTGGTCCTTGCGGTCATCCGCCAGTCCATAGGCCTTCCATTGATTCATGATCCCGTCGGTAAGGAAGATAACCTCGGCCTCTCGCCCCAGTTGCGGCAAGAGCCGGCCGGTCGCCTGCAGCGCGCCGATCAAGTCCGTTCCGTCAGGCAGGGTGGACCCGCCGGGCATCCGCACAGGACGCCGCGGGTCGGGGATGGCGTCACAGATGGCTCCCTTGGCTTCGTCGGACGTTGGCGTCAGGGGAACGGCAACAAAATGGCTCGCCGCGAACACAACGACGGCAACGCGGTCGTTCTTCAGGGCCGAGTCGATTGCCAGGCAACTCATCTCGCGCCGCAGTCCGAGACCGTCGTTCTCCGTCATCGACGAGGAGTAATCCAAGACCAGTACGAAGTCCCTGCCCAGGAGCGTCGGCGCTGCCCAGACCAGGACCAAGCAGCACAGAAGTACTACTCCCTTGGCCCTGACCAACGCTTCGGGCAGGCTCTTCATCATCGTGCTGATTTCCAGGGCATTGTGTCGATTGCCTCGGCGGAACGCAATAGCAACTTGGATTCCGCCCCCCCATTCCCCATCCAGGCGCACCTCAGACCAGACCAATCCCTAGCGAGGCGCCGCCTCAGACCCAGTCGAGTCCTCAGGTTCATGCAGACCCTGCTGTGCCTGCCCACCCTCTCTTCCGCGCCTCGCTAATGTAGAGTCCTCGACGGAAGGTGGGGAGGGCTGGAACGGCAGGGGCCCAACTTGACCTGTTGACCACACATTCCACAAGTCGAGGACTCTAGGAAGATATGCGGCGTCTTTCCCTTTGCGACTTCTGCGCTTCTTGGCGGCGAATCCCCTCTTGCGGCGCCCCCCCGTTCGCACATGCCCCCTTACCTTCCCGGGTCCTTCAGGTCTTTAACCGAGGAGAGCATGTCGGAGGTGCCGGGGCGGCGAGGGGGGGAGGTCCGGGGCCGGAAGCCGCCCTGCTCGGCCACCAGGTTCGCCATCTGCCCGCGCACGCGCTGCGTGATCTCCCGCAGCTGATGGTCCACCCGGAACCCCACCGTCTGCGCCGCGCCGACAATGACCCCGTACGCCATCCGCGGCGACATCCCGATCTGCTCCGCAATCTCGAGGATCACCCCCGCCTCGGACTCGAGCAGCTTGCCGTCCGCGAGCGCAATGTCCGCCAGCCGCGAGATGATGAAGCCGCGGTCGGAATCGTCGCCCTCGCGCGCCAGGACTTCGAGCGCCGCGCGCCAGCGCCGGTCCCGCTCGTCGGGGTCGAGCACCAGCTCCGCCTCCGGCGTGTCCGTGAAGTGGCCGTGCAGGATGTAAATGACCGTGCGAACCTCTTCCTCGTCGATCTCACGTTCCACGCCGACGATCCGCATGCCGGCGAGGGCGACGATGCGCATGACGGCCTCGGCCAGAGGCCGGCGCGGGTATCGCCGAAACCACTCGAACAGCGCGTCGATCTGGTCGTCGACCGCGGCAAGGTCCGCCTTGTCGCCCTGGTTGAGGGCCTCAGAGAACAGGTGGAGGGCCTTGAGCCGCAGCGGGAGCAGCGGGTGCGACCGGTAGGCGGCCTCGATGATTTCGGGCTTGTCCTTGATGGCCTCGATCTGCCGCAGCAGGGAGTCGACGTTCACGTCCAGGTTCCGGTCGCTCAGGCCGAAGCCGGCCTTGACCAGGGCGCGCGCGCCGGCGGCGAAGCAGCCGCTGGCCACGAGGCCAAGCCGGTCGGCGCTGACTTCGCTGGTCTTGCGCCACCGGAGGAACAGGCACTCCCCCAGGTAGGGCAGAACGGTGACTTTCTCGACCCGCTCGTCCTGGTTTAACAGGCCCAACAGGCGATTGTGGCCAAAGAGGAAATGGCCGAGCTCATGCCCGAGGAGGAATGAGATTTCGTCGTCCTCGAGGTGTTCGAGGGCGGCGGAGGTGATGCCGACGAGGTGCCGCGGCTGGTCGGAGGAATGATCGAGGAGGGCGAAGGCGTTGACGTCGGCGTCCCGGACGCAGAACACCTCGAAGGTCCCCTCGACGGCGAGCGTCTCCTGGACCGACCGGACGATCCGGTAGATGCGCGGGGAGAGGACCTCGTTGAGGAGGACGCCGTCCTTGAGCAGGCGATCGCGCATCGAGTGACCCCACTCCCGCTGGCCGGCCTCGCGCGCGGAGAGAAAGCCGTCGACATTATACTCCTCGTAGAGTTGGCCGATGCCGCGGGCGTCGCCGCGGTACTGAAAGTGCTTCCAACGATCGGGTGTTGATTTCATGAAAGACGGGCGGCGGGGAGTCTGGCAGAGCGAAGCGCGGAGACAGGGTTCCCCGCTGCCCCCCGCGGTTTCTCGGGACTGCATGCTTCATCGGGTCTGAGGCGCGCCTCGCCAGGGATTTGATTGCTCTGAGGCGCGACGTGCTGGGCCACGCCTGCTGTCTACCCGGGCTTCGTCGTCAAGTAAACGTCAAAACGGTGCGTCGGGTGGGGGGCGCTGTCCCCAGCGCGCCGCAGCGGAGATGGTTCGCGTGCTGATCGAGGCGGCGGGCGAGGGACTGCCCGCCCTACCGCAGTCCAACCCCACCCCCCTGCCTTCCAGGACTCTACATTAGCGAGGCGCGGAAGAGGGGGTCCGGAAAGGCAGGAGAGCTTCATGGGATCGCGGACTTGGCTGGGTCTGAGGCGCGCCTCGCTAGGGCTTGTGTTTTGGGGCCGCTTATGCCAAGGAAAACGCATGAACCGTCGTCAATTCCTCCATCTCGGCACGGCGGCCACCGCGTTCACGGTGCTTCGTCCGCGGGCCGCCGAGGTTCTCGACCTCAAGAAGCGCGTCGGGCTGATCGGCACCGGCTGGTACGGCAAGTGCGATCTGCTGCGGCTGATCCAGGTGGCGCCCGTCGAGGTGGTTTCCCTGTGCGACGTCGACCGCAAGATGGTGGCGGAGGCGGCGGACCTGGTCGCCACGCGGCAGGTCTCCCGCAAGAAACCCCGGACCTACGGCGATTACCGCGAGATGCTCAAGGAGAAGGACCTCGACCTGGTCCTGATTGGCACGCCGGATCACTGGCACGCGCTGACGATGATCGAGGCGGTGAAGGCGGGCGCCGATGTCTGGGTCCAGAAGCCGACGAGCGTGGACATTGTCGAGAGCCAGGCGATGCTGGCGACGGCGCGCAAGCACGGGCGGGTGGTCCAGGTGGGCACCCAGCGGCGCAGCACGCCGCACCTGATCGAGGCCCGCAACGATCTCATCCAGGCAGGGCGCCTCGGCAAGATCTCCCATGTCGAGATCTGCTGTTACTGGCACATGCGAGCGAAGGGCAACCCGCCCGACATCGCCCCGCCGGAGCATCTGGATTACGAGCTTTGGACCGGCCCGGCGCCGATGCGGCCGTTCACGACCTGGACGCATCCGCGCGGCTGGCGGGCGTTCATGGAGTACGGCAACGGGATTGTCGGCGACATGTGCATCCACATGCTCGACATGGTGCGCTGGATGCTCGACCTGGGCTGGCCGCGGTCGGTCGCCTCGGCGGGCGGCATCCTGGTCGACACCGCGAGCAAGGCGAACATCACCGACACCCAGGTGGCCACGTTCGATTTCGGCACGCTCCCGGTGGTCTGGACGCACCGCACCTGGGGTTCCTCGCCCGATCCGAAGTACCCGTGGAGCGCCACGTTCTACGGGGACAAAGGCACGCTCAAGGCCAGCGTGTTCGGCTACGATTTCACTCCGGTCGGCGACGGCAAGGCCGCCCACGGCGAGCCGCTCTACGAGTACGACAAGTACCCCGAGGACCAGACCGAGAAAGACCTCGAGAAACATTGCGCGTCGGCCATCCGCGGCCACATGAAAGACCTGCTGGCGGCCACGGTCTCCCGCGGCCGGCCGGTGGCGGACATCGAGCAGGGTTGCATTTCGACCATTGCCTGCATCCTGGCCAATCTTTCGCAGAAGCTCGGGCGCGGGCTGGTATGGGACCCCGCGCAGGGGCAGGTGCGCGGCGATGCCGAGGCCAATCAGCTGCTGCAGCGGGCTTATCGTGCCCCCTGGGTTCATCCGACACCGTTGACGGTATAGCCAGAGTCCTCGACTTGTGAAAGTCGATGCGATTCGGTCAAGTTTGGCCCCTGCCGTTCCAAGCCTCCCCACCTGCCGTCGAGGACTCTCCATCAGGGCTCGAGTAGGGTCCGATAGAACACCGGGGTCGTGTCGACGACGGTGTCGGCGAAGTCGACAGTCCCCGAAGCGTTCAAGACGCGGGCCACGGTGATCCAGGGGCCGCCCCCGACGGAGCGTTGAATCTCGTAGGTCAATCCGGGCTCGCCGGCGAGGCGGACCTGGAGGCGGCCGTCGCTGTCCAGACCGAGGATTTCGAGGCGGGCGGGCCGGCTCAGGAACCGGAGGACGTCCGCCATGTAAGCGCGGCGGATGGCCGCGCTGGTGAGGGTCTCGAACGGGAAACCGAAGTAGACGATCCGGCCGCCGCCGGCGGTGCCGGGATGCACCACGGCCGCAGCCCCCGTGGTGCCGGCGTACCGCAGGGCCGTCGAGGCCCCGGCCCCTTCAGGAGTCAGCCGGTCGGGATACCCCACCCAGTAGAGGCCGCGGCTGCCATCGTCAAAAAGACCATTGGCGCTGCCCGCGAAGATCGAGTCGGCGGCGGGGATGACCGTGTAGCTACCGGCATCGTCGTTGGCATCGCCTCCGAGCCGCGCGTGGAGCTGCTGGTGCAGGAAAGCCCGGTCGCTGGCGCCGGGGCCCGAGTCCCGGTCGAGGTCCCAGGCGATTTCGGCGCCGCTGACGAACGCGTTGCCGCCGGAGGCGAGGAACGCGGTCATGGCCGATTGTTCCGACGCCGTGAAGGTGCGGCCCGCCGTGGACTGATTGCCGCTGGCCCAGATGACGACCGCGTAGTCGTCGAGCCGGATCGTGCGGTCTGCGACGTGGCGTCGCTGACACGAATCGAAGGGCCAGCCGAAGGCGTCGATCGCCTCGCCGTGGGGGACGACGTAGTTGAACGCGTTGGCCCGAGCCGGAACGACGCGGTCTGCCGCGCCGGTGTTTTGGTCGTGGCCCGGGGGACGATAGGCGGAGGGGGTCAGGGTCTGACGGAGGTTCAGCGTACGATCGAGGCGGGTGAATCCGTTGACCACGAGTACGCGGGACTGGGCCGGGTTCGAGGCGCGGCGGCAGCCGACGGTGGCGGAGGGGAGTGACTCGCCGCCGGCGTTGACGGCGGTGACGCGGAAGAAGGCGGGGGTATCAAGCGGCACGTCGGTGAGCAGGATCGAAGTGCCCGTGGTGCTGACCGGTGATCCGAAGCCGTAGCCATCAGTGGATCGGTACACCCGGTAAGCGGTGGGCACACCGCTGCCCGCCTGGCTCGGGGGCGGGGACCACGAGATCCGGATGCCATCGGCTCCGTCCCCGGCCCGGGGATCCGCGGGCGGCTCGGGGAGGAAGACGAGCGAGGCGCCGTCATACTGGGCGAAGTACCGGACGAGCCCGTGGCAGACCGCCCGCGCGCACCAGGTTCGCGCCTTGGGATCGCGCAACAGGCGCGCGTCGGGATCGCTGTCATGGAACGCCACCTCGACGATCGTGGCGTCCATTTCGTAATCGAGGGCGTCGCCGCGGATTTCGCCGAACGCGTAATCGCTGCGGGCGTAGACGAGATTATCGCCCCGGTTGTGCCATGGGGTTTCGAGGAGCGAACTGAGCGCGACGAGATCGTCGTTGACCTCGCGGGCCAGGAGGCGGGCGAGGGTGATCTGTCGCGCGGACGTACTGGTGCCCGGGAAGAGCGATTCGTTGTTGTAGAGCCCGATCGCGCCGCGGCCGCCGCCGGCGTTCGAGTGGAACCCGACGTAGACGCGGGAGGCGGCGGTGCCGCTCTCGCTGCGGTTCATTTCCGCGGCCATGCGCGGCGGGGTGCCCACGTTGTCGCTCGAGTCATCCCCGGCGCCGTCGTAGAGAGCCGGGTCCTGGCCGGGGCCGACCATCCGCTGGACCCAGTAGCGGCTGCACTCCTCCTCACGCGGGTAGGTCGAGACCCCGGTGCCGCGATTGACGTCCCCGAAGCCGTTGCCGAAACGGATGGCGTCGGCAATGACGACTCCGCTGGCGGCGCCAGGTTCGAGTCGGTTGCTGATTCGCACCGACCCGGCGGCGGCATCGGTTCCTGCGCGGAACCGGTAGGTGCCGAGATAGACCCAGCCTTTGCCGACGCGGTCATGGGGTATGCGGACCTGGGTTTCGCCGCCGGTGTGGAAGATCCGGTAGAGTTGGCGCACCCGGTTGGCGCCGTGCGCGGCCCAGCAGTACACGGGGTAGTCCCCGGTGGCGGGAATGTTGGGCGTGTACGTGGCGACGGCCGTCTCCGTGGATGCCGCAGTGGCGAAGCGATAGGGCAGATCGCCCGTCGTCCCGTAATACACGGTGGCGGTGCTATCCGACCACGACCCGGCGAACGTCACGCCCGGGCTGTCGTTGTCGAGCACGACCTCGTGGGCCTGGTAGCCGACAGGGCGCAAGGGAATGACCGTGGCGCCGGCGTTGAAGCAGTAGGCGACGAACAGGGTCATCTGATCGAGGTTCCCGGTGTCCTCGTTCATCTGGTTGTTGACGCCGCGTTGCGTCACCCAGCCGTTGGCGGTCCACGTCCATCCATGACCGCCGGAGGTGAAGACGATGCGGCCAGTCAGCGCGCCGGTCGGTTGTGCGGCGACACCGGTGGCGCCGACGGCTGCCGGGCTTTCGGCCGGCGATGCGGCGGCGGCTGGTACCGCAGCCTGTTCAGCCTCGGGCGGCTCGGCGGATTGTCGGAAAGGATGGAAAGCCGCCTCATCCTCCGCGGCGGCGGAGAGCGCCACGCCCAGAACGAGGCTCGCAAGCGCCACGCGATGCGCACCCCCGGGGGTGCGCACCGCCATTCCGCCCGGCTGATGCAGCGGGTAGCGGTCGGTCTGGCGCGGCCTTGTCAATCCACCAGACGGAAGAACCGCTGCGGGTCAGGGTAGGTGTTGAAGTACGGCGCGTTGGTGATGCCCGGGATTGTGGTGTAAGGACCGATGACCTCGAGGGCCGTCTGCAGACGATGGGTTCCGGGCCAGTGCAGGACTGTCTGGTCTCCCTCGCGTGCGGCCGTGAGGCTGGGTGCAGGCGGGGCGGGCGGCAATTCGGCGCCGGCGGGCTGGTAGAGGAAGCGGATGATGATGGGGTGGTTGATGTTCACCTGCGGGTTCCCGACGTTGTAGGCGGTGCAGCGGAGCCACTTGGTGTTAACGGTCCCGTTCCAGGCCCACTGGATCCGCATCGACTTGGTCCCTTCGTAGGCGGCGGTGTTGACGACGACCGCGGAGTTGGGGCTGCCGGCTAGGTTGCCGCTCGTGCTCCCCGAGAAGCTCGGGGTGCGGAACCCGAAGTCGGTCGTGCCGGCGGGCACCTCTTCGAACCCGTAGAACACGGTGTCGCCGTTCTTGATGCTGTCGATGTAGATATCATGCGGCCCGCTCGACGTGAGGTCATCAATGGCGAAGGCTAGGGCATCGATCGTGTACCAGTTGCTCCGCAGGCAGGAGATGCAGCCGACGGCATCGGGATCGCTGGCGACGGTGTTCCATTTCACCGAGGGGCCCGTCTGGACTCGGTTTGGGGTGACCTCGCCCCCGTAGGCCCAGGCGGTGTTGTTGTCCCGGACCGTCGTCGCGCCCACGACGTCCATGTACTCGGCATAACCGCCGCCGTTCCAGTCGCGCAGCAGGCGGTAGCCGTCGGCATCGGGCACGGCTTGCCACGACCAGTCGACCAGGAACGAGTCGGTGCTGGTCTTGAGCTCGGATTGGGCCGGGGTGCTCGAGAAGATCATGACGCTGTCGGGCGGGACCACCCGGAACGCATAGACCTGGAGAGTGACCGTCTCATAGGCGCCATAGCCGACTTGACCGATGGCCGAGGCCAGAGTTCCCTGCACATCCGAGGAATCGCCCACCGACTGGATTCCGGCGTCGAACGTGATTTCCTGCCAGCCTGGGGTGGGCTGGATGACGACGCCCGGGTTGCCCGGCGCGGCCGTGAACCGGTTGGTGACGCCCAGGAAGTGGATATTGGCCGTGGTCGAGCCGGTGATCACGCCCGGGGTGCCTGCGGGGCCGGTGCTCGGGGTCTCGCGGAGACTGAGGGCGAGGCGCACGCGGGGGTTGGCGCTGCCGACCATCACGCCCGTGGGCACGCCCCAGAGGCAGCCCTCCTGGCCGTTGAGGGTCTGGGTTGCAGCGAGTTGGGCGTTCAGGACGAGGCCACTGACGGGGACGGTAAGGGTGGCATTGGTGATCGACGTTGTCCGCTCCCCGACCTTCGCCCACGCGCCGCCGGTGTATTGATAGACCTTGAGGGCGGTGGCGGCGGTGTCGATGCCGGTGACGGTGACCGTCGTCGAGGTGATCGAGTAGGCACCCGAGATGCCCACCGGCGCCACGTCCGTGCAGGTGTCGCTGACGAACAGGAAGGTGTCCACCAGCAACCGCTTCTGGGCGCCGGCGTCGACGTCGCCGCTCTCCCAGAAGAAGTTGATGACGGGCGTCGACATGCCCGGGGCGCAGGTGAGGTAGCCCAGGAACTGCCACGAGTTCATTCCGCCGGTGGCCGCACCGTACTGGGACTGGAACTTGTCCGTGCTCGTGAACGAGAGGGTGCAGTCGGCAATCGCGGTCACGCCGAGCACGACGTTCGTGCTGACGTTCCCTGCGGCGGAGCTGAACACGTGATAGATGCGATAGACACCCCCGGGGATTCCCAGGGTCGGACTGATCGTGACGCCCGTGTCCGGCGTCGAGGCATTCACAAACGACGTGCTGAAGTAGCGCGCGCCGGCGGTCGGCGGTTTGCCCGGAGCCAGCGACACGGCTGTGGTGAAGTTGCCGAGGCCGTTCTCGTTGTAGATGTACCCGCCGTAGTAATTGACATCTTCATTAAGCCGGCAGTTCACCGTGTCCGTACAGTTCGAGGTTGTTGCGGTCACGTACACAAAATCAGCCCGTGCCAGGCCGGCAACGGCGACCAGTACGCCCAGGCTCACAAGGATCGTTTTCATAGGCAGGAGGTCATTGGATCCAACGCTTGTCCAGATTACACAATCCCAATAGCAACGGTCACAAGCCAAGTCAACTCCGTTCGGGGGGTCGGGGGGCAGTTCGAGAGGACTACGGGCCGGGGCATGCTCCTCTTTCATCCCCTCGCGCTTTTAGACGGGATTGACAGGATCGACAGGATGCGGGGCAACTCTGAAACTGTCCCCCTATCCTCTCGGTCCATCCTGTTCATCCCGTTCATCCCGTCCTCCCCCGACCGGGCAGGCAACGGATCATGGTGCATTCCCCTGAACTCAAGCCTCCGGAACCCTGTCTTGCAACCTTCGAAAGGAGCCGGCGGGGCATCCCCCTGCACCCGCCGCGGTCAGCGCCCGCGGCTACAGACACGCCCCCCCCGCGCGGAACAGCCTTTCACCTTGAATGACCAGCGGGATCCGGGCATACTGGCATCCTGCGGTCCACAGGTTGACGACCGGCGGGGTCGGCGTGTGGCCCGCTCGAACCCGGGGAGCCGCCATGGACAGATTTGCGTTCTTTCGGCCGCCACTGCGGAGGTTTCGAGGTGCATCGATTCTCCTGGCGAGCCTCCTGATCCTGACCGCCTCCGCCCAGGATCTTATCCTCTCCGGCGTGCGGGTGCTGCCGACAGGCGAAGTGCAAATCGAACACCTCTCGGAAGCCACCGCCTATTTCGTTCTCGAGCGGGGTAACGCGGTCCGCCAGATTCGCACACCGGTCAAATTGGCCCTCGGGCAGGCCGGTGTCGCCGTTCTGCTCGACGGTCCGCCGCCCACAGCCCGGGCGTTGTTCTATCGGCTCCGGCAGGTGCCGCAGGCGGCTCCATTGGACACTGATGCCGACGGCATGGACGATGTTTACGAGCTGCGCCGGCCGGGCCTGCTGAATCCCTTGGACCCGGCCGATGCGGGCGGGGACCCCGATGAGGACGGCCGGATGAACCTGGACGAGTATCGCGCGGGTACCGATCCGGCCCAGGAGGACTACGCGCTCACGGTGACCGTGGTGGACACGCCTGCGCCGGGGAGCCTCACCGAGTATCGCGAATTGCCGGAGGCCGTCGCTTATTTGAACGGAGCCGTGCCGGTAGGCCAGCTGGGCCGTGTGCTCATCGCCACGGAGCGGGTGCTCGCCGTCGCCGTCCTCGACGTGTCGGCAGGCGTGACGATCGACGTGGCGGACGGGTTTCAGGGCAAGGCGAAGCTCTCGGGGCCCGGCTCGGCCCCGCTGATGGTGACGGCCGGCCGGGGTTTGGACTTCCGGGGGCTGACGATCGAGAACGCCGGGGGCGTGGTGTTTCATTCGCCGCTGAGGTTTCGCCTGCGGCACAACACGCTGCCGGGGACCCAGGTGGCGTTGGGGCCGGCTGGCGGGGGGGCGGTGGGATTGACTGGTTCGGGCCCGCGGCCGGCCTCGGGCGGAGGAAGCTCGGTGAGCGTGGTGGAACATAACACGTTCCTGGGGGCGCTCGACGTCGTCGTGGGCGGCACCTTGGGCACGGGCTCGGGACTGCTGTTTACGCAGAACCGGGGGCCTTCCTTCGCTTTGGACCTGCAGGGATCGGTGGGTGGGGAAGTGTCCTTGAGCGACGAGCTGTTCAAGCGCACGGGGATCAAGGCCTCGTTGCTTCTGGACAGCCGGTTCACGATCCGCGGCCTGCGGGACGCCGACGCGTTCGAGTTCCAGGGGAACGCGGTCGGCAATCCCCAGCTGACCCTCGAGAACAGTGTGGCGCTTGACACCAGCTTCCAGGTGTCGGGGATCGGTGAGTTCACGGCGTTCCTGCGGTACTTCGAGGCGGACGTTCTGAATCTGGCGCTGGGCGCGGGAAAGAGCCGGGTCGAGATGAGCGACTCGAAAACCCGGGGCGACCTGCAAGTAGCCGCCAGCGCCGGAGGCGGCGTGAGCGTCCAGGAGACGCGCGTTGACCTGCAGCGGACGACAGTGGGAGCCAACATGCGCTTTGACCTCGCAGAGAACGAGAATTCCCGGTTCTACGCGAACCTGGCGATGGTGAACGGGCTCAACTTGATCGCCTCGCTCCATGGCGAGACCCATTGGACTTTCGGCGACGGGGTCAAGCTCAGCGGCCAGGCCTCGTTTACCGTCCACCAGGGGGTGTTGGACGTCGACTCGCACGGGGCGCTCCTTCAGGGCGGGGTGTCCGTCGAGAACGAACATGTGCGCGCCACGGTATCCGGCCGGTATCAGGCCGGCTCGCTGGGACCCGGGTTCGAGCTGGATGCGCCCCAGGGCATCGGCGTCGTGACACTCGAGTTCCTTGGGTGCGATTTCCTCTCAGGCGGGAGCATTGAGTGCTGGGGGCCGGAGGATCCGGGCTCAGTGGTGGGCTCACTCGGGGCGGGCCTGGCGTCGCCGGGCCTGGCCGGCATCGGTGAGCCGCAGATCCTCGTGCGCGACGTGAAGACCGGTCTTCGGGAAATCAACGTGTTCGACCTGCCGGTCCCAGTGACGATCGAGAGCTGTGTTTTCGACGGCAAGGGGGATCTGCACGTGAGCAATGTCGCGGGCCCGGTTGTGGTCCGGGACGTCGTGTTGGCGGAGGGGAGCGTCCTGATCCAGAACGACGATCGAGACCAGTCGGTCACAGCCGATCGGATCCGGATTAACGGCGGCCTGGCGCCGAGCCTGACGATCGACAGCGCCGACGCCGCGGTGACCGACTGCCGCGTGACCGGACCCATGAGCCTCTTCGGCGTCACGGTCGCGCGCTCGGCGGCCCTCGAAAACAACGGGCTCACCGGCGAGTACGCCGAGTTCAGCGTGGACGTCGAGGACGGGGAAATGACGCTCGAGGGCAACCAGATCACGGGCCAGACCTTCCTGGGCAACGCCGGGTCTTCAGGGAACTACACCAGCCGCGGCAACCAGTATGCCGGCGCGTTCAGCGTGGCCGGAGGACGAGCCGAGTGCACGGGCGACTCGTTTGCGGAGATGATTGCGATTAGCGGCGATGGGGTGCTCTCCGCCCAGGGCGATCTCAGCGGCCTCCAGATCCTGGACTTCAACATGAACGGCGGGCTGGTCCTGGACCCGGTCAGTTTTGGAGCGAACCCGGACGAGGTCGTGACGTTTGTTGACTTCGACCAGGACGGCTGCGGGGACTATCCGCCGCCGCAGCGGATTCTGGGCGAGTGCGTCCGGCCGGGGGTGCCGCCGCCGCCGTAAAGTCCTCGACGGAAGGAGGGATGGCCTGGAACCGCAGGGGCCAAACTTGACCTAATCGCATCAACTTTCATAAGTCGAGGACTCCACGCCTTTTCCCAGACTGCGCTGGGAAAAAGGGGTCCGCCTGCGGCGAACAGCAGTTCGCGAACGCCGACTCCCGCATCGAGTCCGCACGCCGGTCCTTCCCTCCCCCTGCGACCCCGGAGCGGGGGGAGTGCCGCAAACAAGGTGACAGACTCATTGTCTCCACCAATGGCTGGAGCTTCGCCGCGAGGGTTTTTCGGCTTCCACGAGGCGCGAGCGACGAGCATACCCGAAGAGGTCTGTAGGGAGCGAGCAACGAAGCGGGGGCCGAAAAGGACTGCGGCCCGGAGGGTTGCGCCGAAAACGGCCCGGGGCTTTGTCGCTCGTCAGTCACAGCCCGCTGCGTGGATGCTCCTTCCTCGCTTCGCGGCCCAGGCCGTTTTGGGCGCAACGAAGCACCAGCCATTGGTGAGACACCACACTCGGGCGGGTCAGAACCCCTGGTGCTCGGTGCGTTCGATGATTTCGTCCTGCAGATCGCGGGAGAGGTCGCAGAAGTAGTCGCTGTAGCCAGCAACGCGGACGATGAGATCGCGGTGTTCGGCCGGGTTGGCCTGGGCCTGGCGGAGGGTGTCGGCGCGGACGACGTTGAACTGGACGTGGTGGCCGTCCATTTTGAAGTAGGTGCGGACCAAGTGAGCCCAATGACGGATGCCGTCGTCGGTGGCCACGAGGGCCGGCGTGAACTTCATGTTCAGCAGGGTGCCGCCGGCCCGGACATGATCCATCTTGGCGGCGCTCTTGATCACGGCGGTGGGCCCGCGGCGGTCGGCGCCCTGGACGGGGCTGATTCCTTCGCTGAGCGGGCGGTGGGCGCGCCGGCCGTCGGGCATGGCGCCGGTCATGGCGCCGAAGTAGACGTGGCAGGTGGTGGGCAGCATTTCGACGCGGTACCGGCCGCCCTTGGCATCGGGCCGGCCATCCAGCTCCTCGATGCAGGTGTTGAAGATGCGCACCATCAGGTCGTCGGCGGCATCGTCGTCGTTGCCATACTTGCTGGTCTTGTGGGTGAGCCGCTGGCGCAGGGGTTCCTGGCCGGCGAAATCGGCATCGAGGATCGGGACGATCTCGGCGAGGGGAATGGGCCGATGGGAGGGATGGGTCCCGTTCCAGCAGGTTTGTCGTAGGGCGCTGAGGCTGTCGGTGAGGCTGCCGAGCCCGACGAACTGGATGTAGGTGTTGTTGTAGCGGGCGCCACCGGCGTTGTAGTCGAGGCCGTTGCGGATGCAGTCGTCGGTGAGCACGCTCAGGAACGGGGCGGGCATGAGGGTGGCGTACATGCGCTGGATGAGCTGGTTCCCGCGCAGTTTGATCTCGAGGCAATGGCGGAACTGGGTGCGGTAGGCGGCAAACAGATCCTCGAAGGATGCGAAGGTCTCGGGGGCACCGGTGCGGGGACCGAGCGGCTTGCCGGTCATGGGATCAAGGCCGTCGTGGAGGGCAAGCTCGAGACACTTGGGCATGTTGAAGTAGCCGGTGAGGATGTAGGCTTCCTTGCCGAAAGCCCCCACCTCGACGCAGCCGCTGCAGCCGCCGGCGCGGGCGTCTTCGAGGCTCTTGCCTTGGCGGAGCTGCTCCTCGACGACGGCGTCGGCATTGAACAGGCTGGGGAATCCGTACCCTTTGCTCAGCACGCGGAGGGTATGTTCGAGGAGGGCGTTGGGGCTCTTGCGGGAGAGCTGGAGGTTGGAGCTTGGCTGGAGCAGGTGCATCTCATCCACGATATCGAGCAGGAGATGGGAGAGATCGTTCGAGCCGTCAGCGCCCTCGGGAGTGAGGCCGCCGATGTTGATGTTCGCGAAATCGGTGTAGGTGCCGCTCTCGGCGGCGGTGACGCCGACCTTGGGCGGGGCCGGATGGTTGTTGAACTTGATGAAGAAGCACTCGAGCAATTCGCGGGCGGCGGCCGGGGTGAGGGTGCCGTCCGCAAGACCGCGCTGATAGAACGGCCACAGATGCTGGTCAAGATGCCCCGGATTGAAGGCGTCCCAGCCGTTGAGCTCCGTGATGACCGCCAGGTGACAGAACCAGTAGGACTGCAGCGCCTCGTGGAAATCGCGGGGCGCATGGGCGGGGACGTGGGAACAGACGTCGGCGATCTTCTCGAGCTCGGCCCGGCGAACAGGGTCGGACTCGGCGGCGGCGCGCGCGCGCGCCAGCTCGGCGTGGCGTTCCGCGAACCGGATCGCCGCGTCGCAGGCGATGGCGAAGGAGGTCAGGGTTTCCCGCTTGTCATACGCCCGAGGGTCGTTCAGGAAGTCGAGCTTCGCCACCGCGTCGGCGATGTCCCGTTTGAAATCGAGCAGGCCCTTCGAGTAGATCTTGCCGTCGAGGACGGTGTGGCCGGGCGCGCGTTGCTCCATGAACTCGGTGAACAGGCCGGCGGCATAAGCTTCCCGCCAATCGGCTGGCAACTGCTCGAAGAGCTTGTCGCGCATCGACCGCCCGCGCCAGTAGGGGATGACCTCGTCCCGATAGATGCGGAGACACTCGGCATCGACGTCGTAATGCGTCTTGGGGCGGGCGTTGAGGATCTCGAGATCCTCGAGGCTGTGACAGGTCAGCTCCGGGAAGGTGGGCACGGCCTTGGGTCGGGGACCGCGTTCACCGACGATCAGCTCGCCCTCGCCGATCCAGATCGTCTTCTGCTCGCAGAGATGGAGGAAGGCCCGGGCCCGCATCACCGGGACGGAATAGCGCCCTTCGTTGGCGCGATAGAACTCCGTGATGTGGCGGGCGCGCTCGGCGGTGAGAGCGGGGCGGGCGTCGAGGCTCTCGCGCCGCAGCCGTTCCGTGCGTTTGGTCATGGTGGGGAGTGTAGCGTCACTCCGGGAAAACGCCAACGCAAGACACCCGCGGACGCTGACTGCGGGGGGGCGGACAGGGGACCCCGCGACTCCGTTCGACCTCTGTCGTCTGTCTCGGGGATGTCAACAAGGTGACAGGCTAATTATCGGCAGTTCACGATTGACGCGGTGCGCCCGCTCGGGGGTCAACAAGGTGACAGACTCATAGTCTTCAGTTCACCGTTGACGCGGTGCGTCCGCTCGGGTTGTAGTGGGGGCCGTCAAGGAGGCAAACAGCCGACAGGAGGTTTCCCATGCGCATGGCTCGTATCAGAATCAGCGGGCGGGGAGCAATCTATCACTGCATCTCGCGGATCGTCGGCGAGGAACGGCTGCTCGGTGAGCTCGAAAAGGAGAAGCTCCGGCACTTGCTCTGGCACCAGGCCGCCTTCAGCGGCATCGAGATCCTCACCTACTGCCTCATGTCCAACCACATCCACCTCCTCGTGCGCGTCCCCGCCCCGGTCACCCCCTCCGACCCCGAGTTGGTCGAGCGCGCCGTGGCCTTCTACGGCACCACGAGCCCCTACGTCCACACCCTCCGCG
>JAKQDD010000085.1 GCA_029556615.1 Verrucomicrobiota bacterium | reverse complement strand
GACGACGGTGACCGGGCGGTTGGCGCGGTCGTGGACGGTGACCGTGGTGTTGCCGCGCCGGTCGACGACGGCCGTCCGGTTGCCGTCGAGGTCGTGGCGGTAGTGCTCGGTGAACCCCTCGGCGTCGGTGGCGGAGATCACCCGGTTCCAGGCGTCGTAGGCGGACTGGGAGACCTGGTTGCCGCTGCCGGTGTCGTTGGCCAGGGTGGTGGAGAGCAGGTTGCCGTTGGCGTCGTAGGCGAAGAGGGTCTCGATGTCGGCGGCGGCGGCGAGGATGTGGCCGGCCTCGTCGAACTGCGGGTCGTCGTCGAGGTTGACCACCTGGCGGACCTTGCGGCCGAGGCCGTCATGCTCGCTCTGGACGCTGTGTCCCTCGGGGTCGGTGACGAGGACGACGCGGTCGGCCTTGTCATAGGCGGTGGCGGTGACCAGGGCGGTCTCTCCGTCCAGGTGGACGGTCTCCAGGATCCGGCGGTTGAGCCCGTCGTACACATACTCGGTGAGCTGGTCGGCGGGGGCGCCCGCGTTGTCCACGTTGTGGCGGGTGACGGCGAGCGGGTTGCCGAGGCCGTCGGGCACGATGGTCTCGAGGAGGACGCCGTCGCGCTTGCGGGCGGTGACGCGGAACGCGGCGTCGCGCACGGTCTCCTCGACGATGCCGTTGCGGTCGGTGGTGGCGGAGGGCTGGAAGCCGAGGTCGCCGAAGACGTCCGTCCCGGAGTGGAGGCCGTAGGCGTGCTCGACGGCATGGCCGAGCGGGTCGGTCTCGCTCACCAGGCGGTTGAACTCGTCATGGAGGAACGTGGTGACCTTGCCGCGCGGGTCGGTGACCGTCGCCACGTTGCCGGTGGCGTCGTAGGCGTAGGCGGTGGTCAGCAGCGTCCCGGGATCCTCGGGGTCGAGCGGATCGGGGGGAACCAGGAGGACGCTCGTGCTGAGCGGACGGTAGAGGGCGTCGTATTCGCGGAGGGTGACGGAGCCGCGCGGGGAGACCTGGCGGACGACCTGGCGGTTGCGGTCGCGCTGGAAGAGGGTCTCGGGGGCCGCGGCGGCCCGCATTGCCGCAGGCGTAGCCGACGACGGCGCCGCCGGGGAACATGCGGGCTCCGAAAATGCTTAGCCCGTGTTTTCGGCTACAAATATCGCGGCTAAGAGGCATTATCCGCATATTTGCATCCGTATCTCACTCATCCGCAATCACTTCGCTTTCACCGACCGCGATAGGGGCTGCACGCAATCGCCACCATCATACACATACTGCGTCTCGATGGAGTTTTCAACGCAGGTGCCGATTAATCGGCGGATTTACCCCCTGTTTTAATCGCCAGCCACACTCATTCCTCATCGTATCACGTTGCCGGCGTGGTATTTATCTTACTCCGACCGCAATCGTATTGAAGGTCCGACCCGAATGAGACAGACGCGGGGCACGACGCTCCGCCTTCTCTCAGATGCCTTTGGTTACGGATTGATTCTCAAGGTACTCGTCGATGTCGTCAGTATCCCCGTGGAGAACAGCACACCAAGATTGAGCGATGGTCCAGACAGCCCGATTGAGCTCTCGACGCTCCTCATCCGAGAAAAGGGACCGGGCCTGCCAAAGCAATGCATACTCCTGGCAACCGGCGATCAATGTCCCAACAACGAGCGTCAGGTCACGTGGAATGTCTACCGGGGCCAGTGTTGACGCGGCCGGGGTCTCCGTGTTGAGGCGGGCATTCACGGCCTCAAAGCACGACACGACATCAGCTACACGATCCTCAATCTTGCACAGCGTCGCCGTCCTAGTGGCCTGCCACAGGGCAAAGAGCAAGCTCTGCTCGGGAGGCACGACCTCGTCCATAGGCGTGTTGGCGTGGTTTGCCAGACGTTTCAGTGCTTCCGTGTAATCCATGAGCTCACCTCACTTTCTCGGTGCAACCCCCGGATCGACGGGAATGTGTCCGCTGCCGACGCCTGGGATGTGGATGTGTGGTTCTTGGGGATGACCGGGCCTTCCAGCCCAGTTAGAGGGGGTAGTGACATCGCCAGCGCCAGCCCGGGCTCTGGGATAGGAAACCTCGTCTGCCCAGTCGAGAACTGTCTCAGCGTCTGCGGCAGAAAGCGGTTTACGTCCAGCCAACGTGGCATCGTCAACGAGTTCCTTCAGAGCCTGTTGGTCAGGCGTCATGCGCCCGCCGGTGCTGCCTCGCAAGGCTGCGCCGGGGCCGTCGCCAGCTATCCGCCCGTCTGGAAGGACATCACCGGGCTTGTACGGTCCACTCCTTGGAGCACCCTCCGCCCCCTTCCTAATGGCATCGGCGGTGGTTTCGGGGGCCTCGGCAGTCGTTGCGGGCTTGGCGGGGGCTTTGGCGGCGGCAGGCGAGCCTCCTCCTGCCACCAGGGCGCTCGTCCCGAACGTCAAAACCGCGCTGGTGGACTCCCGG
>JAKQDD010000084.1 GCA_029556615.1 Verrucomicrobiota bacterium | reverse complement strand
TGAACTGGGGACAATGAGTCTGTCACCTTGTTTGCGGCACTCCCCCCGCTCCGGGGTCGCAGGGGGAGGGAAGAACCGGCGCGCGGACTCGATGCGGGAGTCGGCGTTCGCGAACTGCTGTTCGCCGCAGGCGGACCCCATTCTTCCAGCGCAGTCTGGGAAAAGGCGTGGAGTCCTCGACTTGTGGAATATGGAGTCAACAGGTCAAGTTTGGTCCCTTCGGTTCCAAACCCACCCTCCCGCCTTCGAGGACTCTACATTGGCGAGGCGCGGAAGAGAGGGTGGGCAGGCACAGCAGGGTCTTCATGTGCCTGGGGACTCGGCTGGGTCTGAGGCACGCCTCGCTGGATGGTTGGTTTCCGGGTGGGCGGTCGTGCTGGCGGCTTTCACTGCGGGCGCGGCCGGCGCGGAGGCGTTTCTTGCCGGAGCTGACCTCTCGCATCTGAAGTTCTTCGAGGATCGCGGGGTCGTGTATCGGGAGGGAGGGGAGGCGAAGGACGCTCTGGTGATTCTCAAGAGCCGGGGTTTGAACTGCGTGCGGCTGCGGCTGTTCACGAGCAGCGCGGCCCAGGCCGCCGCAGACCCGTATAACGCGATCAACAACCTCGAGTACACCGTCCCCCTGGCACAGCGCGTCAAGCGGGCGAGCCCGGGCCGGTTGTGGCGCTGCACATTGACCGGGGCGTCGATTGGGGCGCCACGCAGTGGTTCTTTGACCGTATCGCGCAGGAGGAAGTCGAGTTTGATGTCATCGGCCAGAGTTACTATCCGTGGTGGCGCGGCAGTGTGCCCGCGCTGCATCAGTGTCTCGCCAATGCCGTCTCCCGATATGGCAAGCCGGTCATGCCGCTTGAAACGGCCTTTCCGTGGGAGGGCTCGGAGCCTGTCCTGGGCATTCCCGCGAGCCCGGAGGGGCAGGTCGCGTTCGTCGTCGAGCTCGCCAAAACGCTGAAAGGCCTCCCTCGAGGCAGAGGCATGGGCTTGTTCTGGTGGGGGGCCGAGTATCAGGCAATGCCGGGTCTCGGCTTGGCCGGGTTCAACCGGCGATCGTTCTTCAATGCTGAGGGTGACGTCTTGCCGGTTGCTGGCGCGGTGGGCCAGCTCACGGCCCCGCTGCGGCGCGCCGGAGTGTCATGACCGGGAATCGACCGATCCCGACCAGGTTCTCTCAATCGCTCATCGATCAACCGAACCCCTCTCCCTTGATCCCTCTCCCCACTCCTTCGTCGCGGGGCGAGGGAAAACCTGGCGCACGGGCGCACTGGCGCACTGGCGCACTGGCGCACTGGCGCACTGATCTCGCCGGTCGGAGTTGACAGCGATGGATCCGGGCAGGAAGCTGCGGTCGAGGGTTTCACGATGCGTTCTTCTTCACGATTCCAGGGTCGGGACTTCCGGGTCGCCGCAGGCCTGCCGTCGCGACGGCGTTTTCTCCGACAGGCGGCCGGAGCGGCGGCGTTCAGCGTGGTGTCGGCCAGCGTTCTGGGGGGTGGCGGCCGGTCCGCGCCGAACGACCGGCTCACGCTGGCGGGGATAGGGACGGGCGGCCAGGGGATGCAGAACCTGGCGGCGCTGCAGGAGTTTCCCGAGGTCCAGGTGGTTGCGGTGTGCGACGTGAATCGGGAAGGGGGACGGTATCTCTCCTGGAATTGGACCGAGGGGAAGGAGGAGCGGCTTTGCGGACGGGAGCCGGCGCGGCGGATGGTCGAGGAGCATTATGGGCGCCAGGAGCGTTCGGGCGCGTACCGGGGATGTCGGGCGTACAGCGACTATCGCGAGCTGCTCGAGAAGGAGGACGTGGACGCGGTGATGGTGGCGACTCCGGACCACACGCATGCGGTGATTGGGATGGCGGCCCTGAAGCGCAAGAAACACTTGTATTGCGAAAAGCCGCTGGCGCACACGGTGTACGAGGCGCGCCAAATGACCGAAGCCGCTCGCGCGGCAGGTGTGGCGACCCAGATGGGCAATCAGGGACAGGCCGGTGAGGCGGCCCGGGTTGTGTGCGAGATGATCGCGGATGGCGCGATCGGGGCGGTGCGGGAGGTGCAGGTTTGGTGTTCGGCGCGGTTTTGGACGTGGCCGACCTGGGAGGGGCGTCCGCCGGAGAGGCCCCCGGTGCCCGAGGGATTGGATTGGGATTCGTGGCTGGGGCCGGCGCCGGAGCGGCCGTATCATCCGGCGTATCATCCGTGGACTTGGCGCAACTGGTGGGACTTTGGAACAGGCCAACTGGGGGACCTGGGTTGTCACAAGCTGTCGACGGTGTTCAAGGCGCTGCAATTGGGCCATCCGGTGAGCGTCGAGGCGAGCAGCACGCGGCTTGGATCCGAGATCTATCCCCTCGGGGTGATGGCCCGCTTCGAGTTCCCGGCCAAGGGCGGGCTGCCTCCGGTCGTGCTCTCCTGGTATGACGGCGGTCTGCGGCCGCCGCGCCCCCCCGAGCTCGATCCGGACGATCCGCTGCAGGATACGATTTACATCGGGGAGAACGGAAAGATCATGGGGGATCGCCTGCTGCCGGAGACGCGGATGGAAGGGTACAAGCGGCCGCCAAAGACCCTGGCGCGGTCGCCGGGGCATTATCACGAGTGGGTGGCGGCCTGTCGGGGAGGTGCGGCGGCCGGGTCGGACTTTGTGAATCATGCCGGGCTATTGACCGAGGCGTGTCTGCTGGGGAACGCGGCGGTGCGGGCCCAGAGGAAGCTGGCCTGGGACGGCTCGAACCTGCGGTTTCCCAACGCCCCGGAGGCCAACCGGTGGCTGCATCGCCCCTACCGGCCGGGGTGGACCCTCTGACCCGCGGGCTGCGTCTGTAGCCGCGGGCTGAATCTGTGGCCGCGTTCGCTGACTGCGGCGGGTGCAGGGGGCCGCGGATCGCTGACGGTATTTTTCCCTTGGAAGCCCCGGAGGGCGCCCTTACGGTTTGCGGCATGTCGAAGCCGTCTCGCAAGAAGCGTCCATCGGCCATGATGCTGGGCATTGGCCTGGATTCTGATGGTCATAAGCGCGTCACCACCGGGCCGAACTTCGCCCTGGTGGGGGGGACGGAGGAGACGCATGCCTCGATGACGGAGAAGGCGGTGAAGATCAACGAGAAGCTCGCTGCGCGGGGCAAGCAGTTGGAGGAGGTCAGTCCGGAGGAGTTCGACGACATTGCGCAGTCGGTGGGCTTGCGCCGGCCTGCGCCGGAGAAGAACTGAGGTGGGCGGGAGGAACACAGGCTGGTCGAGGAGGCCATGACGGCATTGGAGTCACCGTACGGCGTGCTGGCGTTGCTGCTGGCCGGGGGGGTGCTGTTTTGTGTCGGCATGGTTTTGGTGGCGCGGTTGTGGGCGGCGGTGGTGTCGCCGCCCAAGCCGGGGCCGGTGAAGAACGCGGTGTACGAGTGCGGGCTCGAGTCGAAGGGGGAGGCCTGGATCCAGTTCCGATCGCAGTACTATCTCTACGCCCTGGTGTTCTTGGTGTTCGACGTCGAGGCGGTGTTCTTGCTGCCGTTTGCGGTGGCGTTCACGGGGGTGTCAGCGGGGGCGTTTATGGCGATGATGATCTTTCTGCTGCTGCTGGTGGAGGGCCTGGTCTGGGCGTGGAAGAAGGGTCTTTTGGCGTGGCGATGAGGCGGGGAGGGAGCGGACGGCGTTGCCGGTATGCAATGGGACGAAGGACTGCGGAGCGAATTGGCGCGGCAGGGGGTGTTCACCACCACCTGGTCGGCGCTCTACAATTGGGGCCGGAGCAACTCGGTGTGGCCTTTGAACTTTGGCCTGGCGTGTTGCGCGATCGAGATGATTGCGGCGTCGATGGCCCGGTTTGACATTTCCCGGTTCGGATCCGAGGTTTTTCGGCCCTCGCCGCGCCAGGCGGACCTGATGATTGTGGCGGGGACGGTGACCAAGAAGATGGCGCCGCAGGTGGTGCGGCTCTACAACCAGATGCCGGAGCCGAAGTACGTGATCGCGATGGGGGCGTGCGCGATTTCCGGGGGGCCCTTTCGGCAGGGCTACAACGTGCTCAAGGGGATTGACCGGTTTCTGCCGGTGGACGTGCATATTCCCGGGTGTCCGCCGCGGCCGGAGGCTCTGCTGCACGGGCTGATGGCGCTGCAGCGGCAGATTGCCGGGGAGAGACCGCGGGGGCCGCGTCGGGCGCGGCATTGTGACGCGGGCGTTCCGGGGGAGTACCCGGTGCCGGAGCACGGCGCGTACGATCTTGTGCCGTCGAAGAACCGGTTGATCTGGAGGCCCCGACCCGAGGTGCGGCCCGAATCGGAGCAGCGGTGACCGCAGGCGACCCATGGAGCCTCTTGATTTGATACGCGAGCGCCTCGGGGCGGCTGTGCCGGGGGCGGCGATCGAGGTTGTTCCCAATCCGGCGGTGGCGGAGCAGTCGTCGCTGCGGGTTGACCCTGGGCATGCGGTGGCGGTGGCGCGGGTTTTGAGGGACGAGGCATTCTGGCAGTTTGACTACTGCTCGAACGTGACGGGGGTGGACTGGCCCGAGGCGATCCTTCGGGAACCGGTACGGCTGCGGCGGCTGATCAACGGCGTCGAGCGGGAAGTGGTGTCGATAGTCGAGCGGCGGCGGCCGGGGTGTCTCGAGGTGGTGTACCATTTGTACTCGATGCGGCTGGGCCACGGGCCGTTGATCCTGCGCCAGCGGACGGACAATCGGGTGGACCAGGTGCGGGTGGCGTCGCTGACGCCGGTATGGCGGAGCGCCGAGTTCCAGGAGCGCGAGGTCTATGACCTGTTCGGCGTGGTGTTCGAGGGGCACCCCGATTTGCGGCGGATTCTGATGTGGGAGGGCTTTCAGGACCACCCGATGCGGAAGGACTACGTCGAGCCGGACGATTACGAATACGAGCCGACGCCGCACGACGATGTGCTGGTGAAGGCGCGTCGGCATTACCCGGTAGGAGGGGGCGGATGAACGGCGGCTTGGACGAGCGGGCGTTGATCGGGGCGCTGTCGACCGGGGATTTGATGCCTGAGTCGGCTGGCGCGGCCATCGAGGAGCAGCGGCCGCCTGACGCCTCGCCGTCCGGTTCGGCGACGCGCTCGCCGGCGGCTGAATCCGTTCGCGGGGAGGGTGAATTCCTGGAAGTGTCGCTGGGGCCGCATCATCCCTCGACGCACGGGGTGTTTCGGGTGGATGTGGTGTTGGACGGGGAGCGGGTGGTCCGGCTGAAGCCGGTCTTTGGCTATCTGCATCGCAACCACGAGAAACTGGGGGAGCGCGGGTCGTATCTGGCGGCGATGCCGTACACGGACCGGCTGGATTACTTCTGTTCGCTGACGAACAACTGGGCATACGCGCTGGCGGTCGAGAAGCTGGCCGGGCTCGAGGTTCCGGAGCGGGCGGAGTACATCCGGGTCATCGCGGCCGAGCTGACCCGGGTTCAGAATCACGCCTGTCTGATTGGGTTTCTGCTGCAGGAGGCGGGGGCGATGGGGACGCCGATCATGTATGCGTTTCGCGAGCGGGAGAAGGTCTTGGACCTGTTCGAGTCGCTGACCGGGGCGCGGATGATGTGCAACTATTTCCGGTTTGGCGGGTGCCGGTGCGATTTGCCGCCGGGGTGGATCGAGCAGTGCCGGCGTGTCGTAGCGGAGCTGCCGCGGTTTCTTGACGAGTTCGAGAATCTGCTGGCGACGAACGAGATCCTGATGGCGCGGACGCAGGGGGTGGGCGTGTTGAGTGCGGCGCTGGCGGTGAACGCGGGCGTGACGGGTCCGAACCTGCGGGCGAGCGGGGTGAACTACGATCTCCGGAAGGCGGACCGTTACGGGATCTATGACCGGTTCAAATTCCGCGTGCCGCTGGGCGCGCATGGGGATGTCTACGACCGGTACATGATCCGCGTGCTCGAGATGCGGGAGTCGGTGGCGATCCTCGATCAGGCGCTGGCGGGGATCCCCGAGGGGCCGATCCTGAATCCGCGGAGCCGGTTGCGGAGTTTCCGGCCGCGGGCGGGGGAGGCGTATGGTCGGCTCGAGGCGCCGAAGGGGGAGCTGGGGTTTTACCTGATCAGCGACGGGTCGGGGTCGCCCTATCGGTACCGGATCCGGCCGCCGAGCTTCATCAACCTGACCGTGCTCGAGGACTTGTGCGTGGGCCGGCTATTGCAGGATGCGATCGTGATCTTAGGCGGCATCGACATTGTGATGGGGGAGGTGGACCGGTGAGCCGGGGCGTGCGCCTTGTGGGTCTGGGCATCGTGAAGGGTCTGATCGAGACCGCCCGGAACTTCATCGGCAGCTATCGCGATCCGCGGCGGCTGGTGACGGTCGAGTATCCTGAGGTGCGGCTGCCGCCGGTCGAGCGGGCCCGGACGTTTCCGATGCTGGTGTATGACGGGGCGGATCCGGAGGCGGGGTTGCGCTGCGTGGCGTGCAAGATCTGCGAGAAGGAATGTCCGCCGCAGTGCATTTACATCGAGGCGGACCGTGATGCGCGGGGCCGGGTACTGAAGCGGCCGCGGGTGTTCGACGTTGATTGTTCGGTGTGCATGGGCTGCCAGATCTGCGCCGAGGTGTGTCCCTTCGACGCGATCAAGATGAACACCGAGTACGAGTTGGCCGTTGCGGACCGCTTTGGCGGGCTGCTGCTGAGGAAGTCGCAGCTGGTGCGTTCGACCGAGTACCATCGCACGGTTCACCCGCAGGAGGCGGTCGAGATCGACGCGCAAGTCGCACAGGCGCGGGCGCGGGCCGAGGCGAAGGCGCGTGCGGGGGGTGGAGGCTGAGGCATGGTGGAGGCGATCGACCAGGTTTTCGTGAATCTGAAGCACGCGGTGGTGGGCTGGGCCCCGCCGGCGTGGCAGGCCTGGGTTTCGGCGGGGCTGACGGTGGCGGCGCTGATGGGCGTGTTCATGAGCCTGTTTGCGCTGGTGGTGTTGCTCGAGCGGAAGGGCCTGGGCCGGATCCAGAACCGGCCGGGGCCGAACCGGGTGGGCCCGTGGGGTCTGCTGCAGCCGATGGCGGATTTCATCAAGATGCTGACGAAGGAGGACGTGGTGCCGGCGGGGGCGGACCGGGTGGTGCATTTTCTGGCCCCGGTGGCGATGGTGGCGCCGGTGTTGTTGGCGTACGCGGTGCTGCCGGTGGGGCGGAACATGGCGGCGGTGGATCTGGATGCGGGGGTATTATACTTCTTTGCGGTGGGGGCGTGCATCGAGCTTTCGGTGTTCATGGCGGGGTGGGCGGGGCGGAACAAGTTTGCGTTATTGGGGGCGATGCGGGCGATTGCGCAAATGATCAGCTACGAGTTGCCGCTGATGCTGGCGGCGGTGCCGGCGGTGATGCTGGCGGGGACGCTCTCGCTGGGGGGGATTGTGGAGGCGCAGGCGGTGCCGGCGGGCGGGTGGCTGGCGCGATGGCACGTGCTGACGCCGTGGGGCCTGGCGGGGCTGGCGTTGTTCACGATCGCCGCTCTGGCCGAGGCCAACCGGTCGCCGTTCGACTTGCCGGAGGGCGAATCGGAAATCGTGGCCGGGCACCTGGTCGAGTACTCGGGGTTCAAGTACGCCTTGTTTTTCATCGGGGAGTATCTGGGGATGTTCGCGGTGAGCGGGCTGGGGATCACGTTGTTTCTGGGGGGCTGGCGGTCGCCGGCGTCATTCCTGGACTGGGTGCCGTCGTACCTCTGGTTTTTTGCGAAGCTGGGCGGGTTTGTGGCGTTGTTCATCTGGCTGCGCGGCACGCTGCCGCGGGTGCGGGGGGATCAACTGATGGCGCTGGCGTGGAAGTTGTTGGTGCCGATGGCGTTGTTGAACATCGCGGTGGCCGCGGGCTGGCATTACAGCGCGGGCTGGTCGTTTGCCGGGGCGTGGCTGGCGCGCTGGGGGTTGGGGCTCGGGATCTTGGGGCTGGGGTATGGGGCGCTGGCGCGCGGCTTGTACGAGTCCCAGGGGTTTGGTCCCCGCGTTTATCGGTTTGCGGACTGAGGGCGCATGGAGACGGCATTCCTCATTGTGTCAGCGATCACCCTGGCGGGAGCGGTGGCGGCGGTGAGCCTGCGGAACCTGGTGCACTGCGTGCTGGCGGCGGCGGTGGCTTTTGCCGGGCTGGCCGGCGTGTTTCTCACCCTCGAAGCCGAGTTTGTGGCGTTCGCGCAGTTGCTGGTGTACGTGGGGGCGGTATCGATTCTGATGGTGATGGCGCTGGGGCTGACGCGGCATGTGACGGCTCCGGCGGGCGCGCGGGCGTGGGCGCCGTGGACGGTTGGGGTGGGGGTGGCGTTGCTGGTCTTGGCGGCGGTGGTCTCGGCGGTGCCGGCGGCGGGAGGACCGCAGCCGGCGGGGAGCGGCTGGGTGGCTGCGGTGCGGGTGATGGGCGAGACCCTGATGACGCGGCATGTCGTGGCGCTCGAGGTGCTGGGGTTGCTGCTCACGGCCGCCCTGATTGGCGCGGGGGTGATCGCGCTGCCGCGGCGCAAGGATGAGGAATGACCGATGACGACGCTCCACCATTACCTGGTATTGTCGGCCTTGCTGTTCAGCGTCGGGCTGGCGGGCGTGTTGACCCGGCGGAATGCCATTCTGGTGCTGATCGGCATCGAGCTGATGTTGAATGCGGCGAATTTGAACCTGGTGGCCTTCTGGCGGCACGGTGCGCATCCGGCCCCTGTGGACGGTTTGGTGATGGTATTGTTCGTGGTGGCGGTGGCGGCGGCGGAGGCGGCGGTGGGTCTGGCGCTGGTGATTGCGCTGCACCGGCGCCATCGGACGACGAACCTGGATGAGCTGGATTCGGACGGGGACGGCGGGAGCGAAGGCGGGGCGGCGTCTTGAGCATGGAGTGGATTCGAGACCATCTGTGGTGGATTCCGGTGCTACCGCTGCTGGCGGCGGGGGTGAGCGCGTTGCTGCCCCGGGGTTGGCGGCGGATGTCGGCGGGGCTGGCGATCGGCAGCCTGGCGGCGGCGCTGGTGCTGTCGGTGCTCGCGCTGGGCGTGAGCCTGGGTTTGTCCGGGATGGGGAGTGTGAATCCGGCGGCGGTGAATTTCCGGTGGCTGGACGCGGGGCTTGGGGTGGTGCGGCTGGGGTGGGTGTTGGATCCGCTCGGGGCGTGCATGCTGGTGATGGTGAGCCTGGTCGGGCTGTTGATCTTCAGCTACAGCGTGGGGTACATGGCCGAGGACGAGAACTTCACGCGGTTCTTTTGTTTTCTGGCGTTGTTTGCGGGGGCGATGCTGGGCTTGGTGATGGCGAACAGCCTGCTGCTGCTGTTTGCGTGTTGGGAATTGGTGGGGCTGGCGTCCTATTTGCTGATCGGGTTCTGGTATCAGAAGCCGGAGGCGGCGGCTGCGGCGAGGAAGGCCTTCATCACGACGCGGATTGGGGACGTGGCGTTCTTTCTCGGGCTGGTCTGGTGGTATGCGGAGAGCGGGACGGTGTTGTTTTACGACACGGGCGCGGGATGTCTCGAGCCGCGGGCGCTCGACTTGTTGTCCGGGCGGACGACGATTTTGGGGATGGCGACGGCGACGGGGGTGGCGTTGTTGCTTTTCGTGGGGGCGATCGGCAAGTCGGGGCAGGTGCCCTTGCACGTCTGGCTGCCGGACGCGATGGAGGGGCCGACGCCGGTCAGCGCGTTGATCCATGCGGCGACGATGGTGGCGGCGGGGGTGTTTCTGGTGGCGCGCGTCTATCCGCTCATGGCGCTGGGGGGCGGCGACGGGCCGTCGGCGGCCCTGCAGGCGGTGACGTGGGTGGGGGCGGTGACGGCGGTTTTTGCGGCCACGGTGGCGGTGGCCCAGACGGACATCAAGCGGGTGTTGGCCTACTCGACCGTGTCGCAGCTCGGCTTCATGATGCTGGGCCTGGGGACGGGCGGTGTCGCGGTGGGGATGTTCCATCTCCTCACCCACGCGTTCTTCAAGGCGCTGCTGTTCCTGGGGGCCGGCTCGGTGATTCACGGCGTGGGGGGCGAGCAGGACATCCGGCGGATGGGCGGCTTGCGGCGCTGGATGCCGGTGACCTTCGCCACTTACGCGATCGGGATGATGGCGCTGGCGGGGGTGCCGGTGGTGTTCTCGGGTTTTTGGAGCAAGGACGAAATCCTGCATGCGGCGCATGCGTGGCCGGTGTCGCAAGTGCCGTTTTGCCTGGCACTGGCGGGAGCGCTGCTGACGGCGTTCTACATGACGCGGCAGATGGCCTATGTGTTCTTCGGCGCGCATCGCGGGGCGGGCAAGGGGGAGCCGGCGCATCCGCCGCATGAGAGCCCGAGGCTGATGACCGTGCCGCTTGGGGTTTTGGCGGCGGGCGCGGTGGGGCTGGGTTTTCTGGGGACGCCGGCGTGGCCTGGGCTCGAGTCGTATTGGACCGGCAGGCCTGCTGAGTTTGATCCGGGCCGGTTGCTGGCGCCGGAGGCGGTATCGCTGATGCTGTTGTCGGCGGTGGTGGTGGCGGTGGGGATGGGATTGGGCTGGTGGCTGTACGGGCGCCGGCCGATCACGCAGGCGACCGAGCCGGACCGGTTTGCGCAACGGTTCCCTGCCACGTTCCGACTCTGGCAGCGGAAGTATGGCGTGGACGAGTTCTACGCGGCCACGGTGGTGCGAGCGCACGGCCTCCTGGCGCGGTGGGGGGACTGGGTGGACCGCTGGATATGGGGCGGTCTGGTGCTGGCGGCGGGGCTTTTGGCGGTTGGCGCCGCCTGGGTGAGCCGGTTCCTTGACGAGTGGGGGGTGAACCTCGGCTTTGACCGGGGCTGTGGCGGCCTGCGATTGGGCGGGTGGCGGCTGGCGCTGTTTCAGGATGGCCGGGTGCAGGGCTACCTGCGGGCGCTGGCGATGGGGGTTGTGCTGCTGGTTCTGCTGCTGACGTGGGGAACGCGATGAACGACGGGGTGCCCATCCTCACGGCGATGACGCTGACGCCCTGGATCGGGGGCTGTCTCCTCGTGGGCCTGGGGGCTCGTCATCGGTCGCTGGCGCGGGGGGTTGGGCTGGGCGTGAGCCTGATCACGCTGGCGCTGGGGTTTTTGGCGTGGGCCGGTTTTGATCCGGGTGAGGGCGGCATGCAGTGGGTCGAGCGTCACTCGTGGATCCCGGGTCTTGGGGTCGAGTACGTGGTGGGGGTGGATGGTTTGGGACTGGCGATGGTGGCGCTGACGGTCCTGCTGGTGCCGATGGCGCTGCTGGTATCCTGGACGCTGACGGAGCGCGTGCCGCTGTACTTCGGGTTGGTGCTTTGGCTCGAGGCGGGCCTGATCGGGACCTTCACGGCGCTGAATTTCTTCCATTGGTTCCTGTTCTGGGAGCTCTGTCTGATCCCGGCGTTCTTTCTGATCAGGCTCTGGGGCGGACCGGATCGGGGATCGGCGGCGACGCAGTTCTTCGTGTACACGATGGCGGGGAGCGTGGCGTTGCTGCTGGCGTTTCTCGCGTTGTTCCTGGCGACGGGCACGTTTGACTTCGGGCGTTTGGCGGAGCTGGGCGGGCGGGGGGGGTGGGCGGCGCGTTTCGAGGAGAACCTGGATTGGGGCGGTGTGTCGGGTTCGACGCTGGCGCGGCTGGTCTTCCTGGGGGCGTTCTTGGGATTTGCGGTCAAGGTGCCGGTCATGCCGTTTCACACCTGGCTGCCGTCGGCCTACGCCGAGGCGCCCACGGGGACGACGATGCTGCTGACGGGGGCGATGTCGAAGATGGGGGTGTATGGGATTCTCAGGATTTTGATTCCGTTGTTTGGCGCGGAGGCGCGGGCGTTGTTGGCGCCGCTGTTGTGGCTGGCGGTGGCCGGCGGGGTGATTGCGGCGGCGACGGCCTTTGCCCAGCGCGACCTGAAGCGGATGTTTGCGTATTCGTCGGTGAACCATCTGGCGTATTGTCTTTTGGGGATCTTCGCAGCGGTTGGCGCGGGTGGGGAGGCGGGGCGACTCGATCCGGAACGGTCGATGGCCCTGGGCGGCGTGGTGGTGCAGATGTTCAACCACGGCATCACGGCCGCAGCGCTCTTTGCGTTCGTGGCGTTCCTCGAGCAGCGGAGCGGGGGGCGGCGCGGGATCGAGGACTTTGGCGGTCTGCGGCGTCGGGTGCCGGTGTTTTGCGGCCTGATGGGGGCGGCGGTATTCGCTTCGCTGGGCCTGCCGGGGCTGAGCGGGTTTGTGGGCGAGTTCATGATTTTCAAGGGGAGCTTCGCTCTCGAGCCGGCGGCGGCGGCGACCGCGGCGTTGGGGCTGCTGTTGACGGCGGTGTTTTTGCTGACGTTTCTCCACCGGGTGTTTCACGGGCCGCTCAATCCGCGTTGGGCGGGGATGGCGGATCTTGGAGGCCGGGAGCTCTTGGCGGTGGTGCCGGCCATGGCGCTGATGCTGGTGATTGGAGTTGTTCCCCAGGCATTGCTGGGGGTGCTCAAGGCCACCGTGACGCGGTGGGTAGGGGACTGGGGTCCATGAGGCGATCGCGGGTTCATCGCGGTGGCGGCGGGTGTTCCCCGGGGGGAGGGGCGGACTGATGCTCGCCTGGACGCTTTATGTGAGCTTTGCGGGGGCGGCCGTGCTGGCATGCCTGCCGCGACGGCGCGCGGCAGCGGCCCGCTGGCTGGCCTTGGGCGTGGCGTTGCTGGGAGCCGTGTTCGCCCTGGCCGGGGTGTCCGAGCACAAGCCGGGTGCGGGGCTCGAGACGATCACGCGGCTTCCCTGGATTCCGTTTCTCGGGGCGGACTATCACTTGGCGGTGGACGGGATCAGCGTGACGTTGATTCTGCTGACGGCAGTGGCGGCGGTGGCGGGGATTCTGTTCTCGTGGAACATCGAGGAGCGGGTGCCGGCGTTTTTCGCGTTTTACCTGGCGTTGATCGGGGGGGTGTACGGGGTGTTCTTGAGCTGCGATCTCCTGTTGCTGTTTGTGTTCTACGAGATCGCGATCATCCCCAAGTACTTCCTGATCGCCATCTGGGGGTCGACGCGGAAGGAGTACGGGGCGATGAAGCTGGCTCTCTATTCCTTTGGGGGGAGCGCGCTGGTGCTGGTGGGGATCATCGCCGCGTTCGTCGTGGCGGCGCAGCAGACGGGCGTGGCGACGTTCTCGATCGAGGCGCTGAGCCGGGTCGCGTTTCCGGCGGCATTCCAGCGGTGGGCTTTCCCGGTGGTGTTCGTCGGGTTCGCGATTCTGGCGGGGCTTTGGCCGTTCCACACGTGGGCGCCGACGGGGCATGTGGCGGCGCCGACTGGGGCGTCGATGCTGCTGGCGGGGGTGGTGATGAAGCTGGGGGCGTACGGTTGTTTGCGGGTGGCGATGGGGTTGTTTCCGGCGGGGCTCGAGGTGTGGCGGGGGGCCTTTGCGGTGTTGGCAGTGGTGGGGATTGTGTATGGGGCGCTGGCGGCCCTGGTGCAGCGCGATTTCAAGTTCGTGATCGGGTATTCGAGCGTCAGCCACATGGGCTTTGTCTTGTTGGGTTTGATGACGCTGAACGAGATCGGCGTGAGCGGGGCGGTGCTGCAGATGTTCTCGCACGGCGTCATTGCCGGGCTGCTGTTCGGCGTTGTGGGACGAATGGTGTATGACCGGACGCACACGCGGGATCTGAGCGAGCTCGAGGGCCTGCGGCTGAGTCGGGCGCTGCCGTTTGCCGCGGTGACGTTTGTGATTGCGAGCGCGGCGTCGATGGGGCTGCCGGGGTTCAGCGGGTTTGTTGCGGAGCTGCAGGTGTTGGTGGGGTCGTGGCGTGCCTTTCCGGCGGCGGCGCTGGTGGCGGGGGTTGGCATTGTGGTGGGCGTGGCGTATCTGCTGCGGGCGCTGCAGTCGGCGTTCTTCACCGACGATCCCGGTTTCGCCGGCGGGGCGGGAGTGGCGGTCGGTTCGGGGAGTCGGGGGGTCCTGGGGTCGGTTTCGATGCCGGAGCGCGTCGGGGCGGTGTTGCTGATGGCGGTGACGCTGGCGGTGGGCTTGTATCCGCGCTGGCTGCTGGACTGGATTGTGCCTGCGGTGCACTCGATGCTCGAGGGTTTGGGGCGGGGAGGGGTGTCATGAGCGGCGCGCCTTATCTCGACATGCTGCGGTGGCTGGCGCCGGAGGTGCTGTTGGCGGTGACCGCCGGGGTGGTTCTGTTTGTGGATCTGGGGTTGGCGCGATCGCGGCCGCTGCAGTTTCGGTCGCGGCTGGCGGGTGGTCTGACGGTTTTGGGCATGTTGGCGGGGCTGGCGTGGCTCTGTCAGGTGCCCATCGTGGCCCGGTGGGGGGGCGGGATTCTGGCGCTGGGTCCGCTGACCAGCGTCGTCAAGGGGGTCCTGGTCGGCTTGACGGTGTTGACCGTTCTGATCGCGATGGGATCGGACCCGCCGCCGCACGTGGGCGAGTTCTACGCCTTGATGGTGCTGGCCACGGTGGGCATGTGCCTGATGGTCAGCAGCCGGGAGATGCTGATGATCTTCCTGGCGCTCGAGTTGACGAGCCTGTGCTTGTACGTGCTGACGGCGTTTCAGCCTCGGAACCCCGGGGCGGTGCGGGCGGCGTTGCAGTATTTCCTTTTCGGGAGCGTGGCTTCGGCGTTTCTCCTGTTCGGGTTCAGTCTGTGGTATGGGCTTTGTGGTTCGACGGGGCTGGCGGACGTGGCGGCGGCATTGCGGGCGCGGGGTCTGGATCCGCTGGCGGGTGTGGCGCTGGTGATGGTGATCACGGGGTTGGGCTTCAAGGTGGCGGCGGTCCCGTTCCATCTCTGGGCTCCGGAGACCTACCGTGGCGCGCCGACGCCGGTGGCGGCGCTGATTGCCGCCGGGTCGAAAGTGGCGAGTTTTGTCCTGCTTGCGCAGGTGTTGGGGGTGGGATTGGACGCCGTGGCGGGGAGTGCGGCTTGGGGCGGTTGGCGTTCGGGTTGGATGCCGGTGGCGGCGGTGCTGGCGGTGGGTTCGATGGCGTGGGGCAACCTTGCGGCGCTGGTGCAGGACGATGTGAAACGCCTGTTGGCGTACTCGGCGATTGCGCACGGAGGGTATTTGATCGTCGGGTTGTTTGCCGTGGTGCAACCGGCCGACCATGGCCTGGGTGTGAGCGCGATGGTCTACTATCTGGCGACCTACGGTTTGACGCTGGTGGGGGCTTTTGGCGTGATCTCGGTGCTCGAACGCCAGGGGGTGGGAAGCCGGTTTGCGGATCTTGCCGGGCTAAGCCGGCGATCGCCCCTCCTGGCCGGCTGCTGGCTGGTGCTGCTGCTTTCGCTGGCCGGGATTCCTCCGCTGGCGGGGTTCTTTGGGAAGTTCTACGTGTTTACGATGGCGGTGGCCGCAGGCGGCGGCGATCTCGGGCTGTTGTGGCTGGTGGTGGTGGCGATTCTGTTCAGCGCGGTGTCCCTGTACTACTACCTGAAGGCGTTGAAACCGGTTTTTGTCCAGCCTCCGACCGCTTCGGCGGCACCGCTTCGGATCACGTTGACGGAGGGGATTGCGTTGGGGGTGATTGTGGCGGCCGTGGTCCTGCTGGGCGTCCTGCCCGGGTGGATTGTGGACGGCGTGCTCGAAGCCGTCCAGGCTCAGTCCTGGCTCAGCAACTGAGGCAGGGCATCGAACGCGAACTGGATCGCGATGGCCGCCAGCAGGAGGCCCATGATCCGCGTCGTCAACCGCAGGACAATCGGGCTCAGCCAGCGCGCACCGTGGGCCGAGATCCGGAAGATGAGGAAGCAACAACCCGCCACGGCCAGGATGCAGCCGAGGAGCGCGAGTTGTTTGCCGGCAGTAACCGCTTGGTTGCGGAGGAGGATCGCCGTGGTGATCGCCCCGGGACCGGCGAGCATGGGGATGGCCAGAGGCGTGATGGCGATGTCCTCCTTGGCCGCCCCGGCATCCGTTTCCTCGGAGGTCTCCTGGACGCGGGAGCGCTGGGCTTTGAGCATGTCGAGGGCGACCAACATTAGGACGATGCTGCCAGCCAGTTGAAACGCCGGGAGCGTGATCCCGAGGACTCGGAAGATCACGTCCCCGACCCAGGCAAAGGCGATCAGCATGCCGGCGGTGACCGCGCAGGCCAGTCGGGCCATGCGAATCCGCTCGGCGGGCGTGCCCGTGGGCGTCATGGCGAGGAACGCCGGCACCGTCGCGATCGGATCCACGATCACGAAGAGCGAGCTGAACGCGAGCAGGATGTACTCAATCATGGCTCGAACAGCAGGCGCCGACGGTCAACGTCGGGGGTACGTCGTTGCCTGGCCGGCTCGGGGATCGATGCCAGGCCAGGGCCCCCGCCAGCGCGAAACCCGTTGCCGCTGCCGTGTCCCGGGCAGAGTAGTAGCATCGGAGCGCGACTTCGCCAACAACGGAAGACGCACCGGCACCCGCGGCGTCGGGCAGGGCCACAAGGGCGGGCTCCGGAATCCGTTCGAGGATGTGGGGCGACCGGCTGAACGACCGGAGAGCGTTGGCGACGGTCGCCGTCCACGGCGTTTCGCTGCTGCCGCCCACCGGGCCTGGGAACGGATCCGCGCGCGCGGGTTGCAGGGACGGCCGGATGGCAAGGCGTTCGGCGTGGGGGTGAAGCGCGGCGAGGTCGGCCCAGTCGGCGAGGCCCAGTCGGGGAATCACGGCATGCGGCGGAAGCGGCGTCGGGTCGAGCACCCAGGCATAGGGCAGATGCTCTCGCAGCCAGTCGAAGTAGCCTCCCCCGAGTTCCTGTCGCCAGAAGGGCTGCAAGTTCCCGTTCCAGAGCAATGCGAACCAGAGCGCTTCGTCGAAGAGGGAGGTTGTTGTAGGCAGGAGTCGAGCCATCGAGGCGAGACGCGCCGCGGCGGCGGCGGCGTCCGGTGTCTCGATCGTGAAGCGCCGGAGCACGAGGTCCTCGGGGCGCGGTTCGACATCCAGGGTCTGGTGGAGCGTCACCCGCCTTGGGTTGTCGGCACTCGTGGCCAGCAACGGACAGACCTCGGCGGGGTTGTCGAGGGGGATGGGATGAGTCTCAGGGGCCACGACATGAATGTGCGTGGCGCCGGCGCACAGGTGCTGCAGCGCCTGTCGGATCCCGTCGGGGCCGCCGAGAGGGACGGCATTGGCAGCGGCTGCATGCCGTTCCTGCAAGCGGGCGGCGAGGGCGATGTGTTCGAGGCGTGTGCTGATGCGGGTGAGAACCGGGCCGGTGGCGGCGAGGGTGACATCGACGGAGCAGAGCGTGGGGAGCCGGGGGTGTTTCGGGGCATGGCGCTGGGGGCTGGCGGACCTGGCGGGTTTGCCCTGATCCAGCCAGCCAGCGATCCAGGCGGGGTGGCGTCCTTCGGTGCTGCGACGATGGAGCAGAGCGGCGGCACGGAGGAACTGCGCGAGGACGCGGCCGAGTCGGTCGAGTTCGTCGACGCAGCCGGCTTCGAGTCTCCAGGGGGCTGACGAGACGGTGGGAGGTGCGGGCAGGGGCGCGCTGGGTGTCACGGCGCGGGGAGGGGCGGGGGTGGTGCTCACGCCGGGGCGGTGGTTCTACGTGCGGACCTGGCCGGTGCCGAAGCCGATCCACTTGTAGCTGGTGAGCTCCTCGAGGCCCATCGGTCCGCGGGCGCCGATTTTGTCGGTGCTGATCCCGATTTCGGCGCCCATGCCGAACTCAGCGCCGTCGGTGAACCGCGTCGAAGCATTCCAGTAGACGGCCGCGGAATCGACCCGGGCGAGGAACTGCTGGGCGGTCGGTTCATCGCTCGTGACGATGGCGTCCGAGTGTGCGGATCCGTACTGGGTGACGTGGGCGATGGCGGCGGCGACGGTGTCGACGACGCGGAGATTGAGGATGAGGTCGTTGTATTCCGTGTACCAGTCCTGTTCGGTGGCGGTTCGGAGTTTGGGGTAGGGTGGGGCGTTCGGGGGTGCGAGGAGCTGCGAGGCCTCGATGTCCGCTCGGATTTCGACGCTGAGCGCGGCGAGGGCAGGGGCGAGGTGAACGAGGAACGGGGCAGCGATGGGGCGATCGAGCAGGAGGGTTTCCATGGCGTTGCAGACGCCGGGTCGCTGGCACTTGGCGTTGAGGACGATGCGCTCCGCCATCTTGAGGTCGGCGGCCCGGTCGACGTACACATGGCAGACCCCCTTGTAGTGCTTGATAACCGGCACCTTCGAGCAGTCCGTCACGGCCCGGATCAGACCCTCGCCGCCGCGGGGCATGCACAGGTCAATGTACTCGGTGAGTGAGAGCAGGATCGGGATCGCGTCGCGATCCGTTGTCGGAACCAGCTGGATGGCGTGTTCCGGAAAGGACGGGACCCGGCGGCGTCCCGCCTCGGTCAGGATTTCCGTGATGAGCCTGTTCGAGTGGAGGGCTTCCTTGCCGCCGCGGAGGAGGGTGGCGTTGCCCGACTTGAAGCAGAGCCCGGCGGCGTCCGCGGTGACGTTGGGTCGGCTTTCGTAGATGACGACAATGACGCCGATGGGGGTGCTGACCTTTTGGAGGCGGAGTCCGTTGGGGCGGATCCGATTGTCCAGGATTCGGCCGACGGGATCGGGGAGGTCGGAGATCTCGCGCAGTCCGCGCGTCATGGCGGCGATGCGACGGCGATCGAGCCGCAAGCGGTCGAGCAGGGCGGGGGAGAGTCCGGCTTGGGCGGCGGCATCGAGGTCGGTCTGGTTGGCGGCCAGCAGATCTACCGCCCGCTCGTCGAGGGCGTTGGCCATGGCCCGGAGACAGAGGCTCTTCTGGGGGGCGGAAAGCTCTGCCAGGCGCCGGCTGGCGTCCCGGGCTTGGCGGGCCATGGTGGTTATTGCTTCGCGCAAGTGCATGACGGTGATCGCTTGTAAGGGGCCGTCAAGGATTCCTGACGGCCCCTAAGGCCGCCGGCACTCGGTGTCGCGCGGCCGGTCCATGCACAGTGTCTACGACAAGCAGCACGACAATACGAGCGCGAAAAGCCCGACGACCGGCCTGCCCGGTGGGGGAAGACGGGATGAACGGGATGGACCGAGAGGATAGGGGGACAGGTTCAGAGTTGCCCCCCATCCTGTCGATCCTGTTAATCCCGTCCAAAAGCGCGAGGGGATGAAAGAGGAGCATGCCTGGGGGTGATCATGATCCGTTGCCTGTCATCCGTTGCCTGCCCGGTGGGGGGACATTTCCAGCGTTGATCCCGGCGCGGTTTGCGGCAGAATCCGGCCGTGAACACATCGTTACCGTCTTCCTCCCCGACCTTAGGTCCGCTGAACCGCCGCGAGTTCTTGCGGGCGACGACCCAGTCTGCGGCGGTGTTGGGGGCGGTGGCCGCCGCGCCGTGGGTGGGCGGGGCCGCGGTGCGCGGCGCCAACGAAAGGCTTGGCGTGGGCTTCATCGGGGTGGGCGGGCGCGGCATGAGCCACGTGGGCACGGTCCAGAAGCTGATTGCGGACGGCGAACTGTTGCGGATTGTGGCGGTGAGCGACACGTATGGCCACCGGCGGGAGGAGGCGGGGCGGATCACGGGGGCCAAGGTGTATGCGCAGTACCGCGACCTGCTGGCAGATCCCGCCGTGGACGTGGTCTGCATCGCCACGCCGGATCGGCTGCATGTGCCCCAGGCCATCGACGCGGTGCGGGCGGGCAAGGACGTTTACTGTGAGAAGCCGATGGGCCACTGGACCCAGACCGCCTTGAGCCGGCAATTCTACCTCGAGACCCAGAAGCTGCAACGGGTGGTCCAGATCGGGAATCAGGCGAATTCGAGTCCGGAATGGCGGATGGTCGGCGATTACATTCGGAAGGGTGCGATTGGCCGGCCCCAGTTGGTGCTGGCCGGGTTTTATCGAAATGGCGACTGGGGCGAACGCATGCCAATCCCGGATCGGACGGCGCTGCCGGGAGCGGATCTCGACTGGGAAGGGTTCCTGGGGGATGCGCCGAAGGTGCCGTTCACGGTCGACCGGTTTTTCAGCTGGCGGAAGTACCTGGACTACGCCGGCGGCCCCTGCACGGACCTGTTCCCGCACGTCTACACGCCTTTCGTGAGCATGCTGGGCCTCAAGTATCCCTCCCGGGCGGTGGCGTCGGGCGGGATCTTCAAGTACGACACGTATGATCGCGAAGTGCCGGACACGTTCAATCAGTGTCTGGACTATCCGCAGAAGCTCTCGGTGGTGCTCGTTTGCACGTTGGCCAACGAGTACCAGACCGACCCCTGCATCCGCGGCGACGAGGGCGCGATCGTCCTGCAGACCGACTGGTCGTCGGGTGTCGATCGCTTCACACTCATCCCAAACAAGGGCGAGCGCAGGGAGGTGGCCGGCGGCCGAAGCGACACCACGCGCTCGCACTGGAAGAACTTCATCGAGTGCGTCCGCACTCGGCAGAAGCCGGTGAGCGACGTCGAGTTCGGATTCCAGGTGCAGGTGGCTTTGAACATGGCCATGCTGTCGTACCTCGAGCAGAAAGTCGCCCGATTCGACACCGAGCGGTTGGAGATCGTTCTATGAGGACACCACGACGTTTCTGGGGGCAGCCGCTGCTGGCAGCGGTGGTTGGAGCCATCGCGTTGTTTGCAGGGGTCCGGGCCGGATCGCCCCTCGCCGCGGAGGTGACCGCTGAATCCGACTGGATCGTCCGCTGGAATGGGAAGCCGGTGTGCGTGTATGCGTTCGCCCAGGGCCAGATCAAGCCTTACGTTCGCGAACTCACCACGCTGGCCGGATACAATGTCCTCCGCGATTCGCCCTCGGACCACAAGCATCATCACGCGCTGATGTACGGCATCCGGGTCAATGGGGTGAATTTCTGGGAGGAAGCCGCCGGAGCGGGCGTGCAGAAACCGGTGAAGATCCTCACACGGAAGACGGGGCGGAGTTCCGATGGCAAGCCGCAGGCGGTGTTCGGGCAGCGGATCCTCTGGCTGACGGCCGAGGATGCGTCCACGGCGACGTCCGAGGCTCAGGCCCTGCTCGCCGAGGATCGAACGCTGACGGTGATCGTGGATGAAGCCGACCGCGCGGTGGCGGTGCACTGGCATGCGCAATTCACCGTGGGCGGCAAGACCAACGAGGTGGCGCTGACCGGCGCGAATTACCACGGGCTCGGCGTCCGGTTCCTCGCCGAACTCGATGCGCCGGCCCGGCACATCATCGGCGGGCGCGCGCTCGACCTGGCGGGGACGCAACAGGACTGTTCGGCGGCGGCGTGGGGCGCGGTCAGCTTCGATGTCCCGGGCAGGCCAGCCACTCTGGCGATCACCGGCGGACCCGCGAATGCCGGGGGTCCGCCGGTCTTCTTCTCGATGCACCAGCCTTTCGCGTATCTATCGGCCACCCAGGCGCTGGATCGGCAAACGCTGACCCGTCGTCGGGGCGAGCGGTGGACCTTGGATTATCGGGTGGTCGTCTACCCGGACGTGCGATCGGCGTCGGAGTTGGCGCGGAGCGCCGAAGCATGGATCGCAGGCCAGCGGGCGGAGAGAGACTGAGAGAGAGGCCGAAAGGGACGAAAAGGGCTTGAAGATCGCGTCGTTTCGGGCAGAGTATTTCCCGCTCGCGGTCCTTTGCGCACCCATAGCTCAATTGGATAGAGCATCTGACTACGGATCAGAAGGTTTCAGGTTCAACTCCTGATGGGTGCGCCATTCTGCTGCAAGGAGTTACGAAGACCTTCAGGTTCCGAAGATATTTGTCTGTCCGGTTTCTGTCCGGTATTCCCGGCTCTGAACGGCGGCCTTCGTGGTGTTCCGGCAACCGCTGGTCTGCCGGACCGCACGGTTGGATTCCGTTCCTTCGCGCCTCTGAGTAGTCACCACCACAGCACCCTTTACTCGCCCGCCTGTTGCCCTGCGAACGCCTTTGATCCGCCTGGAGGTGGGGAAAACCGAATGCAAAGGCGGCACGTTCGGTGGTCGATGCGGCACGCCTTTGCCTCGGCGCTGAACCGTCACGAGCGTGCAGGATGAGGGGGTCACATCTCACAATTAAACAAGTGACGAGCAATCCGGGGGCGGTAGGCTGGGCTCATGGCACGGCCTTCGTGGATTGAGTGCGCGGGGGGGGGTATCACGTGAGTGCCCGTGGCAATGAATGGAGAGCGATTTACCGGGACGATCGCGAACGGCGGGTCATTTCCTGGAGGTGCTCGCCGAGATGGTCCTCCGTTATCGCGTCCGAGTGCATGGGTTCGTGCTGAGCAACGAATGATCGGAAACGGCACGGAGAGGGCGCGAATGCAGCAGGCGCTTCAAAGGTGGAATGGTGAGCGGTGATGCCAGTTGTCCATCACGAGGTCACGAAGGACGGGGAGAGGGGGCTGCCACGAAGAGGCGCAGACTGCGCAAAAGGGAAAAAGTGGGGGTAGAACGTCAAGCCGGTGCCAGACGTCAGCGACAGACCGATGGCTGGTCTTCGTGCTCTCTGTGCCTTCGTGGTGAATGACCCTCGCCGGCGACCGCGAAGCTGTCTGACCGCTCCCCTTCACCAAAGCGTGAACCGTCTTTGGTCAATGAGGGCGGATCAAGTCAGTCCAAGCCAGAGTCTGACCCGCTGCTCAACGGCCTTGATTTGAGCCGACGATAACATCGCCCGGCGACGGATGAGTTTGACCGCGGGCACGGTGTAGAGGCTTTGTGCGTCAAAACCGCCCTCATCCAAACCCGGAACTGCCAGCGGCACTTCGTAACGCGAGCCGCGCAAAGCCGTGGTGTGGTAGACTACCGCGACCAACATCCGGTCTGCCTCCGCGATGTCGCAACCGAGGACCAAAGCCGGTCGTACCTTGGCCGCCAGGCCAAAGTCAATCTGCCAGACCTCACCGCGCTTTACGTTTTGCATGGGCGGCTTCCCGCTTGTCCAACGCCCGTGCTCCCTCGGAGGCAATCGCCATCATCTCATCATCATCGGGGCGGTCGTTCACCTGCGTCTGTAGCCAACGCGCGAGCGCCAGTTTCTCTCGCGGCGGCAGCTTGCCCACGGCCTGCTTGATCTCCATCACCGTGCTCATGCTGCGACTGTAATGGTAGTCGGCTGCCGAGGCAAGGAGCGGGAAATGGAGAATGAAAGGAAGGGGTCAGTGCTGGATCGACATCCACATCCGGGCCCACGCCGCCATGCCCGGCCGTTGTGCTCAGTGCCGAAAAGCCGCCTCCAGCCATGACCGGCTGCTCCAACGGATCTGGGACTTCGTCCCGCTCTGGGGCGTCCCCACCCGCCTGCTCTACTCCCCGCGCCGGGTCAACTGCACCCTCCACGGCATCGGAGTCGAGGACCTGCCCTGGAGCGCCGGCAAACGCCCCGTGAGCATCCCGATGATGCTCTTCCTGGCCCAGTGGCATTCATGCAGCCATGAGACTTCTTGACCGGGAGAGCGGGGTGGGCAACGTTGCCGCCATGCCACTGGAGCCTCGGAAGACCGGAAGGGCATCAAGCGGTGCAGAGTTCCGATCATTCGATCGGTTGGCTTTGTCGGTCCTGTGCGCCTGGAGCGCCTTGGCGCAGACTCCCGAACACGTGGAGTACTTGTTGGTTACATCAGCCAGCCTGAGAGGTGCTTTTCAGCCCTTGGCCGACTATCGTTCGGCGCAAGGCAGGCCTGCCGAAGTTGTCACGATCGAGGACGTCGCCGCGACCTACCCTGGAATCGACATGCCGGAGCGGATCCGCCATTGCGTGCGGCATTACCATGCGAGCCGGGGGACACGCTATCTTGCGATTGGCGGCGATGACACGATCGTTCCGACGCGCTACTGCGGCGATTCGCCGGCGGATCTCTACTATGCCGACATGGATGGCGGCAGTTGGGACACCACCGGTGACGGGCTTTACGGGACCCCCGACGACGTCGGCGTGGCCGAACTCACGCCGGAGCTCGCCTTTGGGCGCATTGCGGTCCAGACCCCGGCAGAAGCCGCCGCCTACCTTGCGAAGCTGATCCGGTATGAGTCGGCTGCGCCCGAGGGTTTCGCGCGCAGCATGCTGTTGATGGGCGGCGACGAATGGGGGTCGAGCCGGTGGGGTCCGGAACGTCCTCCGGATCTGCGGGATCACGATCCCGTTGGTGAGATGGAAGCGAGCCTGCGCGACATTTACGCGACGTACATCCGGCCGGGTTGGCAGGCCGTCCCGCTGCACCTCTTCACGGCCACCTATACGAGCTGGGACACCCGCAGGTGCGGGGACTACGAGGTCACCCGGGATCGGATCATCGAGCAATGGAATCGGGGCGTGCATTGTGTTTACGTCTGGAATCATGGCAACAAGAACCACTGGGTGATACCGGATCACAACAGTTGGGCGCTTTTCAATCAGGCGCAGGCCGCCCGGCTGACGAATCCAATCCCCAGCGTGGTCTTCAGCCGGTCGTGCGGAACCGCGATGTACGACGATGCGGAAAAACCGTGCCTCGGGGAGGCTCTCATCCGGAATCCTGATGGCGGCGCCATCGCGTTCTTCGGCTACTCACGGTCGGTCTCCGGGCGTCCGCAGCTTCAACAGGTGGTGTCCGCCGTGTTCCAGCAGCATCGGCGGGTGCTGGGCGAAGCCCTAGCCGCGGCCTTGTCGGATCTGGCCGCGGAGACCATCGACTCGGGCGTGCTCTATGGCCAGTACGTCCTGTGTCTGCTGGGTGATCCCGCGTGCCGGCTGCTGGAGGACGACAGCGGCAAGCAGATGCAACTGCTGGCGCCATCGGGCTGTGAGGTTGTCGGACTCGGGCAGACACAGCCGGTGCGATGGAATGCCGCCGGGAGTGGTTTCGGATCTGACGAGACCGTGCGCATCGACTACTCGATTGACGACGGCAGCACGTGGCAACCGCTGCCGGATGGGGAAGCCTTGCCGTGGAGGGCTGGTGCGTTCGCGTGGGATACCTCGCGCTTCCCGGCGTCGCGTTTCTACCGGCTCCGTCTCACGAGCAGTGAACAGCCCGTGGCAAGCGCCAGATCGCGGCGGACGTTCTCCGTTGTGCCCGTCGCGTTGCTGAGCGTGTCCTCCGCACCCATCGAGGCGTTGATTGTTCAAGGGGACCCTTTCGGGCAGACGCCCTATCAGGTCAGCGTGCCCCTCGGGGACGCGGTGAGTCTTCAGGCCCCCGTCGTTCCCCACCTGGGCTTTTGCGCATGGGAGGACGAGGGCGGCAAGATCCTCGAGACCGGCAGGACCCTGAGTGTGACATTCACGGGTCCCCTGAGCGTGTGTGCCCGGTACACGAACCGGGCGCCGGAGACGTTCTACTACATCAATGACGAGGTTGGGGAAGGCGGGATTGCGCCGGGCGACGACGAGCATGACGGCGCAACGCCCGCGACTCCGATGAGGAGTCTGCGGGCGTTGCTCACGAAGCGTCCCAATTTGTGTTGCGGCGATTCGGTGTACGTGTCCGACGGGGTTTACGAGGGGGATGTTGTCATCGGTGCATCCAATGCCGGGCTCCGCATTGTCGGTGTCGGCAGCGACCGTGCCATCGTGTCCGGCGGCGGAACCACCCGGTGCCTGTCGGTGAGCGCGGACTGCGAGGTGGACGGTATCGGCTTTCGCGACGGGTTGGCGGGAGATGGCGGCGCCATCACCTGCGCCGATGCCGAACTGGTCTTGCGGCGCTGCGGTCTGGTGGGGAACGTGGCGGACGGCATGCGCGGCGGCGCCATCTGCATCCGCGGCCATGCCGTGCTCAGGATGGAGGACTGCCACGTGGCCCAGAATGTCGCGTGGAAAGGGGGTGCGATATGCATCTTGGACACGAGCCGGATCGTGGCGACGAATTGCACCTTCTCGGGCAATTCCGCTTCGGCGGCTTCCGGTGCCATTCGGCTTTACGGCGCGGGCTCGGCGTGTGATCTGGTCGACTGCGCGTTCATTGAGAACACCGCGGGGAATGACGGTGGGGCGGTCCACCTCTGGAGTACCGCCTCGGGGCGCCTCACCCGGTGCCGGTTTGTCGGGAACGAGGCGGGTTCCGGCGCCGCCATTGCGGCCGAGGACATGGCCTGGATGGAAGCGAGGATGTGCTTGGCGGTCAGCAACGTTGCCCGGGTCAACGGAGGGGCGTTCTCTCTGCGGGGCCACTCCACCGGCATTGTGGATCGCTGCACGCTGGTCGCGAACCGCGGCAATCAGGGTGGAGCGATTGCCGTGGAGGACAGCGCCGCACTGTGGCTCTCGCGCAGCGTGCTGGCGCAGAACGGGAGTGCGAAGCCGGGGACAGGCCTGGGGTTGCAGTCTGCGGTGCCCGCCATCATCCGGGAGACACTCGCCGAAATCGGCTGTCCGGGCGAAGGCAACCTCGCCGCGGATCCGTTGTTCAACGCCCCCGGACAGGGCGATTACCGGTTGACGGCTGCGTCCCCGGCGGTGGACGCCTGCGCGGCCCTTGCCGGCCCCGAACCTGATCTGTCCGGGTTGGCATCGCCGCTGGACGGGAACCGGGACGGACACTGCTTGGCCGACATGGGTGCTTTCGAGTTCCTGAACTCCGAAAGTGACAGCGATGCCGACGGACTGAGCGACGGGGGAGAACTCGCCTGCGGGACAGGCCTGCTCATCGCCGATTCCGACGGTGACGGCATGAAGGACGGCGCGGAAGTGCGGGCGGGAACGGATCCGAAGAACCGTGCGGACCGGTTCGTGATCCTTGGGTGTTCCGAGAGGGAAGACCTGATACGCATGCATTGGTCCGCGAAGGCGGACAAGACCTATCAGGTTGAGAGAAGCCGGGACCTGCGAACGTGGTCAAGCGCACCTGCGGGTGCGGATGCGCATCAGCAAAGCAGACAAACCGCGTCGACCAACGGAGTTCTTCTCTACGAAGAACCGATCTCGATGACCAACCGCGGGGCATTCTACAGAGTTCTCCTCGGTGGCGACTAGCCGATGGCCGGCAGGGAGCAATGGGGTCGCATCGAAATAGTTGACAAATCGCACTCGAGCGTTGCCACGAAGGGCTTGCGCTCCGGGTGATCGGCCAGCCTTTGCGCGGAACGGTCTGCCAGCTCCGCCACCGGCCATCGCACGCAGAGTGCTGCGCCGGTCCGCATCCTGCTCAAGGATTCGGATACGACCCCATGGGCGGAGCCAGGGGCGTTTGTCACTCCGGCTCCAATCGCACCACCTTGTCGGGTTTGTTCAGGACGACGTACGGCAAGCCATCGGGTCCGGTCGCCACGTCACGCACCCTGCCGATGCCTTTGAAGAGGAGTTCTTGTTCGACCACGCGGTGCCCCTCGACGACGACGCGGCGCAACTCCTCCGAGGCCAGACCGGTGACCAGCAGGTTGTTGCGCCAGCGGGCGAAGCGCTTGCCATGGTAGAAGGCGATGCCGCACACGGCAATGGAGGGCGTCCAATGGACCACAGGCTGTTCGAGCCCCTCTTGGGATGTGAGCGCCGTGATGGGCGTGCCGTTGTAATTCATGCCGTAGGTAATGATGGGCCAGCCGTAGTTGGCTCCGCGGCGGATGAGATTCAATTCGTCGCCCCCGCGCGGCCCGTGCTCGGTTTCCCAGAGCTCACCGGTCACCGGGTGTTGGTCCAAACCTTGCGGATTGCGGTGGCCATAGCTCCAGATGGAGGGGAGGGCATTGCTGATGCCCACAAACGGATTGTCCGGAGGGATGCGCCCGTCATCGAACACCCGGTGCACCTTGCCGTTGGGACGCGAGAGGTCCTGGGCGTCCTGCATGTGGCCGCGCTCGCCAATCGCGAAGAAGAGATGGCCCGCGGCATCGAACACGAGCCGGCAGCCGAAATGCACACCGCCCGGACGGTAACTCCACCCGGGCGCACGAAAAACGGTCTGCTCACGGGTCCAGTTCTGGTTTTGGATCTGGCCCCGCGCGATGACCGTCATCCCGGAGTCGCGTGTCTCGGCCGTTGCGCCCGCTTCAGCATAAGCCAAGTAAAGCCAGCCGTTGGTCCGGAACCCGGGGTGAGGTGCGACGTCCATCAGCCCGCCCTGTCCCTTGAACCGCACCGTCGGCGTCCCCGCAACCGGCTTCAGGTCGGATCCGGCGCGTTCGCTCAAGCGGAGGGTTCCGGGCAACTCCGTGACGAGCAGCCGCCCGTCGGGCAACCAGGCTACGGACCAAGGCGTTGCGAGCCCCTCCGCCACCGTCTTCAGCCGGAAGCGGTGTTCCCGGCTGGCCACCACCTGGCCGTCCACCGGTTGGTGATGAACCGCCTGGGCGTTCTTAGCCTGAGCCGCCTTCTCCCGAATGAAGACCACGAGTGCCCGGATTTCGGCGTCATGGAGATCGCCTTTCATCGGCGGCATGCCGTTGAGCTCATCACCGTCGCGAATGATGCGAAAGAGTGTCTCGTCGTCTCCGCGACCGTGGATCCAGCGGTCATCCAAGAGGCTGTCGGTCTGCCCGCCTTCGAGGTTGGCGCCATGGCAGCCGGCACAGTTCTGGGCGTACAGCCAGACGACCTCGCGGACCTGGGCCTGGAGGTTGGAGGCCGAGAGCGCAAGGCCGGCCGCGGCCAGCAGAACCGCTGCGGACTGACGCGAGGTCCCAAGAAAGCCGCCGGTGGTGGATCGGTTCCGCATAAGCGCGGTCATGATGAAGCCACTGCAAGGACTGTCAACCGCAGCGCGCAGACCCGGATTCTCGCCTAACGCCTGGGGCGCGAACGTGCAGGATCATGGGGTCACATCCGAATGGCGCTTCGTTAAGGCCCAAGGTCTGGCCCGACGTGTCATGCTCGAAGCCGCCCGCCGCGATCGCGTGCCGCCCGATCGCTTGAGCTTTGCCGGCACCCTCGCCGCCTGTCGTTGCTGCGGTCAGGCCCTCCTGCAAACCCGCTCCGAA
>JAKQDD010000130.1 GCA_029556615.1 Verrucomicrobiota bacterium | reverse complement strand
TGGCCACCGATCCGTCCGATCCGGAGCATGTTTCGCAACTCGCATTCACGCCGCGGGAAGCGCGCTACGTCCGGATCCAGGCGACGGATGGCGACAACTCCTACTCCATCGGCGAGGTGGCCTTCACCGGCGAGCGTGCCGGCAACGGCTCGACCAATCCGGTGCCTGAACCCGCGGGGCTTGCGCTGATTGGCCTCGGTCTTGCAGGCATGGCGCTGGTCCGCAGACGCCGGGTCTGAGCGCATCCTCGTCCCGAAAAACGCCCCGCGGCCTCTCCGGCGCGGGGCGTTTCTCGTGGACCGTGGGCGGCACGCGCTGGCGACCGGGGTATCCCATGCAGGAAATGCTTGCCGAAGGCTCCATGGATAGGTTTTATTGTGCGCTGCAACCAAGGTAGATAGCCTGCGTCAATTCTCCTCATTGCTTCCAAAGCGACCGATCTTTGCTAGTCTGAGCCTGGAAGCAACGGTTTTCGACCGCTTCGAGTCCCGCTCCACCACGTTGGAACGAGGTCGGGAAGCGGTTTCCTGCGAGGTGCGACCGCGCTTCGCGAACAGTTTGCGTCACCGTCACAGAGGGAGAATCAGATGAGCGAGAACAGCACGAACACCGCCGGCAAGTGCCCGGTCATGCATGGCGGCAACACCGCGGCCAAGGACTCGGTGATGGCGTGGTGGCCCAAGGCGCTGAACCTGGACATCCTCCACCAGCACGACAGCAAGACCAACCCGCTCGGCGCCGGCTTCGACTATCGCGAGGAGCTGAAGAAGCTCGACGTCGACGCACTCAAGAACGACCTCAAGGCCTTGATGACCGACAGCCAGGAATGGTGGCCGGCCGACTGGGGCCACTACGGCGGCCTCATGATCCGCATGGCCTGGCACGCTGCGGGCACCTACCGCATCGCCGACGGCCGCGGCGGCGCGGGCACAGGCAACCAGCGCTTCGCCCCGCTCAACTCCTGGCCCGACAACGGCAACCTCGACAAGGCGCGCCGCCTGCTGTGGCCGATCAAGCGCAAGTACGGCAACAAGATCAGCTGGGCCGACCTCATCATCCTCGCCGGCAACATGGCCTATGAGTCGATGGGCTTCAAAACCTTCGGCTTCGCCTTCGGCCGCGAGGACATCTGGCATCCCGAGAAGGACATCTACTGGGGCTCCGAGAAGGAATGGCTCGCCCCCAGCGGCAGCGAGGGCTCGCGCTACTCCGGCCAGCGCGACCTGGAGAACCCGCTCGCCGCGGTGATGATG
>JAKQDD010000078.1 GCA_029556615.1 Verrucomicrobiota bacterium | reverse complement strand
CACGCACGCCCCCCAAGCCTCCTCCAAGACCTCCGCCGCCAACGCCCCACTCCAATCCACCGCCACCGTCAAATTGTACAGCGCGCTGCCTGGCACCAGCCGCTCCAAAAACCACAGCCGCCGCTGCGCGTAGGAAGCAGGCAGCGGTCCTTGCCGAACGATCGGTTTGGGCCCACTGCAGGCCGTGTTCGGCGGGGACTGCGTTGCGGCGACAATTTCCTGAGCCAGAGCCTCAACCGTCTCAATCGAGAGAATGCGGGCTGCTGGCACCTCGACTTGGAATCGCCGGCTGATCTGAGAGGCAAGCCGCATCGCCAACAACGAATGCATGCCCAGCGCCGCAAACTGGTCACGAAACCCAACGGGGACAGGGGCGAAAAGCCGCCGGCAAGTCTCCAAGAGCCAAGTCCCCGTCTCCGTCCGCACCCGGTCGGCACCGGCGGTCGGATCTGACTTCGCCCGCGAGGCCGCCACCAGAGACAAGCCATCCACTTTTCCGTTTGGCGTCAACGGCAGCTCGTCCATCACCACGAACAAATCCGGCACCAAGTGGGCCGGCAGTCTCTGCCGGAGGAACTGCCGCAACTCTCCTTCCGAGAGAACCGGACCCGCTGTTGTATCGGCACCCGGCATCGGCGACGCCCGGGTGGCCGAGGCGCGGACGAGTTTGTGACCGGCCACGTAGGCCACCAACCGTGGTTGCCCTTGCTGGTCTTCGTCAGCCCGGACTGCCGCCTGCCTGACCCTTGGATGAGCCTCAAGTGCCAATTGGATTTCAGCCGGCTCGATCCGGTAACCCCGAACCTTCACTTGATGGTCCTGTCGTCCGATAAACTCAAGATCGCCATCGGGTCGCCAGCGAGCCAAGTCCCCGCTCCGATACAGGCGGGCGCCAGGTTGCGGGCTGAAGGGATGGGGCACGAACCTATCTGCGGTCAAGTCAGGACGATTGAGGTAGCCTCGCGCCAGCCCGGCACCCCCGATGTAGACCTCACCGGCCGCGCCTTGGGGAACCGGCTGCCCGCGCGCATCCAACAAGAGTACCTCCACATGCCGCAGGGGACGCCCAACCGGGACCCTCGACGGGCACTTGCCACGCCCCGTGTCGTACCAGGTTACGTCCCAGACCTCTGACAGGCCATAACCATTAATCAGGGTTGCCGCCGGCATGGCCGCATGGAAGCGATCGCACAGCCTCTCCGTGAGCAACTCGCCGCCGCAGTACCAGTACTTCAAGTCGGGGAGTTGGCGCGGCAAATCATCGCTCGCCTCGAGGATGGCCTGCAGGAGCGACGGAACCAACATCAGGCGCGTAACTCGATGGTGAGCCAGCGTGCGGATCAACCGCCGGGGCTCCTTGAGTTCGCGCTCCTCGACGAGCACGGTCCGCAAGCCCCAGGCCAACGGAGCGAAAACCTCCCAGAGGGAATCGACGAAGTTCAGGGGCGTCTTCAGGCAGCAGACTTCTCCTTCGGCAAAAGGGAGAAACTCCCCGGCCAACCGGCTGAGCACACCCCGGTGCAGCCCGAGCACCCCCTTGGGTCGACCCGTTGAACCCGAAGTGTAGATCACGTAGGCGAGGTGATTGGGACTCACCTCGACTTCGAGGTTGCCGTCCGCTTCCTGGGCAATCTCGTCGGCATCGGCCTGAACGGCGATCACCTCTGGATCCGATCCCCGCAGCCACTCCGGCTGGCGTTGCCGCGTGAGCACCAGCCGCGCCCGGCTGTCCGCGAGCATCCAGGCGAGCCGCTCCGAGGGGTACGACGGATCCAATGGCACGTACGCTCCGCCGGCCTTCAGAATGCCGAGCAACCCGACCACCATGTCCAACGACCGCTCGAGGTAGACCCCCACCAACGTCTCCAGCCCAACCCCTCGCGCCACCAGGTGGTGAGCCAATCGGTTGGCCCGCCGGTTCAGTTCCCCATACGTCAGCTGTGCCGAAGCGCCCACCACCGCCACCGCCTCCGGGGTCCTGGCCGTCTGCGCTTCTACCGCCCGATGTAACCCACCAAGGTCCAACAACTCCGCCACCCGCCTCGCGAGCGCTGAACCTCGACCGGGCGCGGCTGGAGCGACGGGCGATGAGATGTCATCCAGATTCTCCACTTCCGCCTTTCAGCAGCCTTCGAGCCGGCTCATGAGGCTTCCACGTCGTGGCATCGCACCCCCCGAAACCAACACGGTTGGATTGCCAAGCCACCAGCCGAAAGGCGACACCCCCCGTCGCCACTTCTTGGCAACCGCCGCGAGGCTGCCGCGCCTCCGTGGCTCCGTCAAGCGAATCCCCGTCCGTCCGTACTCTCGTCCCCAAGCTTTGGACCAATGGCCCCTACTTTCGCCTTGTCGATGCCGCCAAGGACCGATTAGCCTTTGCCCGCGTCCTCGCGACCGCCCTATGGCAGCCTCCGAAGAAATCCAAACCTACCGGGTCGTCTGCAATCATGAGGAGCAATACTCCCTCTGGCCGGCGGATCAACCGCTCCCCTTGGGCTGGGTCGATGCCGGCAAGACTGGTCCGAAGGATGACTGCCTGTCATTCATTAAAGCGGTGTGGAAGGACATGCGCCCGCTGAGTCTTCGACGGACTTCACCCCAAAGCCCTCGTCCCACCCCAGACACTCCTCACGCCTGAAACGAGTCGGGACCTTGCCGAGCATGCTGACCGCCCAAACCCGGATGAAGCTCGCCCAACTCCCCAACGGCGAGTTCATGATGGGCTCCCCGCCAACCGAGGACCGGCGCTGGGATCACGAAGGCCCCCAACACCTGGTCCGCCTTAGCCGGCCGTTCTGGATGGCACTGCACCCGGTCACCGTGGGTCAGTTCCGCGCCTTTGTCGACGCGATGCGATATCGCACCGAAGCGGAGCGGGATGGCGGGGGTGGTTTTGCCTGGGTCAACGGCGATTCGGTGCAGGACCCACGGTACACCTGGCGCAACGTCGGGTTTGATCAAACGGACGACGAACCCGTGGTCAACGTCAGCTGGAACGATGCCGCGGCGTTTTGCCAATGGTTGACTCACGTTGAAGGACTGCGCTTCCGGTTGCCGACCGAGGCGGAATGGGAGTATGCCTGCCGCGCCGGCACGACGACCCCTTTCCACTTCGGCTCGACACTCTCATCCACGCAGGCGAACTTCGACGGGCAGTATCCCTACGGTGAGGAGGCCCGCGGTCCCTATCTCGAAAGAACCAGCCGAGTCGGTGCCTATACGCCCAACGCGTTCGGACTCTATGATATGCACGGCAACGTGTGGGAGTGGTGCGCCGACTGGTATGCCGAGGAGTACTATCGACCGGGTGAGATCCACGACCCGAAGGGGCCGCCGACGGGTGTTGGCCGGGTCATTCGTGGCGGGGGTTGGCGTTCGTTTGGCGAGTACTGCCGTTCGGCCTTCCGCTACTCCGTTGACCCAGCGGTAAGCGACTATCCTTACGGGTTTCGCGTCGTCGGCGAAGAGTAGTTGCCGGCCGGGCTTTCCCGACTTCTCCTCTGCGCCTGGAACCAGCACGTTTCCTTGGTCAATATCAGACGCAATGCTCGAAATACCCGTCGACATTGGCTGGAATGAATCGGGAGAGTGGGGCGACGAATTCGAATGAGGCGCATCGACCATCGATCTGCTCGGCGGCGCGGCCAGGCGCGCAGGCGACCGTTGAGCGTGGTGATTCCAACCCGCGGGCGAGCGACCCTCCTGCAGGAGACCTTAGGTGAAGTGCTGCGCCAGGCCAGCGAAACGCGAGACGTGGCCGAGGTCATCGTGGCCCGGGATGACGACACATGCGAAACCGGCGCCGTCCTGCAGAGGGTGAATAGCCCGAAACTGCGGGTCGTCAGGTCGCCGGCACCTGGGCCGGCGGCGGCACGGAACGCCGGAGTGAGGGCCGCGCTGGGAGAGGTCATTCTTTTTGTCGACGACGATGTGCTGCCCTGGCCCGGGACGCTCCGCGGTCATTGCGAGCATCACCTTGCCGACGTCGGGGGAAACCTCGCGGTGGTGGGATTCGTTACCTGGCACCCGCGGGGCACGATCACCCCGTTCATGTACTGGCTTGAACACGGCGGGCCGCAGTTCGCTTATTTCGAGATCTCCCAAACAGGCCTCTCGCCCTATCACTGCTACACGGCGAATCTATCAGTGTCCCGGTCAGCCCTGTTGGCTACCGGGCTTTTCGACGAGCGTTTTCGCGAGGCAGCCTTCGAGGACCTCGAGTTGGGCTTTCGCATGGCAGGGGCCGGAGTGCGGTTCGCGTATAGGGCCGATCTCGGGGCCTACCACCTGGCTCAGGTTGCGTGCACCCGGGACTACTGTGAGGGCCGCATCCAGAAGCTCGGGCGCTGGCTTCCGCTCTTTCACCGGTGCGTTCCGCAAGCCGAGGCCGAGTTCATCGAGGGCCTGCGGCACACGGTCTTTGCCGATGGCCCACCGCCGGGCCCCCTGGCCGAAGCGACGGCCCGCTTGTTGGAGCAAGCCAAGCGCTATGAGCCACAAAGGTGGCCGCCGCTGGCGGAACGGCTGGTGCGGGTTTACGAGCGCCTCTGCTTACTGCACCTGCTGGCCGGCTACGCGTCGCCCGCAGGTGAGGGCATGGGGGCGACGAACGGACGAGAAGACGTTCGCTCCGGGTGGAGACCGTAAAGACGGTCAACCACGCAGGTGGATACGCTCCGCTCCTGCCAGGTTTCATCCAGCACCTCTTCGAAATCGGGGTAGCGGTTCCGATAGCACCAGGCGCAAGGGTAGAACAGGCCGCCGTCGCCCTGACGGGATACATGTTGGCTGCGCAGTGCGACCATCGTGGCACCGTTCCATAGCTCCGACACCGAGCGCTCGCCCAAGCGGCCCACGGTGTAATCCACCCGGCCGACGAGGTGATCGCAAAAGCCCACACGACCCAGGTAGTCGACGTAGCAGTACATCCAAGGGTGGAGACACCGCGGCAGGAGATGGGCATCGAGGGTGAGTGATTCGTGCAACGCACTGCCCAGCCTAAGTTCGACTCCGCAATCCAACGCCTCCAGGCGTGCCTGGTCCAGAAGCGCCGTGATCTCGTGAAGCGGTCGGTGCGACAAATGCCATGGGTCGGCGGGCAAGGCAATCAAAGCGAAGCAAATGACCCGACGGATGCCGATCTGAGCCGCCAAGCGGACCAACTGAGGCATCTGCTCCAGGTTCGGCGCCCCCACTACCGCCGTGATGGCAACGTGACGATCCGGCACTCCGCAGCGATCCCGCCACCGGACTAGTTCCCGCAGCGTGTCCAAAACCCGCTCCAAGGAAATCCCCCTAAGCCGGCGGAGGGTCACGTCGTCCGCCGCGTCCAGGGAAACCGCGACGATGGCCCGCCGCTCCATGAGCCGGCGCCAGACTTGGGAGTCGTTGCACGCACCGTTGGTCACCAAGCGCAACTGCACCCCAGGCACCCCGAATCGCTCCACGAGTCCCGAAAAATCACGGCGGAGCGTGCTTTCGCCCCACCCGCGCAAATCGACCAGGGACGCGCTCGGCAGGAGCTCGGCCTCGATGTACCTCAAAACCGCTTCGCTCATATCCGACGCGGTTGGGCGGCTTTGCGTGGATCGACACATGGCACATGCCAAATTGCACCTTTGTGTCAGCTCGATGAACAGCGCAACGGGCCGTGACTCAAGGGAGGTCTCGCCGCGCCGCCAGGCCTCGAGCGCTGCCTCCCGGTTGCGCTGACGCAGGGTTCCGCCGCTGAGGTCCATGGGCCCTTCCGGTTTTCTCCTCCTGCCACCTCACCCCTTCGCCACCCTAACGGCCTTGCCGGTCCTAGCCGACTCGATGCAGGCCTCGACCGCCGCCAGCGAACCCAGCACCTCCGTCGCGGGGATGGGGACCGGTTGGTCGCGCTGGAGGGCATCGAGGAAGCCATCGACAACGCCGCTGTTCTGCGGACCGGCCCGGTCGCCTCTCCGAAGGCCACGGATCGGAACGTCGCCGCACCCGTCGCGGTCCCGCACGGCGATCACACTGAACTCTGCGTCGTCCTCGAGCCGGAGAATACCCTGGTCACAATAGACCACCGTCGAGTCGTTACAGCCGGGCTTGTGTATCCAAGCCGAGAACATCTGGCCCAGCACTCCGCGGCGGGTTCGCATCACGCAGAAGGCGATGTCCTCCACCTCGCAGCTCGGCTTCTGCACGGTGTCAAACATGGCCGCTACTTCGACGAAGTCGTCTTCCAGCAGCCAACGCATGAGGTCTATCTTGTGGATGCCCAGGTCAGCCAGGCTGCCCCAGACCGCTTGGCGCTTCCGGAAGAAATGGCAATGCCGGCCATCCACGCTCCAAGTTTCCGGCCCCGCATGGGCAAAGGTCGTGGAGAAACCTATCGGCCGGCCCAGCCAGCCCCGCTGGAGTATCTTCCGGCCCTCGATATGCGGGAGGTGAAGGCGCTGATTGTGGGCGATCATGAGTTGGCGTTGCTCGCCGGCAGCCACCGCGATCATGGTGTTGGCTTCCCGGCTGGAGGCGGCCATCGGCTTTTCGCACAACACACTGGCCCCGGCCCTCAGGAAGGCAACGGAGTGCACCGCGTGATAGGCGGTTGGGGTGCAGATGCTGACAGCATCAAGGTGGAGGTCCAGGGCATGGCGATACCGATCGAAGTGGTGGGGAACGCCGAAACGACCGGCCACCGCCTGGGCGCGGCGCGCGTTGCGATCCACCACCGCCACGAGCTCGACATCATCCCGCGCCCGGTATTCTGGCAGATGCCGGTACTGGGCAACAGCCCCGCAGCCGATCACGGCGACCCGCAGCTTGCGTGGCTTGGCGGTCATGGCTCGAACATCGGGGATCGAGGGGGCGACCGAAGCATGGCGCCGCTTTAGTCCGGACGGGCATGAGTCTTCCGCCTGACCAACCGAATCATGCCTCGCTCAGCTTTCACCGTCGAGTAACCCGTGGCCACGAGCACGCCTTGAATGTAGCCAATCCATCGGTGCAGCTTGTCGACGGGCCAGGTGAGGTAGTGTGCCTCGATCTCTCTACACATCCCGAGCAGAAAGGCGGGACTGGTTTCCTTGGCCGCAGGCATGGGGGGTCGAGGGTTTCTCCGAGCCTGCCTCAGCCGCCGTTTGAGGCAGCGACACACCTGCAGCGTTTCCTGTCTCATTCGGCCGTCCCTCCAGTCGAACAGGTAGCGGGCCTTCATGCCCATCCGCCGCACCGCCCGCAAGCCTTCGGTTTCGCTCACCGCCAGGAAAACGGCCCACTGGGGCACGGCGCCCTGCTGGCGGAGCTGTTCTCGCGCGCAGGCGAGCGTCTTTCCGGTCACCAGGATTTCATCAACGAGGCACACCGCCTGACCGACAAAGTCCTGATTCCCTTCAATCACCCGCCGTGTTCCATGATGCTTGGCCTGCATCCTGACAAAGAGCGCGGGCCTCCCGGTGATCTGCGAGAGGAGGGTGACCCAGGGGATTCCTGCCAACGCAACGCCCGCCAGAAACCGAGCCTCTCTGGGAATCAGTGCCGCAAGCCGGCGACAGACCTCACGCAGGAGCCGGGGGTTCGAGGCCACCTGAAAACCGTCAAACACGTAGTCCGTTCGGCGTGATTTCAGCGGCAAGCTCACCGGCAAGTACTTGATCGCAAACCGACCTTTGACCGTTCCCAGGGCCAAGACACGGTCCATCAGACCGTCGGGGCTCTGCGCCGGCCGAGGGGGCTTCGTCGCCGCCGGATCCGCCACTCGGAGATCCGGTCCGCGCGCGCGGCGGCGCTTTGCGCCGTCGCGCCAGTCAGCAGAAGACGTCGCTGCCAGGTCAGTCGAACGCCGCTTCATTCGGTCGAGCGATGGCGCGGGAACGAGGCGACTTGGTTACGCACCTTCTTGAGGCCGCTTACCAAGCGGTCAAGGTCGTCGAGCGTGTGATCCGCCGTGACGGCAATCCGCAGGCGACCCCGGTCTCTCGGGACGGACGGGTAGGTCACCCCTTGCGCATAGAGACCATCCGCCAGCAGATGCTGCGTGACCCGCCCGGTGGTTTCCGACGACCCGGTGAGAATGGGCACGATGTGGGACTCGCTGGTCATGCAGTCAAAGTCCGCTTCCCGTAGCCAAGATCGTAGGGTGCGGGCATTCTCCAAGATCCGCCGACGCAGCAGGCCAGCGTCGACCACCAACTCGGTGGCCGTGATGACCGTGCTGACGATCGCCGGGGGAAGCGCGGTCGTGAAGATGAAGGCTCGCGATCGGGACTTCAACAGGGCCGCCGGATCGCTCCGCGTGACCACATACCCGCCCAGGCTTCCTAAGGCCTTCCCTGCCCCTGCCATCAGCAGGTCAACCTGCGAGCTCAATCCCAGTTGCGCCGCATAGCCGTCGCCTTTCGGACCGTAGACGCCCACGGCATGAATCTCGTCCACATAAGCAAAACACCCAAACTCGGCGCAAGCACTCAAGACTTCCCGCACCGGCGCGAAATGCCCCTCCATGCTGTAGAGTGATTCGCAGATGACGAAGCGGTTGCCCGCACTGGGATACTGTTGCAGCCGCAGCCGTAGGTCTTCGACGTCATTATGCCGCCAGACCACGATCTCCGACCGGCTGAGGCGACAACCGTCGATGATGCTGGCATGGTTGAGTTCGTCGGAGAAGATGACGTCCCCGGGTTTGGCAAGCGCGGCGATGCTGCCGAGATTCGCCATGTACCCGTTCGCGTAGAGGACCGCGGCTTCGCCGTCATGGAGGGCGGCGAGGGCACGCTCCGCTTGGTGGTGGAGCGGGCTCGTGCCCCCGATGAAGCGCGATCCTGCCATGCCGCATCCATAGCGATCCACCGCTTCTCGCATAGCTTCCAGCATGGCCGGATGCCGCGAGAGTCCCAAGTAGTCTTGACAGCAGAACGTCAGGCAGGATTTGCCATTCACGCGGACCTGCGGGCCCGACGCCATCCCCCGTTCGACCTCGTGATAATTCCTGAGCGTGCCGGCGCGCGACATTGCCGTCACCTCCGAAGCGAAGTACAGGTCTGCAGTCGGTGGTCCCATCCCCTTCGGCTACTCGCCATCCTGTGGTGCGGCAATCTTCAAGTCAATGCGAATCCTCGACTTGTGAAAGTCGATGGATTAGGTCAAGTTCCGGTCTCTCCCGTTGCAGCCCCTCCCCCCTCGCTTCGAGGACTCCAAAGTAGCGAGGCGCGGAGGCAGGGTGCCCCGCTGCTCCCCCACGGTTCCTTTGGACTGCATGCTTCACCGGTCTGAGACGAGAATCAGTGAATCCGGAGCCCGCACTCCTTCGCAAGTGATCCGATGTTGTTCGACCAATTCCCGTGTGCGCCGCAAGTAGTCATAGGCCAAATCGACGGGAATGTCGGGACAACACCCGCGGATGTAGTCCTGCACAAGGTCCTCCGCGTTGAAAAGGTCATCTCGTCGATACTTGGGAGCAATCCTCTGGAGGTACCGGGTATTCACCCTCAATCCCAGAGTCTGGGCGCGCGCCTGCGCCTCCTTTGGCTGCTCAGGTAGCGGAACGCCGCGCTACCCGGCAACGGCGCCAGCAGTCCGCAGTTGAAAGCGACAAGGCACGGTCCGTAATGGTGCAGCATCGCTCTCCGTCGCGCGAAGTTGATTGCCATGATCCCCGGGGTGATGCCGAGGTGCGTCAACACCAGGCCGCCGGTTACCCGTCCGCTCCGTCGCCCGATCTCGCGCCACATGGTCAGGTTGCGCCGCAGCAGGTCGCCCGCAGGTCGCGGTCCAGATTGATGCGGCTTCGAAAGGACCGGGGCCGCCCCCGCGGGGATCCCGCAGAAGTCGCAGGCCCTGGTGGGCACATCGCCACGCGTGCGCGGGCCGGGGAGTTTCAGACACCCCCTGGCCAAGTCCACCACGGTCGCCTTGAGCCCGCTGTCGCCCAGAGACGTCCCGCAAGCGACGTGCCCAGGATCAGCAGACCCAGGCTGGGAAACGTGGTTGGCTGCCCCTCCCGCACATCGACGGGATCGACCAGAGGCACTTTGACGCTCGGTCTGCGGCCGACGAGGCACACGATGTGCCGCGGTTCCGGCCTGAGGCTCCGGATCTGTGCCTCCCAAGTCCGGCTTCGCGGGCTGGTCAGCGCCGTCGTCAAGATTGGGAGTCTCCATCGTCACACCCCGTCCGGCTTGAGGGAAAAGCACCGGACGGTGAGCTCGATGGACCCGGCTTCCCACGCCACGGCCGCCGAGTATCCGGTTCGATCGCAGAACGGAGTCTGCATGATCCACTCACTGCCTCGGCTTTCGTTCGACCGACAAGCGAGGAGACCGCGAGGTCCCTCCCCGAAGGGACACACCGCAAACGACTGCCCCGGGAGGGCAAGGCCCTGTCCCAGTGCCTTGGCATACGCTTCTTTCAACGTCCAGATCGAATAGAACAACGCCATGCGCCGGGCCGGGGCTGCCGTACTCAGCAGGGCTGTCTCCTCAGGCGCGAACCAGCTTTGCGCCACCTGACTCCACGGGAAATCCGGGAGATGGCGCTCGACATCCACCCCAATCCGACGGTTCAGGGCAAATCCCAATAGCCCAAAGTCCCCGGAATGAGAGACGCTGAACTGCAGGCCGCTGTCAGCTGGAAAGGAGAGGAAGGGTTTACCCGAGGCATCCTTGCGCAAACCAATGTGCCTCGGATTTCGCTCCAGGTACCGCCCCAGAAGCAGGCGCAAGACCCCGCGCGTGGTGATGAACAACCGACGATCCGCGACGGTAAGGCGGGAAGCCCACTCTTGTTCTTCTGCGGATAGCACCCCGTGACCGAGCCACTCTTCCGCGGCAGGGGAACGAACCGGCAATCCCCAAACATGGATGGCGGCGGAGAGGTCGGCCAACGTGACTGGGTGCTCATCGATGCCCCGGCACATCTTATAGACCAGGCGGTCGTCAAACAGTCGACCACCCACCGGGTGTGCGTCCGCCGTCGTCGTTGCCGTCGGCCGATGCCCTGCCCTTTGAACTCGTCGCTTGCCTGCATTCACCGGAACGTCCAGTAGTTCTCTCCCGGATAGACAGGATAAAACCTGGGGTCGCCGAACATCTGTTCACCGATGACCAAACCGACGATCCGCTGCCCGACTTAACAGATTCTACGATGCTAAGTGAGGACAGGCAAGGGATTTGGGCTGGCCCCAACAGTTTCTCTTCAATCTCCCCGGCTCCTTCTTGAATCCGCCTCGTTGAATCCGAAAATGCCTGCGTGGGATCTAAACGCTTGAGGTCAACGTCGTTTGGTCACCATGGCCGAATCACCTTCCGAAACCGCTGGCTGTTCCGAGCAAGCACCTCGCAGAGCTTTCGCCGATGGACTCTCATCAAGGCCCAGGGGGGTCCATCCGGATGCGATAGAAACCAGCCGCGCCGGCTGAGCACTCGACATAGACAGTCTGAGGCGCGCCCAGCCCGATCTGCGGCTCGATCACGAGCGGTTCGTCCGCCGCGAGCGCGTGGGGGACGTTGGCCCAGGCTGCCGCCCCCAGGGTGTCAGCCCGCTGCACGCGGTAACGGACCCCCGCGATCGTCGTGAAGGTCAATGCCAGCCTCGAGGGCGCGCACGCGATAATCCGCATCACCCGGGGCGGCGAGGCAATCGTCACCGCGCCATCGATCAACAATGGACGCAGATTCCCGCTCAGCGTCGTATAATGAGTGCGATCGTTCACCGTGTTCAGGGTCAGGGTGAAGGTCCCGGAATCGAAGCCTGTGGTGTCGAGGACGACGGTCGCCACTTTCGAAATGCCACTCGGGAGGTTCACCGACCCCGAGGACGTCAGGGTCCCCCGCTCATACACTTGCGGGACCATCGACCCCGCGCCGCTGGGCCCGTTGTTGTTCGAGGCGAAGACCGTCCCGGTCACCACATCCACGGACGTAATCGCGGGACCCTGGATGCGACCTCCGGCGGGAACCCCACCATCCGCCACCTGGACGTTGAATCCAATCCCGGTCACCGGCACGGGGTCCCCATGGTTCACGGCGTGCACCTCGAAGGTCTGCCCGGCCTGATTTGGCGCAAGGAGGACCTCGGGCATGTCAATCGTAACCGCAGCCCCGCCCTTCGGGGCCATGCCGACAACACCCGAGATCAACAGGACAAGGACCGCGCCTCGTGCGATCGCCCGCAACACACGGCTATCGAATGACCTGTTGGCCCGGGGATCTCGCATCACGCGCCAGCGAAGCGCCGCCTCAGACCCAGTCGAGTCCTCAGGCACATGAAGACCCTGCTGTGCTTGCCCACCCCTCCTGCGCGCCTCGCTAATGAAGAGTCCTCGACGGAAAGAGGGGAGGCTTGGAACCGGACCGGACAGAACTTGACCTGATGACCCCATACTCCACAAGTCGAGGACTCTAGGGGGATCCCGTCGCCGACCCGTCAGGACGCCGGATCCGACGCCGGATCCGTCGGACCCCCGCAAGCAGGAGCAAGCCCCCTCCGCTGGCCCATCCCCAAAAAGCCGGCTCCGGCACGATCGTCACGCTGCCGTCGTGGAGCGCCGGCAGATAATCTCCCTCGAGGGTCGTGTACCGCGTCGGCCCGTTTCGCGTGTCGAGGGTCAATCGGTAGGTGCCCGAACTGAACCCCGTCGTGTCCAGCGTCACCGTTGCGACCTTCCACAGCCCGGGTGCCAGCGTGATCGTCCCCTCGACCGTGATCGTTCCCTCCTCGTACACCTGCGGCACGATCGACCCGGTCCCGCTCAGCCCGTTCGAGTTCCCCTCGAACACCGTGCCCGTCAGAATGTCCACCGCCTTGATCGCGGGCCCTTCGACGGCGCCTCCAGCCGCCGACCCGCCGTCTTCAACCTGGAGATTGAAGGCAATCCCCATCACCTCGACCGGCTCCTCCGTGATGTTCATGTACACCACGAACATGGGGTCCGCGTCGTTCCGGTTCACCGTGATCTCCGGCATGTCCACCCACGCCGCGGCCCACGCCGTGCCTGCCACCCACAGCAGGCCCGCCAGGGCCAGCGCCAGCCTGGACCAGGCTCTCAGAGGCCTCAGAAGATGATTGCCTTTCCTCTTCGCTTTCATAGCAGCTCCGCCGGGAGCACCGTCACCGCCAAACGCGGAAGCGCCACGCGCTCGATCATCGACAGCCGTTGCATCTTCAGCACACTGGGCAAGATCGGCGTGAGCGCCGGCAACCCCTGCCTCACCGATGCCAGCACCGATCCCGAACCCGCACTCGGGGCGTTGATCAGCTTCAGCGCCGTCAGGAAATTCGTGTGATGGATCCGCGTCAGATTCTCATCCGTCACGTTCACCCGTTGATCCCGGTTGTAGTCGTATCGATCGTCGATACCCGCCGGCTCCAGAAACGTCCGCGGGTGGGCCCGTGCCCCAGACTCGTCGCTCACATCCACCTGCGCATTCGCCCCGCTGTTCCCCGATTCTCCAGGGGCATTCCCAAAGTAGAACTCATCCTGCGAACTCAACCCTGTGTTCTCGTTCGCCAGGACCCGGACCTGCAGCCACTGGCCCAGGATCGCCTCGTCCGCCCAGATTACGGTCACCCGGTCCGATCCGTCCACACCTGCCCCCTCCCGCACGGTCATGGCCGCCGGCGCGGGTGCTGCAACCCATGCGCTCACGGCGGCGCTGTTCCCCACCCTGAATTCGAGGTCCGATACTGAGAACCCTGTGCCCAGGCCCACCATATCGATCATGAGGCCGTTCAGGCCGAGACTGTAGCTTGTGTAATGGGCGAACGTGGCGGTCTGCCCCGGCAGCAACGCCCTCTTGTCCGTCGCGATCGCCGCGTCATCGCCTTCGTTGGCTTCACCATCATAATCGTCAAATGCCGAGTTGTTGTAAAACACCTGTCGCGCCATGACGGCGCTGCGTTCAACGCTCAAAACCACGTCATTGCCGTCACCGCCACTGTAGTGGACCTGGAAAAGAACGTCGTCCACGATGAAGAACGCGCCTTCCGGCTTGCCCGCGAAGGTGCCCGACACTGTGGAGGCCGCATCGGTCAGCTCGATGATCACGAAGGTGCTGCCGACGGCAGGGGTGTATCCCGCACCGAGCGTCAGTCGCAACTCCGCGCCACCCAGAACGAGCGATCCCCGCGATCCCGTGAAGATCAACTGATCGTGGTCCGCGCCTGGACTGGATCCGTTGAGCTCGATCTCGCAAGCCGCGGGGCTGGCGCCCAGTGTCACGCGATTATCAATGGTCAGCCGGCCGGGGCTCGTGCCCGGAGCGAGATGCGCGCCTGGAGCGATGCTGACCTCACCGTCGATCACGCCGGTTCCCGCCAGCGTCCCGCCCGATTGCACCCATACGTTGGCCGCCAGCGAGCCGTCGACCTGCAGCGTGCCAGCCCCGACGGCCGTCACGCCCGTGCAAGCGCCCGATCCGCTCAGGATCACTGTCCCGGCGCCGCTGGCCTTCGTGATCCCCCCTGACCCGCCCAGGTTGGCGCTGAGGGTGACGAGGCCGTCCGACTCGATCGTCATCCCGTTCGGTCCCATGACGAGTGTCCCGGTCCCCACAATGGCGCTGGGCCCATCAATGTGCACCGAGCTCACCGACTGGTCGTTGCCCTGCAGATCGAGCATGCCCTGGTAATCGAGGCCGACGCGGATCGCAGACGGCAGACTCTTGGCGGCCCCCAAACGCACCGTGCCGCCCCATACCAGCAACCGCGACCAGTTCGCCGCCGTACCGTTCGTGCTGGCGATGGTCAGCGTCCCCTGGTTGATCTTGGCGAGGAAAGGCGTCCCGACCACGCCGGCAATCGATCCGTTGATGGTGATGTTGCCCGCGCCACCAATGTGCGGGCTGATCGTTCCGAGCGTCAGGCTGCCGTTGACCGTCGCAGGGATGGCGAGGTTGCTGTTGAAAAGACCGCCCGCGCCCGTGGCCGGGTCGGTGCTGTGACCCCCGCCGTCGAGGAGGATCGGCCTGCCGGTTGTTTGCCCATTTAGATCCAGCCGGCCGTCACCCGTGATGCTGGCCCCCAAGGTGTTGCCCAACGCATCCGCGCTGCCCAACACAAGGAGGCCCGTGGGTATCGCGGTGGCGCCAGTGTAGGTGTTCATGCCGCTCAGCAGGATCGTGCCCGTCCCCTGCTTCGTGACCGCACCCGCTCCGGAGATCACGCCCGCAAACGAACCTTGATCGACGATCAGGTTGCCGTTTGCGACGTTCCAGTGCCGCGTCGCGATCCGGTCCCCCGGTGAGCCCGCGTCACCGCTCAACTGCTGCAGGAAAACATCGTGCTCGCCATTGCTGAGATCCTGGACCAACTGCAGTTCCACCGCTCCGCCGCCGGCCAACAGCGCGGAGGCGTAGGTGCCGCCATTGACAACGATGGCCCCGCCATACGCCGGATGGGCGGCCAGCGCTCCGCTGATCGACGCGAAGGCATCGACACCGCCATAGGCCGTCTGGAGGCCGGCCTGCTCGAGGTCGCCGTCCACCATGCCCGGCGACGTCCACTGATCGTTCACGTACAAGACACCCGGAATGCCATCGGCTGCGACCAGGACCACGTCATTGCCGTCGCCACCGTGGTAGAAAAGCCTCAGGGTCTTGCCATCAAGGATCACCGCGCTGCCTTCGGCGGCATAGTTGCTGAACGTGCCAAGCGTGTCGCCCGACGCGGCGCCGTCGTTGTCAATGAGTGTGAACACCTGGCCGAACACCGGATTGAAAGACCCCGCGCCGCCGGTGTAGGCGAGCGCCAGGACCGACGTGACGCCAAGCGTCAGCGAACCGCCGCCAACGATCCGCACCTGGTCACACCCCACTCCGGGGCCGCCGCTTGCGGCGGACGCTTCGATCGTCAGGATGCCGTTCTGGACGAGGTTGCCGGATGACGCCAACACACCCGGGCTGCTGCCCGGGCTGAGGACGCCTCCGGGTTCCACCGCGATTGGGCCAGCGGTCCCGCCACCTGCTAACATCCCTCCGCTCTGCACCCTGACCAGGCTGGCGTTCAGCAAGCCGTTCACCAGGAGCGTGCCCTCGGCAATCTCGATGGTCCCGGAGATTACGCTGGCCCCGGTCAGTGTCCAGGTGCCTGTGCCAATCTTGGTCACATTGCCGGGGCCGGCGATCGTCCCGGCGTACGTGCTGCTGCCATCGTTGCCGCCAGTGACCAAGTGCCCGGCACCCAATGACACCCGCGTGCCACCCCCGGCATCAGACACTGAACCAATCGCCTCCGTGAAGCCTTCCAACGCCCATTCGGCATCCCCCGCCAGCGTCAAGGCCGCACCATCCGGCAGGCGCTCCGCGCCCCCAAGAACAAACCGGTTCCCCCCACCAACGCCGGCGAAAACGAGGTTCGGCGTGCTGAACAGGCTGTCGAATCCGAGGCAGCTCACCGTGTCGCCGCCGTTGGCGTTGATCCGCAACGAATGGCTGGGTGATGAGAACCAAACCTCCTCGAACGTGGGCGCAGGATCGGTGCTGCGGATTCGACTGACCCCGTCGTCCGCCACGCCCAGATCCTCGAGAACCGCCCGGTCCACGACCGCAGACATGTCAAGCGTCAGGTCCGCAAAGGAAATCCCGCTCAGATCCACCGGTTCGAGCCCAGCATACGTAATCAGCGGGTAGCCGTCCAACTGAAGAGTGCCCGCGCCGGCGCCGGTGAACGTTTTGGTCACCTGGGTGAAGGTGCCGTGGAGGATCGTGAGCGTGTCGTGGCCGTCGCCGCCGTAGAACTGGATCCCGCCCGGCGGCAGCGGATTGCCCTCGCCGAAATCAATCGTCAGGTTCTGGTCGCCCGCCCCACCGTCAATCGCCAGTCCCCAGGAGAAATCGTCGAGCGACCGATCGAGAACCACGGCCCCGTCGACCCGAACCACGGTTCGGCCCCCGGCGATGCCGACCCACACCTCGGTACCGGAGATCACGAGACAAGGTTCGATCGTCAGGGTCGTGCTGGCCCACGCGCTCTGCGCTCCAAGGGCGTCCATGACCCGCAGCGCCACGGGGATGGGGGTGCCCACGGGGTAACCTTCCAACTCACTCCAGGGGAGGCTGGCCATCGGCAGCCAACTCCCGAACGTGTATGCGCCGTTCCCCAGGTCCCATTCATAGCTGACGATCCCCGTCTGTTCCTCGCCCCAGAAGTCCCATCCTCTGCTGTTGTCCGGATCGTACGCCCCGCTCCCATCCAGATCGAGATCCTGGCCGAAATCGATGTGATAGGGTCCGCCCGGGACCGCCACCGGGATGAGGTTGGGGGTCTGGTAAGCTCCCGGGCTCAGTCGGCCGGCGATGGTGCGCGGGGCACCCTCAGCATCGAGGGGGAGCGGTTCGATCGTGTTCCCGTCGCCATCGAGATCATCCGCGTCGGCCGGCAGCATCGACGGGTCCCCCTGGCCCACGGCGAAACTGGTCGACATCAAGTGCAAGGCGTGGTCCAGGTCCACCTCGAGGGCTGCGTCGGCCGTGCCGACCCAATTGCCGTCAACGCCGTCGGCCAATCCGGTGTCGGCGGCGGCAACGCTGACGACGTTGGCCGCGCTGCCCGGCATCAAGGCGCCCACGACATCCTCTGTCCCCTCCCAGCCTTGCCAATGGCCCGTAACGAGGGTGTTCGTCAGCGTGGTCGTCGCCCCGGCATCGGAATCGGAAATCACGCCACCAGCCCATTCGTTGTAGGCAAGGGTCGAATTGCGGAGGGTCACTGTGCCCCCGGCGTTGATCACGCCGCCGCCCAAGTTGCCCGCAACCACGCCATTGATCATTGTGACGGTGGCGTCCCCGCCGGTCACGTAGAGCCCGCCCGCAACCGGCGATTGGTTCCCCATGATCACAACGTTGGTCATGCGGACCTCGGCTGGCCCGACCACGGCGACGCCGCCGCCACCCTCGGGGCTGTAGTTCCCTTCGCCGTCTCCATCAAAACCGGCGCTGCCGCCAATGCGCACGTTGACCAGCGTCGCGGTCCCTCCCGACAAATAGAGGCCACCGCCGCCCAACGGACCTTCGCTGGCCCAATTCGCGGTATTGGACTGGAACACAGAGTCCGCGATGTAAAGCACCCCGCCCTCCTGCCGCAGGCCGCCCCCGGCGCCCCAACTGCTGTTGCCTACCACCCGCACTCCCTCGAGCCGGAGAACGCCATCCTCCTGGTAAATGCCACTCCCACCGCCGGCAGTGAAGATCCCAACCACCTGCACGTTGCGCAGGGTGAGCGTGGACGCCTCCGTGTGCACCCCGCCTCCCAGCCAACGGTCAATGTGCTCGAACGACTCCCTATCCCACCCGTAAGCCTCGGTGATGGTTAGCGTGTCCAAGCCGGCGTTCTCGACCCCCGAGGCGTAAACCACCGTCCATGCATCGTTGAACTCGTCGTCGTCGTCCTGGAAGTCGCCGCTCAAGACCGTCTCGTACAGCAGCGCACCCGAAAACTCGTCGACCGGCCGCTCGTCGAGGGCGGCTTCAATGCCCTCGAAACCTCCCACGAGGGTGACCTGCGAGATCAGGGAGAAGCTGACCGACCGAGGTTCAGCGGGATCGCGGGGCACCGAAGGCGAGTACGTGCCGCCGGCGATCCAGATCGCCCCGATGTCGTTGTCCGCGACCCCGTCCCCATGGAGCGCCTCGGCCCTGTCAAGAGCATCCTGGAGCGAGGGGTAGGCGTAGGCCCAGCTCATCCCCGCCAAAGCCCCCTGCGGCGCGGACATGACGGCGTTGACGGCCAGCGTATGCGCCGGCAGCAAATCGGCGACCCGGATCCAAACGCCGGTGACGCCCGATTCCCACCACGGCGAGTCGTTCGTGACCGACTGCTTCATGCCGTCGGTGGCGGCATAGCCGAACAGGTCCAGACCGACAAATCCCGCCTCGGGGCTGTAGACCCATGACCCGTTGCCATCCGGTGTCAACGTGCCGTGCTCCGGCTGGATCTTGATGATCACCCCGAGCGCGTCGCCGTCGGCATCCGTGTCGTTGCCCAGCAAGTCGGCCGGGCTGATAAGGCGCGCGGTGTCCGTGAGCGTCCCGATCCAATCCTCATTGGCCACGGGCCGCTCATCCCAGGTCGGCACGAGAGTGACCGTGGCCGGCGCCGACGTGGCCAGGCCGTCAAACGCGGCGTACGTGAACTGGGTATTGTACTGCTCCAGGAACAATCCCGGCTCGTAACGGAACGTGCCGTCCGCGTTCTCGATCAAGGCCCCCAACGAGGGCTGCGTGAGGATCACGACCGACAGCGCATCGCCGTCGGCATCCGTATCGTTGCCCAGGAGGTCCGCAGGGCTGATCGACAGGAACAGGCGCCGCTCGATCACGTCGTCCACGGCCACGGCCACCGTGTTGACAGTCACGTGGATCGTCACGGTGGCCACATTCGACTCGACCAGGCTGTCGCTCACCCGATAGGTGAACGTGTCGTCGCCGATGAAACCCGCCACTGGCGTGTAAGCGAACGAGCCGTCGGTCTCGAGGCTCACCGCGCCGTGTCCCGTCGTGCCGACCAGCGTCGCGGTGGGCTGGTCGTTCAGGTTCGTGTCATTGTCGAGGACATTGCCGTTTAGCGTCTTCTGTTCCCGCGACGAGTAGACATCGTCGTTGGCCACCGGCGCGGCATTCGTCACCACCAGGTCAAAAAGCTTCGCAACCTGATAGCCCGCCGAGTCCGTCGCCGTGAACGCGATCGTCTGCAGCAAGGGTCCGGTCACCACGTACTGCCATGTATAAGTACCGCCGCTGTCCAAAAGACTGCCATGATCCGTGGTCAGACCCGCCAGGCTGCGGTCGGCGAGCACGTCGCGAACGGCGACCGCCTCGGCCAGCGTCGTCCCTTCGACCGCGGTCATGCTGCCACCGGAGGCCGCGCTCGGCACCGCGTAGATCGGCTTCACGCCGTTGACGGTCACGGAGTGCGACGAACCGATGGTCTGGCCCAACACCACCAGATCCTGGGGTTGGACACTCAGCAGCGTGACATCGAACGAGGTGCTGGCCAATGATTGGATCGTGATGATGTCGGCGGCATCCGTCGGCGTGATCGAGATGTCCCCAAAACCGAAGTAAGCCAGCCCATCAAGCCATCGGCTGGTCAAAGCCCCCCCATACACCGGTGCCCCGGTCCAGGAGACCGTCAGGGCATCGGCACCGTCGCTAACGCCTGCCTCGCTGAGCTCGAGCAGCGCACTCCCGCCCGAGAGCTTGAGTTGTCCATGGATGTCCGACAGCGGCCGGGTGACATCGGTCCCGACATGAAACCGTTGCGGCACGCCGCCGTACCGGGCAACCTGCAATAACTGAGTGCTGGCCCCCGTGGCGTCGATCGTGACATCGGTTTGATCCGTCGACGTGTAGGTGTTGCCCATGAAAAAGTCGACATCCTCAGCGTCGTACCAGAGCCCCTGCTCCATGTCCTGGGCCGGGTTCACCTCACCGACGTCATCGGTGAGGAGGAAATGGGCCAGTTCATCGCCGTTCGGCGTCATCGACCGATCGAACCGCGCCACCACATCCCCGGGGATCGTATGGTCCAGCGGCAGGGTGTCGTACCCCTCCCCGCCGTAGAAGCAGACCGCGCCGTCCAGCCATCCCAGGAGGCGCTGGGTGGGCGCCCACGTGGGCGCCAACCCCGGAACCAGCGTGTCATCGCCGCCTTCGCCGTAGAAGGCGAACAGCGCCCCGGCCACCGACCGGTAGACATAGGCCGTGTCATTCCCCGACCCACCCCGGAACTCGACTGTCCCGGAAGGAAACACGGTGTTCCCATCGCCCGCCCACAGGGTCTCGTTGCCGACGCCGCCAAGAAGCTGCACGGTCCGCCCGGGTTCCAGCCCATTGACCGTGATCTGGTCATCGCCGCCGCCGGTGTCGACCCGCAGATCCCAACCGGGCACGGTGATCGTCAGGTAGTCCCTGGCCGCACCCAGATAGGCGTTGATTTGCTCGACGAATCCCATCTGCACCTCGAGCCCCGCCGGGAGCAATCCGCTGATCGTCGTTCCCGAGAACGTCACGGTGCGGGTACTGCCATTGTCCGCGTCGTGGAACGCCACCGTATCGTGGCCGCTTCCGGCAAAGACGATCACCGCGGAGCCGATGGCCGCGAGACGCGAGGCGCTGCCTTCCAGACCCAGGCCCAGCAGGTCGTCACCCCCGCCCAGCGTGAACTCCACAGGGTCCGCGTAAGCCCGGAGCGAGCCGACAATCAACTCGTCGGCGGCGTCTCCCAGAAGGACGTCCATGCCCTCGAACCCGGTGTAGGCGATGCCCGCCTGGACAAATCCAGTGACATCGAGAATCTCAAGGCGCGCGCTCGTCAGATTCGCCCGGAGCGGCTCAGCCAACGCTCGGTTGTCGATCCGCAGCCAGTCGTTGGATTCCGGATCGACGATCGCGATTTCGCCATGGAGATCATTCAGCGTGGTCGGCAGTGCGGTAGCCGCCTGCGCCTCGATCTGGAACTCGCTGTCTCCGTACGCGGTGATGGCCAGCGTCTGGCACTCCGGGGCCGTGGCCTGGAGTTGAATCAGATTGCTCGATCCACCCAGGGTGATCGCTCCGTGTTCCGCCGCCCAAAACAGGCCGCCGGCGGTCTCCGTCCAACTCGCCCAGGCCATCGCCCCGCTGCCGCCGGCGGGGATGCCCTGGGCCAACGTGACGATGCTACTGCCGGATCCCCCGGACCCGCCATCGACGGTGAACCGATCCTCGCCCGCTCCCCCCTCGAAGATCACCGGCCCCTCGAGGTGATCCAATCGTGATAGCTCGCCAACCGTGCGGCCGAGGTCCAGTCCGTCATTATCCTCCCCGCCCTCGAACCAAAGCGAACCGGTCGACTTCAGCTGGAACACGCCGGCTCGATCGTCGCCCGCCTGTCCGCGGAACCTGAGGTGCCCGTCGATGCTGTGATACTCGGCCGTCCACCCCACCTGGAGCACGTCAGCCCCACCGCCGCCGTCGAAGAGCACCTGGCCACCCGCCATGTGGTCCACCAGGAAGGAATCGCTGCCATCCTCACCATAGGCCTCGAAGTGCCCGCCAGCGGCGAAGTCGTACACCGTGACGCTCTCGTTGCCGGGACCGCCGTAGAACGTGATCCAGGCAGCGATGATGTCGCCGTAGCCGGAGTCGCCCAGATTGAGGACGTCGGCCCCGCCGCCAGCATGAATCACCAGCGGCCACTCCGGCCCCGCCGTCATGCTGGCGACGTTGAACGTGTCAGCGCCGGCGCCCGCCTGGATCGTGACGGGCCGACCCATCGTCCAAATCGTGGCTTCGTTGCCCCGATCATTGAGCCGGACTTCGAGTGACTCGAACGCCAACGTCGTGACCTGTTCAACACCCAGGTTCTGCACGTTCGCGTCGGTGATCAGCACGGCATCCCGCCCGACACTTGATTCGTGGTCGTCCAGAATGAGTGCATCCGTCCCATCCTCCCCGGTGATCCCCAGCGTGAACCCCGCCAACCGCCCCAGGTCCGCCCCGAGCAGGCCATCGGCACCGCCCAGCGTCAGCGTGTCGTCCCCGGCGCCCATGGCGATGACCACCTCGGTGTCCACCAGCTCCGGCAGCCCGGTGACCACCAGGTGTTCATCCGCAGCACCCAGGAACACCCCGAGCTCGCCCAACCGATCGAACACCAGGCTCCCCCCGAGACCCAGGCCGGTCACCGAGGTCCGGTTGAGCCGGCCCGCGGTCACCGAGCCCGCCAGGCTTCCCGAGTAAACGCCGAGCAGATCCTCCGCCACCGTCTGGTTGAGGTCCACCGTGCCGTGGATGGCTCCGAGCTGAGTCGAGGCCGTGCCGATCCGGATCACGTCCGCGCCCGCGCCGCTGCGGATTCGGACCTGCGGAGTGCCCGGCGCGGTGGCGGTAACCTCGATCGTGTCCACGCCCTCGCCGGTGCTGAGGATCAGCTCAGGAACACCCCCCGTCTCGGCGGCAAGGAGTACCGTGTCATTCCCCGCACCTGTGCTGACCTGGACCGTCGTCACCGCCACCGCCGTGGCCGTGATCCGGCAGAGATCATCGCCGCTGCCCCCGTCGATCGTTACCTGCTCGACATCGTAGATGATGCCGCTCGTGGAGCTCGGCAGCCCGAGGCGCCCGTCGGTGGCCAGGACGCCGGGCACCGCCAGCGGCGGACCATCCAGAACCCAGGACTGCCCGGCCACTTCGGCCGTGGCGTCAACGACGAGAGTGTCCGCCCCCTCGGCGCCCCGGAAGAGAATGTGCCCCGATGGCACTTTGCGCGCAAACAACCGGTCCGTGCCGGCTCCCCCCAGGAGCGTGACCTCGACGGACCCGGTGATATCCGACCACACGACGGCTTCGTCCTGGCCCAGATGCAGGACGATCCCGGCGAAGGTGCCGGTGATCTCGACCTGCGGCGCAAACTGAATCCGGTGATCCTGCAAGCCCCAGGTGGACGCCACGGGATTGGCGCTGTCCAACAACTCGATCTGGTTGGCGCCCGTCCCGCACTCGACCGTCAGACCCGTCGCAAAAGCCGTTGCCAACGGCGTCTCGGCGGTGCCCAGCGTCAACCGGTTGTCTCCGCCGCCGAGGTCGATCCCCGTCGGAGTCGTCAGCCCGGTCACGGTCAGACCCTTGTCCCACGGACCCAGCGAGAGTTGCAGCGACTCGAATTCGCTGTACGCGATCCCCTCGAGGCCCTCGCCGACGAAGACGTCCGCTGTCAACCGCTCGTCGGGGTAGCTGACACCATCCACATAGTTGTTCTCGACGAGGACCAGACAATCCAAGTCCCCGGCAAAGCTGCCGGCGATCAAGCTGACCTGCCCATGAATTCCCGACAACAACAACGGACCGGTGCCGACTTCAAACTGATCGCTGCCCTCCCCCCCGTCGATGCGCGCTTGTTGGACTTCCGGGCCGGTCGCGTCGAGTTGAAGGATGTCCCCGTAGCGGCCAAGGGTGATATCGAGGACCTCGACCTGTTCGTACCAGACGCCATGTTCGGCGCCATCCTGAGCAATCGCTGGCGCTTGCAGGTTCAATGCCGTGGAGAACGGCATGCCCAATTGGAACAGCCGCCCTGAGGTGCTCGCGCTCGCATCCAGCGTGAGGGTGTCCTGTCCTTCGCCGCCGTCGAAGGCGACCGCGCCCCACAGGTCAACCGTCGAGCCACCGGTGCCCATCGACAGCGCGTCGTTTCCGGCCCCGCTGTCGATCCACACGGCATGATCCGGACTGGACGAAGCCACAGTCAGTTGATCCTCGTCCGCGCCGGTCCGGACTTTGATGTCGAGTATGCCGACCTCTGGCTGCGGGAGGAAATGCTCCTCCCGGAAGGTCCACTCGACTCCGACACCCGGGTCCGGGTCCACCGCGGCCGTGTCCAGGTTCAGGATCAGGTGCCCCGCACTGATCCGCGCGGTCGGATCCAGAACCACGTGATCGCCCGCCGTCAGGGTCGCCCATGTGGCGACGTTCATGGTCGCCCCGGCACCGAGGAGGATGTCGTCATCGTCGCGCGCGGTATCGGCCACTTCGAGTCGGACGCCCCCCGCGCCGCAATAGACGTAGGCCACCGTCATCGGGCCATTGACCTCCCGGATCCCGATGTCGACTTCGGCCACCGCCCTCAGGCTGCCGCCGGTGAGATCGATCTTGAGCGTGGCCCAGTCCACGCCGCCCACCGTTGTGCCGCGCAGGTCGATGTCGTGCGCCGTGATTCGCTGGTCCGGGCCAGCACCGATTCCCCAGGCTGCATGGACAGACACGGTGTTCAACGCCGTGATGGTCGTGTGCAGGTAAACCCCTCCGTCATCCCAGACTTCCAGCGTCACGCTGTCACCCGCCGTGATCGGCTGGTACACCTTCAACGAACCGCCGCCTTGATGCGCCAGGTTGAAATCACCGCCCGCCTGCAACATGCCGGAAAGCTGCATCGTGGTGCTGATCGCTTCCCACCCCCCCGACTCCGTCTGGCGCGATGCGCCACTGTAGGTCAGGTTCAGATCGCCCCCGGCAACGAGGTCGCCCAGAGTGAACAACGGCCCGGTGGCCGCCGGGTCCGAGAAGAGCGAGGACACTCCAAGCCAGGCGTTCTGGCCGGCGACCGCGTCGATCCCGAAGAGCCCCTCGTTCTTGGCAACGACGATCATCGGCAGGTTCGAGCTGCCGATGTTGCCCCCGGCGATCAGGGAGGCAAACCACGCCTGGAGGATCACACCATCCGCAACCTCGATGTCGCCCGCCGTCGTGATGTCGACGACGCCGTGCGGCATCATGACGGAGCCTTGCAGCAGCCGCACGCTGCCCACGGACTCGATCCGCAACTGGAATGCGCCGCTCGACGTCATCTCCTCTTCCGTGTAGGCAAATCCGCCGGTGTTATCGGCAGCCACCATCACGTACCACGCCCGCGGAAACACCTCGTCGTTGGCGACAATCGCGCCGAGACGCAAGGCGTAGTCGGACTCATTCACCATCTGGCAACCACGGGCCATGCCGCTCAGGAACCGCCCGGTGCCGACAATCGTTCCCCCCACCGCGACCAACATCGCCCTGGGCTGGCTGCCTCCCGAGTACGTGAGGCCGTCTACAACAATCTCGTGGCGGTCCTCATCCTTCGACGCCACGAGACCGCCCCCGGCCTCGATGGTTCCCGCCGCATCCACGAACAGGGAGAGGACCGGCTTATAGACTGCATCACCGTAAAACTCGATGCGCGAGTCCCGCTCCAGGTCTGCCTGCAGGTCATAGTCGACATCCGGGAACAGGCCGCTGGCATGCACCGAGCCGGCATCGTAATCAAAGACCTGGGTCCCGTTCACGGGGTTGGTCACCATCGCCAACGCCGCCGTCTGCACCTCGGCGCCGCCGAACAGATAGACGAGCGTGTTCACGTCCACATGGTCGTAGGCCTCGATGTCCACCCGCGGAGCCAGCGCGCCGCAGTCGATGGTCGACGAGGTCACCGCATCCAGGTTGCTCGCCTGCGCGAGAATGTCCACCGCGTCACGGCCCACCACGTGGGAATGCCAGGTGAGATAGACCGTCGACGTGACAATGTACCAGACCACCGTCCGCGACCCCGCCGTCGCATCCAGCCCCTTCACGTCGCAGTCCGAGCTGGCATGCCCCCGGATCTTGTCCGCCCACGCGGTGAGGGTGACCGTCCGGCCGGACACCGTCATCCCGTTGTCGATGTCGACGGTGGTCAGCATGATCGCCTGCACCTCGGCCTGGACGGTCGCCCCGGCGGAAACACAGCCCAGGTCCTGGCTCACCAGCGCCGATAGATCAAGGGCCGCCGTGGCGCTCAGGTCCACGTCCCCCTCGGCGACCAACGATCCAAAGCCATCCAACACCACCTGGGTGTTCAGCGTGTTGAACTCGAACTCGGCCCATGCCCCGCCAACACCCGCCAGGCCCCCGCCACCCCCGGTCGCAGTCACCTCGACACCGCTGATCTCCGACCGGGCGCGAACCGCGGCGTCGCCCCCGGCCGCGACCTGCGCTCTCATGCCGATTGTCGCCAGCGTCTCGAGATCCCCAAGGCCGTTCACCTCGACTTCGCCCTTGGCCAGCAGCGACCCCACCGTCCCGTCCGTCACCGCGGTCGCGTCGTCCAGAACCGTCAGCGCCGCCACCTCGAACGACCCGCCGGCGTCCACCGCCGCCGACTCGCCCACCAAGGCCGCCGTGCTCAGGTCCAAACCGATCACCGCCTTCGCGGATCCCACGCCCACGCCAGCCGAGTAAGCCCCAGTCTGCACGTCGATCGTGAAGGTCGGACGCGACTCCGCCACCACGGTGACGCCGCCGGCGGCGGACACGTCGGTCTCGTCGTCAATCAAAGCCCGCACACGGGCGGCGACGTCGAGCAGCGCCAAAGCCCCGCCCACCGCGACAATGCCCCCGGTCACCTGGCCCACCGTGGACGTCGCGGACGGCGCAGCTTTGGCGGCGATCCGGACATTGCCGCCGGCCGCGACCTGTGCCTGCTTGCCCACGGCCGCCTGGACCAAACCGTCCGTCGGGGGAGTCGTGGTGATCGTGGCGTCAACGGTCAACGAATGTTCCTCCAGGGCGTCCTCAATCCGCTCGTTGGTCTCATTGTCCGCCAGGCCGTCGATGCCCCCCGAGAGATCCAGGAGATCGTTGATCGTGTCGCTGCCCTTGTCGGCCTTTTCGTGCGCGTCCTCGCTTAACCCACCACCCAAGCCGATGACGGAGATCGATCCGCCGATCCCGACCACCAGGCCAATGGCATAGCCCTTCGCGTAGGAGCTGACATGCCGCGTGGCCTCGGCTTCCACCGTCACATCGCCGCCAGCCCCGACCACCACGCCCTCGCCGATCTCCGCCTGCGCCGAATTGCGGATGACGCCGACGTCGATCGACCCGCCCACACCGGCAATGATCGAGCCGGCCACCGAGCCGGCGCTGCCGCTGATTTCAGCGTGATCCAACGCTCTGACCACCACGTCCTGCCCCGGGTGCGTGATCGAGTTCACGCGGCACGTCGAGTCCCCAACCCCCAGGTAAGCCCGCGTGAGCGTCTCGATAAGGTGCATCGAGGCCGCGCCCACCACCGCGGCGATCCCCCCCCCGCCGCCGGTGCCGCTGGTCCCGTTGATCCGGGCATGGCTGGTGGCCACAATCTGCGTGTCGCCCGCCGCCTCGCTCCGAACCCCCACCATCGCGGCCTCCGTCTCGCGGGCAATGGTCACGTAATCAATCGCGCCGCCCACCCCCGCGATCACGCCCACGGAAAGCGCCCCGGCCATGGTGGTGACGTCCGAAATGCCCGTGGCCAGCACCTTCACACCGGCCCCGCTGACCACGTCGGTTTCATGGATCGTCGCCGTGGTTTCCCCGCGGATGTCCACCGCCGAAACCGCGCCGGCCGCGCCCGCGACCGCGCTGATGCCCGCGCTGCCGGTCTTCGACGACACCAGCTCCTGGCTCCAGGCGCTCACCTCGACGCCCCCGGCGCCGGCCTGGACCGATCGCACCGCGGCCGGACTGTCGATGAAGGCGCGCGTGGTGTTGTCAATCAGCGTGGTGTCGAAACCGCCCACCACGCCCAGGCCGTTGCCGCTGGCAACCCCGCCTTCATTCGTGACGTTGGTGGATTGATGAGCCCGGACCGCGATCCCGACCGTGCCCGCCGTCGCCTCCGTGACCGAGGAATCGGAGATCCCCGCCTCGGTGGTGTCGGTCACGAGGTTCACGGCCTTGTTCACGGCAAGGCCGACCGCCCCAATGCTGCCGGTGGCAAAGGCCGAATCGATCCTCTCCTCGCCATCGGCCACCACCGCCACCCCGTGGAAGACCTCCGTCGCCTCAGCCAGACGGTCATCCTGCCAGCCCGCCAGGTTGGCCGCCCGGCTCCAGCCCGGGACCGTGACGCCCGCGCCAACGCCACCGGCGGTCACCGACGAGCTGCGGATCTCCGCCGAGACCTCGTTGGCCAGGGTATTGAGAACAATCGTGCCCCCGACGCCCGCGTACCCGCCGACTGCACCCGTCCCCCCGTCGGCCGTGATGTTGCCATCCCAGCGGGCCAGGACCAGGACCGAGTCGCTCGCCGCGATCGTGCTCCTGTCCACCAGGGCTTCCACGGTGTTGCCGATCGTTTGGATGGCAAGCGTCCCGGCAATGCCAGCCACCATCCCGCCCGCACCGCCCGCCGCAATGGCCTCGATCGTCCCTGTCCCCTCGGCTCCAACCGTGACGCTCCCGGCCGAGGCATCGATCGAACTCTGCCGCACCCGCGCACGGACGGTGTTGGCGATCAGGTTGTAGGCCGCTCCCGCACCAAGCCCGCCTCCGGCCCCAATCGCCACCTCGCCGGCCAGGCATTGGATCGTCGCCGCGTCGGCGGCATGAATGGCGGCGCTGCCGGCCGTCACCGTCGCACTCTGAACGAGGGCCTCGGTCGTATTGGCCACCACGTTGGCCGCCAGCGTGGCCGCTCCCGCCACGGTCGAGAAAGCCACCCCGCCCGCGAAGCTGTAGATCGAAGACACGGTCCCGGCTTCGACCTCGAGCGCGCCCCCGGCCGTCACCGTGGACCCGGAGATCAGGGCCGTCACGCTGTCGGTAATGACGTTGGCGCCGATGATCACCGAGACGGCCACGCCGCCGGATCCCACGATGCTCAGGGCGGCGGAACGGATGCAGGATTGATCGGCAGCACGAACACCGACCGCCCCCGCGGCGCTGACCGTGGACGCCTGGTCGATCGTCGCGGCGAGCATCCCGTTGATCACGTTGCCGAAGCCGGTGGCATTGATCGCCACGAACGCCGCCGCGCCCACACCCACGCTCAACGCGATGATCCCCGAGTCGGTCGACACCCCAAGGGCCACGTCCCCGCCGCTGGTGACCTCGGAATCCACAATGTCCGCCCTGAGGGTGTTCACGATCACGTTGCCTGAGACGACGCCGCTCACCGCGACAGCGCCCGAACCGGCCACGCTCGCCAGGATGGCCAGGATGTTCGTGTCGAGATCGAACGGAGAGTCCTCGACCGCAGCGTTGATTTCCTGCCTGCTCTCCTCGGGGAGGATCCACGCCGGGATCGCGCTCGGGGCAACGTCATCCGCCGAGAGGCTCACGCCCCCGGCGGCGTGGATCGTGGAACCGCTGATCAGCGCCGTGACCTTGTTGACAATCACGTTCCCAAGACCCGCAACCGTCACCGCCACCGCGCCCGAGGCGGACACCCCCACCGAGATGGCACGGATCACATTGCACGACTCGGCCGCCAGGGTGAGGCTCGAATCCGTCGTGAGACTCGATTCGGTAATCGACGCCACGGTCGTGGCGGTGATGTCGTTCACCACGATGGGGACCTCGACCGCGGCAGCGCCACTCGCAGCGATCCCCACCACGAAGGCATCGATCGTCGAGGTGTTGCCGGCCGTCAACGACACCGCCCCGCCCGCGTCCATCGTCGAGTTCACAATCGTCGCCGACGTGTTGCCCACGATCACGTTGGCGGCGATGAGCGCCTGCACCGCCACGACTCCCGAGGCGCCGACGCCGGTGGCAAAGGCGTAAACGGTCGATCGCGTCTCGGCATCGAGACTCACCGCGGTCCCGCACGTCACCGTCGAGTCGGCGATGCCGGCCACGACGCTGCCGGTGATCACGTTGGCCCCGATGATGGCGGAGACGGATACGCCGCCCGAGCCCGCCACACTCACCGCCAGCGACCGGATGAACGACGCGTCGACCGCGGCAAGATCCACGAAGGTCCCCGCGTGAACGATCGAGGTTTCCCCCGCGGCGGACGTCTTGATCATGGCCTCGACGGTGTTCGTGATGACATTGCCGAAAAGGCTGGCATTCACCGCCACCGCACCCGACCCGCCGACCCCCACCGTCAGGGCGATGATCCCGGACTCCGCCGCGGCATCGAGAACCACCGCCCCGCCAGTCGACCTGACGTCGGAATCCACGATGTCCGCCCTGATGGCGTTGACAATCACGTTGCCCGAAAGCGCGCCGCTCACGGCCACCGTGCCCGAACCCGAAACACTTACCATGATCGCCAGGATGTTGGTGTCGAGGTCGATGGGCGAGTCTTCAAGGGCCGCGCTGACCTCGGCCTTCTGGTCCTCGGTGAGCAGCCACTCGGGGATCGCGCTCGGAGCAATGTCCTCGGCCGACAGGCTCACGGTGCCGGCGGCGACGACCGTCGAGCCCACGATGAGCGACGTGAGGGTGTTGCTGATCCCATTGCCCAAACCGGAGAGCGTGACCGCCACAGTGCCCGCAGCGGAAACCCCAACCGACAGGGCCCGGATCACATTGCAGGACTCGGTCGCCAGCGTCAGGCTCCCGCCGCTCGTCAGCGTCGAATCCAACACGACCGCCTCCGTCGTGTTCGCAATGACGTTGACCACGAGCGGCACGGTGATCGCCGCCGTCCCGCTCGCCGCAATCGAGACGACGAGCGCATCGATGCTCGACGCGTTCCGGGCCGTGAGCGAGACCGCGCCTCCGGCATCCACCCTCGAGTTCGCGACGGTCGCCGAGGTGGCGTCAACAATCACGTTGGCCGCTATCAGCGCCTGGACCGTCACGACGCCCGAGGCCCCAACGCCCGTGGCCAAAGCGAAGACGGTCGACTTCGCCTCGGCACCAAGGCTCAGCGTCGTTCCGCTGGACACCGCGGAGTCGCCGATGCCCGCGGCGATCGTCTCGTTGATGACATTGACGCCCACGATGGCCGAGACCGCCACGCTCCCCGAAGCCGCCACGCTGACCGCCACCGAGTTGATCGAGGAGGACTCGATGGCCGAGAGGGCGACAAGGCCCCCCGCGGTGACGTCCGAGGCGCCGCCGATGACCGCCTCGATCCGGTTCGTGATCACATTCCCAAAGCCGGTCGCCTGGACGGCAACCGTGCCCGCAGCGCCCACGCCCACCGTGATCGCGATGATGCCGGAATCCGACAGGGCAAGAACAACCACATCCCCGCCGGCATGGGCCACCGAACTGTCAATCGTGGCCAGGACGGTGTTCGCAATCACATTGCCTGCGACCGCCGCGCTCACCGCCACCGTGCCGGAACCGCCCACGCTCACCATGATCGCCAAAATGCCCGCGTTCAAATCGACCGGCGTGCCCTCGAGCGCCGTGTCCAGCTCCGCTTCCTTCTCGGCCGAAAGCATCCAGTCCGGCAGCACGCTCGGCGCTTGATCGATCGCCGAGACCGATACGTCGCCACCGGCAGTCACCGTGGACCCGCCGGAGATGCTCGCCGTCACATCGTTCGCAATGGCGTTGCCAAGCGCGGAAACGGCAACAGCCACGCTGCTGCCGCCTGAGACGCCGATCGCCAGCGCGCGAATGATCGAGGAGGAGAGCGAACTCAACGTCACCGGAGCCATGGCATTCGTCACAACCCCGGCGTCCGTGACGCCCGCCCGCACGATCGAATCGGTGATCGCCGTGACAATCGTATTGGTGATGACGTTCGCCGATATCGCGCCGCCGCCGGCACCGCCGCTCGGGGATCCGGCCCCGCCAAAGGCCAGGGCGTCAATGACGGAGGCGTCAGCGGCCGAAAGCACCACCCCGTCATCGGCCGCCACCGTGGAACCATTGAGGATGGCGGCCTCAATCGTGTTCTTGATAATGTTGACCGAGATGCCGACCCCGGCGGCAAAAGTGCTGCCGCCCGCCCCGCCGAACGTCACGTTGACGACCGACGAACTGTTCGTCTCCGGCAGGGTGATCCCCGAGGTTCCAAAGGCGATTCCGGAGGGATCGGCCGGGGTGTCCGGTTGGGCGATCCCCGCCGAAAGCGTCACGCGGCCCGCCGTCGACGTGACGCTCGAATCGTCGATCGTGGCGTGGATGTCATTCTCAATGGTGATCGTGGAAGCCGCCACGCCAACGGCCCCGCTGGACAGCGACACCGCAAACCCGCCGGCAACCACCACCGCCGTTGTGTCGTCGCTGGCGCTTAAGACCACATCGCGCGTCGCATCGATCTCGCTGCCGGTGACTTCCGCCGCCACCGTGTTCATGATGATGTTGATCGACACCGAACCGCCGAGGGCGAACTTCTCGCCTCCCGCGCCGCCCAGGGTCACACTCACCAGGACCTGCTCGGCAGTCGCCCCGACCTGGACCGCCGAAGCCGACACGCTCGACCGCTCGATGGTCGCAGTCACGGTGTTGAGAATCAGGTTCACGCCGATCGCGGCGCCAACCGCCGATCCACCCGTCGAAATGGCCACACCCCCTCCCAGAGCTCCGCTGATCTCCAGATCCTCGGCAGCGAGGTAGAAGTCCCTGACCGTCGTCACGGCGCTGTTCTGGACGTGGGCGTCCACCGTGTTGAAAAGGACGTTCACCGCCACCGACCCGGCAAAGGCCAGCTTCTCCGACCCGGCGCCGGCAACGGCCAACGTCACCACGATGCCTCCCTCGGAGGCTATTCCACGAAAAGCGCCGGTCGTGTGGATCGTCGAATCATCGACCGCCGCCCGTGTCACGTTGAGGAGCGTGTTCACGGCGATGGCCGCCCCCAGACCCGCCTTCTTCCCGGCCGCGAACGCGCCGGCGAAACAATAAACCGCCGTCTCATCGGTGGCGCTCACGGCGACGTCGCCGGTCGATCCGGTCTGGAGGGTCGTCCCGGTGAGCATCGCCTCCGTCGTGTTGTTCACGATGTTGACGGAAACGGTGCCCGCCCCGGCATAGCCGCCGGAACCGCCAGACCCGGTGGCGATCCCCACCGACCCGGTCACCGTGATGATCAGGTCGTCGGAGGTGGCCGCCAAGGTCAGGTCGCCCTTGTAGGTGAAGTCATCCAGACCGGAAACGGTCGAGCGAGTCTGGTTCTCGACATAGGAGAAACCAATCGCAACCCCCACACCCGCCTTGCCGCCAAAGCCCGCCGACCCGCCAATGGCAATGATGTTGGTGTCGTCAAACGCGGTCAGCGCGACGTCGCCACCCACGTCCACAACGCCGCCCATGTTCCTGAGAGCCGCCGTCGCATCGCACGTGATGACGTTCACCCCCACCGAACCGCCGACCGCATAAGACTTGCTTCCCGCCGCCGCCGCGAGTCCCGCCGCGAGGGAGACCGTCCAACCGCTGCGCTCGGCCCCGATGTCCAGCATCTCGAGGTCGAGGCTCTCCGCCCCATCGATGAAGGCCTCCGTCTTCCCAAACTCGACGTTGATGGCGAAGCCCCCGGCAACGCCCACCGAACTCTTCCCCTCGCTTCCCTTGGCGTACGCTCCGGCACCAGCCAGAGCGCCAACGCTGGTCGTGTTCGCCGCCTCCACGAAAAGGCCGTCCACTACATGATTCGAGCGGTCCCCGACGATCACGGGGCCGCTGTTGAGAATGTACGCCCGCGTGTCGTCGTTCAGCACGTTGACGGCAACCGACCCCGAGATGCCAATGCCGGACTTGGACGACTTCGACGTCTGGTCCACCGAGTCCTGGGTGGGTCCCACCCAATCGGTCTTGATCCTGCTGGCCGCCCCTTTGAGCAAGCCGCCCAATTTGCTCGTCCAGCCGGACGTCTTGCTGTTGCTTTGCTGGGTCCCGCTGGACGCTGAACTCTGGGTCTCCCCTTTGCCCGGATTCGACGAGGTGCTGGCATCCGAATTGGCCTTGGGGGGATTGCTCGAGGCCTTCGCGCCCGCGATGGCCAGACTGGCGATGAAGCCGCCGTTTTCCGCCGTGATACGAACGCTCCCGCCCGACTGAATCGATCCGGTCGCCGGCGACGAATCGGCATCGACAAGGTCCCCGATGAGAGCCTGCGTGTCGCGGACGACGACCGTGACGCCCACGGTGGCGCCAATGCCGATGCTCTCGGACGTCGCGACGCTGCCATCCAGGGTGATCACGTCCGAGGTGTCATGGGCGGAGACGACGAGCGAGCCGTCCCCACCGGGGACCAAAGCCGAGCCGACGTCGATCACCGCCCCGTTCTCGACCTGGGCGATGGTCTTGTTGATCGTCACGTCGAAGGTGACGACGCCGTTGATCGCCACGTTGCCGGCGTCGCCGCCGGATGCCGCCACCCCCGTGCTGAGCACCTGCGTCCCCGCATCGACCCGGAGGCTGTCGGCATGAAGCACCACCCCGTCTTCGACGGTCGCCAGGGCGGTGTTCATGCCAATGAACCCCATGATCGTGAAGCCCACGGCCCCTTTGTCTGTCTTCGAGCTCATGCCGAATTTCGAATGCCACCCCTTGTCCGTGAGCACGCTGCTCTCGATCGCCTTCGCAAAGTCTTTGAACCCCCCCGAGTCCGCCCCCACGGAGGGGAAGTTGATGTTCCCGCCAATGTGCGTGGCCATGCCATGGCTGATCGCCTGAACCGCCACATTCTGTTCCGTGCTCGTCTCGCTGTCCTGGTTGATCCGGGCGCCGCTCCTGATCCTCGCGTCCGCCGCCTCTGTCAGTAGCAGCAGGTCCACCGCCCCGGCGAGAGCGAGTTTCTCCCCGGACGCCGTCGCCTGGCACCCGTCGTTGAGAATGAAGTAGCCCACACCGAAATCACCGGTCAGATAGTTCGAGAGCAGGGTGACGAAATTCCGAGCCTTCCGAGCCGTGGGATTGATCGCCCCCCATCGATCTTCGTTGGTGAAGTCTTCGGTGGTAAGGTTGACGCCATGCAGCACGGTGCTGCCGAGGTACTCGTACCACGTCCCCACGTCCCCGCCCGACGTTCGGTTCGTCCGGAATTCGACGGTGTCCCCGGGGCTGATGTCGACGACGGGGTTGTCGTTCTCAGTGGTATAGGTTGCCTCCTCATGAACCGCGTCATACAGGTTCTTGCCCCAGGACCAGCCAACATCGCTCCGCGCCTGTGCCTGCACGGTCAGTGCCCCCGCGGCATCCACCACGGCGTTGTCGTTGATGTACGCCTCCGCATCGTTCTTCATGACGCCCACCGATATCCCCAGGGCGCCGCTGATCACGCTCGTGTTCTGTTCCGGTTTGGTATCCGGGTTGTTCGAGGCGGAAGCATTGGCGCTCACAAAAGGCGAGGTGGACACCTTGCTGCGCACCTCGATCGAACCGCCGGCGTCCACATCGCCGTTCAAGGCATCCCCATCAGCCCCGCCGTCGCCGATTCTGGCCTTGGCGCGGTTGATGTCGACAAGGACAGCCAACCCGCCCGCGAGATCGAATTTCGAGTCGAGATCCGCCGGCGCGGCGTCCGCCTTGCCGGCCGTCGAGGTCTGGGCCTTGGAAACGAACTTCGAGAGGGCGGAGAGGATCGGGTTGACCACGGACGACGTCGCCGCAGCTTGCGCGTCATCCAGGAAATCACCCTTCGAGGAGCTGCCCACACCCGCCGAGGCGGAATTGCCAATCGCCTGGGACGGTATCAAACCGAACAGCTTGCCGATCGGCACATCGATTCCCAACTGGTCCGCCACGACTGAAATGCTGCCCGCGACGTGAGCCTCGCCGTCAAGGAACGCGTTCGTGTCGCCGTCCTCGACGGTGACGGCCACCGCCAGGGCGAGCTTGCCGTCCTTGCCCGCCCCGGCACGCGCCATCGTCCGGTTCCGGTCCACATCGTCGGCCGTCACGTACAGATCACCGCCGACATGCAGCACCGCGGTGTCCGCAATGACCGTATTGGCATTCGACACGATGACGCTGATCGCCAGGGCTGCGGAATAGCCCTTCATGGCCGACGGATCAGCCACCACGTTGATCGTATGATCGGTGTGCGTCCTGAACTCGGCATTCCCGGTCGTGGTGATGGCCCCTCCGAAACTCACCGTCGCGTTGGTCACGGCGACCCCGATGGACGGGGTGATCGCAAACGAATACGAGGGAACCGCCTTGACATCGGCGTAAACACTCGCGTCGGCTTTGAAATCCCGGGCCGAGATCTGCGACCCGGCGGCGATGTCGATCGCGGCGTTGCCTTTCACCACCGAGATCGCGCCGCCGATCTGCGTCAGGCCCTCGAAGAGGTTCCCGATCATGTTGCCCGCCCCGGCGGCGGTCGTGAGGTCGCCTTTCTGCAGGGTCCAGTCGTCGGCGTAGAGCCGCCGGTTGTCGGCGCTCGCGAGGATCGTGACATCACGGCCGCTGATGACCGCACCCGTCGCAAGGGTCACATCCACATCGGACACATCGACGTCCACCAGCGGCGTCACCAAGGCACTCTCGTCCACCGCCTCGAGGGTGATGTCGCCGGAACGAGCCACATCGCCGGCCACGCCATCGGCGAGGAGCTTCGCCCCCGTGCCAACGGTGATGTGGAACCCGTTGAGGTCGATGTTCCCGGCGTCGCCCGAGGCGTTACTGGTTGAAACCGTGATGTTGTCTTCGATGTCGATGGTGTTCGCGGTGATGTCCAGCCCGCGACCGGGAAGGACAAGGTCGCTGTAAACCGTGACCGAATCCTCGCCGTCCAGGTTCTTGTTGAGCTTGCCGCCGTCGAGGACCAGATCGCCATTCAGCACGCCCAACCACGCCCTCACGTTGCCGTCAGGGTCTTCCCCGACATGGATGTACTCCGTGGTTCCCGGCGCATTGTACCCGGTGTTGATCGTCAAGCACCCCGTGGGCGCGTTGATCGACGTGATGGTTGTCCCGACATCCGTGGCATCCACGATCGTGATCTTGCCGCTAACGTCCCGGAACACATGCACGCGATTGGCAATCGACGGGCGGGCGTTGAAGGTGAAGTCGCCAACGGTGAAATCACCGATCACAGCGTCGTTCCCGGCACTTCCCTCATCGAAGCTCCCTGTGCCCAGGGTCAGCACGCTGAAATGCCCGTTCCCGAGATCGAGGGCATCGACGCCTTCGCCGCCCGTCAGGATCAACCCGGGCGCGAACGAGGTCAGGCTGGCCGTCAAGATCGTGTCATCCCCGAGACCGGCATCGATCGTCAGCGAGTCCAGTGTGCTGTTGAACGTGACATTCTCAAACGTGGCGTTGGTGCTGGAAACGACATAACCCAGTCCTCCCCCGGAGAGCTGAATCTGGTCATCGCCATCCGTGGCCCGCACGACGAGGTTCTTCGCCTTCTCGACGCGGACCCAGGTGACCGTCCTCCCATTGAGGGTCGCGCTGCCGGTCCCGAAGGCGATGCTCTGCGACTCTTCCCCTGCTTGCACGTCGTACACAATGCTGTCCGCGGTGCCGCCTTTTCCGTCGATCACGAGCGCGGCTGACATCGAGGATTGCTCGACGGTGATGGTATCGTTCCCCATCCCGGTGTTGACGTAGACAGACCCGGAAGGGTGAGCGAACGCGTAGGGGGTGAATTCTCCGCCCTCGGCGGCAATGTGCAGCCGGGCGTCCTTGCTGATCCTGAGGGCAATGCCCTGGATTGTCGGAGACTCCACGGATGCGGAGCCGACGATCAACGGAGAGGAGCCGATCACGGGAATTCCCGGGACCACGGAGGGGATGCTGCCGCCCAGTCTCGTGATCAGGACGGAGGTATCCTGGACTGTCGTGACGTAGCCGCCCGCTGCGATCTGCGCGGCCAGGCCGGCGGCGACGTCCTTCAGGTAGTCATGGCCCCCTGCCGTGTACGTGTAGGTGGTTCCATCCACATCGAGAGTCCATACCTGGTCCTCCGCCACCACCCCCCCCAGGCTCACCCTGACCGTGGTGTCCGCCGCATACGTAAACACGCGGTTCACCGCCGTCGAGTCATCCACGACCGACTCGAACCCGGCAAACCGGAGCCGGTTGCTGTCGCGGGCGAGGATCCCCGTGTCCACCGACGTCGCAACGAAGGTCACCGTCGTGTAACTCCCGCCCGAAAAGGTGAGCGTGTCCGTCCCTTCCGCCACGCCGTCAGGGTTCATGGGCGATTCCAAAGGCGTCGTCCAGCTCACCAAACCATAGGGATTGCCGCTCAGCGTGCCGCTCAGACTCCCCGTCCCGGTCACCGTGAAGCTGTCGTCATCATCAGCGGAGCCGGTCAGGTGCTCGATCCCCGAGAACGTAAAGGAGGCGTTGAGCGTCCCGGCATTCGCGCCGTCCAGGGTCCAGAGATTGTCGTCTCGAGGGCCAATCAGGACGTCGCCCGACGAGGCGCCGCCGATGATGCCCGTGATATCGTTGACGCCTTTGACTCCGGTCGCATATCCCACCCCGAGGCTGGTCTCCGGATTGCCGTTCACCAAGCCCGTGTACTCGACGTCCATGGCCGAGAGATCCAGATAAACGGCCGTGGTATAAGTCGAGTAATCGAGGATGTTGGCGCCGGGACCGCCTTCGATGTACCCGTCGAGGCCGCCTTGGTCCTCGAAAACGAACGTGTTGGTGCCCGAGCCGCCCACGATGTTCTCGACGCCCGCCGACGCGCCGAGCGTGTTCGCCCCCGAGTCATCCCTGACCGATACGCTGCCGTCCTGATAGAAGGTAAAGGTCAGGTTTGCCGAGACCGCTGAGAAATCGAGGATGTCCTCATCGATGGTGCCGGCGCTGGCGATGGTGGTGTGCCCCCAGCCGTTGTGGAAAACAAACGTGTCGTCGCTGCTGCCGCCGACGAGGATCTCGACGCTCGTTCCTGCGGCTGCCTCGACGCGGTTCGCACCCTGCGTGACGGTCACGGCGCCACCCGCGAAATCAAAGCTCATCGCCTGGGTCACCGCCGAGAAATCCAGCGTGTCGATCCCCTCCGGATCGGAAATCGTGTCACTGCCCCACCCATTGACGAAATAGAACGTGTTGTTCTCCGAAGTGCCGGTCAGCGTGTCCGCGCCCGGACCACCCAGGATGTTCTCAATGTGGCCATAACCGACAAGGCTCACGGACACCGCTCCCGTGGAACCTGAATAATCGAGGGTGTCAAACCCTCCACCCGCAGCCTCACTGATCGCATCGAACCCCCCGTCCATGACATAGACGTCGTCACCCGCCCCGCCAACGAGGGTGTCGATCCCCCCTCCGCCTTTGAGCGTGTCATCGCCGTCGCCACCCTCGAGACGGTTGGCTTTGGCGTCGCCGGTGAGCCTGTCATTCCCGGAACCGCCGATGACATCGCGGAAACTCGCAATCGCGGTTTCAAGGTCGGAGGCTGTGGCCATGCCGGCCGCCAGGTCAACGCTGACCGCCGTCGCATACGCCGAGAAGTCCAGCGTGTTGACTCCGCCGCCGCCGTCCAGGGTTCCCGCCCATGTCGCCCCGTCCTCGAACGATAAGACATCGTTGCCAACACCCCCGAGGAGGGTCTCGATGATCTCGGCATCGACCACCGTGTTCGTCCCGGCAGCGTCACGGATCGAGACCTTGCCGTCTGCCTGAATCGTGACGTTCAGGACGGCCGCGACGCCGGAGAAGTCGAGCGTGTCGGTTCCCTCGACCCCGAAGTCGATGATCACGTCCGTGCCCCAGCCGGTCTGGAACTTGTAGGTGTCGGATCCCTCTCCGCCGGTCAGGGTGTTCTTGCCGGTGCTCCCCGTGAACCGGTCGTCGCCGGAGCCGCCGACTGCGTTCTGGACCTGGCTGATCGTGGTGGCAACGATCGCGTTGACGATCGCGGTTCCCAAGATCGTCGCCCCCGTTCCCGTGCCGACAATGCCGAGATCCGTTGCGGCGGTGCAGCCGTTCAGGTTGGCAACCGCGAGATTGCCGCTGCCACTCGTTGAATCACTCACGTTGATCCCGTTCCCGGCGGCATTGATGGCAGCCGTCAAATGAACGTTCGCGGCGTGGATGGCCGTCAGCAGATCGCCGACCGTCACGGGATTGCCCAGATTGACCGACACGACCGCGCCATTCCTCAGGGTCACCACCAGATCGTCGAGCAGGGATTCCCCCTGCAGGCGATCGCCGGCGCCGGTCTTGGCAATGCCCAGATCCGCCGCCGCCCTGGAACCGTTCAGATTCGCGACGGTCAGATTGCCCGAACCTCCCGTCGAATCGCTGAGGTCGACGCCGTCCGAAGCCTCATTCAGCGTTGCATCAAGGCGGGAGTCGGCCAGGTTGATCGCCTCGAGCACCTCGCCCAGGGTGTCCGCGTTCCGAAGGTTGACGTCGACGACTGTACCGTCGCGGGCCGTGATGCGAAGGTCGTTGACGAGCGGCCGTCCGTTCAAAACATGGCCCGTGGAACGGACGGTCAGACCGAGATCCGCGGCGGTGGTGGAACCGTTCAGGTTCTCGATGGCCAGGTTCTCTTCGCCGCCCGCCGAGTCCGTGATCCTGATCCCGTCTCCAGCCTCGTTGATCGAGGCGGTCAGCCGGGGATCCGCGTTGTGGATCGCGTCAAGCACCTGTTGAACCGTAGTCGCATTCCCGATGTCCACCGCCACCGAGGACCAATCGGTCAGGATCACGAGCAGATCGCTGGTGATCGACCTCCCGTGCAAGACGCGGCCTGCTCCGGCGCCGGCAATCCCCAGGGTCGCGGCTGCGGTGGATGCGCCCAGATCGGCGACCGTGATATCGTGGGCACCCCCCGCCGAATCGCTGATATCGACGCCCGTCCCGGCAGCGTTGACGGCCGCAGTCAAACGGGTGTTGGCGGCCCGAATGGCGTTCAGGATGTCGCCTAACGTGCTCGGATTGCCCAGATCCACATAGACGGTTTGCTGGTCCGTCAGCGTGATGTGCAGATCGTAGCCGGCTTGGAGACCCATCGCCGGCCAATTGGCACTGACGGAAGTCGTCGCCGCCAGGTACCCTCTGCTCCGGACGCCTTGCCCGTTGTTGAGCGTTGCGAGCAGCGTGGCTCCCGTGATGGCGAAGGAGGCGGAGGCCTTCTGAACACCGGAACCGCCGTTCAACGTGGTGAGAGCCGTGTTCAGGGAAACGGTGGCCTGATTGACCCCGGCACCCTGGTTGAGATAGCGAACGGGCATGCCCGCCGTCAACCCCACCATGGTCGAGCCGTTGATATACCCCCCCACAGTGACCGTGCCGGCAGCAAGGTCAACCAACACCGGCGTCTTGTAGTCGGAAAGGTCGATCGTGTTGTTTCCTCCGGATCCGGCATCCAGGGTGCCGGCGAACGCACCTCCATTCTCGAAGACCATCCGGTTGTCGCCGGCGCCCCCGACCATCGACTCGATCCCCGCGGCGTTGGTCAGGTCATTGGTGAAATCCGTGACCGACACTGTGCCGTCCGCGTGGACCCTGACCACGAGATCTGCCGTCACGGCCGAGAAATCAAGGACGTCAGTGCCGGTGCCGCCGGCTGTTTCCGTCAGGGTATCCCGCCCCCACCCCTCAGCGAATGCAAACGTGTCCGACCCGGGTCCGCCATCGAGCGCGTCGTCGCCAGGACCGCCAGTCAGGGTGTCGTCGCCCGCCCCGCCGCGTAGGCTATTGACCTTGGCGTCGCCAGTCAGGATGTCCTTGCCGGCGCCGCCGGTCACATCACCAAGGTTGCTAATCCCCGCTGTGCCGGTCGCCGTCCCCGCCCCGAGATCCACGGTCACCGGGGCCGCCGTGTAGGCGGAGTAGTCCAACCCGTTCCGACCCGCCCCCCCATCGAGGGTGCCGCCGAACGAGGCGTTGTTGGCAAAGACATACGTGTCGTCGCCCACGCCCCCGACCAACTTCTCGACACCCATGAACCCGAGACCGCCCGCACCACCCAGACTGCCGGCCCCGGTGCCGGTCAGGTTCCACGTGCTGGCCACACCCGGTCCCTGCAGCGTGTCCGAACCGGTGCCGCCGTCGAAACGGAACACCCCTCCCGCGACCGGCAAGAAGACCCCGCCGGCCACCAGCGTGTCATCGCCGGAGCCCGTGGTGATCGTGAAATTCCGCAGCCCCGCGGCCACCAGATCGCCTGCGATCGTGAGGGTGTCGGCATCGGATCCGGCGGCGTCATTCGCGCCGGTGTTGATCACCACCGTCTGGATATGGGTGAAGGTGATCGACTCGAAGAGGACCCCGCCGCTGGTGCCGGAGATCCGGTTCTTCCCCGGAGCCGGGCTGTCGATCGTGATCACGTCCGCCCCGCCCGGCGTCACGAAGGTCAGGCTCGACGCTCCAGTCGTCAGCCCGCTGGGGACCGTTCCCGTCACCGTCGCTCCATCCACCAGCACCGGCTCGAGCCCGGTGAACTCGATCCGGCTCCCACCCGACTCAAAGGTGCCATCGCCAAAAACCCGGCCCGGGGTGTACCGACCGTCCGACACACCGTTCAAAACCAGTGTGTCGTAGCCGCCATCCCCTCCAATGAAGGTCACCGCCAGCGGAAGTACACCCCGGCCCAGATCCGCCAGGAGCGTGTCGTCCGTTTCGTCCGCCCCCCGGACCGTCAGTGAGCGTATGCCAGCCTCCGCAAGCCCTTCAGGGTTCAAATCCCAAACCTGAATTGAACCCGAGACATAAACAGTCAGCTCCATCTGCCCCGTCAACTCGATCGAGCCCGAGGAGCTCATCTCGGGAATGAGCCGGCGAACAGCCGTCATCACGCCCGCATCATCCCATGGCGAGACCGCAAGCGACTCGGCCGGAGGCGCATTGGCGGCCTTCAGCGTTTCCGTCAATTGCTGAGCCCACAACACTCCGTCGGCCGCCGGGGTCGAGGTGAGAGTGACCCCAGCATCCCCCGCTGGCGCTGTCCGAGACCCCGGATCGAGGGTCATGCCGCCGCCCTCCCCGGCCGCGCTTCGCTCCTCGACAAAGTCCACGCCCCCCCCGGATGAAACCGGATCAACACCCGGGACCGCACCGGAATCCGGGGTCAGCGATTCAGCCGCCGACTCCAGCTCGATCCCTGACTCCGCCTCCTCCGACACACCCTCCTCTGCCAGATCCAACGCCTGTCCCGCGGCGCCTTCAAGGCCCCCAAAGAGTCCACCGGAGCTCGATGCGGGCTCGTAGTGCAGGGAAGCGTCCATCCCGGACCCGACGGCGTAATCCTCGGCGGACTGCTCGACCCCTTGAGAACCTGCAAACGGGCTTTCATGGGGTGGGGTCATGATGCCCGCACCCGGGACCCCTGCGGAAAGCAACACCCGAGGCTCGAGGACCTCAAGCACGAACTGCGCTGTCTCCAGACGCTGCATTCCCTTCTATCCGCTGCGCCAGGGCCGACCGCGGTGCAACGGCACCCCGCCCGCCACGTCAACTGAAAGTCCGCCGACTTATACAGGCTAACACTCCGTGTGCCATACCCCGTTTGGGGTAGCGAGGTCAGCTGAAACGCGATCCGTGTCCAATCGTCATGGCCGTAACAGACCTCGGCACACCCCGGAAAGGGCCGACCCGCACGGCGGCTCCCAAATCCGCGCGTAAGCGTCCCTTGCGGCTCAACTTCCTGGGCTTGACCAGACGCCTTGAGCCGCCCAGTCCGGGGTTTTCGCGGATTTGAAAGCCCGTCCCCGGGGCGGGCCCATTCCCTCCAAACCGTATAGCGCCCGCCCGCCAGCGGGCGGGCCACCCCGGAGCCGACACCCCACGCGCCTTCAAGGCGAAAACCCACCACGAGCCGATGGCCCACGTTCGCGCCGCAGGCGTTAGGCGAGGATCCGGGGCGGCTCGGTCGCCCTTGACATCCGCCAGCCAGCCGACGACGCTGAATGCATCCTCGGGACCGACAGCATGCACGTTATCTGTCTCTGACCGGAAGGATCTGACCCATGTCCGCCACCAAGTCGGAGGTCTTCGAGCGCCTGCTCGAGGTCGAGCGCCAGCGGAATGTCCGGTTTCTCAATGCGATCCGTTTTGCGGGCGTCTCCCTGTTTCTGGTCCTCCGGCTGGCCCTTCATGGTTACGACCCGCCTGATCAACGGTCGTTTCCTTGGGTGCTGGTGGGGTACTGGGGGATCAGCGGGGCGCTGTTAGCCGCCGCACGTCGGTCCGGGCGGGTGGCCCGACTCAGCGCCCTTGCGGTGCCCTTCCTCGACATGCCGGCTGTCTTCCTGGTTCAGCGCCTGGCGTTTCGATTCTCGACCGACCTCCGGTCGCTCGCCAACTTCACCCTGAGTTTCTTCGTGGTCCTCGTGATGCTCTCGGCCTTCATGCTGAAGGCCCGACAGGTCATCGTGGCCGGTTGCGTGGCCGCAGGCCTGCAGCTGTGGCTGCAGTTTGAAGCGGGCGACAAGCCCATCGGGAAGGTCGCCGGCGTGGCGGTGCTCGGGGTGGCAGCAACGCTGACCTGCTTTGCCCTGGCCCGCCGCATCGGGATGGCGCATGCACTGGCCGACGCCATTCTCCAGCGCGAACGCCTCGGCCGCTACTTCTCCCCGCAGGTCACCGCCCATATTCAGGAGGCCGGCCTCGGATTAGCCACGGGACAGCAGTGCGAAGTCACCGTCCTCTTCGCCGACCTCCGCCAATTCACCGCCCTCAGCGAGCACCTCGCCCCTGCCGAGACTGTCGCGCTCCTCAATGAGTTCCACGCCCGCATGGTCGCCGCCGTGTTCGAAAACCATGGCACCCTGGACAAGTTCCTTGGCGACGGTCTGATGGCCTACTTCGGCGCGCCCATCGCCCAGGCGGACCATCCGCTACGAGCCCTGCGCTGCGCCCTGGCCATGCAGGCAGCCCTGGCCGAACTGAATACCGCCCGCACCGCCCGCAATCAACCGCCCCTGCGCATGGGCGTCGGTGTTCACACCGGCACGGCCATCGTGGGAGTCATCGGCACCGATGCCCGCCGAGAGTTCACCGCCGTCGGCGACACGGTCAACGTCGCCGCACGCATCGAAAACCTGACCCGCCGCTATGACGAAGACATCCTCCTCTCGGGGGAAACTGCCCGTCTCCTTGCGGACACAGTGCCGCTGCGGGTGGTCGAGGAGACACCCGTCAGGGGACGGTCCCAAGCGGTCCGGCTGTTCGCGCCGGCGCATGCGTGAACGGTACCACACCGCACCAGCGTTCTGCCCGCACCCCACACACCCGCCCGGCATCACCTCGAAGCTGACCCCAACTGCTTCTCGATCGTCCGCAGCACCGCCTCCGGATCCGGGAACTCGCCCGTTGCCTTCTTCGAGTAGACAAGTTGCCCCCCCACGCTCACCTCGAAGACACCTCCCGTCGACGGGACCAGACGGATGGCCGCAACGGCTTGCCTCAACCTCTCGAGTTTCTCCGCCAGACCGACGGCTCGGGGTTTGTAGTTTCAGACCGCGCAATACTCGATGACGATCTCCGGCTTCATGGCTCTCTCTATAGAATCCCCACCTCGTGGCGTCAAGCAGGTCCCCTGGGTTGCGGCTTGAACATGGCCCCGACCCGGGCTTTGATCCTGGCTGCATGCCGATCAGCGATCACATCCGCACGAAGCTTGCCTCGGTCCCTCACCGGCCCGGCATCTACCTGATGAAGGACAGGTTCGGTACCGTCATCTACGTCGGCAAAGCCCGGGACTTGCGCCATCGCGTCAGTCAGTACTTCCACCCCTCCCGGCGACGCGGCTGGGACCTCAAGTTCAACGCGCTCGTCGACGCCATCCACGACTTCGATGTCCACCTGGTCAGGAGCGAACCCGAGGCCCTCCTGCTCGAAGGACGCCTGATCAAGGAGTTCCACCCGCGTTACAACATCAGCTTCCGCGATGACAAGCAGTTCCTACTCGTCAAGGTGAACCTGAACGATCCGATCCCGCGGTTCGCCCTCACGCGCGTCCAACAGACTGATGGCTCACGGTACTTCGGCCCCTTTGCCAGTTCGGGCGCCGTCCACCGCACCCTGGCTCTCGTCCGCCACAGGTTCAACCTCCGCGGCTGCCGAACCCTGACGCCCGCCGAAGCCGACTACCGCCATTGTCTCTACGCCCATCTGCGCGTCTGCACCGCCCCCTGCATCGGCAACGTCACGCCGGACCAGTACCGCATGCAGGTCGCCGCCGCCTGCGATTTCCTCGACGGCCAGTGCGAGGAGATGGCGGGCGAACTCGAAGGCCAGATGCAGCAGGCAGCCGCGGCACTCAACTTCGAGAAAGCCGCCCAGCTCCGCGACCTGATCGCCGACATCCGGCGCACGACGGCCAAGACGGCGAAGTTCGAGCGGATCCCCTACACCCTGCCCGTCGCCATCAACCCCGATGCCGAGCTCCGTGAACTGGCGGCGGCGCTCGGCCTGCCCGCCCCGCCCGACCGCATCGAGGGCTTCGACATCTCGAATATCAGCGGCTCCTTCAAGGTCGCCTCCCTCGTCAGCTTCTGGCGAGGCCGTCCCGACCGCGCCAACTATCGCCGGTATCGGATCCAGGGCGTCCAGGGCCAGGACGACTTCGCCTGCATGGCCGAGACGATCCGCCGGCGTTACACCCGACTTCTCCGCGATACCCGGGCCGGACACGCCACGCCCATCCAGGCCGCGGCCGGATCCGAGCCCGCCGGCGGCCAGGCCATCCCCGCCGAGCTCCAACGCCTTGTCCAGGAAACCGCCACCACCGTCCGCGCCCGGCTTCGCAAGCGGCCTGCCAGCCCGGCGGCAACACCGCCCGACACGCTCCGCACCTTGCCCCCCGGGTCCCGTCCCCGCCTGCCGGACTTGATCCTCATCGACGGCGGTAAAGGCCAGTTGCACGCCGCGTGCGCGGAACTCGCAAAGCTGGGACTAGCCACGATCCCGGTCATCGGCCTCGCAAAGGAGTTCGAGGAGATACACCGCCCCGGCGCAAAGGAACCGCTCCGCCTCGGTCTCGACCACCCCGCGGTCAAGCTCCTCCAGCGCGTCCGCGACGAATCCCATCGCGTGGCCAACAGCTACAACGCCCAGCTCCGACTCCGGAAGATCTCGGAAAGCCTGCTCGATGAGTTCCCCGGCATCGGCGACCAGCGCAAGGCCGCTCTCCTCAAGCGATTCGGCTCCGTCCAGCGTCTCCGCCGCGCCACCGTCGACGAGATCGCCGCCGTGCCGGGCTTTGGCGGGGAAACCGCGGCGAAACTCAAGGCCTTCCTGGCGAGGCGCACCCCAGACCCAGTCGAGTCCTCAGACTCATGAAGACCCTGCTCTCCTGCTTTGCGTCAACTGCCCCTGCCCGCGTCCGCCCGGCGGTCCCCACGCCCCGCTTCCGGATCAGGCTCTCACTCCTTGGCATGGGCCTTCGCCGACTCGACCATTCAGATAGCCGATGGCCTGCCCCCGCATTTCGGCCACTTTCCCCGGCTCAGTGCGCAGCGCCGCCAGCGCCTGAGACCCGCGCAACGTGACGTAGAACCGGCACATCGCGGCATACCCGCTCGCCTGCATGCGCGGAACCAGCCCGCGGTAGACCTCGGCCGTCTCCTGCACCGTCCGGGTCGCGCCAGAGCCCACAAATCGGAGGTGCAGGTACTGGACGTACGGGTCGTCGCACCCGGCGTCCACCGCAGCCTTGAGGTGCGGCGCCAAAGTCCGATCGATGGCGTCGCTGGCGGTCGCCACACCGGCCTTGATCGGCACGTAGCTCTCGAACGCGGCCCGTGCCTCCGTGTCCCACTTCGCGTCCTTGCGTCCGTGCTTCTCGTAGCCCTGCACCAGAGTGGCTCGGTACCACGAAAGGTCGGGTTGACCCGCGGCATCAGCAGGTGCCGGGAATGCCAGTGGCACTCCCAACAACAGGCCGGCACATGCGCCAAGGCATCGGGGATTCATGACGCTCCGGTTACCTCAGTCCCGGGAGAAAAACAACGAGAATCGGCAATCGGCGTCACTTCGGCACCAGGTACGAATCGGTCCATCCCGGCCGCGCCGGCCAGACCGAGCCCTGCCATTGGCTGTCGGTCATCCGGCTGAGCGCGGGCCCGGGCACCACGAACTCGTAATGGCTCAGCACCGGCCCCGCATACACCATGCGGTCCAGGCCGTTGTCCACCGTAATCAGTAACAAATCGACGTTCCCGGTGGCTTCGTGCAGCACGCCCCCCTGGGGGTCGACCAGATCGGGCGGCGCCGTGAAGATGTCGGTCACCAGCGGATCCGCCTGGTTCGAGCCATTCTCGGACGTGTTCCCGGTCTGCTGCCCATAGTCCGCGTAGTAAAGCTCCGGATACCACCCGTCGTACGTCGCGCCGAAGTAGCCGTGGTCCTGACGGTTCATCAGGCCGCGGAGGAACTGGATGTCACCCTGCGTGAACGGCTCCTGCCGGAGTTCCTTGGCGGCGAGGTTCTCGAGGGTCCCCATCCGATCCGCAAAACCGCGGCAGAACGCCAGGCGCGCCTGGTGCCGCACGGCCAGATCAACCTCGATGGGGCCCCACGGCGGCTCCCAAGGATCGGTCACCGGCGTGACCTGGATCGTCCCAGCCGTCGGCAGACGCTCGAGCCCCGCGGCCGCCGCCTCCGCCATCTCCCGCATCCGCCGCCAGAACTCCGGCGCCGGCTCGACAAAGCCCGCCGGGTACTCACAGATGATGATCGAGGCATACGGCTGCTTGGCATAGAGTACCGTGTCGTGCTTGAGCTCGGTATAGGAGGCCAGTTGCCCGTTCAGCACGCGCCGGGCCCACGGCCGCGTCTGCATTGCCTGCGGAAACCTCGCGTCCGTCATCGGGATCGAAAGCGCCCGCAACGCCGCCAGCCATCGTGTGTAAAGGCTGTCCTCCCACGCCGCCGGCTCGAGGCGATCAAACGTCGCCGCCACCGCGGTCAGGTTGTGCGCATAGGGCAGGCCGTCCCGGAACGGCATGCCTCCAATCCCGTCCATCATCCTCTCCGCAATGAGATCGCCCATCGGCCCGTTCCCCAGCACACTGTAAGCCACATCCAGCGCGCTCGGATACCGCCGCAGGACCTTCGTATACCACGTCAGCCCCGGCAGGTCCTCAAACCACAGCACCCGATCAAACGTCACTTGCGCCAGTGCCCAGCCGTCCGGCACAAACCGCTGCCCCGTGAACAGAAACACCCGCGGCAGCTGCGCCTGCCCGGGACCGAAGGGCGAGGCCAGCACGTCGCCCGCGTACAGCTGCTCCCCCAGCGTCCCCGCAAACAACTGCTCCTGCAGCCGCTCGAGCTGCTCCAGAGAGGTGATCGTGCTCAGGCTGCCCATGCCCGCCGCATCCAGCAGGCCCTGCAGCTGCGGCAGCGTCATCGAGTCCGGCCGCCCCACAAAGAACCGGATCAGATCGTCGAGCCGCTCCCACTGCGCCTCCTGCCCCGATTGCTCGAGCAGCCTCGCCAGCACGATCGCCGTTCCCAGCTCGCGCACCGAATGCGGATCTGCCAACCCTGGCGTTCCCAGGATCCGGAGCTCGGTCCGGGCGGTCCACATGAAGGCCTGGAAGTATCGGCCCAGGCCGACGCTCCGCTCGTAATGCCCCCGGATCTTGAACTGCGAGAAGTCCACGGCTCGAAGCCCGCCGAACATCGGGAACAATGGAACATACTGCTGCGCTGCGATGGCGCTCAGCGTCTGGGCAACCGCAGCGTCGCCGCCCCAGACCGTCGCCGCCGGCTCGCCCGCCAGCAGCGATTGCGCGACAGCCAGATAATAATCCGCGTCCGCAACGCTGTCGGCCAGGACTCCCTGCCGAACCGCGGACGGTAACTGGGCCAACTTCATGCGCATCCCGGACAAAACCGACGAGAGAATCGGCGCCATCTGGGTTTCCTCCGATTCCTCGAGCAGACGTTGGAAGGAGAAATGCCACGCGTGCAGGATGGCGTCCGCGGACACGTAAACCGGCAGGTCATCCGCGAAGATCCGGTAGAAGGCGTCGGCGAAGGTCGGCGAACCGAGCCGCTCGCTCACCACGAACCCGTTGGCCAGGAACACCCCGAGCTCGGCCCCGTTCAACCGGAAATCGTGCAGGCGACGATCCGGCGAGTCCGGCGGCAAACCCGCGTTCACCGCCGCCGGGTCCGCATTGAAGGCGTCCCAGTAGAGCGCCTGGCGCGGATCGAAATCCAGCGACCCCCGATACGCCGTCGGCGGCAGCGCCGCAGCGAAATCCTCCGGCGTCATCCAGCCCGCCCGCCGCAGCTCCTCTTCAAACACCCGCCGATAGCCGAACACCTCGGCGCCGTCCGGTGTGACCTCGGCACCCACGGTTAACGTCCGAAGGCGGAAGAACCGACGGCCCGCCCCCGGGTCCGGCACCGGCCAGTCCGCGCCCGCCGCAATGCCTTCGAGTTCCCGCTCGAGGGTCCACTCTCGAAGATCCGCGCTCGACTCGAGCAGCAGCCGGTACCGGGTGCCGGCGACCGGAGTCACGCCCTCACGGACCAGGCCGACCCGGGGGCCACCCCCGGGTGCCGCAATGGAAAGCTCAGGCCACTGCGCCGCCGTGGCGCCGGCCACAAAGCCGGCCAAAACCACCCAGACAATCGAAGTCTTCATCTCTTGGGGTCCAACTACCCAATCTGTACTCCCTTCGCGAGGCGACCGCAACCCGGATCCTCCCCTAACGCCTGCGGCTCGAACGTGGGCCATCGGCTCCTGGTAGGTCTTGGCCCTGATCGGCGTGTGTGGTGTCGGCTCCGGGGAGGCCCGCCCTGGGGGCGGGCTTCCAAATCCGCGAAAACCCCGGACTGGGCGGCGCAAGGCGCCTGGTCCAGCCCGGGAGCTCGAGCCGCAAGGGACGCTGAAGCGCGGATTTGGCTGCAACCCCCCGGGTTGACATGCCCCCTTCGAGCCGGCAGGGTTCGGCACCGTGAAACACGCGCCAGAGTCCTCGACTTGTGGAACACGTGGTCAACAGGCCAAGTTGGGTCTGAGGCGCGCCTCGCTCATTCTCCTGTTGCTCTTGGGCTGTCTCTGGTGCACCCCTGCGCCTCAGGCGGCTGATACTGACCTGCCGCCCGCCTCGTCGGGCCTCTCGTCACCGACGCCGCCGACCGCCACCGCCCCGGTGCCCGTCCCCGAGGCCTCGCCCAAGGCGCTCCGCTATTACCGGGGCAACATGATCCTCTGGGGCGTCAACACCCTCCTCGGGTTTCTCATCCCCATTGTCCTCCTGGCCACGGGTCTCTCCGGCCGGTTCCGCGACGGCGCCCGGCGCGTCGGCCGACGCTGGTTCTTCGTCATCGCCGTCTACTTCGCCTTGTTCTCACTCTTCCTCGCGCTGGTGCAATTGCCGTTGGACTTCTACTCGGGCTACCTCCGCGAACACGCCTACGGGCTTTCGAATCAGACGCTCGGCAAGTGGTTCGGCGACGCCGCCAAGGGGCTCCTGATCACGATCCTCGTCGGACCCCTCGTGCTCTGGCTGCCCTACCTCCTGCTCCGCCGCGCCCCCCGGTCGTGGTGGCTGATCAGCGGCCTCCTCGCCCTGCCGCTCCTCATCCTGATGATCTTCGTCACCCCCCTCTGGATCGCCCCCTTGTTCAATGATTTCGGTCCCATGAAGGACAAGGCCCTCGAGCGTGAGATCCTGAGCCTCGCGGACCGGGCCGGGATCGAGGGAAGCCGCGTGTTCGAAGTCAACAAGAGCGTCGATACCAAAGCCCTGAATGCCTACGTCACCGGCTTCCGCGACACCAAGCGCATCGTCCTGTGGGATACTCTCATCGCCGCGCTCGACCGGGAGGAAACCCTCTTCGTCATGGGCCATGAGATGGGCCATTACGTCCTCAACCACGTCTGGCAGTTGCTGATCGTCTACTCCTGCGTGATCCTCCTGACCCTGTATGCCGCCCACCGGATCGCGCCCCCCATCCTCGCCCGCTACGGCAACCGATTCCGGTTCACGGAGCTCCATGACATCGCCTCCCTCCCGCTCCTCCTGCTCTTTCTCCAGGCGACCACCTTCGTGCTGACCCCCCCCCTCAATGCGTTCAGCCGCCACCTCGAACGGCAATGCGACCGCTTCGGAATCGAGATCACCCGCAACCCCGTCGCCGCCGCCACCGCCTTCGTCAAGCTCCAGCAGGAGAACCTCGGCAACCCCCGCCCCGGCTGGGTCTACCGCATCTGGCTCGCCAGCCACCCCCCCCTCGGCGACCGCATCGACTTCTGCAACAGCTACCATCCCTGGACCAAAGACCGCCCCCTCAAGTTCGAGTCGCGGTTTCGCACGAGGAAAACCGCGCCCTGATCGTGACCGCGGGCATTGCTGCGATCACAGCGCGGCCAGACATTCTTGGCGGCGAAAAGGGCCTGACGAGGGCAAGTTCAGGGCGGGCCCAGAAGCTAACGCGCCACCACGGAGATCACGATCTGCGATCGGCTATTCCTCCGTCACCGCTCCGCTCCGACCTCCCCCCAGAGAATACTCATGGCTTAAGTACGGCCGGTAGAAGACGCGGTAGTAGCGCTGCTCCCCGCCGGCCTCACTGTCCGTCTGGGAAGCGCTGTCATCGGGGGCGGGCTGTGTCCCAACCGGCTGCCAGTTCCCCGTGGTGAGGTTCGTGCAGTACTCCAAGCTGTAGGCCGTTCCCGGAATGGTGTTGGTGAAGTAAACCGTGGCCGTGCCGGCCGCGCTGGTGATGGAGGTCTCCGGTGCCACATCATATTGAGGCAACCAGGTCACGGGCAATTGGAGCACACTTCCTGCGCCGGTGGGTTTCCGGTCGCCGCGTCCGGGTAGTCCTTGGAGGCAAGCCAGCCGCGCTGCGGGTGGTAGTTCCAGCGGGTCGTCGCCGAGGCATTGGCCAAGAAGGTCACTCAAGGTCCTTGAGCTGCCGCTTCAGCCAGATCAAAC
>JAKQDD010000071.1 GCA_029556615.1 Verrucomicrobiota bacterium | reverse complement strand
CCCCGGTCGCCCGCCTCACTGCCAGTTCGTGTTCCTACGGTCGAAGGTTCGCTTCCGGCTCTTTCAGTCGGTTCCTTACGGTTCCGCCTTAGCCTTCAGCTTCGGTTGTCGCCATCTCCCCGTCGGGGACCTCTCACCCCGATAGGGCTGGCACCTGCCAGGCACACGAGTGCGCCGGCCCTCCGCCGCTTCTCCCCGATCCGAAAGCGGCTGGGGGCAGCCGCACTTCCGCCTTCGCCAAGGCGTCGGCGCGACAAGCCAAGACGCTATCGCGCGGATCGGGGGGCCGTGGCGCGAGCGCGAGCTTTTGGAGTGCGCCGGAACTCAGGCGCCCTTCCCCGATACCAAAGCGGCTGGGGGCAGCCGCACTCCACGACGCTATCGCGCGGATCGGGGGGGCCGCGGCGCGAGCGCCAGCTTTTGGAGTGCGCCGGACCTCAGGCGCTTTCAATCTCTTGGGGTGCGGAAGACCATTGCCGCTGTTGATCGGCACGATTCCAGAAGATCAGCGGATCAGTTTTATCAGCCAGGATCTTAACGAGGTCAAAAAAAACAGCGAATGCGCGCTTTATGGCGCGCATCCGCCTCAGAAGGTTTAGCAGGCGAAATCTGCTGTTACCAACAACTTACTTCTTGATCCGCCTCCAGGCAACCAGACCGGCGAGACCCAGCCCGGCAACCATCGCGTACTGCGAGGGTTCAGGAATGCCCAGTTCAGAGACCTTGAAGTCGCCCGCCTGCGCAGGATCGAACAGGTATTCGAAACCGGTCAAACCCGTCCAATCCGGTGCGCCCCACGCGACTGCCAAATCAGCGTTGTTCAAAACGATGTCCGGCTCGGGAGTCATGACACCCAACGACGGCCAACTCTTCGTGTACGTCCAGTCACCGGTTGCGGTGAAGATCGTGTAGGTCAAGCTCAGAGCGAGATCGTGCTCGATCCCACGGACAATCAGACCGAGGTCCAGATTCGAGTCAACAATGGGCGGATTGACCGGAACAGTGTACTGAATCTTCAGAAGACCGTCCGTGCCCGTGCCCGTTGTGACAACCAAGCCACCGCTCGTGGTGACGGTATTGCCAACGCCTGAACCCGTGCCACTGAAGGTCATGGTGCGATCCGCACCACTCGGCCAAACGCCCAATTCGGCCACGGGACCCGCGATTCCAGGTGCCGTGAAACCAATACCCGGAGCACCATCAGAGAAATCGTCCAGGATGATGATTCCCGCATTCGCTGCCGACAAGGCAAGGATGCTGGCCGCCACTGCGATGTACTTTGCTTTCATGTTACTTCCCGTTTCGCCTACCGCCTTCCGCTCCGACACACCCCGTGCCGGACCACATTGGTTTTTCGGGGCAGTATTTCTGTCAACGCGGGCATTTGTAGCAACCCTGCAGCCAGGTGTCAAGCGATTTCAGCGCATTTCTTTGGCCGCCCATCATCAAGGCCCCTTTGCTCTGCGCTTCACCCTGAGCAGCAGCGGCGTCTCGCTCGCCGACGCGGAGCGTTTGGGTCATCAAGACCGCGTCCTGGATGCGGCGCCTTTGGGCTGAGGGGGCGCTCGGGTGCGGTCCCGGTGAATCCGCCCTTGGGACTGGACCCTGATCGGGTTCAGGGCGTAGCGTTGTTCGCATCTTGGCTGGAGACCGACCACGAAGAGTCGTGACACGACTGTGCGTTTCCTGGAAGCGGCGAATTGCTGAATTTGTTGCCAGTGCATGTCGTCGCGCAGCGAGGCACGGATCAGATCAAGTCGAGAACAACAGTGTCGGTTGAGTGGACGTCCAGTTTGACACCCCATGCGGTTTGAAGGGTCGCCGCTCATGGCCGAGTGCCCGGGCTGCCGCGGCGCCTGGCATCGGAAATCACCGATGAGTCAACTACGTTTTCATACAATAGAACTCAAACTGCTCATCATCAATGACATGCAATTCTGTTTATCCCACAGACAACCGACGGTGAACACCTTGTGAACAGGATGTGAAAAACTCACTTGACATCCGGCATGCAGAGTGCTTTGAGTCTTGGCATCGATGAGATGCCGATTGACGCGTTGGATTGGAGTGCTGGCGGTTGTTGGTTTGGCGAATCCCCTCGCAGTCGCTCAGCTACCGACCCTGCCCACCTTGATCGACTCCATTACCGGAACCGTGCAGGGGGGGCTGGGGGGATACGCACTGGACGGAAACAAACTCAGTTCCGACGGCACGTATCTCCTCGACGAATCAGCCGGTGCCGCGATCACGATCGACACTACTTATACTGGCCACGTCGTTTCGTCTGTTCAGATTATCGTCCGCCCTGAGACGCTGGCTGCTCGAGGCGTTGAGCACCCCGATTTCTCATTTCAACTCTGGACTCGATTCCGGACTCCTGCGGGACAGAGGTATTGGGATGTGGTCGCCTCGACAGCAATCTACACAAAAACTAGCGCCTGGGCCTCCGGTCCGATCAGCACAGCTCCAGGCGTTCCTTTGACCTTCCAGTTCGAACAGGAGTACACGCTTGTAAGAAACACTGTAAACTCGGGAGTCTATTACTTCGTCCTGAACCCCGGTGAATACACCCTTTCTCCAGAAGATCTTGAGCTCGACCCGCTCCAACGACCCCACAGGTACGCTTTCTGTGGACGCCCAACAATCGAAGGATATCGCATACCGGATGGCACGACGACCTCCATGGCTGTTGGTTTTGTGAGCGGAAACGCAAGTCTACCAGGAGCATTTCCCGAGTATAGCTTTCCCGGGTCTGGAGGAATCCCCACGTCCTACCCTCAGATCATCATCAACCCCCAATTCGTGCCCGAACCGATCGCGTATCCTCTCGGCCTGGGCGCGTTGGCGCTGGGAGTAGTTCTCGTCAGGCGGTTCCGTCGCGGTCGGGCTTAAGCGATTGCGTTTTCCGTTATCGGTTATCCGTTCTGCGTTATTGGTTGTTCGTTTCAGCCTCCTCATTCCTGCTTCTTCCGCAAGCCCGGGCGCGAGCTCTGCGATCGTTATGGCGTACCGCGAACCCGGCCGACCTCCGACCGCTGACCTCTGGCTCCCCGCTCCCTGCTCCCCGCTCCCTGCTCCCCGCTCCCCGCTCCCCGCTCCCCGCTCCCTGCTCCCTGCTCCCCGCTCCCTGCTCCCCGCTCGCGCTTTTCTTCGTGCGCATGAATTCCCGCTCGTGGCACCCTCGCCGCCGTGAGCAGGATTGTCGGCATTGACCTCGGGACTACGAACTCGCTGGTGGCGGTCGTGGACTCGGGCATTCCCATGGTGTTGGCGGACAAGGACGGTTCCCGGCTGACGCCGTCGGTGGTGCATTACCCGGCGGGGGACGCCCCGCCGGTGGTGGGACACGCTGCCAACCGGATCCGTGTTCTCGAACCCGCCGACACGGTCTACTCGGTCAAACGTTTCATGGGACGCCGCGGGGCTGAGGTGTCGGTTCAGGAACGCCGGGTGACCTATGCGGTCGAGGGTGAGGCTGCGGGCCCTGTCACGTTCAGGATGCGGGACCGGGCGTTGACCCCGGAGGACGTCTCGGCGGAAGTGCTCAGGAAGCTCAAGGCCGATGCCGAAGCGGCCCTGGGCGAACCGGTGACGCGAGCCGTCATTACCGTCCCGGCCTACTTCAACGATGCCCAGCGCAATGCCACCAAGCGGGCCGGCGAGCTCGCCGGGTTCACCGTCGAGCGCATCGTCAACGAGCCCACCGCGGCGGCGCTGGCGTACGGACTCGACAAGCTCAAGGAACACTCGAGGGTGGCGGTCTACGATCTGGGGGGCGGCACGTTCGACCTCTCGATCCTCGAGCTGAATCAGGGTGTCTTCCAGGTTCTGTCGACCCACGGCAACACCTGCCTGGGAGGCGATGATCTGGATCGACGGCTCATGGATTTCCTGATCGACAGCATCCGGATGGCGGGGGGGCCCGACCTCACCGAGCCCTCAACGGGCATTCCGACCGAGCCAGGGGCGACCACGGGAGGCGACGCCGCGGCGGAAGCCAAAGGCCTGTCGCCGGTCGGTACCGAGCGCCTGGTCATGCTCTCCCGTCTGCGGGAGGCGGCCGAGCAGGCCAAGATCCGGCTTTCGAGCGAGGAGGCGGTCGAGGTGTCGCTGCCATTTCTGACGCCGAGGTTCAGCTTCACGTATCGGCTGACGCGGGTGGAACTCGAGCGGCTGACCCGGGAGATCCTCCTGCAGACGCGCGCCCACTGTCTCCGGTCGCTGGCGGACGCGAAGCTCGAGGCCAAGGACCTGGACCAGGTGATCCTCGTGGGCGGTCAGACCCGGATGCCGTTGGTGCGCCGTCTGGCAGCCGAGTGGTTTGGCTGCGCCGAACCCGGCGCGGGCGGAGCCCGGGGCAAGCCGGTTCTCAACACGTCGCAGAACCCGGACGAAGCGGTGGCCCTCGGGGCGGCCATTCAGGCCGAGATCCTCGACGGGGGGTTCAAGCACCTGCTCCTGCTCGACGTCACGCCGCTCTCGCTTGGCATCGAGACGTTCGGGGGCCTGATGAACGTGATCATCCCGCGCAACTCGACGATCCCGATCAAGGCGGGCGAGATGTTCACCACCGCCGTGGACAACCAACGTTCCGTGCTCATCCATGTGCTCCAGGGCGAGCGGGAGCGCGCCCGGGACAACTGGAGCCTGGGCAAGTTCGAGCTCGAATTCGCGCCCGCGCCCAAGGGCGTGCCGAGGGTGGGGGTCCAGTTCGAGATCGACGCGGACGGCATCCTGCACGTCCTGGCGCGGGACATCGCCACCGGCCGGCAGGTTGTGGTTCCGATGCGCTCGGCGGTGGACGTGGACGATGCCGAGGTCCAGCGGATGGTCGAGGAATCGGTCGAGCACGCCTTTGACGACCTACGGGCCCGGCAATGGATCGAGGCCAAACTGCGGGCGAGCGAGACGGTGGTAGCCACACGCAAGGGCTTGACCGAGTGCCATGCCGACCTCGAACCCGCCTATCGGGTCTCCGTCGAAGCCGCGCTCGGCAGGGTCGAGGAGGCGCTGGCGACCGAGGACACGCGGACCAAGGTCGGGGACGTTGCCCGTCTCATAGCCGCCAACGCCGCCCTGGACGAAGCCACGCGCGCGCTGGCGGACCTCATGATGGACAAGGCGATGGAAGCCCTGCTACGCCAGCGCGGCATGATCTCATGAGCGCGGCCCAGCGCGAGTACCTGGCGATCGCGATCTTCGCGCTGACGTACCTGTTGATCAGCGGGCGTCGGCTCAAGATCCTGCCCTTGAACCGTCCCGCCTCGGCGCTGTTGGGCACGGTCCTGATGGTGGCCACCGGCGTCATGAAGCCGGAGGACGCCTACCGGGCGGTCGATTATGACACCCTGGTGCTCCTGCTGGGGATGATGCTGATCTCGGCCTATCTGTACATGGCGGGCTTCTTCGATTGGGCGGCGGATCGGGTGCTGGCGGTCGCGCCGACGCCGCAGCGCCTGCTGCTCTACCTGATTCTGATCTCAGGGGTGTTGTCGGCGCTCCTGGTCAACGACACCGTCTGCCTGATGCTCACGCCGCTGGTGGTGGCGGTCATCGTACGGGGAGGGCTGCCGCTGCCTCCCTATCTGCTCGCCCTGGCGATGAGCGCCAATATCGGCAGCGTGGCCACGCTGGTCGGCAACCCCCAGAACATGATCATCGGCAGCATGTCGGGCATGCCTTTCGCCCGGTTCTCGGCGGGCTTGCTGCCGGTGGCGGTTGCGGGCCTGGCGCTTCAATACGCGGTATTGCGCTTCGGGTTTCGGAAGACTTTGGCGGGCGCTGTCATTCGGCGCACGCCACCGCTGGGACAACCGGTTGACAAGCGGTTGATCCAGCTCTGTTTCGGCACCTTGGCCCTGGTGTTTGCCGGGTTCGTCGCGGGGTTGGACCTGGCGTGGACGGCCTTGACGGGAGGCGCTCTGGTGATGGTGCTGGCCCGGCGTGACACGCACGAGGTGCTCAAGCAAGTGGACTGGCATTTGCTCGTGTTCTTTGCGGCGTTGTTCGTGGTGGTCGAGGGACTGAACTCGACCGGCCTGCCGGACCAGGTCTATTCCCGGGTGCATCCGGTGTTCGGATCGACCGCGGCGAGCCAGGCCTGGAACTTCGCGTGGTTCTCCGCCGCCGGATCGAACGTCTTTTCGAACGTCCCATTCGTGCTGGTGGCCGGCGAGTGGGTGGGCGGGTTCCAGAATCCGGCCTTGATGTGGAAGGTCATGGCCCTGGCGACGACGTTTGCCGGCAACCTCACGCTCCTGGGGTCCGTGGCCAACCTGATCGTAGTCGAGTCCGCCCGGAAACACGTCGAGGTCGGTTTCTGGGACTACGCCAGGTACGGCATCCCGGTGACGCTGCTGACGAGCGCCGTGGGCATGGTGATTCTGCTGGCTCTCGCCTAGCGAGGCGCCGCCTCAGACCCAGTCGAGTCCCCAGGCACATGAAGACCCTGCTGTGCTTGCCCACCCCTCTTCCGCGCCTCGCTACCGTAGAGTCCTCGACGGAAGGAGGGTTGGCCTGGAACCGGAGAGACCAGAACTTGACCCAATCGCATCGACTTTCACAGGTCGAGGACTCTAGCCACCTTTCACCCAGACGTAATCGAGCCCGACGGGGCCGGGTTCGACGCACTCGAGGGTGATGGTACGTGTGCCCGCCTTGAGGTCCACGGGTTCGAAGTGGACATTCAGCACCCGGGCGGCATGCGCCGAGCGAAGGCGGACCTCGCTGGCGCCGCCGGCGACCCGGAGCGGTTGGTCGTCCAGCAGCGCCCGGACCGTGGCCCCATCCGGACGATGCACGGCCACCAAGTGCAAGGTCGCGCGCTGGTCCTTGTCGACGGGCAGGCTGAATTGGAGTCGTGCTCCCTTGACCGCGGTCCATTCGACGACCCGCAGCTGTGTGGCCAGAGGGAACGGGACGGTCGCCACGGCGCCGGCGGTGGCCACCGGACCCATCGCGTCCAGGAAGTGGAACCGCGCGCCCGAGGCGCCGCCCACGGCCTTGGGTTCGCGCCGGGGCAACGGGGTGATGCGCAAGTCCGAGGGCATGAGAGGGCGGTGGTCGTCCATCGCGTGAGGCCGCGCGTAGTGATATACCACCCTCGAGTAGCTCATGCCCGGCGTGACCGTGTGCGACCAAAGCTCCATCAACACGGCAATGGATCGAGTGAAGGGGATGGCATCCAGGACTTGGAACCGGTGGTTCGACACGTAGCCGGACGTGTCCGGACCCGAGTCCAGCGGCTGGCCGCAATACGGATGATCGAACAGATCCGGCCGGCTCCACGAATAGTTGAAGTAATCCTCGGAGCCGGTTCCCAGCGTCGAGGGCGATGTTTCGCCGTCGACCAGGATCTTCTCGTCGCCTTCTCCCCACCAATTGCCCCCGGCCGTGGGGGCGCCGGCGGGGTTCATCACCATGACCGCGCAACCGGCGAACCGGCCTTGGCCCATCGCGAGCAGGAAGGGGAGATCCCCCGCCGCAGGACCGGCCAGCAGATCGTGGTCGGCACGCCACTTGGCCCGGAAATGCAGGGACCGCTCATCCCAGCACCAGGGGGAGTGCACGATCGCCCCCTCGAACCGCACCGGCGCCGGGGTGTGATTGAGAATCTCGATCAACACCGTCCGGGCAAAGGGCATGACAAACCGGCAGACCATCGTCCCGTCCGGCCTCACGTCCATCGGCAGGCTCGAGAACGGATTCACGCCAGGACCAGATCCGAAGAAATCGCCGAGGGGCGCCTCGACCTGGGGCCGTTGCGAACCGTCAAAGGCGATCCTCAACAACGCCCCCCGCAACGCAGCCTCGAGCGGGTCCGCGTCGAGTTTCAGCGTCAACTCGCGCAAAGCGCCCGCTCCCGGATTGGGAGGAGTCCACGTCCATTTCCGTCCGGGGTCGATTGCGCCCTTGATGGCAACGCGATCGCCCGCACTGGGGCTCCCAGGGTGAGCCAATCCGGAGACTGCGGCCCGCACCGCGGATTCGAACTCACGCAAGTCCTTCGCAGGATCGAACGTGCGCACCGGCGTGCCGGGGGGATAGAGCCGCGTCTGGAGATGATAGAAATGGAGGTCCCTGAGCTTGCCCTCCCAGGTCACCCGCAGCCCGCCGGCAAACGGCATCGGCAGGTAGTCGGCGTCCTGCTGCACGAACGCATCTTCCGCCTCGATCGCGAGAGCGGCGGCCTGAAGGTAGCGGACGGAACGCCGGGCCAGGAAGTCGTAGGCGGGCCCCTCCCAAACCAGGGCGCCGCCGTCGGGGCCTGCCGCGTCCGCGGGCGGATCGAGGTAGACTCGAAGGACCCCGCCCATCCCCGCGGACCAGCCGCGCACGATCGCGCCCGGCCCCTGCACCTCCGCGATCAGGTATAAGCCCGCTCCGCCCTCGCGCGGCTCGCGCAACACTTTCAGGAAACCAGGGATCGGTTCCCCGCCAAAACCGTCCGCGTTGGCCAGCCAACCCGGCGCCTCCGGATGCGTGGATCGCCGGTCGGCGCTGCCGAACTGCACCACTCGGTAGGCAGGATCCGGCCATCGGGCGAGGGCCTCGAGGTCGGCCATTTCCTGCAGTAGCGTTCCGGTGGTGACCGGCGAGGCTTGGGCGGCCCCTGACACTGCCGGCTCGGCCGCGCCGAGGCCGACGGCCACCATGGCTAGAATCCTTAACATATTGATAAGTCGGGGGGATGCACTACACGGTTCCCCTCACCCGCCCTTCGGGCACCCTCTCCCCATCGGATGGGGAGAGGGCAGGGTGAGGGGCCCTGTAGCCCATGCTGGCGACTGCTCAGTAAGGAGCAGAGGCTTGGAACCGGACCGGACAGAACTTGACCTGCTGACCACACATTCCACAGGTTGAGGACTCCACGCCTCTTCCCAGACTGCGCTGGGAAAATGGGGTCCGCCTGCGGCGAACAGCAGTTCGCGAACGCCGATCGCTGCATCGAGTCGGCGCGCCGGTTCTTCCCGCCCCCCTGCGACCACGGAGCGGGGGGAGGGATCGAGGGAGAGGCGTGCCCCTCTCGGGCACGGGCACAGGCCCCTCCTCTCCCCGCCCCTCTCCTCCCGTTCCCGGGAGGCGAGGGAGACGACATGTTGGTAGATATTCTCTGACAAGGGGCTAATCCACAGGCTGCAGCTTCAGGTAATCGAGCCCGAACATGTAGGAAGGCTGGGCCTTCGGATTGGCGCCGATCACGGTGACGGAGAACTCGTTGTCGCCGGCCTTGAGATCGAACACGCCCAGATCGATTTCGGCCGTGGGCTTGACGTCCGGATTGTAGAAGTCCCGCGGTTCACCGGCTTTCTGACCGGCCACGGCGAGCTGGTGGATGCCGTAATCCCGAGCCTGGAGGAAATGCCCGCGGACGCGGTATTTGCCGGCCTTGGGGGCGGGGAAGGCCACGACGAGCGTGTCGCCGGGTTCCATGCCTTCGTGCCACCAGAGGTGGCGTTCACCGCTGAGCCCGGCCCATTCCTGAGGATCGGCCACACCGGTCACCTTGAGGATCTTGAGGGTCTCCCCTTCGATCGCGCCGGCGACCTTCGGAGCGGTGTAGGGCGTCATCGGCCTGACGACGGCTTCCTGGGGCTGGATCGCCTTGAACCCGTCAGACGCGCCCGGGCGGGCGTACCAGTAGGCGGTGACGGCCATGTTGACTTTGCATTGCTGGTGCCAGTGCCACAGCTCCATATCGAACCGGAAGTCCTTGGTGAAAGGAATGCGGTCGAGCACATGGAACCGGTTGACGCTGGTGCGCCCGTAGTTGCCGGGGCCATCGCACCGGGGTTGCGCGTGGTAGGCGTGAGTGAACAGCCCGGGCCAGCACCACGCATACCCGTAGTAATCCTCCGTTCCCGTGCCGAAATGGCTGGGGAACGTCTCGCCGTCCACGTAGATCTTCTCGTCGCCCTCACCCCACCAGTCCTTGACCGGGTTATCGATGGCAAAGGCCACGCCCACAAACACTCCCTTGCCCCGGGCGGTGAGGTAGTTCCAGTCGATCATCGGGCGCGTGGGCACGTCGAACTGCGCGCGCCATTTGGCGTGGAAATGCATCGAAGCGTCCGTCCAAGCCGCGTCAGCGACGTTGATTTCCCCCCGCAACCCGACTTCCTCACGGGTGTGATTGACGAGTTCGATGGTGGCGTACTCCTTGAACGGCATGTACCAGTGACAATAGAACTCGCCCTCCCGAGTAACCCCCAACGGCAGGGCGCTGTAGGCGTTCACTCCCGGCGCCGTCCCGAACAAATCGCCCAACGGCGTCTCGACGCACGCCTCGCCGTCGAACGCGATCCTCGCGATCAAGCCGCGGAGCGCGGCCTCGGGATTCGCCGCGGAAACGCGGAGCGCCACCCGGGTGAACGCCGCCGGCCCGTAGAATTCCTGGCGCAGGGTTTCACCCGCCGGAAGCGCCATGTCGAACCACTGCCCCGCGCCGGCGAAGTCTGTCTCCTTACCGCGCGGATCGGAGAGACGGCCCAGCACCGCCTGGATTGGAGCCCGCAGGGACTCGATCTGGCTGCGCTCGAAGGACTGCACGCGGGTCCCCGCCGGATAGGTCCGGTAGTTGACGTGGTAATAGAAGCCGCCTTTGTCGCTCGTGATCTTGCAGTGGCGCGCGTACGGGATCGGGAAGTAGAGGTTCCAGCCCTTGCTGTACTCGCCGGCGATCGGCTTGGGCAGGCCCGGGAACGTGCCGCCCAGGAGATCGGTCATCGGCGCTTCGAGGGCGGGCGCATCCGACCCATCCAGGTAGATCCTCAGCGTGCCGGCCGGATTGGCCGACCAGATCCGCACCACGGCGCCCGGCCCCTCGGCATCCATCATCACGTGCTCCTTCCGTCCCTGCCGGTCCTCGACGCGCAGGTAATGCCCGGCATCGCCATTGGCAAACCACTCGACGGCGGGCGACTTCGAGGCGCGATCGTAGGAGGAGAACTGCTTGACCGTGTAAGCCGGCTGCGGGAAGGACGCGAGACCCGTGAGGTCGGTCATGTCCTTGAGGAGCGATTGGGTGGTGATCAAGGGGCTCTCGGCCGCGATCCCCGCCAGGACCCCTCCGGCCACCAGGCCGAAAACTGCGACGACCCAGCGCCGGGCGGCACCCGACGTTCGTTCCCAATCACCGCTCACCCCCCGGGAGCCCACCCCCGGGCCGCAGTCGTTCATCATGGAGGATTTCATCGAGACTGGATTACTCATACAGTTTGGGTTCCTTTTTCCAATCCTTGTCTTTGTCGTGAGCCATCTCGGCCACGCGGGGACGCCGCTCCCGGAGCCGGACCGATTCGAGGCCGCAGTAGTGTCCGGCGGATTGGACGTTGCGGCCCACGCACTCGAGCCGCAGCCGGTGGGGTCCCGGCTCCGGCCAAAAATCCAAGAGGTGGAACTCCTCGCTGGTGATCTTGGGGCTGAAGAAGTCCATGGCCCGACCGATCCGCGTGCCATCGAGGATGGCCTGGTACTTGCCGTAGTCGTCGGCCTTGGTGGCCTGGATGAGCAAGCGCAGTGGCTCCTTGCGCGCGACCTCGAACGGGATCTCGATCCACGCGCCCTCGGCCTGCGCAGGCTGATAGAGCAGTTGGGGCTCGGGATAAAGATCGAGCCGCTGCGGCCGGGCATTGCCAACGCCGCGGTGGGACGGGTCGGCGAAATCGCGGGCGTAGGCGATGACACGCTCGAGGCTTGGCAAAGCCCGCTCCCGGGCATGGGGCGCGCGTGCCGTGAACGTGGGCTGGCCGGTCTGGTACCAGAACGCCACACTCGAGTAGTCGTCCTCGCGCTCGTTCCAGCTCATGGCCCGGTAGTCCCGGTTTTCATCAGGCGCGATCCAGCCGAAATGCTCGAGGGTGACCTTGATGCCGTTCTGGAAGACGATGGGATCCTGGAGATGCCAGCGATAGGCGCAGGTATGCCCGCCCACGATGCCCCACTGGTCGAAGTACGACACCCCGAAGCACGGCGTGCTCGTGGTTTTCAGGCCCCAAGCCGACAGGAAGTAGTCCTCGGTGCCCGTACCCCAAATCGAGGGCTTGGCCTCGCCGTCGATGTAGATCTTCTCGTCTCCCTCGCCGAACCACGACGGGCTGCGGGTCCGCACCGCGAGCACGGTTCCGACGTAATGCCCCTTGCCCTGGGTCTCGAGGACGAGGTAGTCCGTGCCGGACCTGACGGGGTACTCCTGCCGGTATTGAGCGTAGAAATAGGGGGTCTTCCTGGGCATCTTGTCTTTCTGAATCCAATCAATGTTGTAATAGAGCAGGCCGATCGGCTTGTCGCTCTGGTTCTCGATCTCGATCCGGGCGGATTTCCGGAAGGGCATCGGCCAATAGCAGTTATAGGAGTCGGCGTCCTCGACCACGACCGGGAGGCTGACCACCTCCCGCCGCTGGCCGAATGCGTTGGCAAAAAAGTCGCCCACCGGCGCCTCGACCGCCGGCCGGGGATTATCGTCCCAGTAGATCCGGAGCAGCATCTCCTGGTGATTCGCAGACCCCTGTTTCGCCCAATCCTGGGGCTCAGGCCCGAGGAACGTCAGCCAGATATGGGTGATCACACCCGGCCCCTGCTCGTCCATGAGGACGTGGGTTTCTCCGGGCGGCACCCGGTGGTTGTCCCAATTGCTTCCTTCCTCGAGGTCGCCCTTGGGATCCGCCTTCGGATCGAGCTTGCGTTCGCCGCCCCCCCGGCGCACCTCGCCGACGCGCATGGTCGAGGTGGCGCGGCGGGACCGGCCCGACTGAGGCTTTGTCAGGTCATCCAGGATGCCGGCGGAAGTGACGGACGATGCGAGGCAGACGGCCAGCCAGATCCATCCCCGGGCGGGGATCAGGGCGCGAGCTGATTTCATGGTTAGGGTCGGTGTCCCCGACGGACGTTGGCATCAGGACGCCCAGCCCGAGCAGAGGGCGTGATAGACTTCGTTCCACCGGAGCTCCTTGCGAAAGGCGGCCAATTGGGTGGCCTGATCGATCAGCAGAAACTCGATGCCGGTCATGGCGGCGAAGTCCTCGAGGATATCCGCGGTGACGGCCTGGCTGAAGCCGGTATGATGCGCTCCGCCCGCATGGATCCAGGCGGCAGCGGCAACGGGGAGATTCGGTTCCGGGACCCAGACCGCCCGGGCCACCGGCAGTTTCGGCAACGGCCGGTCTGCCCGGACGACGCGCACGGTGTTGACGAGAAGGCGGAATCGGTTGCCGAGATCGATCATCGCGGCGTTCAAGCCCGGGCCCGGCGGGGTGTTGAACACCAGGCGCACGGGATCGGCCTTCCCGCCGATCCCGAGCGGGTGCACCTCGACCGCCGGCTTGCCGTGCGCGATGCTCGGACAGATCTCGAGCATGTGGGCGCCGAGCACCTTCATCCCCCGCGGATCCAGGTGGTAGGTGTAGTCCTCCATGAAGGAGGTGCCGCCTTCAAGGCCGGTCGCCATCACCTTCATCGCCCGCACCAACGCCGCCGTTTTCCAGTCGCCCTCGGCAGCGAAGCCGTAGCCCTCGGCCATGAGTCGCTGCACGGCCAAACCCGGGAGTTGCGCCAACCCGTGCAGGTCCTCGAACGTCGTGGTGAACCCCTTGAACCCGCCGGCCTCGAGGAACGTCCGCAGCCCGAGCTCGATCCGGGCCGCCTCGCGGAGCGCCGCCCGCTGGGATCCGCTCTTGCGCAGCGACGGCGCCACGCGATAGGCCTCCTCGTAGTCCCGGACCAGAGCGTCGATGTCGGCCTCCGGGGCGGCATTGACCTCGCGGACGAGGTCTCCCACCCCGTAGCCGTTGACCGAATAGCCAAACCGGATTTGCGCCGCCACCTTGTCGCCTTCCGTGACCGCCACCTCCCGCATATTGTCGCCGAACCGCGCGAACCGGGCACCCTGCCAGTCGTGCCAGGCAGCGGCGGCCCGGCACCAGGCACCGAGCTGACGCTGGACCTCCCGGTCCTGCCAGTAGCCGACCACGACTTTCCGATCCAGCCGCAGGCGCGTCATCAGGAAGCCGTGCTCCCGATCCCCATGGGCGGCCTGGTTCAGGTTCATGAAATCCATGTCGATCGAGGACCAGGGGATGTCCCGATTGTACTGCGTGTGGAAGTGCGCGACCGGCTTGCGGAGGAGGCGCAGGCCGTTGATCCACATCTTCGAGGGCGAGAACGTGTGGCACCAAGTGATCAGGCCGACGCACTGCGGACTCTGGTTCGCCTCCTGGCACAACGCGGTGATCGCTTCCGGCGTGGTCAGCACCGGCTTGAACACGACGCGCACCGGGATCGCCGTCGCGCCGTCCAACGCGCGGGCGATGGCTTGAGAATCCGACGCCACCTGCTTGAGTGTTTCGGGCCCGTACAGGTGCTGGCTCCCCGTGACGAACCAAGCTTCCAAAGCCTTGAGTTGTGCCATATCGGCCGGGATCATACCCGGAACGCCGCCGGAGAACATCCTTTTTGTCGAAGGCCAAAACTCCCCGCTTGTCAAATGGGGCCGTTTCGCGTCTAACCCCCGCATGTTCGACTGGCTGGCGGTCATCATCCTGGGGATCATCGAGGGCATCACCGAGTTCCTGCCCATTTCGTCGACCGGCCATCTCCTGATCGCGGAACACTGGCTGCCGCGTCAGAGCGACCTGTTCAACATTGTCATTCAATCCGGCGCGGTGGTGGCGGTGATCCCGCTCTTTTGGCATCGGTTCGACCAGGCGTTCCGTCACTGGAGAGAACCCGGCACGCAGGCTTTCCTGCTCAAGATCTTCACGGCCTTCGCGATCACAGGAGCCGGCGGCGTGTTGTTGGACAAACTGCACTTCGAGCTTCCGGAGACGGTCGTCCCGGTGGCGATCGCGCTGGTGGCGGGCGGGATTGCGTTCCTGGTGGTCGAGGCGGGGATTGACGGCAAACCGAGCCGGGATGAACTGACCTGGACCGTGGTGGTGGCGGTGGGGCTGGGCCAGCTTCTCGCAGCGGTGTTTCCGGGCACGTCCCGCTCCGGGAGCACCATCCTCCTGATGCTCCTGCTGGGGTTGGGGCGGCCTGCGGCGACCGAGTTCTCCTTTCTGGTCGGCATCCCCACCATGTTGGCGGCGGGGAGCCTCAAGATCTTCAAAGCCCTGCATCACCCCGCGGCGGGCGCATCCCCCGAGGCCTGGGACCGGTTGCTCGTGGCCACCCTGGTGTCTGCAGCGGTCTCGTTCATCGTCGTGAAGTGGCTCCTCCGGTATGTGCAGACGCACTCGTTCCGGGCTTTCGGCTGGTACCGCATCGCCCTGGGCACCGTCCTGCTCGCCGCCTTCCGCTGACGTTCGCCCTGCGACCGCCGGATCCCACGGTCAGGAGCCGCGTCCGGCGAAATAATCCCTGATGGCTGCGGTGATCCGATCGATCTGCGCCGTGGTGAGCTCCGCGTAGACGGGCAGGCTCAGACACTCGCGAGCCGCCCGCTCGGCAACGGGGAAATCGCCGGCCCGGTAACCGAGAGAGCGAAAGCACGGCTGCAGATGCAGCGGGAGGGGATAGTGCAGGGCGCACCCGATCCGCCGGGATTCGAGGTGCGCCTTGAGGGCGTCCCGCTCCGGATGACGGACCACATAGAGATGCCAGGCGCTCCTGGCCCATTCCCGCTCGACGGGCAATCGCAAGGGGGTTCCGGCCAGCCGCTCCTGATACTGCGCTGCCACGCGGCGCCGCCCTTCGTTCCAGGCGTCCAGATGCCGGAGCTTCACCCCCAAGACCGCACCCTGGAATCCCTCCATGCGGTAGTTGTAACCGACTTCGTCGTGATAGTAGCGCACCGTCGATCCATGTTCCCGAAGCGCCCGGGCGCGCCGGTCCAGAGCCTCGTCCTCCGTGACCAGCGCGCCGCCTTCGCCGTAGGCTCCGAGGTTCTTTCCGGGATAGAAACTGAAACAGGCCATTCGCGCGAGGCTGCCCACGGACCGCCCGCGGTACCGGGCACCGTGCGCCTGGGCGGCATCTTCGACCAGCGGAAGGCCGTGGCGCCGGCAGACGGCTTCCAGGGGATCCCAATCGCAGGGATGCCCGTACAGATGGACGGGCAACACCGCCCGGGTGCGTGGCGTGACAGCCCGCTCCACCGCGGCCGGGTCCAGGGTGAACGTCTCGTCGTCGATGTCCACGTAAACCGGGCGGGCGCCGACATAGTGGATCGCCCAACTCGTGGCGATGAATGTGTACGGTGTCGTGATGACCTCGTCGCCGGGGCCGATGTCCAGCAACCGCAGCGCCACATGAAGCGCGGAAGTGCCACTGTTAAAGCCCACGGCGTGGCCCACACCGCAAAAGGCCGCAAACGCCTGCTCGAAGTCCCGCACCTCGGGTCCCAGACAGAACGAGCAGTGATCCAAGACCCGCCCGAGTGCCGCCTCGATCTCGGAGCGGATCGGGCGCATCTGGGCCGCCAGGTCGAGATAGGGTATCGGCGCCTCGGCGCCAGCCATGCAGGAGGGAGACGAAGAAGAGGGCATACGGTCATTCCTGTTCACGGGAGGAACGATACCAGTCGAGGGTTCGGCGCAGGCCGTCCTCCCAACTTACCTGCGCCGAGTACTCGAAAAGCGCCCGTGCTGTCTGCGTGTCGGCGCAGGAATGGCGAACCTCGCCGGGACGCGCCGGCGCGTGCTTCGGCTCGATGGAACGTCCGGAAACGGTTCCAAGAGCCGCCACCAGGTCAAGAACCGACCGTCCCCTCCCCGTCCCAACGTTGACGACCTTGCCGGCCACCCGCTCCGCCGGCGCCAAAACCGCCGCCAGGTTCGCCCGGACGACATCCTCGACAAAGACGAAATCCCGCGACTGCGCGCCGTCCCCGTAGATGACCAGAGGCTCATTCCGCAGCGTCTGGCGACAGAACCGGGCGATCACGCCTGAATAGGGCGAATCGGGGGCCTGCCGGGGACCGTAGACGTTGAAGTAACGAAGCGCAACGGTCTCCAATCCGCACAGCCCGTGGTACAATTGGGCGTACCGTTCACCGGCGTACTTCTGGAGGGCATAGGGTGAAAGGGGGTGGGGTGGCGCCGATTCGGGAACCGGCCCGGCGCCGGCATCGCCGTAAATGGCCGACGAAGACGCCAGCAGGACCCGGCGGACCCCGGTTTGCCGGGCGGCCTCGAGCAATTCCAGCGTCCCAGTGAGGTTCTGGGCGTGGGTCCCGACGGGGTCGTCCACCGAGCCGGCCACAGAAGCCACAGCAGCCTGATGGAACACCCAGTCACACCCTCGGATCCACCGGCGGACCAAGCCCGTGTCCCGGAGGTCGCCCTCGACGATTTCGATTCTGTCTCCGGGTCGGCGCCAGGCCAGGTTGGAGATCTGTCCCGTGCTGAAATTGTCCAGGACAACCACCTCAAGGCCTTGACGTAAGAGCAGTTCCGCAAGGTGCGATCCGATGAAACCGGCGCCTCCGGTGACGAGGGCTTTCATGGCAGCGTGGTGGTGGCCCGGGTGGCGTGCACGCCGCGACTCTAGCCATCCTGGCGAGGCCGAGGGAAGATCAATTCGCATCCTGGGCATCACTAAGGATTTACGCTGCAAGCACTGCCGAAAAAAACCGGAAAAATCAGTTGACGCCTCCCGCCATGTTGTGCTAGTCCTTCTTGCGAAATAACGTAGGGAGCATTGGCGATTCGTATGAAAAGGGTAACGTTTAAACAAGCTTTGGTGATTGCGGCGGCTGTGGTGTCGCCGGTCCTCTTTAACGCCAACGCGGGGTTGGAAGCCAACACCGCCAGTGTGACCCGGGCGATCAAGGCCTCTCCAGCGGCGGAATTGGGCGCGACCGCGACGCGTTTGATCGATAAGGCGGCTGCCACGGAACGGGAAGCCGTTGCCCTCGCCGTCATCGAAGCGACTGCGGCCCGGCATCCTGCGGCGTTGAAAACGGTGGTGGCGTCGATTTCCCGCAAGTCCCCGCAGCTCGCCAGCAAGGTGGCTGCGAAAGCCGCAAAGCTCAGTCCTGAGCAAGCACCCGACTTGGCGTACGTGGCGGCTCTGGCGGCGTACGACCAAGCCCTCGAAGTCGCCGCCCAGGTGAGTAGTGCCGTCCCCAAAGCCACTCCCGCCATCAACGCGCGAATGAGCGAGTTCATCGAGGCCCCCTTGGCCAAGGCCGCCGAACCCGAGAACGCGCCGGCGACCGTCGAGCGCAGCAGTCGGGCGAGTACCAGCGGTGCCAGCGGCGGCGGAACGGTGGTCGTGCAGCAACCCAAGCGCTCCAGCCAGGGCGGCACGATCGTCATTCAGAAGCCCAAGAAGAACCCGCCCAGCGGCAGTATTTCCGGCAAGGACACTCCGGGCGTGGATTACGCCAGACCTTAACGTTAGATTCGCGATTTCTGTTCAGCGCCTGCCATTCCATGGCAGGCGTTTTTCTTTCAGCAGCACCTTCTCTAGAGTCCTCGACTTGTGAAGGTCGATGCGATTAGGTCGAGTTTGGTCCCTGCCGTTCCAGACCTCCCCACCTTCCGTCGAGGACTCTACATTGGCGAGGCGCGGAAGAGAGGGTCCGGAAAGGCAGGGAGGCTTGACGGGATCGCGGACTTGGTTGGGTCTGAGGCACGCCTCGCTACTGTGGTGTCCGGTTTCCGAGCTCTCGCTGCAACGCCTCGACCCATCGGACTTGATGCGTAAAGAGATGGCGAACGTCCACCGATCCAAGCTCGCGGTCGCATCCGGCGAAGTCGCCTTGGAGAAAGCGAAGCTCCGACCGGCAGAGATGGAATTGAGTCTGCATGGATGGCGACATCGTCTCCGTTTCAAGCGTCTTCAGAATCAGTGCGGCCTCTTCGAGCCGGCGATTCTGCACCAGCGCGAAAGCGTGGTTCATCCTCGAAGGGATCGATTGGGGGTCGTCGCGCAACGCCAGCAGCGTCAGCGCGATGGCCTCCTCCGGCCTTTGCCGGCTGATCAGCAGCGAAGCGGCGTAATTGGCGATGGCCACGGGGTCCTCGGGGTTGAGCCGACGGAGCGCCGCCGCGGCGCGCATCAGGAGAATCGGATCCTCTCGCCGACGATTCGCCGCGTCAAACATCACCCGCCAGTATTCAGGATCGTTCTCCGAGGCTCGCTCGACCGACCGAAGAAGAGCCAAGGCCAGGTCAGGGTGATCCAGACGCAGCAGGGTCACGGCGCACGTCATGGCCGTGCGGGGATTGGGAAAGGGCATCCGGACCGCACGATCGAACAACGGGAGCGCCTCTTCAGGGCGGCCATTGCCCACCAAGATCCGGCCTTCGAGGAAATAGCTGAATCCTTGGAGAACAGCCAACCGCGGCCCGGGAGTCCGCATCTGGATGGCCAAGCGGCCCAACTCGTCCCATTGCTGGTTCTGATGGAGCATGTCGGCGAGCAACAGCCAGAGCTGGATGCCGGCGGAGCTCTCCTCGATTCCGAACACCGGCAAGTGGCGGGTGAGGAAGCGCTGGGCAAACCTCGTCATGCCCAAATCCAGTTGGGCCTTCACGAGTTCGGCAATCTCGACTGCACCCAGGGGCTGCCCTCGATAGGTCTCAGCGAGCCATTCGGCCTCGGAACCACGGCCCAGGCGGCTCAACAAACGCCACAGCGCCGTGTGATCCTCGACGCGATCCGCCCGGCGGCGCTCGAGACGCTGCAGCACCTCGGCATAGTGGACCGCGTCTTCGAGACGCAACGCGACCTGAAGTTGCACGCGGCACGACAGCAGCCCGAGGATCGGATCATCCATGGCCTCCTTGAGTTGCCTCCTTGATTCTTCAACGGTCTCCGCGGGACCCCATCCCGCCAGGTAGCCCCAGTGACACATCGCCAGCCGCGGATCATCGAGGGCGGCCTCCGGCAACCGCGTTCGCCATTGCTCGTACTCGATCGCGTGCCCGGTAAGGAACAAGGCCTTGGCATAGGCCGAAACCTCCCCCGGAGACAACTCTCCCTGCCGCGGCCTCAGGAGATCGCAGACGACCGAGGGGACCATTGCGGCATCGAGGGCCCGCACGGTCAACTCGATGTCCGCCCGGTTGGTGCCGCCCAGGCGCAGCAGCCAGAGGGAGTTTTGGACGACCTCGAAGGCGGAGCGCCATTCCGCCAGGGGCACCCGGGTGGACTGATCCAACGCCTGGCGCAGCAGATCGGGATTGCCGGGGTTGTTTCCCACAGCACCGAGCCAGGCGTGATAGGCCTGGGCCGCATTGCCCGCTGCGGCCTGGCGCAGCGCCTCCCGTCGCAGGGACCACGCCTGGACCAGATCGACAAGGCTCACACACAGCCGCGGCTGGAAGCCGCGCGGCGTCGTCGGCCAGATCCGGGGCAGCGAGATCGCTGTCACACCAAACCCCAACCCAAGGAGCGCCAGCACCACCACGAACCACGGATTCAACGCCAGCATCGAGACCAGCGGCCATTGCCCGAAACGATCGGCCACCCTCTGTCGCCAGGGGAGTTGCGGATCAGGCGTCACCTCGCCAGTGTTCAGGAGCAGGCTCCGATTGAAAAGCCAATTTGCCGCGCCGTTGAGCGGCATCGTGTCCGGCCCAAGCCGCGTGCCCCGCAGCGCGGCTTGGCCGCAACCCAAACCCAGAGTGTTCGCGTTGGCGCCCGGCTCCGACGGTCCCGCGGGTCGCCGCGCTGCGAAGGCGCTGTCGCGCATGGAACGGGTACAAAGGAACAGGGCCCCGGGAGTCTGCCTCCGATCCCCTTGTCCTCATTCCGCCCCATCTGCGCTCCGCCCCGAATCGGTGAAGCACGTCCCCATTTCGCTGTCTGCAAATCTTGTCAGCCGTGCGCGATTCTCACCCATGGCACTGCAGGGTCACGACCCTCAGGGTCGCCCCAACGGGCGCGTTGTTGCTCAAACCCGGATTCCCGATTCGTCTTTCCGCTCGTGAACAATCCGGGTTAGATTCGCCCCATCATGGCACCGGCGGCCAGCGTACCGTCCATCCGACTCCGCGGAGTGCGACACAACAATCTCAAGGGCTTTGATCTCGATCTGCCGCTCCACCGATTGATCGTTGTCACGGGCCTCAGCGGGTCGGGGAAGAGCTCGTTGGCGTTCGACACCTTGTTTGCCGAGGGACAACGCCGTTATATCGAGACATTCACCCCATACGCCCGCCAGTTCTTCGACCGGATGGACAAACCGCAAGTCGATGCCATCGAGGGCATTCCCCCCGCCATCGCCATCGAACAACGCAATGCCGTGCGGACAACCCGGTCAACCGTCGGCACGCTGACGGAGATCGGTGACTACCTGAAACTCCTGTGGGCCGCAATCGCCGAGCTTCGGTGCCGGCAGTGCGGTGCGATCGTCCGCCGGGATACGCCACGTCAGCTATGGAATGCGCTCCGCGCAGGACCCCCATCATCACAAGCCGACGAGGCCGTGCTGATCACGTTCGACCTCAATCTCGGCGGAGCGCTGCCGCTCGAAGACTGCCTGGCCCTCGTCGGCCGACAAGGCTACACCCGGCTCCTTGTGGACGGACAGATCGTGCGGCGCGAGGAAGCGCCTGCCCTATGGGCTTCAACCCCGCCTCGCACGCTCACCGTGATCCAGGACCGCGTCCCCCTCGAGGGCTCCCAACGCGCCCGATTCGTCGAGGGCTGTGAACAGGCCTATCACTTCGGCAAAGGCCGACTCACACTCCATCGCCTGCGCCCGGCGTCCTCCCTGCGCGTGCTCGACGGCTCCGGCCAGCCTTTCTCGAACCGACTGCATTGCGCGGCGTGCGACCTCGAGTACCGCGAGCCGGTCCCTGCCCTTTTCAGCTTTAACCATCCGCTCGGAGCCTGCCCCAAGTGTCGGGGCTTCGGCCGCGTGATCGGCATCGATGAGCGTCGCGTCATTCCTGATCGGGGGAAAACGCTGGCCGGAGGCGCCGTCAAACCGTGGCAAAGCGGCCAAAGCGTCGAATGCCAGCGGGACTTGCTCCGCTTCTGCCGAGCCCGGGACATCCCCACCGACGTGCCCTTTGCCCGCCTCAGTCCAGAGCATCAGCGATGGATCGTCGAGGGCGATCCCGACTACGGCAGCGACCCCGAACACGAATGGCCGCGCGCCTGGTATGGCGTCCGGGGGTACTTCCGCTGGCTCGAATCCAAGGCGTACAAGATGCACGTCCGGGTCCTGCTCTCCCGCTATCGCAGCTATCAGACCTGCCCGACATGTGGCGGCGGCCGCCTCCAACCCGAAGCCCTCGACTACCGCCTGCCCCGCCCCACGTCCGGGCCGCCGGGTGTTTCCCCTGACACCTCTCTGTCCCTCGCGGACTTCTACCGTCTTCCCATCGCCGAGGCGCTGGCGTGGGCCCGGGCGGTTCGCCGGGACAAGTCATGGAGTGCCGCGGATCCGCTTGGAATGGCGATGAACGATGTCTGTTCCCGGCTCGAGTACTTGGTCGAGGTGGGCCTGGGCTACCTGACGCTGGACCGCCCCACCCGGACCCTGTCCGGGGGGGAGACCGAGCGGGTCAACCTTACCGCATGCCTCGGCAGCCGTCTGGTCAACACCCTCTACGTCCTCGATGAACCCAGCGTCGGTCTGCACCCGCGCGACACCGCCCGTCTGGTGCGCCTGCTCGAGCGGTTGCGCGACGCCGGCAACACGGTGGTCGTGGTCGAGCATGAGACCGCCGTGATCCAAGCTGCGGATCATGTGGTCGACTTGGGCCCCGGCCACGGCGAAGCCGGCGGCAACCTCGTGTACACAGGACCCTGCGCCGGCCTGCTGGCGTGCGCGGAATCGCTGACGGGCCAATACCTCAGCGGTCGCCGCCAGATCCCACGACCCCACCGGCGCCCGGTTTCCCCTCCGCCAACCCTCATCCATGGAGCCAAAACCGAGAGCGCCACCACCCGCCAGCGCTCCGGGCGCAGGCGGCGCGGATCCGCCATCGCCCAGCCTCCCTCCGACGCCGATTCCCAGGGAATCCCTCCCTGCGCGTGGCTGCGACTCGACCACGCCCAGCGTCACAACCTCCAGGACCTGACCGTCGAGATCCCCTTGGGCCGATTCGTCTGCGTCACCGGCGTGAGCGGCTCGGGCAAGACCACGCTCATCAAGGAGGTCCTCGTTCCCCTCCTCTCGGCCCAACGGACGGCATCGGCCAACGCAGGCCCTCCCACGAACGACCCCATCGAGGAGGGTTTCGACGATGAGGAGCGCGAGACGGCCCAGCGCGACCTTGCCTCCGCCACTCTCTCTGGCGGACACGGCCTCGACCGGATCGTGCTCGTCGATCAGTCGCCTCTGGCTCGGACCCCGCGATCGAATCCCGCGGTCTTCATCGGAGCCTTCGACGAGATCCGCGCGCTCTTTGCCCAGTCGGAGCAGGCCCGACGCCGGGGTCTTGGCGCGAGCGCGTTCAGTTTTAACTCGGCCGAAGGCCAGTGTGAACGGTGCCGCGGCGCCGGATTCGAGAGGATCGAAATGCAGTTCCTGAGCGATGTGTTCATACGCTGCCCGGATTGCGGCGGACGCCGGTACCGGCCCCACGTGCTGCAAGTGCGTCTCAAACCCGGCTCCCCCCAGGACCCGCTCGCCGCTGCGGAGCGAACCATCGCCGACCTCCTTGACTCCACCGTGGACGAAGCCGTGGTGTTCTTGAATGGATTCTCCGAGTCGGCACCGGCAAGACGGGCGGCGGCCCGGCTGCAAACGCTCCGGGCCATCGGCCTCGGCTACCTCCGGTTGGGGCAGCCGATCAACACGCTGTCCGGCGGCGAGAGCCAACGCCTCAAACTCGTCCGCCACCTTGCGGAGCTCGAGATCGAGCCCGGCTCCGCCAACGGTTGCGAACCTGCCCGGGCGGGCTCCGGCCCTTGCCGCAGACCCGGGAGCTTCCTCTTTCTCTTCGATGAGCCCACGACCGGCCTGCACTTCGAGGACGTCCGCATCCTCCTCGAGGGGTTTCAGGGACTCGTGGACCGGGGACACTCGCTGGTGGTCATCGAGCACAACATCGAGGTCATCCGCTGCGCGGACTGGGTCATTGATCTCGGCCCCGACGCAGGCGTCGACGGCGGACGCCTGGTTGTGGCAGGCACACCGGAGACCGTGGCGGCCTGCGCCGCGAGCCATACCGGCGCCGCCTTGCGGGAACGGGAAGACCTCTCGATTCACAGCTTGCGGCCGGGCGGTTCCCGTGGAACAGTGCGTGCGCCATGAAAAGCCCGGTTCTCCTCGGATTGCTGCTGGTTCTGTGGGCCTTCGATAGCCTTCCCATCGCTTGGGGAAACCCCGCGCCGGAAGATCCGACCCCACCGCGCCAGTACGCCCAGGTCCTGTCCCCGCGGCGCTACGTTCGCCCGCTGAATACGGCGCCCACACCCCCCACTCCGCCGGCCCCGGCGCCCGCTGCACCCGTCGCCAAACCCGCCGCTCCGGTCGCCGGCACCGCCGGCGCTGTCGCGGCCAAGGAAGCCGAGAAGAAAGCGGCCCTCAAACGGACCGTTGATTTCCTCAAACAGCGGGCTGAGGCGGGAAGCGTGTCCGCGCAGTTTGATCTCGGCAAACGCTACATGACTGGCGACGGGGTCGAGAAGAACCTCGATCAGGCGAAGAAGTGGCTCGAGGCGGCCGCCAAACAAGAGCATGCGGGAGCCGCCGCGAAACTCGAAGAGCTCAAGAAACTGCCGCCCGAACCCGCGCCGGAGAAGGCCAAGTAGGCAGCACGCTCTACTCCGGCGGGAGCAGTGTCACCCGATAGAGGGCCCCGCCCGGGCAGCAATCGGGAAGGGTGATTTCCCGCGCCTGGGTGGGTTCCGAGGCCGCGACGAAGTTCAAATCCTCGAGGGATGTGCTCCGTTCGACCACATACCGATGGACCTGACGGCGGGTGTCCGTGGCTGCGTAGTACAACTCGGCCTCAGGGCCTTCCCATCGCACTTTGATCCCCCCGGACACACGCTCGACCGCGGTGATGCGCGGCCGCGGATGGAATCCGATCAAGCCCCGGATGGGCAGGAAGTCAGGCAAGCTCGGAGTCCAACTCTGGTTGTTCCACTCGTGAAGCGTATCCCCGGTCGCCCAGCTCTCGCGGGTGCGAACGAATTTCCGGCCATCATCGAGCTCGTAATATCCGTACGCCAGCATGCCGTGGATCGGCGGATTGGCCCGCGGCATGTTGCCGATGGACTGTGATTTCTTGCCGGGATCCTGCAGGTGGACCAGCACCGGAAAACCGGCTTTGATCTCCGCCTTGAGATCCTCGTAGGTGAATCCCGCGCCGGGGGTCGTAATGTCCGGGTCGAACTCGCATAGCTGGGTGAACGTGTCGGCGCCGTACCCCCGGTACTCGGCCCAGGCCCGCAGACCGGACTGCAGATCGATCGCCGGCAGCCCGGCGGCGGGCGTCGGCGTGAAATTCACGCGGCGGGCCCCGGAGGAATCCCAGTAGGTGAACGTGTAGGCGTCCAGGTTGCCGTCGCATTCACCACCCAGGTTCGTCCACTTTCGCTGGCTGAGCCCGATGAAATCGCCGATGCAATCCCACGCATGCTCCTTGCGGCCGAGGGTGACGTAAGGGTCGGGCGCACTGCTCTCGTAGGAGACCCAGTAATCGTCCACGTGGCCGGGTTGGTTGCTGGGACGCCCGTCGAGACCGGCCTTCGAGGCCCACAGGGCGATGATGCCGCCATGGCCTTGCCAGGAGTAGCTGGTGAGCGGCGCCACACCTCCGGCGGTCGGGCCGGTGTAGAAGTCCGGCAGCCCGTGACGATCCCAGTAGCCCATCAGGTTGCCGCAGGCCGTCCCGAAGCAGCCGTACTCCCACTGGTAGTCCGGCACCCCGGTCAGATAGACGTCCTCGTAACCCCACACCGCCGTCGTGAGGACACAACCCGCCAATCCCAGGAGTCCCCAATTGCGCATCGTCTTAGTCATCGTCGTCAACTTTCGACACCGCCCATTCCGGGTAAGGCGCCAGCGGCCCCTTCATGGCATGCCACAGGATCCGGTTCAACAGGTCTTCCGGACATCGGTCCACCTCGTCCAACGGAAGGCGCGCCGACGCCACCGCATGCCGGCGCAGCAGCGGGTCGGCGATCTTGCGGGGCTCGGGGTTCATCTGATCCAGCGGGACCCGGTTGGGGACGGCTTCAAACGGCGTCAGATCCGGGTGCTCGCCAAAGCAATCGAACATCGGCGTCGCGGAGGCGTCCATCACGTTCATGGGCGGCAAGCCCAGGATCAGCTCGATGGTTCGCAGGATGCTGGTCTGGTTGTACTGGGTGCTGACCACGCCGCGCCGGCGGCTGTAAGGGCTGATCACGTAGGCCGTGGTCCGGTACCCGCTCACGTGGTCCCAACCGGCCTGGGGATCGTCCTCGATCGCCAGAATGCAGAGCTCCTTCCAGAACCGGCTTCGGCTCAACGCCTCGACGATCCGGCCGAAGGCGAGGTCGTTGTCCGCCACCTGGGCTGCCGGGGTGGGCGATCCGGCGGATGTGCCCGAGGTGTGGTCGTTGGGCAGACAGATGATCGCCAGGTTCGGGAACGTCCCCCGGGCCTCGTACTCCTTGAGTTCCTTGATGAACTCCGCCGCGCGAAACACGTCGGGAATCGCCATGTCCCATCCCACGGTGTTGGTGCACAGGTGCGGCCGCAGCGACTCGATCGCCGGACGGCTCCAGATCCGGATGGCGCCGGTCTGCTCGATGAAATCGCGGTAGTAATCCAGGAACCGCAGCTTGGTGAGCCGGCTCGGGTCCTTCCACGACGTCATGGTGATCGCGAACTCGCCGTAAACCCGCAGCGTCCGGCCATGCGCCAGCGCATTGTCCCAGATGAACCCGGAGGGGGCGTAGGCCAGGGCGTCGACGTCATCGTCTTCCATGCCGTCCGGGTAGCTCCGGGGAAACCCGGCAAACGACTTCTCCATGTAGTCCGTTGCGAACGCGGTATCCGACCATTGATGGCCGTCCGCGCTCAAGATCCCCGAGCAATAGGTGTTGTCCAGGAGCACGAACTCGCGAACCATCTTGTGCTGGTTGGGAGTCACCTCCTCGCCGAACACACACAGGCTGGGATCGCCGTTGCCCTCGGGCACGTCGCCCAGCACCTGGTCATACGTCCTGTTCTCCTTGATGATGTAGACCACGTGCTTGAAGACGCCGGGTTCGCCAACCCGCTCCGGAACCGGCCGCGGCGGCTGACCGGAGCGCGCCGGCAAACGCGCCTGCTCGATCAGCGGGGCGCGGGCATTCGCCAGCACCACCCGGGTCTGCTCCCTCAAAGCCCGCCGGTCGGGCAGAGGCACCAGCGACACGGAACCGAAATACTGATGCGAGTTGTACTCGGTCCGGCCCGTCCGCGCATTAGGACGGCCGCGACCGATCCCCTTGAGGTTGGCCACGTACAGGGCCTGCCGCCGCGCGTCGCAAACCACCGCCGCCGGAAACCAGCCGACCGGCACCAGCCCGTTCAGCTCGGAGGAGCCCGGCCGGAACCGGATCACCGCCACCGAGTTCAAAGTGCCGTTGCACACGTACAAGGTGCGGCCCGTCCGGTCAAACGCCAGCGCGTTCGGGCTCGCGCCGAAGAGATCGGCCGGAGTCGGCTTCGTCCATAGCGTCTCGATGATTCGATCCGTGCGCGTGTCCAGGACCTGTACCGTGTCGCTCCCGGCATTCGCCACGGCCACATGCCGCCCGTCGGGCGTCGCCGCCAGCGCCGAGGCGTGAAGACCCGCCAAAACCTCACGATCCACCCGGTCGCCCGCCAGGTCGATCACGGTCACCGATCCCTCGCTCGCAATGTGCCGGACCGGATCCACCCGCACGAGCGTCCCTCGTCCTCCCGGCCCGGTCAGACTGCCGGGCTCCGGACGGCGCCCTCCCCAGTTGCTCACGTACGCTTTCGACCCCACCAACACGACGTCGTAAGGCGCAAAACCGACGTCCCACGAACGGAGCAGCTTCCCGGTCGCGCTCTCGAGCTCCAGCAGCCGGTTGGACAGGTTGCCCGCCACGTACAAACGCGCACCATCCGCCGAGACCGCCAGACCCGAGGGGATCTCGTCGCGGCGCCGGGGCGCGTCGGCACGCGGCAGGCGCGCCGAAAACAAACCCGCCACCGCGCCGTCCGGGCCCACGCCAAAGACCTTGATGCTGCCGTTGACGTTCGCGAGGTAGAGACGCCGCCCGTCCGGCGAGAACACGAGGCCGGTGTAGCTCAGTTGCCCTTCGGTGTCGGGCTCGAGAATGTGCGACGACACCGCTTCCGCCGGCGGCTCGTTGACCTTGTCCGAGGGCAGCGGCACCCGCTGCCGGATTTGACCGGTCGCCGGATCGATCACTACGATTTCGTGGGTCTTCCCCGACGTCACCAGAATCCGGCCGTCCGGGCTCAGCGCCATCGCCTGGGGACGCATCCCGGGCAGTTCGACCTGCACGCCCACCGGCGTCACGATCTGGTTCACCGGCGTCACGGTCCGCTGCGGCCCCGATTGACCGACCGCCTCGGTCGTTCGCCCGTAATCCGGATCCGCGCCCCTGGCCCCGGACATTCCCCCGACAAACCACGCCGCCACACCCAACACAGCCCAACACGGGAATCGCCGGAATGATGACCTGCGCGCTCCTGGTGTCCGATGAGAGCGAGAGACGGGAGAGGGAGCGGTGACGGACAGCAGGGTCTTCATGAGCCCGGGGACTTGGTTGGTTCTGAGGCGGCGCCTCGCTAGAGTCCTCGACTTGTGAAAGTCGATGCGATTAGGTCAAGTTCGGGTCTCTGCTGTTCCAAGCCTTCCCTCCTTCCGTCGAGGACTCTAGATGAGCGAGGCGCGGAGGCAGGGTGCCCCGCTGCCCCCCCACGGTTCCTTTGGACTGCATGGTTCATCGGTCTGAGGCGGCGCCTCGCTAGTATCCCAGCTTCGCGAGCTCCTGCTCGAGAGCCAGTTGGAACTCCTGCATCTCGGCCGCAGACGGCCTGTAGGTCTTGTCGCGGGGCGCCACGCCGATCCGCCCTGCCTGATCGAGGTACCATAGCGCCGACTGGCCATTGCCGAACGTCACCGCGCCGCTCAACACCGCGCCCGGCTTGGCGATCTGATCGACACTCACCTGAACGCCGGCTCCACCGCTGCCGGGGGCGGGCTGCGGCTCCGGCGATACTCGGTTCTCTTTACGCGGCGGCGGCGGCGGCCCCGGTGGTGGCGTCAGGGGACCTACCGGCTTCGGCGGCTCGAGGTCTTTCGGCAGCACTTGAAGGTCGCTCACGAGCAGCTTGACTTCCATGTAGGTCAGCCGCAAGCCGAGCTCGGTTTCCAAGCGCTTCTGGATCTCGGGCAGCTGCAGCCCCTCACGAAGCCAGTTTGCCACCTGCTGTCGTTGCTCCTCACTCAAGTTCATAGACTGCCGCTATTCCGCGGGATCGGCGCCTCTGAAGCAACTGATTTTTTCCAGGAAACGCCTACCAACAGGGGGTAGTGGTCTGAACCCACGCTCGGTCCCACCCGGCGCTCCCACACCGCCAAGTCATCTGAGATCAATGCGTGGTCCAGCGGAATCCAGAGCAAAGGCATGCCCGCGGGCCATGTCGGCTGCCATCCTCGCCCGCAACGGGTGTCCAAGAGCCCGGACTGGGCCACCAGCGCGCGGAACACCGGCGACCAAGGGGTCGCATTCAGGTCGCCGACCAGAACGCGCGGCCCCCGGAGACCGGCCATGTGCGCGGCCACGGCATGCAACTGCTGATCCCGGAGACGCGCATTCTCCCGATGGGACGGGGGCAGCGGGTGGGTCCCGACCACCCAGACCAGGTTCTCCCCCACCCGAACTCGAGCCTCAACACTCGGCACCCCTGCCTCCCCGAGATCCACCACACGACCGTATTCGAGCGGCAGTCGGCTAAACAACGCGATGCCGAAGTTGTCATTCCGCGGCGCCTCGATCCGGTGAGGATAAGACCGGGCGAGTTGGGTCAGTTGAACCAGCCAACGCGAATCCACCTCGATCAACACGACGACGTCCGGCGCCTCCTGGTTCACATACGCCTCGACGCGGGTGTGTTCCGTGTTGGCGGTGTGCACGTTCACCAATAGCACCCTCAAGTCGGGACGGACCCCTCCATGATCGGCGACAGCCGCCGACGGCCCGCAGCCTCCCGACACCGCCAGCACGTTCACCATGGCGCCAACCCCATAAACCGCGGCCCATCGCCAACGCCCCTGCAACCCGCGCCCGACGCCCAAGAGGACAAGGCATGCTGCATACTGCCAGCGGAAATGGACCGTCAGCTCGCACAGCCACCACCAGGACGCCGCGAAGGCCGCCACGGTCGACACCATCGCCAGGACCGCCACAGCGTCGAGCAGACCGTCCCAACGGACAACAGGCTGCAAGAACCGTTTCACGCCCCCGCTGGATTCCCGGGAACACGCCCCCCCCGCTTGAGCCCCAGCGCCTGGCGCAACTGACCCAGGGGAAGCGTGTTCACCACGTCCTCCCGGGTCAGCCACCCCTTCCTCGCAATCCCCGCCCCCCAGTACAAGTACCGCGCATCCTCGTGTCGATGCGCATCACAGTTGATGGCACATCGGACGCCCTTATCCCGGGCGTACGGCCACAGGCGCCAGTCCAGATCCAGCCGGTAGGGATTCGCGTTGAGCTCGATCCAGGTGCCGGTCGCCGCGCACGCGTCGATGACCGCCCGCAAATCCACCTTGTAAGCCTCGCGCCGCAACAACAGCCGCCCCGAGGGATGCCCCAGCATCTGGACCCAGGGGTTCTCCGCCGCGCGAATCAGACGGCGCGTGTTCTCCGCCTCGCTGCTGGCCGGCACATGCAAGCTCGCCACCACCACCTCGAGCTCAGCCAGGAGCTCGTCCGGATAGTCCAGGCCGTCCTTCACGATGTCCACTTCCGCCCCAGTCAGCAGCCGGAACTCACTGCCCGACTGCGCCAGCGTCTCGTTGACCTTCCGAATCGCTGCGATCTGCCGGTGCACCCTCGCCGGAGTCAGCCCGTTGGCCTGAAACGACGCCCGGGAATGATCCGTGATCGCCCAGTAGTCACACCCCAGATCCGCCATGCGCGCCGCAATCTCTTCGAGCGAATGCCGGCCGTCGCTCCAGTCGGAGTGGTTGTGCAGCGATCCCCGCAATGCTGTCCATTCGACCAACTTCGGCAGGGTCCGGCCCTCGGCGGCAGCAAACTCGCCGCGGTCCTCCCGCAATTCGGGTGGCACATAAGCCAGGCCCAACGCCGCGTACAGATCCTCCTCCGTCCGGCAGTTCACCCGCAGGGCCGGATCGCGGGTCTCCTCCGCCGACCGGAACAGGCCGTACTCGTTCAATCGCAGGCCCCGGTCGATCGCGCGCTGCCGCAGGACGATATTGTGTTCCTTGCTCCCCGTGAAATAGGCCAGGGCGAATGGGTACTCCTCGTCAGTGACCACCCGCAGGTCCGCCTGGATCCCCCCTTCGAGAATCACGCTGGCCTTCGTCTCGCCGCGGGCGATCACACTTTGAATGCCTGGCTGCTGCACAAAGGCCCCGATGACTTCCTCGGGACGGCGGGACGACACGACGAAGTCGACATCGCCGATCGCTTCCTTGAACCGGCGGACGCTGCCCGCCACATCACAGCGGATCACCGCCGGGTGTTCCCGGAGCGCCTGCCGGAGCGCCTCCGACGGAGGGACAACCTCGTCCAATCGATGCCGGGTCGCATACTGGCGGCGAAACTGGATTCCTTCGAGAATCCTGGCCTGGGTCTTTTCGCCGAAACCAGCCAACCCCGCCACCCGGCCCTCGCGGCAGGCGGTCTCGAGGGCGCTCACGGAATCCACCCCCAGGAGACCGTGCAGGGCTTTCACCTTCTTCGGCCCCAGGCCGGGGATCTGCAACATCGCCACCAAGCCCTCGGGAATCGAGGCCTTGAGCTCGTCGTAATACGCCAGCCGGCCCGTCGTCACCAATTGCGTGATCTTCTCCTGGAGCGCGTCGCCAATGCCCGGAATCGACGACAAACGGGCCTCTGCCACCAGCGTTTCGAGCGGTTCCGTCAGGGATTCGATCGCCCGGGCCGCGTTCGCGTACGCGCGCACCTTGAACGGGTTCTCCCCTTTCAGCTCGAGCAAGACCCCGATCTCGGACAACACCGCGGCCACTTGGTCCTTGTCCATGCCCGGCATTATGCGGCCCGGCCCATCCGGCTCAAGGCACAATCTGAAAATCAGGGCTACCAAAAGCCCCCTCGCTCGATACGATGACCGCGCATGGCGTCGCGCCCTCGCTCCGCCCATCCCGGGTCAGGCACGCCCGCCCCGGGCGCCCGCCGGTATTGGCCGCTCGGGGTCGGACTGGGCGTCGGCCTCCTGCTCGGCCTTCTGGCACTCGAGTCCGGGTGGTTCGCAGGCTTCCGGGCTGGAAACCAAGGACCGGCCCCGAGTGCGGGCGACCCGGCTCTCCACGGCCGCCAACCGCCTCCCCTCGAAGACGAAGGCCGCGTGTTCGCGCAATACGCCGGATCCGCGAGTTGCCTCGAATGCCACGAAGACGCCCACCAGCTGTGGCAGGTCTCGAACCATCGCTACGCCGAACGCCCGATTCACCTCGACATGGACCGATCCGCCTTTGACCCCCCGCGGACCTTCCATCACGCCTCCCAATCCACCGAGGTCCGGCTCCGCGATGGCCGGTGCGAAGTGGTCACCCTGGGCTTGAACGGACGCCGCGAGGCCTGGCCAGCCGACCGCGTCATCGGCCACCATCCCCTGAGGCAGTTCCTTGTCCCCGCCCCGGGTGGACGCTGGCAAACCCTCGAGGCGTCCTATGACCCGGTCACCAACGAGTGGTTCAATGTCTATGGCGAGGAAGACCGGCAGCCCGGCGAGTGGGGCCACTGGACCGGCCGCGGCATGAACTGGAACCAGATGTGCGCCACCTGCCACAACACGCGCCTCCGGAAGAACTACGACGTGGTCAACGACACCTACCGCACCACCATGGCGGAGCTGAGCGTCGGCTGCGAAGCCTGCCACGGACCCCTCAAGACCCATGGGGAATGGCGGAAGGAGCACCCCGACCCGCTCGAACCCGACCCCACCCTCGCCCCCATCCCCCCCGCCGCCATGCGCGATACCTGCGGCGCCTGCCACGCCCGCCGAGGCGAGCTCACCGGCGACTTCCGCCCCGGCGACTCCTTCTTCGATCACTTCTCGCTCGTCATCGTCAACGAGACCGACACGTTCTATCCGGACGGCCAGGTTCGCGATGAAGACTACGAGTTCGCCCCGTTCCTGGGGAGCCGCATGCATCAGGGAGGCGTCACCTGCACCGATTGCCATGATCCGCACTCGATGAAGACGCGGCTTCCGGGCAATTGGCTCTGCATGCGCTGCCATAACGGCAGCGTCACCAACGCCCCACTCATCCAACCCGTCGCCCACAGCCAGCACCGGGTGTTCGGCTACGACACCAACGGCGTGCCGGCCGCGGTCGACCTCCTCGATTATCTCCCCGGCCGATTCCCCGAAACCGGCGGTGAATGCGTCAACTGCCACATGCCGCAAACAGTCTACATGCAGCGACACTCCCGGCATGACCACGGCTTCACCATCCCTGATCCCTTGCTCACCCGCCAGTTCGGCATCCCCAACGCCTGCAACCGATGTCACACGGACAAGGACGTCGCCTGGTCCATCGACGCCGTCGATCGCTGGTACGGACCGAAGATGGACCGGCCCAGCCGCCACCGCGCCATCGCCATCGCCCTCGCCCGCCAGGGCGCCGATACCGGCCGCGACAGCCTGCTCCGGCGGCTGCCTGAGGAACCCCTGCCCTACTGGCAGGCCGCGGTCATCAGCCTCCTGGCACGCTGGGTCGACGACCCCAGGGTCGCCGACACCCTCATCGCTCAACTCCGCAACCCACACCCGCTCCCCCGGGAAATGGCGGCGAGCGCCCTCGGTCCCCTCGTGTCCGCGGGGCGCGCCGACCTCCTGCGCGCCCTGCAGCGGGCCCTCGAGGATCCCAGCCGCAACGTCCGCGTGGCCGCCGGCTGGGCCCTGCGCCACGCGCTCGATCCGGATACCGTGGCCGGACGAGAGGTCCGGCACTTCCTCGATCTCAACGCCGATCAACCGACCGGCCAGCTCCAGCTCGCGGTGTGGCAACTCTCCCGCCAACAACCCGAGGGCGCCGCCCAACACCTCAGCCGCGCCATCGCCTGGGATCCCAACAGCGCCCCGCTCCGCCACGAATACGCGATCGTCCTCAGCCAGTTGGGCCGCTCCCGTGAGGCCGTCGCCGAACTCGAAGTGGCCGCCCGCCTCGAGCCGGCGGTCGGTGAATACCCCTTCAAGCTCGCCCTGGGCTGGAACGAAATCGGTGATCTCCCCAAGGCGGTTGCGGCGCTCGAAGAGGCGCTTCGGCGCGATCCCGGCCACAGCCGCGCCTGGTACAACCTCGGCCTCGCCCGAGACGCCCTCGGACAGCCTGAAGGCGCCCTCGAAGCCCTCGTGCGCGCCGAGTCCCTCAACCTCCGCGATCCGCAGCTGCCCTACGCCCGGGCCACCGTGCTGGGCCGACAAGGCCGCACCGCCGAGGCCCGTGATGCCGCCCGCCGCGCCCTCGAAATCGACCCCGGCTTCGCCCCGGCCCGCCAGCTCCTGGATCACTTGCGATAGCTGCGCGTCACTTCGTCACGGGCGCGGATGATACCGGCGGTGGACTTCGCGGAGCCGTTCTCCCGCCACGTGCGTGTAAATCTCCGTCGTGCCCAGATTGGCGTGACCCAGCATCTCCTGGATCACCCGCAGATCCGCACCGTGCTCGAGCAGGTGGGTGGCAAAACTGTGGCGCAGCATGTGCGGCGTCACGTTCCTGTCAATCCCCGACCGCCGCACCCGGCGCTTGATCCGCAGCCAGAGGGTCACTGGCGCAAACGCTGTCCCCCGGCGCGTCAGAAAGACCGTCGCCGGAGAGCGCCCGCTCACCAGCCTGGGCCGGCCCGAGGCCAGGTACCGCTCCAGAGCCGCCACCGCCACGCGGCCTACCGGCACCACCCGCTCCTTGTTGCCCTTGCCAATCACCACCACAAAACCCGCGTCCAGGTGAAGTTGCTCGAGTCGCAGGGCGCGCAATTCGCTCAACCGCAGGCCGGAGGCATAGGCAAGCTCGAGCACCGCCTGATCACAAAGGTCCGACGGATCCTCCCCCGGCAGCGGCTCGAGCAAACGCGCCATCTCCTCCGCCGTCAGCGCCTTCGGCAGCCGCTTCCAACGCCGGGGCAGACTCAGGGTCTCCGCCACGTTCACCGGCAGCAAACGCTCCGTCTCACAAAACCGGTAGAACGCACGCAGCGCCGCGATCTCCAAGTAGACGCTCTCGGAGCTCAAACGCCGCGTCGAGCCCTCAGGCTGCCGCGCAATCGACCGCTCCCGCTCGTGCTCGAGAAAGCCAAGGAGATGCGCCAGTTCGACCTCCTGCCACCGGCGGAGGCCCCGGGCCGAGGCCCAGACCACGAACCGCTCGAGCAACGCCTGGTACGTCCGCTGCGTGTTCGCAGACTGCCCCCGCTCATGCCGCACATGCTGCAGGAAATCCTCGATCAGTTCGCGCATCCTCCGACCCTCTCCATGCCTTCTGGGCTCGCATCGCTTGGATCCGGCTGGGTCTGTCCGCTCGCCCAAAGGGTGTGAAGTATTCCTCACCGATGCGGCGGCATCACGGTGCCCCCCGAGGACCGGCCTCCTGCCACAGGCGAAACCGGTCGTCGCCCAAAACCTGCCGAAGGGAGTCCAGTCGCTTCTGGCCGACGGTCGCCAGCTGCGCGCTCTGCTGCTCCGGCGAGAGCGAGGTGTCCGCCAGTATCCGCCGGCGCTCCTCGTCCGTGACCTGGTCGATCTGGTAGACGGGAAGCACCGCCTCGGGCGGAACCCCCAATCGCTCCGCCGTCTCCCGGACCTGGCGAAATGCAGGGTCCTGGTTGAGCCGATAGTACTCGTGCCGCGACGTTCCCAGCACCTCCTGGATCGCGCTGTCCCGCCGGGCTTCCAGCTCCCGCCGGCGATTCTGCGACGCAACATCCCCCGCGGCCGGCAGCGCTTCGAGTTCCATCTCGATCGCGTCCGTCGCCCGGAACAGGCTGCGGAACTCGTCGGGTGTGGCCTCGAATCCGCGGAGACGACGGCGGAGCTCGTCCGCGGTGCCTGAGTACCGCAGCAGGTACTCCTCGAGCTGGGCCGGCGTCAGGATCCTCGCCAGCTCCTCGCGGGTCTCCCGCCGCAACCGGGCCACCTCGGCGGGGTCCGCAGTCCCGCCCTGCTCGCGCCGCGCCTGCAGATGGGCCCGCAGCCGCTCCCGATTGCGCAGCTCGATCTCCCGCAGGGTGTGCTTGGTCTCGGCAGGCAGATCCCCCAGGAGCGGCCCGTCCAGGGTGATGCTGCTGCCGGCCACCTCGGTGGACGTGCTCGCGGCATCCCAGCCTGGCCCCAACAGCTGGGTCAACAGCGAACGCCGCTCCCGCTCGAGCGCATCGCGTTGCTCGATCGAGTGCTCGACGACGTCCAGGTCCGGATCGGATTTCCACCACTGCTGCGCCGGAGTGAGCACCTCCGTCGCCCGCCGCGACGCAAACAACCCGGTGACATCAGCCACGATGATGTCCCTAACCGTCGCCTCCGGACAGCCAATCGACCGCAGGTTCCGTATGTAGGTGACGTAGTCCTCGGACTCGATGTCGCGCCAGGTGAGCAACCGCGGCTCGATCACGAGGTTCGTCCGGATGGGGCGCAGAATGTGGTGCACCGGCGCCGGACGCGGGGCCGGCTGGAACCGCTCGAATGCCGGGCGCGGCACGCGTTGCCATGCCACGTACAAACCGACGTTCGCGGCCACTGAGACCGCCAGCAATGCCAGCAGCAACCGCCCTCTCATGGTACGCTTCGCAGGCGAGGGTCCTCGACTTGTGGAGTATGGGGTCAACAGGTCAAGTGTGGTCCCTGCTGTTCCAGGCCTTCCCTACTTCCGTCGAGGACCCTCGATGAGCGAGGCGCGGAGGCAGGGTGCCCCGCTCCCCCCCACGGTTCCTTTGGACTGCATGGTTCATCGGTCTGAGGCGGCGCCTCGCTAGGGCTCCTTCAGCATCGCCAGAAACTCCTTCATCGCCGTCGAGAGCACCTTGTTCTTCTTGTAGATCGCCCCAATCGGCCGCGAAAAATCCGCATCCTCGATCGTCACCCCGGCCAGGGTCTGCTTCTGAATCTCCGTCGCCACCGTCCCCAGCGGAACGATCGCCACGCCGGCGTCAATCTCGACCGCCCGCTTCACCGTCTCGACATTGTCGAACTCCATCACCGGCACCACTTGCACCCCATGCTCCCGCAACACCTTGTCAACCGCCCGCCGCGTCGGAATGTCCGACTCGAAGGCCACGAACTTCTGACCCGACACCGCGCTCACCTTCGCGTGCTTGGCCCGCGCCAGGGGATGCTGCGGATGGCAGATCAGAACCATCGGCTCCCGCTTCAACGGCACAATCTCAAGCTTCGCATCCCGCACCGGATACGCCACCAACCCCAAGTCCACCACGTTCCCCAGGACATCCTCGTAAACCTGGTTCGCCCGCCGATACTCGACGTGCACGTTCACCGTCGGGAAGTTCTTCAAGTACCGCTTGATGTAAGGCGGCAGATCGTGCAGCCCAATACTGTAAATCGTCGCCACCCGGACCGTCCCCGAGATGATGTCCTTCAGCTCCTGGAGCCGACTGTGCAGCGCCTCGTAGGTCTGGACAATCTGCTTGCTCGCCTCGTACAGCACTTGCCCCTCCCGGGTCAGCCGAAACCGCTTCTTGCTCCGCTCGATCAGCAGCGACTTGAACTGCCGCTCGAGCGAGCTGATCTGCTGGCTCACCGCCGATTGGGTGATTTGATTGATTTGTGCCGCCTTCGTGAAACTCTCCGTCTCCGTCAAATCGCAGAACACCTTGAGACTCTCAATTTGCATGAGTTACGTTGAACGAAAAAAACCATGAAAGTCAATACTGTTAATACAAGCTATTCCTGCGGTTGCTGCTGCCGCACCCCGATCCGACGAACCCAACCGGCGAGCAGCGCCGCCGCCAATCGACCCTGACGGCGCCCCTCCTCCAGAACGTCCGCATGGTCGATCCGCCCCCGCCTCCGCCCCGCCGCCAGGTTCGCGATGCAGGCGATCGCCGCCACCCGCAAACCCCGCTGCCGCGCCACCACCGCCTCGGGCACCGTGCTCATCCCCACCGCATCCGCCCCGAGCCGCGCAAACGCCCGGATCTCGGCCGGCGTTTCGTAGCTGGGACCCGACACCGCCAGATACACCCCGGTGTGGACCCGCGCCCCGACGGCACGGGCCGACTCGACGAGCCGACGCCGCAATGCCTCGTCGTAAACGTTGCTCAAGTCCACGAAGCCCTCCCCCGCCGCCCCGCCCACGCCGCGCAGCGGATTGGCGCCCATCAGGTTGATGTGGTCCCGCAGCACCATGAAGTCCCCGGGACGATAGCGCGGCGCAATGCCCCCCGCGGCGTTCGTCAGCACCAGAATCTCGATCCCCAGCCCGGCAAGGACGCGGACGGGATTCGTGACCGCCTCGAGGGAATGGCCCTCGTAGTAGTGGGCCCTTCCCGCCAGCACCAGCACCGGCACGCCCGCCATCGTCCCGTGGACCAACCGGCCGGTGTGCCCCGGCACCGCCGGCCGGGGAAACCCCGGGATCTCGTCGTAGTCCAGCACCTCCAATCCCTGCAGGGAATCGAGAACCGACGCGAACCCGCTGCCCAACTGGATCGCCACTCGGGGAATGGCCGACAGCCGGCGCCGAAGCAGCGCCACGGCCCGCCCAACGCACCCCGCCGCCGCACCGCCCGCAGCCCGCACGGCAGTCCTCTTGTCCTCCCGGCTTGCTTTCATCATGGGCAGAATTACCCTCGCTTTCCACCGGATGTCGCCAAAACTCGACGCAGACGACCTCGAACGCTACGCACGGCACCTGATGCTGCCGGAAGTCGGGCCGGACGGCCAGAACAAGCTGCGCGCGGGACGGGTCCTGTGTGTTGGGGCCGGCGGCCTGGGATCGCCCGTAATCCTCTATCTGGCGGCGGCGGGAGTCGGTCATCTGGGCATCGTCGACGCCGATCGGGTCGAGCTCTCGAACCTGCAGCGTCAAGTCCTCCATGGGACGCCGGATGTCGGTCGTCGGAAGACTCACTCCGCGCGGTCGGCACTGCGCCGTCTCAACCCCGGCGTCGAGGTGAGGATCCACCCGGTCCGCCTCGAAGCCGCCAACGCCCGCCGCCTCGTCGAACCGTATGCGCTGGTCGTTGACGCCTGCGACAATCTTCCGACGCGCCACGCGCTCAATGAGGCTGCCGTGGCCTTGCGCAAGCCGATCGTGTACGGCGCCGTCCATCGGTTCACAGGACAAGTCGGGGTGCTGGCGCCCCACTGGGGAGGCCCCTGCTACCGCTGTCTCTACCCCGAGCCGCCGAGCCCGGACGAGCTCCCTGAGCCCGCTCGCGACGGCGGACCCGTGGGCGTCGTGCCCGGCCTGATTGGCGTTCTTCAGGCCGCGGAAGTTCTCAAGCTGCTGCTCGGCAGCGGCCGGACGCTGCTCGGCCGGCTTCTCGAGGTGGACGTTTGGAGCCTCCATTGCCGCGAGCTCAAGGTCCGGCGTGACCCGGAATGCCCGTGCTGCGGCTCACGCGCACGCCCCACGCCCGGGCCCAGCCCGCATGTTTCACACCGTTCTGGTCAACGCACCGCCGGTGCCCCTCATCACTCAAGGCATGCGGGCTGAAGCGCAACACCGCACCAGATCGAACATCTCATGAAGGGTCACAGAGTGTTCCGCCGGGTGAGCGCTATCCCAAACGACGTGATGTTGGTTTCCCCCGCTCTGGGGGCGGTGTTGCCTCAGCCCGGATTTCCGGTTCATCGTTCCGGTGATGAGAAATCCGGGCCCGGGACCCGGCGCAGGGTCTGCCGGAAGGTCTGCCGGAAGGTTGCACCGGCGGAGTTTGAACGCTAGTATGGCCGCTTTGTCGGGTTCTCCGACGCGCTCACATGGATCAGATTCTGACATACGCAATGGTCGCCGTGGCGGTGGTGCTGCTCTTCGGCGCCTCGATCTTCGTCCACGAATTCGGCCATTACTGGGTCGCGCTCCGGCGCAAGATGCGAGTCGAGGAGTTCGCCATCGGCTGCGGTCCCAAGGTCTACAGCTGGACGCGAAACGGCGTGGTCTACTCCTGGCGGCTGTTCCCGGGCCCGATCGGCGGGTACGTCAAGCTGCCCCAGATGGTCACCTCCGATCTCGCCGAAGGCAAGAGCGCCGACGAGAACCTGCCGCCGGCGCCCCCGCTCTCGAAGATCCTGGTGGCGTTCGCCGGCCCTTTCATGAACGTCGTGTTCGCCTTCGCCATCGCGGCGATCATCTACTTCGTCGGGCTCCCGGTGCTGGTGAATCCTTCGCTGATCGGGAACGTGGATCCGGACTCGGCCGAGGCCCGACTGGGGATCCGGCAGGGGGACCGGATCGTTGCGGTCAACGGCAAGCCCGTGAAGTCCTGGGAGGAAATCAACCAGATCACCGTCCTCGCCCGCACCAACGTCTTCGACGTCGCGATCGAACGGGCCGGCATCCGCACCAACTACTCCCTCACCGCCCGGGTCCATGAGGGCATCGGTCTCAAGTGGCTGAACCTCGACCCCTACGATCACCCGATCGTCGGCGCCGTCGAGGCCGGCATGCCCGCCCAGAGCGCCGGGCTCGCCAAGGGCGACCGCTTCGTCTCCTTCGACGGCGTGCCGGTGCTGAGCCAGGAGCACCTGATCGAGTTGGTCCGTAAGAGCGAGGGCAAGGAGAGCACCGTGGTCGTGGAACGAAGCAGCCAACGGGTCACCCTGCAGGTCACACCCCGCTACGACCCCAAGACCCAACGCGGCCGCATGGGCATCGTCTTCGCCGGTGGCGTCTACGAGGTGATCCGGCCCGGCCCCACCCCGTGGGCCCAATTCGCCAAGGTCTGGGAACGCACCATCGGCGTCCTGGGCGCCCTCGTGAACTCGAAGCAGACCGGCGTCCGCGCCAGTGACCTCAGCGGCCCGGTCGGCATCCTCTCGATGCTGGCGGTCCAGGTGAAAACCGATTATCGCCTGGCGCTCGACTTCCTGGTCCTCCTCAACCTCAACCTCGCCATCCTGAACCTCCTGCCCATCCCCGTCCTCGACGGCGGCCATATCGTCGAGTCCCTCATTGAAGCCATCCTCCGCCGTCCGCTGAACTGGCGGGTGGTTCATTACGCCAAAACCGCGTTCTTCTTCGTCCTGATCAGTTTCATGCTCTATGTGACGTTCTTCGACTTCCGGCGGCTCTCCTGGTTCCGCGCGCTGCTCCAGCGGGATTCGCAGGTCGAGGAAGTCGTGCCGGCCACACCCACCAACCCGCCGGCACCAGCCCCCACGTCCGCCCCCTGAGAAAGGCGCCGGATGCCCCCTTCCTCCCCGTACTGCGGATCCCCGTACCTCTTCCGCCGGCGCCGCACCCGGCCCGTGCCCGTCGGAGACCCCGACCGCGGCGGGGTGGTGATCGGCGGCGACCACCCGGTCGTCCTTCAGTCGATGATCACCGCCGACACCCTCGATACGGCCGCCTGCGTCCAGCAGACGCTCGACCTGGTGGCCGCAGGATGCCAACTGGTGCGGATCACCGCCCCGACGGTCCGGGACGCCGCCAATCTCGAGGCCATCGCCGCCACCCTGCGTGCCCGAGGCTGCCGCGTCCCCCTCGTGGCCGACATCCATTTCAAGCCCGACGCCGCACTCGAAGCCGCCCGCTGGGTCGAGAAAGTCCGCGTCAACCCCGGTAACTACGCCGACACCAAACGCTTTGCCTCCCGGGGTTACTCCGAGACCGAATACGCCGCCGAGCTCGAACGGATCGAGGAACGCTTCGCCCCGCTCGTCCGCCTCTGCCGTGAACGCGGCCGTGCCCTCCGCATCGGCACAAACCACGGCTCCCTCTCCGATCGCATCCTCAACCGGCACGGCGATACCCCGGAAGGCATGGTCGAGAGCGCCCTCGAGTTCGCCCGCATCTGCCGAGCCCACGATTTCCACAGCCTCGTCTTCTCGATGAAGGCCTCGAACCCCAAAGTCATGATCGAGTGCTACCGCCTCCTGGTCTCGCGCCTGGCGGACCTCGGACCGGATTGGAATTACCCAATCCACCTCGGGGTCACCGAAGCCGGCGAAGGCGACGACGGCCGGATCAAGAGCGCCATCGGCATCGGCTCGCTCCTGTGCGATGGCCTCGGCGACACCATCCGGGTGTCCCTTGCGGAGGATTCACCCCGGGAAATCCCCGTCTGCCAGGCTCTCCTGGCACAGGTCCCGCCGTTGACCCTGGCAGCCGATCCCACAGCCGCCCTCCGCCCGGGCCACCCCGTCGCCGACATCGCCCTGAGCCGGCGTCTCGAAGGTCTCCCGCCCCCCTATGACCCGTTCGCCTTCGCCCGCCGCGTCTCGACCGAGGCTTCCACGACACCGCCATGCCGTGGCGGCGGCACTCAACCGGTCCGGGTTCTCGTGACTCGGGCCGCCGCCGAAGCGCTCAAAGGACACCTCCCCCCGCAGGCCGAGACCCAACCCGAGGGCGTCTACGAAGACCTCGATCCGCTCGAAGTCGATCCCACAACGCCTTTCCCCACGCCATCCTCGAACCGGTGGATCACCGTCCACGAGGACACGCCGCTGCCCACCCTGACCGCCTTCCGACTCCTGGCCCGCCGCCTCGAGGAATCGGGCGCCACCCCGCCGATTCTCCTGAAAGACCGCCTCGCCCCCATCAGCGCTGCCGCCACCCCAGACATCGCCATGCTCCGATCCGCCGTCGTGCTCGGCTCCCTCCTGGCCGACGGAATCGGTGATGCCATCCTCGTCCGCGAAACCACCGATCCCGAGGGATCGCTGCGGCTCGCCTACACGATCCTGCAGGCCGCAGGCTGCCGGTCGTTCAAGACCGATTACGTGGTCTGCCCCTCCTGCGGCCGGACGCTCTTCGATCTCCAAGCCGTAACCGCCCGCATCAAGAGCCGCACCCGCCACCTCAAAGGCGTCAAAATCGCCATCATGGGCTGCATCGTGAATGGTCCGGGCGAAATGGCCGACGCCCACTTCGGGTACGTGGGCGGCGCCCCAGGCAAGGTCAATCTCTACGTTGGAAAGACCCCGGTCCGCTTCAGCATCCCCGAAGCCGAAGCCGTCGATTGTCTCGTCGACCTGATCCGCTCCCAGGGGAAATGGACCGACCCCGAGGGGCCGCAGTCCCCGATCACCACGCGGCGTGACAACCCGCATCCTCCCACTTGAGCGAACCGCGGTACGTCGCCATCTTCGACATCGGCTTCCAGGAGACCGACCCGTCCGTCAATCCGACATTCCCCCCCTTGGCTCCCAGGGATTCCGACGTCGCTCCCCGCGCACTGGTATTGAGAGCATCGTAGCCCTTCAAAATCGGGCCGTGGGGACCGTGCGGCGCCAGGGTCTTGCCGTAGCCCGGCGACCAGTTGTTGGGATCCGTCACCAGCACCAGCTTCGGATCCTCGCTCAGGGTCTGCGGCGACACCCACGTCGCCCCATGCCCCTCGAGCGGGGCCCACGGGGTGTTCGTGTGCCCGCCCAGATAGTTGTAGCCAATTACAAAACCGTAGTTCGGCTCCGGTTGCCAACCCTCCGGCTGACCGAACGGCTTGCCCAAACTCGGACAGTCCAGAATCTTCCAGGACCCCCCGTACTGCAGCATCTGGTTGCGCGTGTTCGTGCTCAACACCGGGATGTCCTCCGCCGTCGGATCCGACGCGGATTCGTAGTCGGTGTTCCCCAGCGGCAATCGATCGTGGAAATCGGCCGCGTACAAGTGCGTGGCCAGAATGAACTGGCGGACGTTGCTCTTGCAGGACGTCCGGCGGCCGCGCTCTTTCGCGCTGGAAAGGGCCGGCAAAAGAAGCGCCGCCAGAATCGCGATGATCGCAATCACCACCAGCAGCTCGATCAACGTGAACGCCCGCCACCCCCGCCGGCGCCCATCAGAGTCGCGATCCCATCCCTCTCCCGCGCTGAATTCAGTCTTCATGGAGAGTCACCCGCTCCCTATTCCCGCGGACCCTCGATCGCACGCAGGAACCGCTGGCGCTCAGTTCCGATGGTTGTCTCGAGCCACAAGACGCCTCCCTCCGCTTCGACCGCCTGCTCCAACGGCTCCCAGTCCGCCTCCCGGGCCGTCACATCGCCCGCCCCGTACACCCGCACGTCACCAGCCCTCGACGCCTCCACCACGCCTCCATCCGCATTCCCCAGCGAGATCCGTAACCGCCCGCCCGCCACCTTCTGCGGCACCCCCAGCCGCAACGGCGGCGGCGGCGGCACCGACACGTCAAAGGCGGCGATCTCCCGCGTGCTGCGCACGTAAATCCGCCCGTTGCTGATCGCCGGAACGTTCCAACACTTGCCCGATACCGCTTGAAATCTCGCCCGCTCCCGATACGCCGTCGGATCCGGATCCGCCAACACCAGTTGGCCCGTGTCCGTCAGGATCATCAGCAGGCCGCCCGCCATTAACACCCCGCCCGGTCCGAAACCCTCCTCGGACCACTGCTCCTCGAGCGTGTCGAGCTTCACACACTTCAGCGGGGCGGATCCGTACTCCTTGGTGCCATAAAGACCGTAGAGGTAACCACCGTGGTGCACCGGCGTCGCCCAGTGGCTCTCCAATTCACCCGACTTCCGCTGTATCTGCGACACCGTAAACACCGTCCCCGGTCTCGCCAGCCGCACCACCCGCGCCCCGGTGCCGTACCCCGCGGACGCGTAAATCAGGTTGTCCGCCACAACCGGCGAGGCCGCCACCGACGTTCCGTTGTAGCTGCACGCATGCCGCCACAAGACCGCCCCGTTCGTCGGGTTGATCCCCGCCAGGTTCGTCTGGGCATAAACCACCAGCTGGCGCACCCCCAGAATCGTCGCCGCCACCGGGGTCGAATGCGTCATCCGATCCCGCCCCGTCACCGTCCACGCCAACGATCCGTCCTCCGCGCGGAACGCCATCAGGTTGTTCGTCTGCCTGCCGCTGTTGGCATTCACGATCACCTTGCCGTCCTCGATAACCGGCGACGACGCGCTCTGCCAAGTGATATTCGCTCCGCCGTACTCGCTCACCAGATCCTTGCTCCACTGGATCTGGCCCGTCCCAAGATCCAGGCAGTAGAGCCGCAGCCAGGCCGTCAGCACGTACACCCGCGAGCCGTAGACCGTGGGCGTCGAGCGCGGCCCGTCCCCCCCGTTGTTCGTCGACGTTCCCTCGTTCCCGCCGCCGTCGTACAGGGTGCTGCGCACCGGCGGCAGCGGCACTGACCAAACGACGGTCCCCGTCTCCGCGTCCCAGGCCGCCACCACCTCCTGGCTCGATCCCGAGGCGGCGCTCCGCACTTGCGTCACCACCTTCCCCTGGCCCACCGCCAGGGAGCTGAAGCCATTCGTCACCGCACGCTTCCATAACAACCGCGGCGGTTCCACCCCCCAGTTCGTCCGGATCCGCTCGGCCGATATCCCGTCGCCGCGCGGCCCCCGGAATTGCGGCCAGCTCTCGCTCCTCGCTCCGGGCAAGAACAAAAGACACCCCATTGCCAGTGACGCCATCCTGAGGGAGTGCATAGGTGACACAATTGCTTCTCAGTCCAGTCTTCCGCACGGTCCCCCATCGGTGAAGATCCGTGCTGCGTTTGACCGACGGTGAATGATAGAGCAGTTACCACACCAGCGCCAAACGTGTGCGTCGAGACGCCCGGGGGCCCTGGCAGGAAATGAGGGATCGAAGACCCGTCGGTCCCTGGTTCACGGCAACGGGAGTCGGCGCCAGGACCGGTGGCGTGCCCAGGCGAACCCCAGCAAGCCGCACCCCAGCACGAAGGCGCCAACGCCCGGCTCGGGCACGGCCGCGATCTCCAAACCCCACCCGTTGACCTTGTGTGAGTTGGCGAATCCCCGGTCCGACACAAACAAGGTCCATTCCCCGTTGGGATCAAGACCATTGAACGCCGCCAGAAACACGCTCGCACTCCGGGCGGAGTCCTCATTCACCACCGTCGGATCCACATCCCGCCCGTCCGGCTGCCATGTCCCCGTCACTTGACCCAGTCCGTTGATCGAATGGCTAACCGTCTGATAGTAGTGGACGTCCGTGCCCGCGGCGTCATCGAGTCGAAAGCGAATCCCCGATGTCGAAGCGCCGAAGCCTGTCTGGCCGTAGCCATTCGGCCTCGACGTGGTCCGGCCCACACGGTTGAAGAGGATCGAAAACCCGCTGGAATGCGACAGCTTCGCGTAGATGTCCCCGTTCCATCCGTCGAAGATCGTCGCACCCCCAATGTCGATGAGAACGTCGACATCCGTAATAGAGGTCGCACCCGGCATCGACACCGACCGCACATCTTGCCAGCCCGTCGCACTGTTGTCGGGAATGGCCCCGCCATTCACGAATCCCGAGTTCCACCAGAAGCTCGCCCCCCGAACCCCGACCGCCAACCCTGAGGCACCCAGCCAGAAAGCCACCATCCAGACCCGGACCCAGGCAAACCCATCCCACCGCAGACACGTTGTTGTTTTCATCTGTGGTCAATTCGTGGCCCTGCCACAGGCCCCCGCAACCCTCGCTCGCTGACCGCCACCGCACTGTCAAGTGCGGCCATCTGACCAAGCCGAATCCAAATGTCAAGGCGCACCCGTACGGTAAGTCAGGGTCCTGCCCAAAGCCCTTGGCTCGATCAAGGGGTTGATCGTCAAAAGACGCTGAAGGTGATTGGGGCACAATTCGCCGCACAGTAAGTATTCAGACCCTTGAGTACGGGATCCGATGATGAAATGAATGGCTGTGTCCACAGCATCATGAAGACAAATCATTGTACATAAAGCACCTGTGAGACTGGGGATTTGGTTTGCTCATGTCAAAGTCATTCGGGTACAAAGCCGAAAATCCGCGTTTTTATTCTTTTATCGCATTCAATCGTAAATAACTAATCACAAAGCTTTTAGATTATATCTGGAAGACTCCAATATATTCGTAAGATGACTTGCGTCTATAAGATTATATAATATATATGAGCCTTTTACTGCTTATTGTCTAAATTCGTGATTATTTGTTGACTTCTTGCGGATGTATGCTAATAGTCCATGCGTCTTGACCACTCGTCATGGGCTTGGATAGTGGAAACGGAACGGCAGGACCCCATGGCGAAAGACACAAAGCACAAACAACAGTAGTACTATCGCCATGAAAAAGTGCATCACGAAGAGCCTTGGGGGGCTCGCGCCCGGTTTCATGCTGGGCTTAATCCTCAGTATGGGCGCCGGCAACGGCAGCGCCGCAACCACCACCTACCACACCGCAACTTACATTGCTCAGGTGCCCGACCGCCAGTTGAACTGGGAGGAGTACGTTCAACTCCCGAAGTTCAATCCGACTTTGGGCACCCTGACCAAGGTCATCTTCCGCGCCGAGGCCGACATCACCTTCTACCTCAAGATGGAGAACCGGAGTCGAGGCTCACAGCAATACAACCTCGATTTTGTGGCCACGATCGTGGCGGTGAACGTCGAGGGCCCGACCATCCTTTCGACTCTACGCCCTTCAGGCACGTTTGAGGCCACACTGAAAACCTGGGACAAGGTCCTCGATTTCGGCGGGACCTCCGGCATTACCTTCCCCCCTTACACGGACTCCGACGAGAACCTCCTCGAGTACACCGATCCGGCGATGATCGCCCAGTTCATCGCCGCCCCCGGTAGCGATCGCATCGTCCTCCGTGCGGCCACCGCGTCGCAGGTCAAGGGCACCGCCGCCGGCGGCAACACCACCATCCTGTCGAGTGCCAGGGGAAGCACTTTCTACACCATCGTTTACGAGTACGAGAAGGAAGAGGGCGGCCAGGGCGAACCTCCAGATCTCCAGGGCCGGGTTCTCTGCGAATCCGATCCTGACGTCGCAGTGGGTGCGGTCGCAGTCGTCGTCAGCAGGTGGGATGACGTCCAGAGTGCATACTTCGATTACGCCATGACGACCACGGATCCCTCCTCGGGGTCTTACGTGGTCGAGGACTTGCTGGCTCCGGGCACCTACTGGGTGTCGATCGTGCCCCCCGCCGGCATGGCCGTTGTTCAGACTCCTGCGTTGCCCATCGTCATTGCTGAGGGCTTTGAAGGCACGGTCTGGGATGTCAACTTCACCGTCGCCCCCGAAACGCCCCTCGCCGTCGACATCATCCCATCCGGATCCGGGGTTTGTGATGGCGTCACCCGTACTCTGACGGCCGAGACGACCGGTGGGGTGCCTCCCTTCTACTTCGTTTGGACGGGGCCAGACGGCAGCACGGTCGAGGGATTGGGCGCCAACGAGATCGAGGCCACCCAGGCCGGCCTGTACACGGTGCTGGTCACCGATAGCGGCGTGTGCGCAGGGATGGCCGAGGCGCAAGAGGACATAGTCCTTATCCCAGGCCCGCCCTGCGGCATCATCATCCCCATGCCCCTCCCCAACCCCGGCGAACAGGTCGACCTCGAAGCGATCGCGGGTGCCGTCAGTTACGAATGGACGCAAATCGACGGACAGGACACCGGCTGGTTCATCGTCGGCGGAGAAGACACCCCCGTTCTCACCATTCAGGCCGGTTCAAGCGGCACCGCCACGTTCGAGGTCCTGACGCGCAATGAGCTGGGCTGCGAGTCCCTGTGTGAAATCACCTTCGGCCTGAACGACGGCGAAGGTTGCACCCCCGGCTTCTGGCATAATAAGAACGGTCTCAAGCTGATCGATGGCGGTGATGTCGCTTTTCTGAACAGTCTCTGCCTCACGGACTGCAACGGCCCGACGCCCGACTTCGCGGTTCCCGCGGACGTCAGCGCCTGGATTGTCAATCGCGGATGCAGCAGCATGGCGTACACGCTCTCCGCCCACTTGGCCGCCTTCTCGCTCAACGTCCGCGAGGGCTTTTTCACCACCAGCACTGTATTCGATACGTCGAAGATCCCTGCTCAATATGGTGGGCCCAAAGACTTGGGAGTCCTGAGTGCGACCGACTTGATCGCCTTGGCCAACAGTGCTCTCTGCGACGGCGCCTCCAAGGACGAGATGGAGCCGATCAAGGACGTGCTCGATTGGGCCAACAACAATTGCCGCCGCTAACGGTATGCGATTCTCCTGCCGTTGAGTGGTCAAGGCAGACAGGGGCCGACCGCTGGGTAAGCCCATAGCGACACCAGCGGTCGGTTTCCTCGCCGAACCCAAGATGTCAATCGGGGGGCTAGCCTCCATTTGAGGAGGGTGGCGTGCTGGGTCAACGGCAACTGCCGCCAGTAACAGACTCTGCCCACGGAACCCCGGCGGCCCGCTTCAAAGACCCAAGCGGCTGCACCCCGTATCGTGCCAGCGACCGCCGGCCCGAGATGAAAAAATGCTTTGATTCTCGAGTCCGGATCGCGTAAAAACACTCGGAATTACACGGTGGCATGCATGTCGCCTTGCGGCGGCGCACGGGGAGATCGAGAAGATGAACGCAGGAATTCTCAGGATGCTGGCGCCAATCATCGTTCTGGTGCTGGCCTTGGCAGGGCGCGCCGCAACGTACACGGACACCTACAGCATCGACGCCAATCCCGCCGTGACGTACACGCCTTGGACGCACCCTAGCGAGCTGACAGGCGACGGCATACCGGATCCCGCGCTTGAGTATTTCAACACTTCGCTGGGCACGCTGACAAAGGTGACGTTCACCTTCAGCACAACGCTTTACGCCTTCGGCTTCGTCGATAACGAGGATGCCTCTTCCGCGAGTGGCTCGACCTCCTGGGATGGCACCGTCAGTGTCACCGGCCTCCCCGCCGGCACCGTGAACAACCTCTCCCCGCAGATCACCTTCAGCTACAACTTGGCGGCCGACGAAGCTAATGGTGATGATGAAGATTCGTTCGGCGATGAGCCGAACCCGAATTGGCTCGGGGACGACTCGGCAGAGGTGGGCAGCGAGTCCAGTCCTCTCTCCGCTTCGGCCAGCACCAGCTTGATTTTCGTGACCGGCGATGCCGGGCTCGATGCCTTCAAGGGCACCGGCTCGTTCGGTCCCACGATCGACATGGATGCGGCGTTCGCCGGCGAAGGCAGCTTTCTCAACGCGAACGTCACGACATACGGTTCAGTCAGTCTGACGGTCGAGTACGAATACACGGTCGTGCCTGAACCGGGCGAGATCGCCCTCTGGGCCGGGCTCGGCCTCGTCGGCTTTGCCGGTTATCGTCGCTGCCGCAAGGCCTGACGCCGCCCCGCCGGTTTCCAGCCGGCCACGCTTCCCGCCAGTTTTTCTTTCCGCGTATTCCGCGTCGTCCGCGGTTCCCAGCCCTCTTTCGTTGCGCCCCCGCGCCTTCGCAGTGCAAGCGGTGGGAATCGTACGTTCCTTGCAAGATCCGCAGGCAACGTAGAGGGGGAGTGCGGCACCGATTTCAAGGCGGATCGCAGATTGGGCGGCGGGAGGACAAGGGAATTGAGCACAAGGGATTTCATTCCGGTTTCGTTGCCCCTTGCGCGACAGCGAGAGCGCAGCGCGGCGACCCGCGCGAGCGTCGGAGCCGGACGCGAACGAAGAGACTCTGGCCTCGGGTTGCGGCGGCGCCGCGCTGTGCCCTTGCGTTGAAGTCCTTCGCTTGGAAGGCACCGCAAAGCCGGGCAAGACATTGGCTCTCGACGAAAAAACAGCAGCCCGGGTCCGTGGTGGACACCGAGTGTCGCCTGCGGGCCCGGGCCCTGTTTGAGTGGTCTAGGTAGACCTTTGGTGCGAAGTCGTCGTCTCCAATGTTCGCGGATTCAGCGTCGTGGTTTTGCTGAAGCGCCGTGTAGGTTAAAGTCTGAAAGTGCCTGTCTTCAATAGGTTATGGATGCCGTCGTCACGTGGCTCGCCGCCGCATCGTAAACGTAGCTGGCGTGCGTCACCCCTGTGACGGTGAACGTGAACACGGTGCCGCTCGGCACTTTCTTGCCCGGGGACTTGATACTGGCCACACCTGCGCTTGAAGTCGTCCCGGTTGCTGAGGAAACACTGGGTGCCTTGCCCGGCACAGTAATCGTCCACTTGCCTGCGACTGCGCCGGAGGCCACCGGCAGATTGCTCGCGTTGACGACCTTCACCGCCGCGGTTGCGGTGGTGGTGTTGTTTCGGGCCGTCGAGAGCGTGACCACGATGCTCTCGACATGCATCGTGGGTGTCCCTCCCGGGGTCTGGACGGACACCGCAATCGAGGGAGCGGAAACCCCAAAGTGATTTGCCGCCTGCACTTGATAAGAGACCTCCGCCCCCGCACCCAGACCGGTGTCGAGGAAGGATGTCACGTTCAAACCCGTCGTCCCCACCTCGACCCACGTCACGCCTTCGTCCGCCGACCGGAGCACCCGGTACTCCCACTCGGTCGTTGTGTCCACCCACGAGAGACTCACTGACGTCGTGGAAACGGGTGTCGCCACGGGCCCCGACGGCGTCTCGAGCGGGTAAACCGCGTGGTTCACAGCACCGTCCGCGTCAACACCTCCCCCCGTCACGGTCTTGCCTGCCAGTGCAGCGATCGGCCGCACGTTCAAGAGGATCTGATCCCGGACTTTGAGGTAGTCCCCGGGCTGATCCCAGTCCGGCTGCTGGCTCCACACCAGCGCCGCCACCCCCGAGACATGGGGCGCCGCCATCGAGGTGCCATCGGCATAGGCGTATCGATCTCCCGGATAGGTGCTCAGGATGCCCACCCCCGGCGCCCCCAAGTCCACACTCGACGCGCCGAAATTCGAGAACGTCGGCTTGGCGTCCGCGCTGTTGACGGCGGCCACGGCGATGATGTTGTCGAGGTCGTACGAAGCAGGGTAGAAGGGCGCGAGATCCGTGTTGTCTCCATAGAAATCCGAACCGCCGTTGCCCGCCGCGGCCACCACCAGGTGCCCCTGATCCCGCGCGGCCTCGATCGCGTCGTACAGGGCCTGGCTGAACGCGCCGCCACCCCAACTGTGGTTCGAGACCCGCGCTCCGTTCGCCACGGCATAGTTCAGCGCCTCGATCGCCGCCGAGGTCAAACCGCTCCCGCTGTCATTGAGGAACTTCACCGGCATGATCCGCGCCGTCCAGTTCACCCCCGCCACCCCGATGCCGTTGTTGCCCGAGCCCGCAATCGTCCCGGCCACGTGGGTGCCGTGCCCCTTGCCGTCGAACGGATCGTTGTCGTTGTACGCAAAATCCCAGCCCCGCACGTCATCCACAAACCCGTTGCCGTCGTCATCCAAACCATTGTCCGCAATCTCGCCCGGGTTCACCCAGAGATTGGCCGCCAGGTCCGGATGGCTGAAGTCCACCCCGGTGTCGACCACCGCCACGACAAATCCCGAATCCCCCACCGTCGTGTCCCAGGCTGCGGCCGCACCAATGCTCGCCATTCCCCAGAGATCGCTGAAAAGAGGATCGTCCGGCACAGCCACCGCCTCGACTTCGTAGTCCGGTTCGGCATACTCGACGCCCGGCATGCGGGCCAAAGCCTCCACGGCCGCCTCGGCCGTCATCCCTCCCCGCGGCAGCCGGACACTTTCCAACCCCTCGACCAGACCCAGCCGCCGCCCTCGCTCGCCACGGACACTCGCCGCCACCCTCTCACGGACCTGCGCTCCCGCACCCTTCGAGTACTTTACGATCACCTGGTCCGGCGAATGCCGACCCTGCTGGCGCACCTTCATGGGTTGCGCGGCCTCGGCATCCGCCAGACCCGCCAAACCCATCGCCAACACCAATAGAAAGCTCGAGCTCATCCGGTCCTTCTTCGGTCTGACGCGTCGCATTGTCATATTCACGGTTTCCCTCGGTCTCGAAAGCACGCCTCACGGCCGGCGCTCGAGGGGATAGCATGCCCCAGCGTCGCCGTGGCTAGGCGGAAAACGCAAAGCAACTGTCGTGCCCATCAAAGACGCCATGGTCACTTTGATGTCATTGGTACAATTGCAAATAAACTTGATTAGAACTTCTTAATTAGAGCAGGTTAGTTAAGTCTGGCATACCTTGCTCGTGCACAAGGGATTAGGTCATCGGTGTGAGGAGCGACATGCCCGGTCTCGGAGTAGTACCCAACTCATGTTCTCCAGCCGTTGCCACCACCTAGCCTCCAGCCGTCCATGGCCGGGCGAGTCTCGATCGGGCAAGGCGCCCAGTTCCTTGACGCCTTGACACGGGTGTCAAACCGTAGTGGCGTCTCACAGGACATCTTCGAGACCGCGATGGGATTCCTCGACATCGAATGCCGGGCGGGCGGGCTTTGGCTTCCAGCCCAGGGCCTCTGGCTCGACCCGCGCCGGCGTCGCACCGGGCCCGAACCGGTGGTTGTCACCCATGCGCACGCGGATCACATCGGCGCCCATCGGCAGGTGATCCTGACCCGGCCCACCGCCCGGTTCATGCGCCTCAGGCTGGGCGGGCGGCGTGCCGAGCGCATTGTTGCTTTTGGAGAACCGCTGACACTCGAGGGGCCGGCGGGCTTATACACCCTCACCTTGCTCCCTGCGGGGCACATCCTGGGCAGCGCCATGGCGTTCGTGCAAAGCGACGTCGGATCGCTCTTGTACACAGGGGACTTCAAGCTCCGCGCCGGCGGTGCGGCTGAACCCTGTGACCTGAGCCTGGTCTCCTCCTGTGACACCCTGGTCATGGAGACCACCTTCGGACTGCCCCGATACCGATTTCCCCCGGCAACAGCCGTCTGGGAAGCGATCCACGGCTTCTGCCGGGAGACGCTCGATCAAGGAGGCACCCCCGTCCTGCTGGCATACTCGCTGGGCAAGAGCCAGGAGGTTCTGGTGGGCCTGGGGAACGCCGGGTTCGCCGTGGCGCTCGACAGGGACTGCCACCGCATCGCCCGCCTGTACGAGGAGCTGGGATTCCCCCTGCCGCCGTACGCCCTCTGGGAGACATCGCCGGCGCCGGGCACGGTCGTCGTCTGCGCTCCCAACGCGGCGCGCGCCCGGAGGATCTCCCCGTTGACGCGCCCGAGGCTGGCCGCAGTGACCGGTTGGGCGATGGACACCGCGTGCCGCCATCGCTATGGCGTGGACGCCGCGTTCCCGCTGAGCGACCACGCGGATTTTTCAGAACTGCTCGAGTTGGTCGACCACGTGCGGCCGCGCCGGGTCTGGACCCTGCATGGGTTCGCCGCGGACTTCGCCTCGACGCTGCGGGAGCGGGGATTCGACGCCCGCACGCTCGGCCAACCGGACCAACTGAGCCTGGGCCTGCCGCCGGCTCCAACGTGACCGACCGGCCGGTGCGGGCCACATGAGCGAGGCGCGGCACCGGTGGGGAGGGAACGCAGGGTCTTCATGAGCCTGAGGACTCGACCGGGTCTGAGGCGCGCCTCGCTGGAACTTGCTTCTTCCGTTCGACCCAGGCTAGAATCGCGTCCTCATGCAGCGCATCCTCTGCATCGGCACGGTCGTTCTCGGCCTCGCGGGCGCCGCGCACGCGGCGAACCCGGTCACGGCGAACGGTCTGGTGGCCATCGTCAATGACGAGGCCATCACCTTCCGGGACGTCCAACAGGAGGCGGCGCTCGCGATCGAATCGAAGATCGGCCTCTTCGCCGGACGGCCCGCCCAACTCGAGAAGGAGATCCAGAAGGCCCAGGAGGAGGCCATCCAGATCCTGGTCGAACGAAAGTTGATCCTCCAGGAATTCAGCCGTGCCGGCTACAACCTCCCCGAGAGCCTGATCGAAGATCGCGTTCGGGAGCGTCTTCGGGAGCGGTGGGGCGGGGATCGCGCGAGCATGACCCGGGACCTGAAGAGCCGCGGCTTGACGCCTGACCGCCTCAAGGAGCAGGAGCGGGAGCGCTTCATCGTCGCTGTGATGCGGTCCCGATACGTCGCCCAGGAGATCATCATCTCCCCCTTCAGGATCGAGAAGTACTACGTCGACAACCTCGAAAAGTTCAAGGTCGGCGACCAGATCCGCCTGCGGACGATCATGCTCAACAAGACCGCCGGCGCGAGCGCCACCTCGGGCCGAGCCCGCGGCGAGGAAATCCTGAAACTACTGGCCGCCGGCACGCCCTTTGCCGAATTGGCGTCCGTCTACTCGGAGGACACGTTCCGCCTCCAGGGCGGCGACCGCGGCTGGGTCGAGCTCGAACGCGAGCACTATCACAAGCAACTCGAGGATACCATCCGCTCCCTCAAGCCGGGTCAGCGCAGCGGCTTGATCGAGACGGACTCCGCCTTTTGGATTGTCCAGGTCGAGGAGTCGCGGGTGAACTTCACGCGCACCCTCCCCGAGGTCCGGGCGGAAGTCGAGCAGGCCCTCATCTCCGAGGAGCGGGCCCGGCTCGAGAAACAATGGATCGACCGCCTCAAGTCAAAGTCGTTCATCCGTTACTTCTAGTGTGCACGCTCGTTGGATCGTCATCGCCTCAGGCGACGTGACCGGCGTGGGGCCTGAAGTCACCCTCGACGCCCTCGCCCGGCAAAGCGCGGACGATCCCGAGGGCCGGTATCTCCTGCTGGGCGATCACGATGGGCTCGAGCGCCTGAACCGCACTTATCGCATCGGAATCGCGCTCAAACCGTTCTCCGGCTACGATGCCGCCCCGGGGGTCTGGGTCGCCAATCCCCACGCCGCTCCCCTGCCCCGGGACCTTTCGCCCGGCGCGCCGGAGGCGGCTATCGCCGCCCTCGCCTGGCTCGAAGACGGCGCCCGGCGCTGTCTGCGCGGGGAGACGCAGGCGCTGGTCACCGCCCCTCTCTCCAAGGAGGCGATCCTCCGCACCGGGCGTCCGTTTGTCGGCCAGACCGAGTTCCTCGGCGCCCTGTCCGGCACCGAGCAGGTTGTCATGATGCTCCTGGGCTGTGACGATCGCGGACGCTGGTTGCGCGTGGCGCTCGCCACCACCCATCTCCCCCTCGCCGAGGTTGCACGCCGCGTGACCCGCGAGAAGGTCGACCGCGCCATCGAGCTCGCCGCAGCTGCCTGCCGGGATCTTCAGCTGCCCCAGGCCCGGATCGGCGTCTGCGGGCTCAACCCGCACGCGGGCGAGGGCGGACACTTGGGAACCGAGGAGATCGAGACCATCGCCCCCGCGGTGCGCGCGTGCCAGCAGCGGGGCATCGACGCCTCAGGCCCGTTTGCGGCGGACGCGCTCTTCCGTCGGGCCTACATGGGGGAATTCGACGCTTTGGTCGCGCAATACCACGATCAGGGGCTGCCGCCGCTCAAGATGGTGGCTTTCGACACGGGGGTGAATTGGACGCTCGGCCTCCCGTTCCCCCGCACGTCTCCGGATCACGGCACCGCTTATGACATCGCCGGACGCCACCGGGCGCGCCCGGAGAGCATGCTGGCTGCAATCCGTCTCGCCGCACAGCTAGCGAGGCGTGCCTCAGACCCAGTCGAGTCCTCAGACTCATGAAGATCCTGCGGTGCCTGCCCACCCTCTCTTCCGCGCCTCGCTAATGTAGAGTCCTCGACGGAAGGAGGAAAGGCTTGGAACAGAAGGGACCAAACTTGACCCGTTGACCACGAGTCTCACAAGTCGAGGACTCCCGCTGCGCGTCCGCCGGCCTGCAAGCCCTGACAACACCTGCCCGCTGTGCCGTCAAACGCACAGTTCCCGACGGCCCCGGATTGAGCTACTGAATCGCCGAACGGAAGCAAGGGCCGCCGGTCCCTCGATTCTTTGGCCCTTAGGCCCTTAGGCCCGTCCGCCCACGAACGGTTTGCAATGGTTGCGCAAGACGATCATACTGGAGTCCTCGACTTATGGAACTGGCAGTCAACAGATCAAGCTCTGGCCCTTCCGGTTACAGGCGTCCCCTCCTCCCGTCGAGGACTCCATCAGCGAGGCGCGGGGGAGAGGAAAGGGAGGGGCAGCAGGATCTTCATGAGCCAGAGGACTCGACAGGGTCTGAGGCGGCGCCTCGCTGGATAGTCTGATTTGCTGCGATGCGGCAGTTCATCACCATTGCGGGCAACGCGTTCATGGAGCTGGTCCGGCAGCCGGTCTTCCTGCTGCTGATGACCACGTCCGGCGTTTTCGGGGTGTTCCTGGCCGTGGTGCCCTACTTCGGCTTCGGCGATGACCCCAAGATGGTCAAGGACAGCGTCCTGGCCATCATGCTGCTGGCCGGGCTGGTCGGCGCCGTCCTCAGCGCGTCGTCGTCGCTCGCCCACGAGATTCGCACCGGGACGGCCCTGGCCGTGCTCTCGAAGCCCGTCAGCCGGACCCAGTTCCTGATCGCCAAGTACTGCGGCGTCGCCCTGGCGCTGATGATCCTGACGTACTTCAACTTGATCTCGGCTCTCCTGTCGAGCCGGATGGCCTATGACGCGTACGGCGGCACGGACACCTTCGCCCTCCGGATCTACGGAGCGGCCGTGGTGTTGGCCTACGGCCTCGCCGCGTTTGCCAACTACTTCCTGAATCGCACCTTCGTCTCGGATGCCGTGGCCGCCCTCGTGCTCCTCGCCACGCTGGCGTTCGTCGCCATCAATGCCTTCGACAAGGAGGGCAAACTCCAGGCCTATGCGCAGGGCATCGACTGGCGGCTGGTGCCGGCAGCCGTCCTGATCCTGTTCGCCATCTGGACTCTCGCGGGCGTGGCCCTGCTTTGTTCAACCCGCCTCGAGATAATCCCGACCCTCGCCGTTTGCACCGCCGTGTTCGTCCTCGGACTGATGTCAGACTTCCTGTTCGGAGCCCGCGCCGAACGCGGCGAAGGCTGGGCGGCCGTCGCTTACGCCATCACACCCAACTGGCAGTTGTTCTGGATGGCCGATGCCCTCGAGAAACAAAAGACCATCCCCTGGAGCTACGTCGGCCGCAGCCTGGCTTACGTGGCCGCCTACCTGGGGGCCGCGCTGGCCCTCGCCCTGGCCCTGTTCGAGGATCGTGAATTGAGCTGACGCGAGCGAAGACTTCCATGGAACAGAACATTCACCGCAAAGGACTGGTCAACTGGCTCCTGCTGTTGGCCGTCAGCGTGGCCGCCGTCCTGGTGGCCCGTTACGCCCACTCCGCCGCCGGTCTCGTCACCAGCGCTTTCCTGGGCCTGGGCTTCCTGGTCGCAGCCGTCAGTTACTTCCAGATGCGGCTCGAACACCGCGAGCGCATGGAACAGCTCGAATTCGACGAGCTCCGGCGGACCGCGTCGAGCGGCACCCTCTTCGCCGAGCCGGCCGCGGACACCTTCCCCGCGCGGCGGGCCCGCGAGCAATTCGAACGGTTCATCGTCCCGGCGTTCAGCGTGCTGCTGTTCGGGCTGCAGACGGCGGGCGCCTACTTCCTCTGGCGTCTCGTGGGCGAGGACGAGACGCCCTCGGTCCAACAGGGCACGGTGGCCATGGCGCTGAACGCCCTCTTCGCCCTCGTCCTGTTTCAATTCGGCAAGTACTCGGCCGTGCTGGCTCGCCTCGAGCGCCAGCGGCTGCTCCGGCCGCAGGCAGGCTATCTCCTGCTGGGCGCCCTGTTCTGCATGATCACTGCGGCAGCCGAGGTGGCGGGCTGGGCCGGGTACCCGCACCTCGACCGGATCGTCGCCCGGGTTCTCCTGGGGGTCCTCGCCTTGGTCGCGGTCGAGAACATCCTGGCGCTCGTCTTTGAAATCTACCGTCCCCGGCTCAAGGGCGTGGCCGAACATCCCCTCTATGAAAGCCGTCTGATCGGCCTCCTGGGCCAACCGGGCGGGCTGATCACGACGGCCGCACAGGCCCTGGATTACCAGTTCGGATTCAAGGTGTCGGAGACCTGGTTTTATCGATTCCTCGAGCGAGCCCTGGCATGGCTCGTCCTTGGCCAACTGATTGTGCTCGTCCTGTCGACCTGTTTCATCGTCATCCAACCGGGCGAGCAGGCGTTGCTCGAACGCTTCGGACAACCGGTCGCCAGCCGCAAGATCCTCAACCCGGGGCTTCATCTCAAGTGGCCATGGCCCATCGACAAGGCGTTCCGGTACGAAACCGACAGGATCCAGAGCTTCACCATCGGGATCGAACACGACGAGCACACCGAGCACCAGCGGGTGTTGATCTGGACCAAGACCCACGCCAAGGAGGAGTTTGACATGCTGGTGGCCAGCCGGGAACAGCAGACCACCAACCTCGTCTCCGGAGAGCAAACGGTCCCGGTCAACCTCCTCGCGGTCAATGTCCCCGTCCAATACCAGATCCGGGACCTCGAGGCGTTCGCCTACCACCACGCCAACGCCCACGAGCTCATCCAGCGGTTGGCCTACGGCGAGGTCACCCATTACCTCGTCAGCGTCGACATCGACGACATCATGGCCGCCGGCCGGTTAAAGGCGGCCGACGATCTGCGGCGGCGGATCCAGGCCCGGGCCGATGCCTACGGCCTGGGAGTGCGCATCCTGTTCGTGGGCCTCCACGGCATCCACCCGCCCGTGAAGGTCGCCCCCGACTTCGAGAAGGTCATCGGCGCCATCCAGGACAAGGAGGCCACCAACCTCTATGCCCGGGCTTACATGGCCACCAACCTCCCCGTCGCCCGCGGCATGGCCGCCCGCACGGTCAATGAAGCGGAGTCGTTCCGTCTGCGCACGGTCTCGGCCGCCATCGCCAGCGCCGAGCGGTTCACCAACCAACTCGACGCCCATGCGGCCTCGCCGGAGGTCTACCGCCTTCGGGCCTACCTCGATACCCTGGGCCGGGCCCTGGGCCAAACCCGCGCTTACGTGATCGCCTCGACCAACCAACACGGCGTCGTCACTCTCAATCTCGAGGACAAACTCCGCAAGGACATCACCGACATCACCCTGCCCCCCGCGAAGAACTGAAGCCTACCCCACTTCGACAATGCTCCAGCGCGTATGAAATACCATCCTGTCACCCTCGTCACCGGACTCGTCGTGGCCGCGATCTTCGCTGCCATGCTCGTCTGCTTCCAGGTGCGCCAGACCGAGGTCGCCGTCGTCACCACCTTCGGCCGGTTCTCCCGCACCATCGACAAGCCCGGCTTCAACCTCCGATTGCCCTGGCCCATCCAAAGCGTGCACCGGTTCGATAACCGGGTCCGCAACTTCGAGCGAAAGTACGAGCAGGTCACCACCCGCGACGCCCGCTTGATCCTCATCGATGTCTTCCTGGGCTGGAAGATCAAGGACGCCCGGGTCTTCCTCGAGCGCTTTGGCGGAGACCAGATGATGGCCGAGGAACGGCTCGAAGGCATCCTCCGCGACGCCAAGAACGGCGTCGTCGGCCAGCACCCCCTCAGCGACTTCATCTCTCCCAACCCCAGCGAACTCCGGTTCGACGCCATCGAGAAGGAGATGCTCGCCAGCGTCAAACCCAAGGCTCTCGAGAACTACGGCGTCGAGGTCGTCCTGCTCGGGATCAAACAGATCGGCCTGCCCCAGAGCATCACCGAGAAGGTCTTCGAGCGGATGAAGGCCGAGCGCGATCAGCTGGTGAAACAGTTCCAGGGCGAGGGCGCCGGGGAAGCAATCCGGATCCGGTCCGAAGCGGATCTCCGCCGGGACCAGATCCTGGCCGAGGCCGAAGCCAAGGCCACCGTCATCCGCGGCAACGCCGAGCAGCAGGCCGCCCGCGCCCTCCGCACCTTCGAGCAGAACCCCGAGCTGGCGGTCTTCCTACTCAAGCTCGACGCCCTCGAGCAGGCTCTGAAGGAACGCTCCACCCTCGTGGTCGACACCCGAACGCCGCCCTTCGACCTGCTCCGCACGCCGCCCACACCGGCCACGTCCAAGTAATTGCCCCGAGGCCACGCCATGAACGACGCTCCCGAGACTCCCCCCCAGCCCCCACCCGCGGACGCCGGCCCGCCCCAGGCACCGGAGGCGCCGGCACCGGCCGCGCACGCCCCGGGCACGTTCGAGGACGCCAGTTCCCAGGCGCTTTCGGAGGCGCTCCATAGCAGCTTCCGCGTCATCAAGGTCTTCATGATCGGCTTGACGCTGCTCTTCCTCTGTTCCGGCATGTTCATCGTCGAACCCAACGAGGTGGTGGTCAAACTCCTCTTCGGGAAGCCGGAAGGCACCGGCAAAGACCAGTTGCTCCAGCCGGGCTGGCATTGGGCCTGGCCTTACCCCATCAACGAAAAAGTCCGCATCAAGGTCGGCCAAAGCCACACCGTGAGCTCGACGACCGGCTGGTATCAGGTCACCCCGGAGATGGCCGCGGCCAATGCGCAACCCCAGGCGCTCGGCTACCTCCGCCCCGAGGCCGACGGCTATACCCTCACCGCCGACGGCAACATCATCCATGTCCGCGCCACCATCAAATACCGCATCACCGACCCGATCCAGTACGCCTTCGGGTTCACCAACGTCACGGAGGTTTTGACCAATATCGTCAATAACGCCATCTTCCACGCCTCCGCCCGGTTCACCGCCGATCAGGCGCTCTACAAGGAGAAGACCGCCTTCCGCGACGCTGTCATCGCCCGGGTCCAGGAGAAGATCGAAGCGCACGAGGTCGGCATCGCGCTCGAACCGAGCGACGTCGAAACTGTGGCGGCTGCCGATGTGCGCGACGCCTTCGAGAAGGTCAACCAAATGGAACAGGCCCGAAGCTCGGAGATCAGCCGCGCCCGCAGTTACCAGGAAGAGCTCGTCAATACCGCCCTCGGCCAGTCCAACGCCATCGTCAACGCCGGCCTCGTCAGCAGTAATCGCATCGTCTCCGGCGTCCAGGCCGCCGCCCTGGCCTTCGACGACCAGCTCCCCCAATACGTCGAGAACCCCCGCCTGTTCCAGGAGCGCCTCCTGGCCGCCCGTCTCCAACGCGTTCTCACCAACACCAACGCGAAGTTCCTCCTGCCCGAGGAGTTCTCTGAGCTCCGGCTCCAGCTCAGCCGTGAGCCGGAATCGCGTGAGTCCACCCCAATCCCCTGACGACCCTCACCGCCCGCCTTATGCAGGTCACCTCTCTCCTCAGCCGCCAAGAGGCCGTCGCCGGCGATGCCGCCTCGGATCACGACCACGCCCACGATCACGGGCACGATCACGGCCATGAACACGTCCCGGTCAAGCTCTCCCAGACGCTGATCGGCATGGTGTTCATCGTGAACTCCTACCTCGTCGGCTGGATCTTCCCGGGCAATGCCCCCATCGCCAGCGCCAGCGCCATGATCGGCGCCATCATCCTCGGCGCCCCCATCCTCTGGACGTCCATTAAGGAACTCCGGCGCGGGGTTCTGAGCATCAACGAGTTGGTCAGCATCGCCGTCCTCGCCTCGTTCGCCAGCGGCGATCTGCAGACCGCCGGCAATTACCAGACCGCGGGAATCGTCGCCTTCTTCATGTTGCTGGGCGAGATCATCGAAACCCGGACCGCCGCCGGCGCGCGCGCCTCGATCGAGTCCCTCATCCGCCTCACCCCCACCAAAGCCCGCCGCCTGCTCCCGGACGGCCGCGAGGAAGAGGTCGCCGCCAGCGAACTCCGCGTCGGCGATGTCATCCGGATCCGGCCCGGCGACAACGTGGCTGCGGATGGCACGATTGTGCGGGGGCAAGGCTCCTTCAACCAGGCCACCATCACCGGGGAGTCGCTGCCCGTCGACAAGAGCGAGGACGACCAGGTCTTCGCCGGCACCCAAAACCTCACCGGCGTCCTCGAAGTCCGCGTCACCCGCGCCGGACATGACACCACCCTCGGGCGCGTGCGCGAGCTGATCCTCGCGGCAGAAAAGACCAAGCTGCCCCTCATGCGGATCGTGGACCAATACATGGTCTACTACACGCCGCTCGTGCTCGTGATCGGCGCCTTGGTCTGGGCCTTCACCCACAGCCTCGATCGCATGATCGCCGTCCTCGTCATCGCCTGCCCGTGCGCCTTCATCCTCGCCTCGCCCACGGCCATGGTCGCCGCGCTCTCCGCCGCTGCCCGACTGGGCATCCTCGTCAAAAACGTCGCCGATCTCGAACTCGCCGCCCGCATCAATGCCTTCATCTTCGACAAGACGGGGACCCTCACCACCGGACGCCTCGCCGTCAGCCGCCTCGCCCCGCTCGGCACGCTCAAGCCGGCGGAACTCCTCCGGTTGGCCGCTTCCGCCGAGAAATACAGCACCCATCCCACCGCGCGGGCCATCACCCAGCTCGCCGAAGAAGTCGGCGTGCCGCTCGCCGAGCCCAACAACTTCACCGAAAGCCCCGGCCGCGGCGTCAAGGCGGTCATCGATGGCGCCACCATCCTCGTCGGCCGACCGCAGTGGCTCGCGGACAACGGCATTGGCGCCAACCTCTACCAGGCCGTCGATTTGAACGAAACCGAGGGATACAGCCTCGTGTTCGTCGCCCGCGACGGCCAATACATCGGCTGGATCGGCCTCCGCGACCAGGTCCGGCAGGAGGCCAGGCCCGCCCTCATCGCCCTCGCCGAAGCCGGCGTCCGCCGTGTCGCCATGGTCACCGGCGACCGGCAACCCGTCGCCGCCCGTGTCGCCCGTGAGATCGGCTGCGGAGAGGTCGTCGCCGAGTGCCTCCCCCAGAACAAGGTCGAGTTCGTCCGCCAAACCAAGGCCAAGGGCTACCGCGTCGCCGTGGTCGGCGACGGCGTCAACGACGCCCCCGCCCTGGCCGCCGGCGACATGGGCATCGCCATGGGCGCCGCCGGCAGCGAGGTCGCCATCCACAGCGCCACCATCGCGCTCATGAACAACGACCTCCGCCGTGTCCCCTTCTTCATCAAGCTCTCCCGCATGACCCGCAACGTCATCAACCAGAATTTCATGTTCGGGATCTGCTTCATCCTCGGCGGCCTGACCCTGGCGACGTTCGGCTACATCAACCCCATCGTGGCCGCCCTCATGCATAACGCCGGTTCCCTCATCGTCGTCTTCAATAGCGCCCGCCTCGTCCGCCAGGGAGAGGAACTCGAGCCTTTCAAACCCGAGCCCGCCACCCACGCAGCTCACGGCGGATAGAATCCGGGCACCGAACCACACGCCACGCCCCCGGCCCAAGCCATACCGCCAGCGCACAGAACCCGCGTCCCATAGGCGATGCCGGCTGGGTCGCCTCGTGTGCCAGGGTGCCAAGAGTGGCTTTTGGGCATTGGTTTGCCGCCTGCCTTCTGATAAACCCCGGCTGTGACCGGGGCCGACTGGAATCCGTTCTTCCGCCACCCGCGCCTCGCGCTGGCCATAACAGGCCTTCTGGTGCTGCCCCTGCTCTGGCATCTGACCCGGCTCCGGGTGAGTTCGGAGACGGGCGTGCTGCTCCAGGGAGATCAGCGCAATCTGGCCAGCTATCAGCAAGTCCGCCGGATCCTCGGCGACACCGAGGTCGTCGTCCTCGGCCTCGAATCCGAGGCTCTCTTCACCCCGGCCGGGATCGACCAAGTCCGCCGTCTCAGCGTTGCGTTTGAACAACAGCCGGACGTGGTCGAGGTCCGCAGCCTGACCCACTCGTACAAACCAGTCCGGCGCGGACTGAGCTTCGAGATGGTGCCCCTCGTGCCTGACCAGCCGTCCCCCTCCGCTCTCGCCGACCTCAAGACCTTCTGCACCACCCATCCCCTCGTCAGGAACATCATGGTCTCCGCCGACGGCCGGCACACGCTGATTCTCGCGACCTTCCGGCAACGCGCCGAGACCCCGGCTGCCCAGACCGCCCTGCGTGCCCGGATCGACAGCCTCCTGGCTCGATTCCAGGACGAGGGAGCCCGGATCCAGGTTCTGGCCATTCCCTTCATCGAGCAGGAGATCCGTGCAACCCTCCGGACGGATCTCCGGCGGTTCATTCCCGCCGCCGGCGTCATTCTGATTCTCGTGTTGTGGATCACTCTTCGTTCCCTCCCCCTGGTCGGCTTCGCGGTGGCCTGCCACGGCCTCGCCCTCCTCCTGGTGGCCGGCACCATCGCCATCGGCGGTTTCCGATTGAACGTCTTCTCGATCATGCTCTTTCCTCTCCTGACGGGGATCCACCTCACGCTGCTGATTCACCTGCTGACTTCGTTCCAGAGGATGCGCGCCACGCAACCTGATCCCGACACCGCGCTCCGTGAATCCCTCCGCGTCGTGTTCAAGCCGTCCGCCTACGCAACCGCCACAACGGTCGTCGGCCTGCTGTCGCTCACCATCGGCGGCGCCGCTCCCACGCGCGAGTTCGGCCTCCTGGCCGCCGTCGGCCTCACGCTTGTCCATGGAATCACCTTTGGCCCGGCCATTGCGGCGCTCCGCTGCCTCGCTCCCCGCCTCGCCCTGCCCAGGTTCCGCGGCGGATGCTTGCCATGGTCTTGCCGGTTTGCCTCGGCTCCGGGCCGCTGGACCGGGTTCATTGCCCGCCATCGTCGTGTCATCCTGGGATCCGCTCTGGCGGCCCTGGCCCTGCTCAGCCTGGGGATTGGCCGCATCCGAACCGACGTGCGGGCAGTCGAGTTCCTGAACCCGCGCAGCCCGACACGCCAGGCTTTCGAGGCGCTGAACCGGGTCTATGGCGGGATCAACGTGGTCCAGATCGAGTTCGATTCGGGCGCCACAAACGGTGTCAATCATCCCGCCTTCCTGCGCTACCTCGAGCAGGTGCATCGCTTCGCCGCTGCCCGCACCAACCTGTCCGGTGTCTACTCGTATCCCCAACTGCTGGCCATGATGAACCAGATCTGGAACCACGAACGCCCCGGATCGCTGGTCCTCCCCGAGAATCCACTCCTTCTCCAGGTCTTCGTCTTCGCCCTCCGCAGCTACGACTTCCCCTTCCTCGTCACGCTGGCCGATCCCTCGTTCCAAACCGCCTCGCTCGTTCTGCGCACATCCGATCTTTCCGCGGATCGCTACGTGGCCTTGGTGCGGGATGTGGTTCATTACGCCGAACGACTCCGCCCCCCCGGGACAACAGTCTCGGCCGCGCGCGGGCTGCACTCGCTGCTCGAGGCGGACCGGCAGATTCTGAGGAGCCAGACTCAGAGCGCCGTCCTGACGCTGGCGGTCATCGGCCTCCTGCTGGCGGGCCTATGGCGATCAGCCGCTCTCGCGGGCCTGGTGGTGCTGGCGAACACCCTTCCCGTGGCAGCGGTCCTGGCCACGGCCGGCTGGGCTGATATCCCCCTCAATTCCATCACCGTCATGGTCGCCGCCATCGCCCTGGGTATCGCGGTCGACAACGGCATCCACACCGTCACCTTCTGGCGTGACCAACGGCGTGCCGGCCAAAGCGCCCATGGCGCGATCGAGCGCACCCTCGAAGCCAAAGGCAGGCCGATCCTCGGGACTGAGATCATTCTCATCGCCGTGTTCAGCCTCTTTGGCGGGTCGTCGTTCCCGCCCGTGGTACACTTCGGCATGCTCGCGGCCATCGCTTTCGCCACCGCGCTCGCGGCGGTCCTCCTGGTTCTGCCGGCCCTCCTCCTCACGCGCGCGGCGACACCGGGGTCTCCTCAGGCCGGGGCCTCTCCGACGCCGGTTCCCGGATCACGCCGGTAGGTTCTGGCTGCCACCAAGGCTCCGCACGACAATCCGACCGCGCGGACCGCGCATCACGCGGCCAATCACAGCGACGCACCCCGACCGTCGCCGGCGCAGCAGCGACGTCACCTGCGCCAACCGCCGGTCCGGCACACACAACAAGAGTCCACCGCTGGTCTGCGCATCCGCCAGAACCAACGGCAATGCCGGCGCCACGTCCCCGAAATCCGTCCACTGCCGGGCGGCGGCGAGGTTGCGCCGCGTTCCGCCAGGAACACAGTCCTTGCCCACCAGGTCATGCACGGCCCGGCCCAACACAGGCACCCGGTCCGCCCACAGATCGACTCCGACCCCGCTCTCCCGGCACATCGTCCCCAGATGCCCCAGCAGGCCGAAACCCGTCACATCCGTTCCGGCGCGCACCCAGCCTTGCTCGGCCACCTCGGCACCGACGCTGTTGAGCCGGGACATGGACGCCATCGCCCGCCGCGCCAGGGCTGCCGGAGCAATGCCCTGTTTGATACCCGTGGTGACAATCCCCGTCCCGAGGGGCTTGGTCAGCACCAACCAGTCTCCCGGCCGTGCCCCCGCATTGGTCACCAGCCGGTGCCGTGACACAAGACCCGTTACGGAAAGCCCGTAGAACGGCTCGGGATTTTTGATCGTGTGGCCCCCCACAATCACACATCCGGCCTCGCGCGCCTTGGCCGCGCCACCGCGGAGAATCGCGCCCACCACCCGGGGATCAAGCCGTTCATCGGGCACTCCCATGATGTTCAGCGCCGTCAGAGGCCGCCCCCCCATCGCGTAGACATCGGATAGCGAGTTCGCCGCCGCAATCTGGCCGTAGCGATAGGGATCATCGACGATCGGCGTGAAGAAATCCACCGTCTGCACCAACGCCTGCCGGGCATTGAGCAAAAAGACCCCCGCGTCATCCGCCGTCGCCGTCCCGACCAGCAAACGCGGATCATGCCCCGGCGGGATCCGTCGCAGAACCTGCGACAGGGCCTCTTGGCCAAGCTTGGACGCTCAGCCCGCGCAGGACGCCAATTCGGTGAGTCGGACAATGTCTTCGCGAGTATGCATCCGGGGTCAATGTCAGTGCACGCTCGCTTACTACGAGAACCACGCCTTGGCAACCCAAATCACCGACCTGCGACCGCCATATCTCTCACGCATCTGCCACGCCAGACCCCATCAGCCCTCCGTTCATGTCGCCCTGAACCCGTTCCGGATGGAATGACTGCTAACCACACCCACGCGCTTAACCCATAAAGCCACTTCGAGCAAAGTAGGCGAAGTAAGTGCCAAACAAAGTGGCATCAACCGGGGCGCAGCGGATCGGACTGTCGGCGAGAGCCTCAGCTGCAATGTCGGAACGGAAACGTGGTAGACGCTCGCGCAACAGCAGATCTTGGCTGAACAGATTCATGAAAGGTCGGAGCGGGTTGGGAATGGGATCGCGACTCGCTCGCAGGAGGTGCTCACGCCATTCCGCGTACGGCAACAATCGCACTGTGTGGCCATGATCGTTAGCGTAGGCGAACCAAGTGCTCCACCAAAAAGGACTGGGATTACACAGATGGTAGGCTCCCCCATCGGCCTTGCGTGTTCGCGCCAAATGGACGATCGCACGGCTGACATAATCCACCGGCGTCATGTCGTCCGGGCCCAGCGCGTCAAGGCAAGGGGCGCAGCCGAGCCTCAGGCACCCTTTGAGAAAGCAACAGGTAAAGTCGCTCGTGTTCCAGGCGCCGGTCAGGCTGTGGCCACTGATCCTCCCAGGTCTGTAGATTGCAACTGGCAACCCCTTGGCCGCCGCCAGAGCGACCGTCTTTTCTGCCACCCATTTGCTCTGGGAATAGCCATCATCCAACTGCCGCCAGTCGTCCGGGCTGTCGTGTTCCGAGTGGACGGTCCCGGAGGAGGCGCCTTGAGTTGGAAAGACGCTCAGGGTGGAAACATAATGCAGCGGTTTCGACTTCACCCGGGCTGCCAGGTTCAAGATCGCCCGCGTTCCTTGCACGTTCACCGCCCTTAAGATGTCGTAGGGCAATGCGAGATTCACCCAGGCGCCGTTATGGTAGACCGCATCGATGCACTCTGCGAGCCGGTCAAACTCGGCCGCGGGCATGCCTAATCCCGGCTGGGCCAAGTCGCCGGGAACGACCGTGACCCGCGAATCCAACACGGATGGATCAAGAAGATAGGCAGAGAGAACGCGGCTGAGCCTGTGGCCGCCGCTCTCGGCGTTGCAGGCGCGCAGGAGGCAATAGACATGCGCGTCCGTTTGCTCAAGCAGTTCATAGAGCAGAAAGGCCCCCAGGAAGCCAGTTGCGCCGGTCAGCAGAATCGATTTCGGGACTGACATGGGCTCCCGGTGCGGCGAGGAAATGGCGGTTTCGCAAGGCAGAGTGACTTCGGCGGCCAAGTCGAGATGTTCTGCCACTCTTGCGGGTCGGAGCCCGTCCCCGCGATCGATACGCGAGGCCATGGCCGTGACAGTCGGGTTTTGAAAGAAGGCCTGGAGGGGCAACTCCACCCCCCAGGTGTCGCGCAATCGCGACAGCAGCTGCATCGCCAGTAGCGAGTGCCCCCCCAGCTCGAAGAAGCTATCTTCCACCCCCACCGCCGGCACCCC
>JAKQDD010000070.1 GCA_029556615.1 Verrucomicrobiota bacterium | reverse complement strand
CCGGACTCATCCTAACCGAATCGGATGGTGTTTGGCCTGTTTCCTGCGGCGATCCCGGACACAGCGACAGGGACACTAATCCAAAACGGGTTGTTCACCAACCAGGAGTGCGCTGGTGTTCCCCACCGCTGCGCCGTTCACGCGATTACAATGTACAGGAGTGCGCGGACAAGTCTGCGCTCTGGTTTCCGCGGGACGCGGGCACCGAGATTTCACAGGGTGAACCTACCCGCACTCCGCAATTGTGCCTCGCGCTCCGCGCCCATCCAGAGCGGCGTCATGCCGCCGCACTCCAGACCATCAGGACCTCACGGCGGTCCGGGGTGCTGCGGCACGACGTCACCCGTGATTCCGGCACGGTTCAGTGATTAGCGCTTGCCGCTAGGACTCCGCAGTCGTGTCCCGCCCCGATCCGGAGCGCAGGGCCCGCCAGCCCAGATACGCCAAACGGATATTCAGCGCCAGAATGAACAGCGCCGCCACGGGCCCGAGGTCGACCGAGCCGTGATCGCCCGGGGGCCACGGAAACGTGGCCACATTCAGGACGATGAGCAGCGCGCCCAGGGCCATCGACGGGAACGCCCACCCCGGCCCGAATCCGCGGCGTGTTCGTAACGCGAATCCCCAAAAGATCATCGCGGTGCTGTACAGCAGGTCCCAGGCCACGTCCAGGCCCAGGTCGACCATGCGCATGGCGCGCGTCAGCGCCCTCGCCGCGGTCGCGTCCAGACCGCGGGTGATCTCCGGCAGGGCGGAATTGACGGCCACCTGCACCAGCAACATCGCCAGGAGGGTCGCAAAACCGGAGATCGCGAACCCGAGGGCGATCCGGTTGGCCGCCGTCGCCCGCGGCGCCGCGATGTAGTCGCAGATGGCGTAGCTCGCCACGATCCCCAGAATCGGAAACCCGCTGGCCACGATCACGGATACGGACAAGCCCCACTGCGTGTCCGGCCACGAAATGAGGATCGCCATGATGTAGCAGCAGATGCCGAGCACTCCGGCGATCCCGCCGTGATACCACAATCTCGCGTTTCCCATCTGAAGCCTCCTGCCAGCCACTCATCCCAGCGAATTATCGGGCAACACACTGACCCGTCAGAGAACACGCGCGACAGCCTTTCCGTTGATGCCGCGCCGACCCACTGGCCACCGACTGCTAGACAATCAGCCTTTAGTTTGCCCTTTGGCAAGACAGCCGGTCCTCCATACCTCAATCATCCATTGTTGGTGCGCACCTCACTCCCGATATGGGTTGCTATCGGATCGCCTTCCAGGGGAAGCTCTTCCCCGGGCTGTTCACGTCGGTGAATGTGCCGGTGATCGTCGATCCGGAGAGTTTTCCGGTATAGACCTGGAAGCGCGGTTTCCCAACCCATGGCCGGACGAACGTCAGCGTTCCGGTTTTGGCGTCGAATTGGACTTCGGTCATGGTCTCCCAGTTTTTGGTAACGTCGTACCATAACTTTACTTTCCACTGCGAACCGCTGTTCTCGATCTCGATCTTTCCGGAATAGTTGTTGGCGTCCAGATTGTACGTGCCTGAAATCCTGGCGGGCGGTGTATCCTGACCGGGCGTCACAGGAGTGCTGGAGATGGCTGGACCTGAAGGAGAGCCGCCTCCCACGTCACCGGGGACCACCTCGAACCAGGCATCTGCGGCATGTTGATACCAGGCGCCGGCGTCGTTGCCGGGCGCTCCGACCTCGACCTTCCCCTCGAACGAATGGCCCGCAGGGAGCTTCCAGGTCGACCATGCGTGGTAGATTTGGACTTTCCGATGGAGATGGTAGCTCGCGGAGACGCTGTAGGATTCGAGGGGCTTGCCGTCGAAGGACTCCCCGCCCTTCACGAATTCCATGGCATCTGCGAAGTTGTGGCGGAACACGGGTTCGACCTTGTTGAAGAAGCTGAGGCCGTCGAAGGGCTGGATGACACAGCGGAAGGTGAGGGTGGCGGGACCCTGGATCCGGAAGGAATAGGACTTTCCCCAGTGGTTCGTGTTGTCCACTCGTTTCCAGTGGAATTCATCCGTGGCGAATGCTCCCGTGTTTGCGGGGAAAGCGAGGCTGTCGGGATGTTTCCCGACGGTTTCCTTATCGGCCGGTGACGCCGCCCTGTCCCCGTTTGGAGTCTCTTCGATCGGTCCAAGATATTCGAAGGTGAAATCGACCATATCGTGATGGCGAACGGCCTTGATGGTCCGGCGATCCGCGTCAACCACGCCCACGAAGTATCCCGAGCCCCCGCCGAACGTGAAATCAAGTCGAAAATCCCGCCCCGTGAATGTCGCGGTGCCACTGGCGCTACCAAATCCGTATTCCTGGGCCCGATAGCGGCCATCAGGCAGCCGGGTCAGCATCCAATACTCTCCTTTGGGACCAAATTTCCATTTGCCGGACATGTCGGAACCGGGCGCGGGTTTGGATGTCTCCTGAGGCTTGATGGCCGAATCCCCGGATTTTCTAAGGCGGCGGAAGGTGAAGGCTGCCCCGTCAAAATGTCGGATGGTCTGGATCGTCATGCCATCCGGAGCGATCGTTCCCTCGAAATACCCTGAGCCGCCGGAATAGGTGAAATCGAGGCGGAAGGAATTGCCGTTGACGGTTGCCGTACCGCGGGCATTGCCGTATCCCTTTTCGACGGCGTTGTAGCGATTGTTCCCCAATGAGGAAAAAGTCCACGATTGGCCGGCGGAACCAAATTCCCACGTGCCGCTGAGATCAACCTCGGCGGCACATAACCCGAAGCAACCAACAAGGACGAATGCGGCCGTGATCGAAAACCGCCATCCAAGAATGATTTCCCGTTTCATCATGTGCTCCTTAGCCTGCATGCCGTTTAGTACGTTAAGCGGCGAAATTGGGAGGATTATTCAAGCAGCTGATAGAAACCGTTTTTCGAGGTTTGATTTTAAAATGGATCTGAAGTGACATCAATTGCGAAGTTCGCCATCCTTTCATCGGCTCCCCGCAGCAGGTTCGCCGGGATCCCGCCGGCGGCGGCATCTCGCGGCCTCCGGCCGCGCGTTCGGATACGGCAGGATTGAGTACCTCACGCTGCTGCGGTGCGCGAGCTCGACCACGTCACGATGGTAGTACCTCGCGCACTCCATGCGCGAGTTCGGCCACGGCAGGATCACCCGGCTGCCCCTGCAGCTCCACCTCAATCCCCTCTCATCCCGCCGGAATCACCGCATCCTGCCGCTGGAACTCGCGGCCGACGGGCCAGCCCCAACTCACCGCTTCGACGCCCGGCGCCGGCTCGCTGCAGCAGGGTCGCCGGAATCCCGCTGCCTGCGGCGGCGGCGGGATGTAGCCCGGACCGACAGGTCCGGGTCAGCGGAGGGATTGAGGATTCCGAGCTCCGCAGGAGCGGCGGGATTGAGCCCATGGGTCGAACAGTTTCAGATTGATCCGTTATTAATACTAGAAGCGCATTAATCTAATGAAAGGAGATCGCTGATGGCGGACACATTTACCAATTTGTTGTACCACATCATCTTTTCAACGAAACATCGGTATCCGATGATCCAGCCCGATTGGCAGCAGCGTCTCTATGCCTATTTGGGTGGAGCGATCCGGGGAGAAAAGGGTCGACTGTTGGAAATTGGCGGAACGAGTGAACATGTGCACATGCTGTCTAAATTGAGCCCTGCGAAGGCGTTGGCTAAAGTCATCGGCGATGTCAAAGCCAATGCGTCCAAATGGATAAATAGCCAGCATCTGTTATCGGCCAAATTTGCCTGGCAGCGGGGCTATTCCGCGTTCACGGTGAGTGAATCGGCTGTGCCCGCGGTGCGTCACTACATCAGAAACCAGGAAACGCATCATCGCCGAATGACGTTTGAAGATGAGCTGAGGCTTTTTCTGGAAAAGAACGGAATCGCTTATGACGAGAGATTCATGCTGGATTGAATTGAATGGGTTTCTGACTCTGTTCAATTTCTCCCGCCGATCGCGCGGCTTTCCCACGCTGTCTGAGAGCCGCCCACCCGGGCCTCTCGGCCCGGGGTACATTCCGCGGCCGCCTGCGCGACCGGGCCCCGGCGCCGATTCCGGCAGATGCAGCCCCGGCACACCTGTCCGCCTCCGCGTCTCAGCGTCTCAACTTTGATGACGCCCGGCGCCGGCTCGCTGCAGCGGGGTCGCCGGAATCCCGCCGCCTGCGGCGGCGGAGGCATGTAGCCCGGACCGACAGGCCCGGGTAAGCCGGACGGTTGCGCACTCCGAGCTCCGCAGGAGCGGCGGGAATGAGCCCATGGGTCGAACAGTTTCAAATTGATTCGTTATTAATATCAGAAGCGCGTAAATCAAATGGAATCGATCATCGATCCGGATCAACTTCTCCCGCCGCTGCGCGGCTCTCCCACGCCGCATGAGAGCCGCCCACCCGGGCCTCTCGGCCCGGGCTACATTCCGCGGCCGCCTGCGCGGCCGGGCCCTGCCGTAGGCCGCGTCCGCCGGACGCGGCCCGCTTTACCTCGCGGCCTCCGGCCGCGCGTTCGGCCACGGCAAGATCACCCGGCTGCCCTCCCTCCCCCGCAGCTCCACCGCAATCCTCCATCACCCCATCAGAATCCCCGCCATCCTGCCGTTGGAACTCGCGGCCGCCAGGCCGCGAGGTACCTGCATCGTTGGCACGCTCCCGGCCCGGAGGGACGGCGGTCAATAGCCTGGGCCGCAGGCCCGGATGAGCGACGCCTTGCGGCATGCCCCGCGCCCTGAAGGGGCGCGATGCGCGCGGTCGTCGAACGCGCGGTACGGGCGGAAAAACACGAAGGCCGTCCCGGTGGGGACGGCCTTTTATTTTGGAGCGGGCGACGGGATTCGAACCCGCGACCCTCGGCTTGGGAAGCCGAAGTCAAGGCCCGCCTGTATTGCCTTTTATATGCCGGGGTAATAAAAAAGGTAATAGACAGAGTGAAGAATAGGGTGTAAGATGGGCTTGTAGTCAATTCAAGCGCGGGGGTGCGAAATGGCTTGTATTCGGAGAATCACGACGCCGAGCGGCTTGCCGCGGTGGGACTGTATCATCGTAAAGCGCGGCCACAAGGCCATCACAAAGCGCTTCACTTCGAAAGTGCTGGCTGAGCGCTGGGCGCGGGCGAAAGAACTCGAGCTCGAAGAGGCCCGAGTGATGCCCAAGCCCGAGGGCGAGCGCCGGACGCTGGGCGATGCAATCAAGCGTTACGAAAAAACCGTGCTCAAGCAAAAGGCGGCGAGCACCCAGGCGACGGATGCGAGCCGGCTGGCTTGGTGGCGCGCCGAGCTCGGGGCGAAACTGCTCGCCCGCCTCACGGCCGCCGATATCAAGGCCGCCCTTGACAAGCTGGCCGCCGAGGGGCCGGGCGACGCCCGCGGGCGACGCGCCGCGCTGGCCGGCGGGGTAAGTAGCACCACGAGCGCCCATTACCTCAAAACCCTTCGAAGCGTGTTCAACGTGGCGATTCGCGAGTGGCTCTGGCTCAAAGAATCGCCGGCCGACAAGCTCGCCAAGCCGAAGCCCCGGCCGGGCCGCGAGCGCTTTCTCAGCGAGGATGAAGAGGCGCGCTTGCTTGCTGCCTGCCGCGAGGCCACGCTTCGAGCGGATGAAAAATTTCGCTCGCCGTTTCTGTACCCGATTGTGCTGCTGCTGCTCACCACGGGCGCGCGCTTCGGTGAAGTCGCCGGCTTGCGCTGGCGGCAAGTGGACTTCGCCCGCCGACAAATCACGCTCGAGGCCGCCGGGACGAAGGGCCGCCGCGGCCGGGCGCTGCCCCTGAGCGATGCCGCCGCCGAAGAACTGCGCCGCCTCAAGGCCGAGCGGGCCACCGTGACCGAGCTTGTTTTCGCTTCGCCCGCTGACCCCTCGAAGCCCGTCGCCAGTTTAAAAACGGCCTGGGCGGCCGCGTGTAAGCGGGCCGGGATTCGGGGCTGCACCCTTCACGACCTGAGGCACTCCTACGCGTCCAAGTTGGTGATGCGGGGCGTTTCTCTCTCCGCGCTGGCCGAACTGCTCGGCCACCGCTCGCTCGAAATGACACAGCGCTACAGCCATCTTGCCGCGGGCCACGCTCTCGAAGAAGCCCGCCGGGCGCTGGGGGAGTGATGACGATGAACAACTCTGAGTGGGGGTTCAAGATGACGAACGAAACCGCTTGCGCGATGGACGAATTGAGCCGCGCCGACGCCCTGCTGGCGCTGCTGGGCGAGGTGTCCGGCGGCGATTTGGGGGAAGAGGCCACCCTCGGACGGAACCTTGTGATTGACGCCGCCCGAGAGCACCTGGCCGCCGCTCGTGCCGCGCTTGGATGGGTGCATGAATATCACCGTATCGAAGCCGGCGCCGCCGAGCCCGCGGTGGGCGAGTGAGGCCGGAAAGGCGGGGGAAATGTACGAAATCAATCTCTTCGAGACAATCCGAAAAGACAGAAAATATCGCAAGCGCTGGGGGCTCGCGCTGGACGATGAAGAAACGCGCGAAGCAATCAAGCGGCTAGCTGACTTGCTCGAGAGCCATTATTTCAGGTTGCTGTGTCCCGTCCCGGCGGCGAAGCGAAGCCGGAAATATCTCTCGGATGTGTGGAGGGCGCTGGATGGGCCGGCGAAGAAGCCGATTGTCGGGCCGGTCATTGAAGCCCTGCGCCATGCTGGCTTATCCGAGCGCCCGCGGGGGCGGCCGCCTGGGGCCAAGTGGGAAGAACTCGCCGGGCGCTTGTGGGACTTGGAAGAAGTCGAGCTCGAATTTTTGCCCGATGAACCGCCGGACTGGTTCGAATCCACGCAAGCCGAGCCGGGGGCGGCCCTGAATGAACTTCGCCGGCTGTGGATTCAAGAGACAATCGAGCGCTACCTCGCCCCGCTCTGCGAAGGCCGATTCAAGCCGCCTACCGCCGAGGCGTTGAAAACGTATCTCGCCCGCCGAAAATAGCCGCCCAGCAAGCGTTACAAAATGAGCCCCCCTTTCGGGGGCCATTCTGTAAAGGGGGGTGCTCACCGGCTCTATACTGGACTTGCGAGCATGAAGCTCGACACGTTCAAGGGGGGTGAAACATGATTCAGCTTGAGGCGCTTTACCGAATCGAGGATTTGGCGGCAAGGTATCCCAGCGTGTTTCGCTCGGCCGGCGCGTTGCGCTGGGCCGTTTTCTCGAACCGCGAAGAACTCGAAGAAGCCGGCGCGCTGGTGCGCCTCGGCCGCCGCCTCTATATCAGCAAGCCGCACTTCGAAAGCTGGCTCGCCGCGAAGAACGGCCGGGCCGCGGCCGAATGAGCGGCGCGCTGAGAGCGGGGGTGACTTATGGCGATGCCTTGGCTGCGATTATACACAAGCTGGCTTCACCACGCGCGGATTCAAGGGATGTCCGAAAAGATGCAGCGACGGCATATCGCGCTGCTCTGTCTTCACGGTGAAGAGCACCTTGGAACTGGCGGCGACGGTGACTATACCGAAGATGAAATTCGGCGCGCCCTCGGCATCAGCCGCCGGGCGCTCGCTGAAACGAAAACGCTCTTTCTCGAGCTCGGTTTCATGGATGAAACTTGGAAATTTTTCAACTTTTCGCGCCTTCAACTGAAATCCGACAATTCAGCCGAGCGAGTGAAGCGCCACCGTGCTTCTAAAAGAATCAGCGAGAAAGAAGAAAATGTAACGTTACAGAACCGTTACTGTAACGGTGATGTAACGGTGCAGAATAGAGCAGAAGAAGAACAGAACAGAAAAGAACAGAGCGAGAGCAGAGAAGAGCAGAGCGAAGAACAGAGCCATGCTTCTTGCGATGCGGTGCCTGTGCTGCCTGGCTCACCCTCGGATGAAGAAACGATGATAAGCCGATATCGCCGGGCCTTTGAAGAAGGGATGCCCGCCTTCGAGGCTGGATATCCCACCATTAACTTCGAGCGCGAGTGGGCGTCCTTTGTCGAGCCCAAACTTCGAAAGAACCCGGACTACTATGCCAGCATACCTGAAAGCGAGCTTCACGCTTGGTTTTTGGCCTGGTGGGAGCGGGCGCTCAGACACTACAAGCCGCGCTCTTCACGCGCCACCGAAGAGATGACGGATGCCGAATGGGACGCCTACGCCAAAGAGACCAACGCAAAAACGCTCGCAGCGCTGAGTGCTGAGCCGCCGCCTACGCCTCCGCCGCCGGAGACGGAGACTTGCCCCGAGTGCGGGCCGGTAATTGCCGAGGGCCGTTTCACCCAGCCGCCTATCTGGTGCCGTATCTGCGGGGGCGCTGGGGTGATACCTAAACGGGAGGTTAGCCGAAAATGAAGTATCAACTAAACGCAAGCGCGGCCGCCCGGCCGTGCTACGTCCGGCCGGCTTGGCTGTCCGAAACTTTGGGCTTCGGCATCGAAATGGGCTGGACGCCCGCCGTGCCTTGCCGGATTCACGCAGCGAGCCGGGGGGTGCTGTGCGATGAAACATACACCCCCGGCGGGCCGGGCTCAACCATTTCGCCCGATGATGCGGCCGAGCTCGCCGCCGCCCTTGAGCGATGGTGGGATGGCTTGATTGTGGGCGGTTGGCTCAGCGCCCATGCCCGCGAAACGGACAACCGCGCCACGACGCGCCGGGACTTCGCCGCCTGGCTGCGCTCGGCCGGGACGGTGACGCTCGAGCACGGCCGCCCCTGGGATGCGCGCCGGCTGGCCGGGACGGCGCTGGTGCGCCTGAGCAACGGGACGGGCGACGCTTTCGCCGTCCCGCCGGCCGCCTACCTTGACATCCTCGAGGCCGCCGCGGCCGCCGGCTGGCATCCGGCCGGCGCGGGCTCGGATTCTGGTGAACCGCTCGAGTCCATCTATCGGCCGGACTGTTACGACGCGCCGAAAGCGCTCATTGAAGCCGCCGACGCCGCCGAACTTGTGGCCGCCCTGAAGCGCGGCAAGCCCCTGCTCGCCGCCGGCTGGCCGCGCGAAATGCTGCCGCCCGCAGAACGAGCCGCGGCGCGCCTGCTCGAACTCTATGAGGCGGGCCGTCACCGCGGCGCGGGCTGGATTCGGCTCGAGCTCGAATAAAACGGCCGGCGAGCTCGGCCGGCGACGGCTCCCCCGCCCGCTGCTCGGCTGAGAACTCGCCGCGCCGCCCTTCACCCTGACGCGCGCCGGGCGCCCCCCGGCATCTACCGCCGCCCCCACCAACGGGGCGGCCCTCTTTTTCGGGGGATGCTGCGATGCGGGCCGCGCCGCTTTCGCCCGTCCTGGGGCATCCTACGAGCCCGCCCGTGTCGGGATATCGCGAAATTCACCGCACCGCACCCCCGTATGACATTATCCCGTTATTTGGCCGCCGCGGCCTGCTCGCGGGCGTGGATTGCGTCATCTACCTGTTTTGGCAAATTTGCCAAAACTGCTCGGCCGGTATCATTGTTCTGCGTCGCCACCTTCCGCGCCTTGGCGGCCTCGGCAACGGCCTTCTATGAGGTTGCCCGCACCTATGAGGTTGCCCAACTCAAGGGGTTAATGCGAACTCATGGGGTTATTGTGCCGCGCCGAAGCGGCTGCGGGCGGTCAAGGGTGGTCTGACTGGTGGCATTGGGCGACCAAAGAATAGCTTGTCGGACGCATCGGCCGACAAGCTATCAGACGAACCCAAGACCGACACCCGTGCGGCGGTGGCGAACTGAATAGTCTAACTCTCCGGACGGGCCGTTTTCACCGAAACGGCCGCCGGGCAAGCGTTTTCAGCGAATTTCGCTTCTTAAACGCTCTCGGGCCGTCCAAGTAAAATGATGCCGGGGTGATGCCTTCGGCGCGTCCTGGGCCATCGTGGTGCGAATGCGGGCCTTTCTGGGCGGGCATCTTGCCCCTATCACGAGGTAATAGCGGGGTAATAAAAAAGGTAATAGTGCGGTGCTACTTTCACCCCTTTTTCACTATTCGGGACTAACAGAGACTAAAGCAAGGGGTGAAGGGGTGAGGATGCCGAAAACGCCCGTAAACAAAGAAAAAATTAAGGCCGCCCTTTGTAGGACGGCCTTTTATTCTGGAGCGGGCGACGGGATTCGAACCCGCGACCCTCGGCTTGGGAAGCCGATGCTCTACCAGCTGAGCTACGCCCGCGTCTTCTTCGGGGTCTCGGCCGGCGGTTCCTTGGCGGACGCCACGGTCAGCCGCGACTTGTACCG
>JAKQDD010000069.1 GCA_029556615.1 Verrucomicrobiota bacterium | reverse complement strand
CTCCAGCGCGGGCGGCCAGCCGCCGGCCTCGACGACCTCGTCCCGGAAGGCGTCGAAGCGCGCCTCCTCGATCGCCAGCGCGGCCTCGCGCAACACCAGCGCGGCGCCTTCGGTGAGAAGGTGGGTCTGCCAGGAGACGGGGTCCAGAAAAACGAACTGCCCGTCCATGGACAGGCAGTAGTCTTCCAGCCAGCGCAGCGGCGAGGGGGCGACGGTTGCTTGCACCCCCGCTTCAGCCTCCGCTGGTTCCGCCACCGCTCGTGCCCGGGTTGAGCGAGGCGTGGCAGGAGTCGGTGATGGGTTGCGGCAATTCCGCGGGCAGGTTACCGCCCGGGGTGGCAGCGGCACCGGCAACGTAGGAGGAGGGGGTCGCTGGGGAGTAGCCCGAGCCCGACGTGTCGTACAGAACCAGCAAGAACATCGGGACAAGCGTCGGGCTGATCGGGGGCGTCGTCGAGGCCTGCTCCGGGTTGCTGGTCGCGCTCCAGGCACTACCAAGCTTGTTCAACGCAACGCTGTAATTCACCCCGAGGTAATTGAACCACCCTGTATGCGAACCGTCGGCGTCGCCGTCTGCGCTGACGGTGATCGACTGCCACTTCCAGCCGAGGTACGCCTCCGGGATCACCTGGACGAGCTGGCGGCCATTGAACGGCGCCTCCAGGGTCGTCTTCTGGATGCAGTTGAACGACGCCAGCGCCGACCCGCTGTAGCCCATGGTCACCACGCCGGATGCGGCGAGCGCACCCTTGAGGACCTTGCGGCGGCGTTCGACCGAATTTTCGGGCAGGGAGTTGGACATGGGGAAACCTCTTCAATGCGCGCGATGGCGACTACGTTCAGATTATAGCCGCGCAACTTCAGCCGACTTTCCGATACTTCAGGCCTTTAGTAGCAAATTTCACGCCCGGAGTTCAATCGACACGGCAAGTGCCTGATTTGGCGTGCCTAGGGCTCGGCGGGACGGATCGCGAAAAGGGCGCAGTGTAAGAAATTCCGACACGCCGCCGCGCTCCAGTGCGACAGGACTCACTCCCGCCGCCGCCCCAGTTCCTCGTTGAGCCGCGTCGCCAGGCGCAAGGACTCGCGCAGG
>JAKQDD010000067.1 GCA_029556615.1 Verrucomicrobiota bacterium | reverse complement strand
CTCCCCGGAAGTCCAGATCGCGCTCCTGACCGCCCGCATCAACGGTCTCGCCCCCCACTTCAAGGAGCACGCGAAGGATCACCACTCCCGCCGCGGCCTCCTGAAGATGGTCAGCCAGCGCCGCAAGCTGCTGGACTACCTGAAGGGTCGCAACGCCGACAGCTACCGCAATCTGATCGAGCGTCTGGGCCTGCGCAAGTAATTGCTGTCCGTGACGAGTCCGACAGCGCCGATCAGGGCGAAGTAAGCCAGCAAAGCCGGTGCGTGCCCCTGCGGCCGCGCCGGCTTTTTGCCGTTCTCCCGCCGCGTTCGCGCGCCCGCCCGAGACCGTCCCTCCGCGGTGCCTGGCCGTCCGCTCGGACGGCCCGCCGCAAGCAGTTGTCGTTTGCTGCATCCACCGAAAGAACAAGGAATACCAACTTGCCTACCGCAATCAAGAAAACCTTCGCCTACGGCGCCCACACCGTCACCCTGGAAACCGGTGAAGTCGCCCGCCAGGCCGGCGGCGCCGTCATCGTCAATATGGACGAGACTGTGGTGCTGGCCACCGTGGTCGGCGCCAAGGAGGCCCGCCCGGGCCAGGACTTCTTCCCGCTCACCGTCGACTACGTCGAGAAGTTCTACGCCGCGGGCCGCATCCCGGGCGGCTTCTTCAAGCGCGAAGGCCGTCCGAGCGAGAAGGAGATCCTCACCTCTCGCCTGATCGATCGCCCGATCAGCCCGCTCTTCCCCGATGGCTTCATGAATGAAGTCCAGGTCATCATCACCGTGCTGTCGCTGAACCCCGAGATCGACTCCGACATCCCGGCGATGATCGGCGCCTCGGCCGCGCTGGCGATCTCCGGCCTCCCCTTCAACGGCCCGGTCGGTGCCGCGCGCGTCGGCTACCTCGACGGGCAATACATCCTGAACCCGACCGCCACCGAGCTGCAGTCGAGCGGCATGAACCTCGTCGTCGCCGGCACCCAGACCGCCGTGCTGATGGTCGAGTCCGAAGCCCAGGAGCTGCCCGAGGACGTGATGCTCGGCGCGGTGGTGTTCGGCCACGAGCAGATGCAGACCG
>JAKQDD010000060.1 GCA_029556615.1 Verrucomicrobiota bacterium | reverse complement strand
GACGCCAAGCGGCCCGATCTTGCCGAGCAGGTCATCCAGGGCCAGACCACCATGGCCGCCGCCATCCGCGAAGCCCGCCGTGCCGAACACGCCCGACAACTCGAAGCCGCCTGCGCCCAGGTCACCGCCGCCAAGCGCCAGGACCTCGCCGCCGTCTGCGACCTTCGCCACTGCTCCTGCGCTGAGCTCTTCGCCTCGGGCGTTCGCCCTGACGTCGTCATCACCGATCCGCCCTACCCGAAGGAGTTCCTCCCCCTCTACGCCGACCTCGCCAAGGGGTGCGCCGCCGCTCACGTGCCATTGGTCGCCGTCATGGTCGGCCAGACCTACCTCCCCGACATCCTCGCCATCCTCTGCGCCCATCTCACCTACCGCTGGACCCTCGCCTATCTCACCCCCGGCGGCCAAGCCGTCCAGCAGTGGTCGGCCAAGGTCAACACGTTCTGGAAGCCAGTCCTGCTCTTCGGCTCCGGCGACTGGATCGGCGATGTCGCCCGCTCCGATCCCAATGACAACGACAAACGCTGGCATGACTGGGGCCAGAGCCAGAGCGGCATGCTCGACTTGGTCGGGCGCTTGTCCGCCCCCGGCCAACTGGTCTGCGATCCGTTCCTGGGCGCCGGCACCACCGCCGTCGCCGCCCTAGCGCTGGGCCGACGCTTTGTCGGCTGTGACATCGATCCCGAAGCGCTCAAGCGGGCCACCCAACGCGTGCAACTCGTATGATCCTCGATCCCACCCCCAGACTGCTCAACGGCACCCGCGCTCGCCTCGACGGCCAGGGCGACGGGTGGGCCAACGCCCACCGGAACTTCCTGGGCCGGGAGTACCTCATGAATGATGTCGATGGCGCCTTCGGAATCGAGGCCTGGGGCGGGAACACCGAAGAGCGCATCTTCCTCGAGTACGAGCCGGACGTGTACCGCACGCGGTTCAAACTCATTCGCCGCTTCGCCCTGGTCGCCATGTTCGATCGCAAACGGGACTGGAACGTAGCCCAGGCCGCCACCGTCTCGACCGCGCTCTACCTCTGGCAGGTCCGCACGCTCTCGCAGCAGCAGCCGGTGCCGGGCAAGTTCTTCTTTGTCTTCGGCGGCCAGCAACCGCCCTGGACCCTCCAGGAAGTCGACATCCATACCGGCGTGCCCGCCGGCCAGTCTGTCGTGCTGCCCGCGGTGGATTGGTCGGTGATCTGGAAGCTGGTCGGCCTGGCCGGGCTCCGCGGCCAGCTCCGAGCGCACCTCGAACGAACCGCCGACTGACCTATGCGCCTGCGAATCCAACCCTGCCCGCACACCGGCGACGGCGTGCACACCTGGCTCCTGGCTCAGGCCAATCGATGCCGCTGGGGCGGGCTCGTCCCGGCCACCACCGCCAACGTCCTCCGCGAGGCCAGCCGCAACTGCGGACGCTCTGTCCCGGAACGTGAGATCGACGACGCCGTTCGGAAGGCGTTCGAGCCCGACTCGCCCCCCGGCAACCGATCGCCGCGGGGCAAAGGCCGACTCCATCGGCGTCCCCCTGTCTGGCCGGAGCGCGACCCGGAGCGCATTGCCGCTGTCGCCGCCTCCGGCATCGGTCTGGCCGACCTCTGGCATCTGTCGCCGCTCTGGTGGGACGATGACCTGAACCTCACCGAACTCATCATCGACGCTCTCTTTCCCGGCGATCCGCTCCTGTGCTGCGGGTGGTCCAAGTCCCGCTTCGACACCCGCCCACGGTCGGCCTGGCGCGGAGAACTCAACCGCCTGCAACTCCTTGTCCCTTCCCCCATGTCCTCGGTCTGGGGCATCACCAAGGACGGCAGACCCTCCAAACATACCGAGTCGAACACCGGCCCGCGCCGGTGGCTGGTGATCGAGTCCGATCAGGGCGCCATCGACCAGCAGGCGGCCGTCCTCTTGCACCTGGCCCAATGCGCCCCCCTGGTCCTCGTCGTCCACTCCGGCCGCAGGTCTCTCCATGGTTGGTTCCTCGTTGCCGGCCAACCCGAAGAGAAGGTCCGCAAGTTCTTTCGCTACGCCTCAGCCCTGGGTGCCGACAAGAAGCTCTGGAAACCCGAACAGTTCGCGCGAATGCCGGATGCGCGACGCGACAACGGAAACCGGCAGACCGTGTTCTTCTTCAACCCTCAACCCCTCCACGCTCATGCCTCCTGAACTCCTGAACACCCCCGAGATCCTGGATGTCCCCGAGATCGACAACCCGACCGAGCCGCCGCCTGCGGCGGTGCCCAATGACCCCCGGCCGCGCGTCCGACTCCCCGGCGACAACTACCTCCTCAGTGACACTGCCGCCGAACTGGCTGACCTGCTCAAGGACAAGGACCTCTTCCGCCGCGGCGACTTGGTCTTCCACGCCCGCAAGGCCGAGGACGGCCTCCTGCCCATGAGCCCCGAGACCTTCCGCACCTGGTGCGAACAGTACCTGTTCTGCTATCGGGTCCGCATGACGCCCCAGGGCGTTCTGGTCACCCCGCTGCGGACCATGTCCGTGGCGGACGCCGAAGGGGTCTTGGCTTCGCCCCAGTTCCTGAGCCGCCTGCGACCGGTCGAACGGTTCAACCCGGTGCGGATGCCCGTGCGGCGGGCTTCGGGCGAGATCACCCTCTTGCCCGAGGGCTATGACGCCGAGAGCCTGACCTTCACGGCCACCTGCGGGATCGAGCTGCCCGATCTGCCCCTCGAGGAAGCACGCCAGGTGATCGAGAATGTCCTCAAGGAGTTCGGCTTCGCCGATCCGGGGCGATCCAAGGCTGTTGTCATCTCCGCCATGCTGACGGTCTTCGGAATCGGACTGCTCCCGCCCCTGGCGCTGCCCCCGGCCTTCATCTTCCTCGCCAACCGCGAAGGGGCCGGCAAGACGCTCCTGGCCAAGGTCTGTACGATCCCGGTCCTGGGCTACGCCCCCACCGCCGCCTGGCCGCGGAATGACGAGGAGATGGACAAGCGCCTCCTGGTCAGCGTGATGACCGGGTTGCCCGTGCTCGTGCTCGACAACGTCCGCAGCCACATCGCCAGCGCCCCGCTCGAACTGTTCCTCTCCAACAGCCACTTCAAGGGCCGCATCCTGGGCGAGTCCAAGGAGTTCATGGGGCGCAAGTCCACGGTCGTGTTCCTGACCGGCAACGGCGCCACCGTCTCGCCCGACATGCGCCGCCGGTCCCTCTTCGTCGAGTTGTTCCTGGGCGTCGAGCGGGCCGAGGATCGGGTCTTCCAGCGCCGGCTCGAGGCCCCGCTCCTGCTCAAGCACCGGGCACGCATCCTGGGCGCCTTGTGGTCCCTGATCCGCGCCTGGGATCAAGCCGGCCGCCCCAAGCCCAGCCGCTCGAACAGCAGCTTCTCGGATTGGTCGGACCTCTTCGGCGGCATCGTCGAGTTCGCCGGCTTCGGCTGCCCCCTCGAGACGCCCCAGATCGAAGGCGCCGCCGACACCGACCTCGCCGACATGCGCGCCCTGGTGGAACGAATGGCCGAAGGCGGCCAGTCCCTGACGTTCACCGAGGTCGTCGGCTTGGCGCAAGAAGCCGGGTTATTCACGCGTCTGATCCCAGATGAAGGGGAGCCGGATCGACCAGTCAGAGTCGCCTTCAGCGCCGCGCTCCTTCGGTATGACCGCTGTATGATCGGCGACTGCCGATTCATGATCAGCGGGAAAGGACATCGACGCCGCTACCAGGCCGAACAGATCATGCCCCACGTCAAAGCCGGCGGCGATTTATTCCGGGAATAGGCCTGCACCACCCGCATGATCGCATGATCCGCATGATGTTTAACCCCATATGGATTTTGCTCATTTCTCTATATGACCCAAAGATCATGCAGATCATGCGGATCATGCAGCACCCGCGGGAAGCGGCGCGAGCGCTGCCGGCGGCGGGCAGCAGGATGATCACGCCCGCGGCGGTCTCTCGGAGCGCCCGCAAACCGGCAGAGAGCGCCGAGGATGGCCAGCTGAGGACCGGAAGCGCCCTTGGGCGGCGCGGTGGGCAGCAACAACGTCTCTTCCCGCCGCCGCGCCGCCCAACGCCGTCCCCCGCACGCTCGACATGCTCGACATGCTCTGGGGGGTCGATCCCAAGAATGGTGCGTTTTTCAAATCGGCTCAAACCGCGTGCAGAGCGTGCCAAGCGTGCCGCGATGACCGGATTCCGACCCGCCGGGACCGCTCGCTGCATGCTCTGCATGCTCAGCATGCTCTTACGGTCCATATGGGATTTGAGCATTTCCTATATGGGCTGGAATAGCATGCAGAGCATGCAGAGCATGCAACCGGGGGCGCCCACCCGGCGGAAGCCCCACACGCCTGCACGCTCGACATGCTCTGGCAGGGAGGATTCGAGAACTGCATCAAATCCGTGAAACGACCCCTCCGAGCATGTCGACCATGCTTGCCAGCGGCTTCAGGCCAGCCGAGCCGCCGGCAGCGTGGCCGCGTAGACGGCACCAAGCCGCGAGCCGGCGAGAGCGCTGCCGAGGGTAGCGAACAGCGTGGTCACGCCTGCGGCGGCGTGAACGCCAGCGAGAGCCGCCATTATGAAGCCTATAAAAGCGGATTAGTAACACTCAAGGAATCTTTTATAAGTCGTTGAGCCAGAAGGTCTGGCGCCAGCCCTGACAATGCACGCGAACGAACCAAAACCGAAAAAACGCGCGGCGTGTCACAAAAACCCGCTGGTTCCCGAGCAAACTCGCAGGTTTGACCCCGACCCAGTTGACCGTTTTGACATCCCGGGTTCGTGCCCGTTGACGCGGTTGGTGCGAAATGCGCTCTCTCCAACCGAAGCGACGCCGCACAGACGTTCCGGTTGCTGACGGCATACGCCCAGAAGCGGCTTGGCATCCCGCCATCACAGCTATCGCTGGCGCAACTGGACGCGCCTTTCCTGGCGGCGTTTTTGGATGACCTGGAATCAAACCGTTCCAATAGCGTGCGCAGCCGCAACGCCCGGCTCGCCTCCCTTCGCGCCTTCTATCACTACGCGGCGTTGGAAGCGCCGCAACACGCCGGTTTGATCCAACGGGTGCTGGCCATACCGTATAAACGATTAACGCGCCGGCTCGTCTGCTATCTCACCCGGTCGGAAGTGGATGCCCTGCTGAGCAGTATAGATAAATCCACTTGGGGGGGACGACGAAACCACGCCTTGCTGCTGCTGGCCGTACAAACAGGACTACGGCTCTCCGAGATCACAGCCTTACGGCAAAAAGATGTCGTGTTTGGCCACGGCGCATACGTCCATTGCGAAGGCAAAGGACGAAAGGAGCGATGCACGCCCCTGGCCAAACCAACCGTGGCTGTGCTAAAAGCGTGGATGAGTGAACAGGGCAGTGACGAATCGTGCTTCCTGTTCCCCAGTCGCAGCGGCGGCAGACTCAGCGCCGATGCCGTGCAACATGCCTTGGCCACACACGTCACAACCGCTCAACGCGATTGTCCCTCGCTTGCGAAGAAGCGCGTAACGCCGCACGTATTGCGTCACACCGCTGCCATGGAGTTGCTTCAAGCCGGCGTTGACCGAGCCTTGATCGCCATCTGGCTTGGCCATGAATCACTCGAAACCACCCAGATCTACTTGGATGCCGACCTTCAGTTAAAGAGAAGCGTGCTCGACAAAATCACCCCCATACAAAACAGGCCGGGGCGATACCGGCCTGACGACAAACTACTGAGCTACCTCAAAGAGCTGTGACAGAGCCTCCGTTTTATGCCGCATCGGAAAGCGGTTCACTCCCCGAAAGATCGGGCGAACGATGAGCCATGCGGCATAAAACCGGATGCGGCATAACCCCGCTTATGCCGATATCGGCATAAGTGGGGATCCGACGCCGAGCGAGGCCGACATCCGGGTGACGCGGGACCTGATGCGGGCGGGGCAACTGCTCAAGATCGAAGTTCTCGATCATATAATCGTAGGCCGATCCGAGCCTGACCGGCCCCAGCCGTTCGCATCCTTGCGCGAGCTCGGCTACCTGGCGTGAGCCCCGAGCGACCGGCTTTGAGGATTTTCATGGATTCCCGTGGACAGCCGCCGGGGCCTCACCGTAGCGAGGCTCACGATCGGAGCGGAACAACAACAAAACAAAGATCGGAGAACAGCATGAAGACCAACACCGAAGCCAAGAAAGAGCAGACGCCCAAGACCACCACCGCCCCGGCCGCGGCGCCGGCGCAGAACGGGAAGGCGAAGGCCCCCAAGGCCAAGAAGGACCCGGCCCCGAAGGTCGAGAAGGAAACCGACACCGAGCCCGTCGACCGGCTGCCGACCACGGTTGCCGAGCTGAAGGAGAGCAAGAGCGGGCTGGTGACGTTCCTGTTCCTGAGCGGCAAGGACAAGGACGAGATCGCCAAGGAATTGCAGGCGACCTTCAAGCTCGCCGAGTCCCAGGCGGTCAAGATCGTGCGCCGGATCACCGGTAGGGCCCGTTTCTTCCGCCGAGCGTTCGACCTCATGGCGTCGAAGTAGGCGGCGACGCGGACCCCGCCACGCAGGCCCT